>DAOUHB010000094.1:0-13930 GCA_034428935.1 Anaerolineae bacterium | reverse complement strand
CGTCCAGCGGCTCGATCTCGACCTCGATGACGTCTCCCACGCCAAAGGCGTCGAAGGACAGGCCCTCGGGGACGTAGAAGGTGTAGGTCCGTTCCTGGCCCGGCTGGCTGGCGCTCGTGCTTTCGTCCGCGTCGTCCAGCCCGTTCGTGCCCGTCACCACGTCCGAATCGTCCGGCCCGTTGGCGCCGGTGGTAGGGCTCGTCGGGCTCAGGGGGCTCGTGCTGGTATCGTCGTCGCCTTCCAGGAGGTCGTCCAGGTCGAGGCCGCCGTCCAGGCCGGAACCGGCCGGGGCCACCTGGAGCTCAAAGGAGCGCTCGTCGGGGTCGGCGGAGACGATGGTGCCGCGGAACTCGAACTCGCCGGGGGCCAGGCGCGAAACGCCGCTGCCCGGGCGGTCTTGCGCGCCGGCATCGTCGTCACCGTCATCGTCGCCGTCCTGGGCGACGTTCCCGGGCAACGCCTGCATCTCGTAGGCCACCACGGTCCCGTCCTCGAGGCGCTCGCCGGTCACCCGAACGCGGTCGCCTTCCTCAACCTCCTCAAAGATGCCGTTTTCGCCCACGTCAAAGGCGTATACCTGCTCGACGCCCTCCTCGTTGAGCGCCCTCAGGTCGATGGTGCGCGTGGCCTCGTCCTTGCGCACCACCGTCCCGGTCAGCTCGAACTCGTCGTCCGTCCAGCGCATGGCGCCATCCTCAAAGACCATCTGGCCCTCGCCGTCCATCTGGTCCGTGGAGTTGTCGTCGGCGTCGTCGTCAGCGTCGGGGGTGGCAGTGCCAAAAGGCTCCGGGGTGGTCGCTTCCGCGTCGTCGTCCCCGCCGGGGGCGGGCGTAGCGGTCATCTGCGAGTCTTGCGAGTCGCCGTCGAGGTCCAGGTCGTCGCCGGCGTCACCCTGGGGGCTGCTCGGCGCCAGGCCGGCCTCCTGCCAGATCAACGACCAGCTCCGGCTCCCGGTCTCGTCCAGGATCTCGCCGGCCGGGCGGCCGCTCAGCTCGGAGGTCTGGAGGGCCAGGAGAATGTCCTCGAAGGAGAAGCCGGCGCACATCCAGCCCATGACCTCGTCATAGTCGGCGTCAAAATCCTGGGCGATGACCTCGCCGACGGGATGGGGATCCGCCTCAAAGCAGTCCGCCACCTCCTGGGCATCTGCATCCTGCCCCACCTGGCCTGTGGGTTCGGCCGTAGCGGTGCCGGTCGCGCCATCGGTGGGCTCGGCGGTGCCGGTGCCGGTCATGCCTTCGTCGGGTTGGATGGCCGTGTCGGGGGGCGTGCCGGGGGTCTGGCCCGCCAGGGCCGAATCGGCGTCCCCGTCCGTGCCCGACGTCCTTCCATCGTCCGATCCAGGCACTTCCTGGATCTCGAAGGGCTCTGCGTCCGAGTCACCTTCCGACCCGGCGTTGATGCCCTCTTCACCGTCCGACGTTGCGTTGCCATTGGTGCCATTGGTGCCATTCATGATACTGTTCGTGTCGCACGCTGCCAGCGAAAAGCTGAGCAGCAGCACCAGCAGCACGGCAACGAGATAGTGCCGTTTTGCCAATATGCCTTGCATGTACCCTCCCGCGATTACTTGGTCCAGGTTTTTCGGCTGCCGGCCGCGCCCCGGCCCGCCGGGACGCAAAACCGCAGAGCACGCGTCTGGCACCAAACGACGGTACCGTTCACGGTCTCTGCGGTGAGCGCCCCGGGCGGGCGGGCGACAGGCTTGCCGCTTTTAATTGTCTACAAGGGTATCATAGGCAAAGAAGCATGTCTATGTATCTGGATACAGATGGCGGATATATGTGGCGATACATATTTGGCGCCGGCGCGGGCGGCAGAGCGTGGCTCAGGCGGGCGGTGCCGGCCGCCGGCGCGCAGACCGGAGCGCCAGGATCAGGGCCAGGAGCCAGGCGCCGATGGAAACCAGGCTGACGGCCAGGCCCAGGACCACCACCGGCGGCCGGTAGCGCATCGTCACCGTGTGCTCCCCGGCCTCCAGGTAGACGGCCCGGAAGTAGATGTCGGCCCGCTCGATGGCCGCCTCCTGCCCGTCCACCTCCGCGGCCCATCCGCCGTCGTCGCCGTCGGTGACCACCAGGTAGCCGGGGGCGTCCAGCCGCGCCCGGATCTGGATCTCGTCCTCGCCGTAGCTCACGATTTCGGCCTCTGGCGCCGCCGCCGGCTCGGGGCCGGCCAGCTCACGGCCCGAGGCCAGCAGGACCTCCCGGGCGGGGTCGAAGGCCGCGTCGCGGAGCAGGGCCAGGGCCTCCTCGTCGCCGGCCACCAGGCGGGCGCGGTGCACGACAAAGGCCCGCGGCAGCACCTCGCGGTTGCGAAAGATCTTGACGTCGCCCGAGTGCACCAGCTCGTAGGCGGGATGCACCTGCAAGGTGCGATGGGCGCCGGTCCGGTCGTCCACGAGGCTCATGCCCCGCAGGAACACCGAGCTGCCCGGCAGCAGCGAGCGGACGCTGACGGCCGCCGGGTGCATGGCCTGCCCCAGGTCCAGGAGTGTGACATAATCGCTGCCCTCCGGGTCGTCGCGCCACGCGTGCCCGGCCCGTGCCTGGCGGTGGGCCACGCTCCCCGGCCGGTAGCGGCCCTCGGACGTGTCGTCGCCGGCGCGCAGGGTCGCCGTCGCCACGGTGCCCTCCGTGCCGGTGACCACCACCCGGGCCACGGGCGTCCCGTCCTCGATGCCCACCGTGCCGCTGAGGTACGACACCACGCCCAGGTGGGTGGCCTCCATGTCGGGCAGGCCGTCGATGCGGACCTCGCCCAGGGGCACGGTGTGCTCCAGGTCGTAAAAGACGCCGTCGATCCAGGCGTCCTGGGTCTTGTCGGTGATGACGTACTTGACGTTCAGGAGCGAAAGCAGCCGGGGGTCGGGCACCTGGCGGAGCTGCTGCCGCAGCCGGCCATCGGGCCAGATCTCGTCCTCGTCCAGGAAGAGCCGCTCCAGGGTGACGTAGCGGCCGGTGGGCAGCAGCCCGCCGTCGTAGCCGTCCACGCTCGACAGCCGGTAGCGGAGCGGCAGGTTGTAGGCCAGCACCTCTTTCATCTTGGTCGCCACCAGCAGGTCGTACAGCTCGCCCTCGCTCAGGCAGTCGCCGTACATGGCCCGCAGGTCGCCCATGTCGCCCGGGTCGTAGAGAATGTCCGACATGCTCAAGAAGCGAAAGGGCTCGCCCTCCTGGTCGGCCAGCAAGTGGCTGGGGGCGGTGCGCATCGAGTCGTAGGCCGCGGGGGCGGTGGGCCGGTTGTAGGCCAGGCGCCGGCTGCCCAGGAACAGCTCGACCAGCACCAGCAGCACCAGCCCGGCCCGCCAGCCGCGCCGCAACCGCAGCGTCTCCAGCCCGACCCCGGCCAGCACCGCGGCTCCCAGGCTGTAGAGCAGCAGCCAGCGCGCGGGGGCGCGAAACAGGTCCATGCCGGGCACGACCTTGTACAGGACATAATATACCGGGTTGTAGGCGCCCAGGGCCAGGAACACGCCCGCGGCCGCCAGGACGACAAAGACGCCCCCCGGCCGCCGGCGCCGCGCGATGGCCCACGCGCCCAGGGCGGCCAGCAGCAGCGCGGCAACCCCCACGTAAGCCACGTACTCGCTAAAGGGCGGCTCCCATAGATACGGCGGCAGGAACGCCTTGAAGACCAGCGCCGGCTTGAGGGAGAACGAGGCGGCCTCCTGGTAGGGCAGCCCGCCGCTGCGCGTCGACAGTTGCGACAGCTCGAAGGTGGGTGCCAGTTGCCCCAAGGCCATCAGCGCCCCGGCCAGGGTGGCCCTGGCCGCCACGAAAACCCCCCGCAGTCCCGGCCCCCAGCGCTTTTGCCGGAAGTCGTCCCAGCCCCGCAGCAGGGCATAGCCCCAGGCCGCCATCAGGACGATGTACGACGCCTGGGTGTGCCCCGCCAGAAATATCAGGGCCACGACTCCGTAGGCGGCCAGCTCGGCCGGCCAGCGCCGGCGCCCGCGCTGCAGGGCCACCTCCAGGAAGAGGAGCAGCCAGGGCAGCCAGGCCGAGGCGTTGAGCTGGTTGACGTGCTCCACCTGGGCGCCCAGGAACCCGCCCAGCCCCATGACCGCCCCGGCCACCAGCGCCGCCGGCAGCCCCAGGCCCAGGGCCCGCCGCGCCAACAGAAACGTGCCCGCCGCCGCCAGCCAGACGTGCAGCACGATGCTCCACGCCACCTGCGCTGGCGCCTCCAGCCACAGGAGCGGCCAGTGCAGCGGGTAAAAGGCCGCGGCCTGGGAGTTGGCCAGGAGCGGCGCCCCCATAAACAGATAGGGATTCCACAGGGGAAGCCTCCCCTGCCGCAGCGCCTCTGACACCGCGTCGCGGTACGGATAGAAATAGCCGAACACGTCCACCCCGGCCAGCACCCGGTTGGTCAGCGCAATCTTCCAGAAGAACAGCACCGCCAGCCCCCCCAGGGCAAGTACGAGGGACCTCTCCCCCCACCTCCTGACGCTCCCGACGCCGGACCATCGGGACGGTGCGTCCGCCACACCGTCCCACTTGCCCTGGCGGGCAGTGCCAGGGTGCGTCGGGTGCAGGGGGACAGGTGCGATCCGGCCCCCTGGGTCCTCCTCCCGACGCCGTCCGCCGTTGGGACGGGTGCCTGCGAGGGGAGGGGAGCTTGCTCCCCCCTTCCCGCTCCGGGAAGGGGGGCCAGGGGGGTTAGGTCGCTCTTTCATCGTTCCCCCTCCAGCCGGTAGAGCCAGCCGCTCTCCCGGCCCTCGGCGTAAAAGATGGGCAGGGTCAGCTCGGCGATGGGCACCAGGCGGTGCCGGGCCGCCTCCTGGGCGATGAACGCCTCCATCAGGCCGCCGTCGTCCAGCAGGTAGACGGGGCGTCCGCGGTCTTGCATGGCCTGCACAAAGATCTCCCATTCCTCCGCCGTCCAGCTATCGTAGGGCCGGATGGGATCGCGGTCGCTGTAGAGGGCCACGGCGCCGGCGTTGAGCGAGGCGCCCACCACCGCCTCGGGCGGCGTCAGCGCTTCCAGCGTCTCGAAGGAGGCGCGGTGCTCGGGCCGCATGTAGCCAAACGACGCCCAGCCCCGCCGCCAGAGGTTGTCGATCATTGCCCAGCGGGCCAGCGCCAGGCTAAACACGATCCAGCCGACGACGGCCACGGCGGCCGCGGCCGTGCCCAGGGTGGCCCCACCGGGCAGGGCCCGGTGCCCGGCCGGCCGCGTCCAGGCACGGCGCGCCAGGGCCACGGCCCCGTAGGCCACCGCCAGGTCTACGAGGGGAAAGAGGGAGATGAGGTCTCGCAGGCGCAGGGCGCTGTAGGTGAGGTGGACCAGGAGCACGGCGAGAAAGGCCGTGCCCAGCACCAGCACCGCCCGCCGCGTGTCGCGGCCGGGCGCCCGCAGCAGCCGGTAGCCCCCATACAGGGCCAGGGGGAACAGGTAGCCCCACTCGCCGGCGGCCAGCGCCGCGCGCAGCATCTCCCAGGCCACGGCTCCCACGTTCCCCACGGCCATCAACGGCAGCTCGGTCGTCTCGGTCGCCAGCGGCCCGCCGAAGGCCCGCCAGCGGTAGGCGATATCCGGCAGGGCTGCCACGGCCGCCGCGACGCCGAACAGCGCCACGCCCCGGAGCCCGGCTCCCCGCTTCCCGGATCGCCACGCCCAGCCCAGCCAGGCCACCACGGCCAGGGCCAGCACGAGCTGCGTGTGCCGCACCCAGTAGGCCCAGGCAAAGGCCACGCCGGCCAGGAGCCAGTAGGGCCAGCCGGCCAGCCGCCGGCTCGGCTGGTCCTCCACGGCCCGCGCGGCCCGCAACAAGAAGAACAGGAACAGCACCGTGAAGAGCATGGCGGCGGCGTCGGCCATGGGCACCAGGAGGCGGTCCACCTGCTCGGGCGACGTCGCCAGCAGGGCCATAGCCACGGCGCCCGCCAGGTAGCGCACCCCACGCGGCTCGGCCCGCAGGACCTCTTGCGCCAGGGCCCACGTGGCGGCCAGCGCCAGGAGGGCGACGATAGGCGTCGTGACATAAAGTCCGACCTCGCCGAGGACCAGGTAGCCGGCGGCCAGCAGGGCCGAGGCGCCCGTGGCCCACACGCTGGGGCAGTCGCCCAGGTCGTTGCGCGGAATGTGATAGCCCACCGGCTGGAGCGGCGCCCAGGCGATGCCCAGGGGGATCACCTCCTGGAACAGCTCGAAACGGTGCATAAAGGTCCCGTTTTCCGCCAGGTCGACGCCCATCTGGGCGTAGGCGTAGGGATCGCTGGCCGTGGCGCCGTGGGTCCGCTTGCCCAGGTACACCGTCCCGGCCCAGGCCAGCGTCACCACCAGGACGCCGGCCGTCGCCCAGCGGGCCACCGCGCCGGGCCGCCCCAGGCTCGCCGCCGTCCATCTTAGCTGACATATAAACGACCAGGCGACGCTGCCCAGGATCATGCCGTCCAGGTAGAACAGCGAGAAGAACGGGTTGGGAAAGATGAGCCCCTGCCAGCCCACGATGGTGATGTCCAGCGCCCGGTAGGCCAGCCACAGCAGCGTGGCGCCGTAGGCGATGAACAGGGGAGCCAGCGCCCACCACGACAGCGCCCGCCGCCGGGCCACGAGCGGCGCCTGCGGCGCCAGCAACGCCGCTAGCACCAGCGGCGCGCTCCACACCGGCAACTCGTACCGCCGCCCCACCACCAGCGCCACCCCCGCCAGGTGCAGCAGCACCAGCAGCGCCACGCGCGACCTCTCCCCCGGCCTCCTGACGCTCCCGACGCCGGACCGTCGGGACGGTGCGGGACAGGTGCCTGCGAGGGGAGGGGAGTCCAGGTTAGGGGAGCTTGCTCCCCCCTTCCCGCGCCGGGAAGGGGGGCCGGGGGGGATAGGTAAATCGCGCCACCGAATCACGGCCGCCCCCGCCACGGCCAGTACCGCCAGGGAATAGGGCCAGATGCGGGCCGACCAGCCGGGCCAGCCCAGAAACCGCCCGACAACCGTCGCCAACCCCGCCAGGCAAATCCACAGCTCCAGCCACGCCAGGAGAGGCATGGCTCCCGCCGTCGAGGCTGCCGTCCCCCCTTCGTGCGGTTGAGAACCCTGCGGGCCGGACCGGGCCGAGGACGAGGCCGCGGCCGACGCCACCAGCCAGGCCGACCAGGCCAGCCCGGCGGCAAACAGCAGGCCCAGGGCGACGTACAGCACCCACAGCCCGCCCATCGGCCCGGGATCGGCCACGGCCAGGTATTCAGGACTGAGCAGCCGCTTCAGCGCTTCCCACATGCAGCCCGTGCGCAGGTTCTACGGCCCTGCCAGCCGGTAGAGGCGGAACGACGCGGTGCCGTCGCGCCGCCGGGTTTCGTAGGCCGGGAGCAGCTCCATGCCCGCCGCCTGCAACGCTTCCGCGGCTGCGCTGCCGTCGCGAAAGCTGGGGAAGGCGATGTAGCGCTGCTCGCGGCGATAGACCGTCGCGTCGTGGACCAGGTCCTGCACGTCGGGATACCAATGCAGGCGCAGGGGCGCCCCGTGCAGGTAAAAGCGATAGTGGTAGCCCAGCCAGTGGTGGTAGAGCACCGAGCCGGCCGGGGCCTCGGCGCGGATGGCCGCCGCCAGCGCGTCGATGCCGTCGTAGGCGCCGTGATCGCCGCCCACGGGCAGGCCGCTGTTCGTGGCCTGCACCAGGGGCCCGGCCAGGCCCACGGCAAAGGCCAGTCCGGCGGCCACGACGCCCGCCCGTCCCACTCCTCGCCGGTCCGCACCCGGCGCCCGCGCCAGGGAGCGGGCCAGGGTCACGACGCCTCGGGCCACGAGGAGGGCAGCCAGGGGAACCAGGGGCAGCAGGTAGCGATCCCACACCTGGAAGGTCAGCAGCCAGTGGAGGGCCAGGTAGCCCAGGAAGAACAGGCCCAGGACGGTGTCCATCCTCGTCGGGCGTGGCGCCCGCCCGGCGGCCGCCAGGATGATCCAGGCGGCCAGCACGGCAGCGGCGATGCCGTTGACCCAGGGCGAGGTCCAGAACGAGCCGACGAGCTGCAGCCAGGCGGCCCCGCGCTCCGCCAGCGCCTCGCCCTGCACAGGCGCCAGCCCCCCGTAGGCGATGAGGCTCTGCTGCCAGAAGCCCGGCCGCTGCACCCGCGCCGCGTCCCAGCCCAGGACGGCCGCGGCCACCAGGGCGAACCCCAGCCCGAGGCGCAGCAGCCCTCCTCGCCGCAGCCCGGGCCCCAGGGCCCCGGCGGCCACGACGAGGGGCAGAAAGAGCAGCCCCTGTTGCTTGGTCGCCGCTGCCAGGCCGGCCAGGAGCCCCGCCGTGCCGGCCCTGCCCCGCGCCGCGGCGAGGAGCGCGCCGAGTCCCAGGGCCACCAGCAGCGGATCGGTAAAGGCGGTGGAGGCAAAGAGAACGTCAAAGGGCGACAGGGCCAGCAGCAGCGCCGCAAGGGCCGGCAGGCCATCATCCTGCTGGCCGGGATAGAGCGCCCGCGCCAGGGCATAGACCAGGGCGACGCTCGCCACGCTGGCCAGCAGGCTGGGCAGGCGGGCCGCCGTTTCCGCCGCCCGGCCGCCCTGGGTGCTGCCCGTCAGCCGGAAGCTGGCGGCCAGGACGTAGGGGTAGAGAGGCGGCTTGTCCACCGGCTCGCCGTCCAGCATGGGATCGGCGCCCGTCGCAATCTGGAGCCCCCAGGCCGCGTACAGCGCCTCGTCCTCCAGGAATCGGTTCTGGCCCCAGGGCGCCAGTCGCAGGCCCATGCTCACCATCAAGACGGCGGCCACGAGCACCGGCGAGCGGGAACGGCGGAACACGTCACTCCACAAACCGATACTTCAGGAGTGTCCAGAAGGCGATGGGTGCGTCGCGCCAACTGATCTTCTTGCCTTCGTAGAACTCGCGCCCGTAATAAGAGATGGGTACCTCAAAGATGCGGTGCCCGCGCTTGAGGATCTTGGCCGTGATCTCGGGCTCGAACTCGAAACGCCGGGAGCGCAGGGGGATGTTCTTGACCACGTCGGCGCGGAAGCACTTGTAGCACGTCTCCATGTCGCTCAGGATGGCGTTGTAGAGGACATTGGTCGTGAGGGTCAGCAGCTTGTTGCCCAGCATGTGCCAGAACAGCATGGCCTTTCGCGGGCCCAGGAAGCGGCTGCCATAGACCACGACCACGCGTTTTTCGACGATGGGCCGGATGAGTGCCGGATAGTCGCGGGGATCGTATTCGAGGTCAGCGTCCTGGATGAGGATGATGTCGCCGGTGGCCGCATCGATGCCGGTTCGCACCGCCGCGCCCTTGCCCCGGTTTGTCTCGTGGAAAAAGGCCCGTGTTTCGTTGCCATTGGCCTCCTGGGCCGCGATCTCGCGCGACCCGTCGGTCGATCCGTCATCCACGACCAGGATCTCTTTGTCCATGCCGGGAAGCTCCACGGCCCGCACCTGGCGCAGGATCTCGGATAGGGTAGCACGCTCGTTGTACACTGGCACGATGATGGAAAGCTTCATGCTCCCTCCTTTGGGTTCGAGGTATTATAGCCCAATCGGCGGGGGAGATCAAGTTTGAGCGCGCCGTCCAGCCGGCTGGCAGTGCCCTCGCGGCAGCTTGCGGCCTGGCGCCAGGCATGGTAGAATGGCGGTGGCTCACTGGGGGTATCAGAGATCACGATGGCGATCTATATCGACGTCTCGTCGGCGGTGCACGGCAAGGCAGGGCTGGGGCGCTATTCGGAGAGCCTGGCCCGCGCCCTCCTTCGTCGCGATCCGGAGCGCTTTGCCCTGTTCTACAACCGCGGCCCGCACACCTGGCCGCCCGAGGGGCTGGAGTGGGTCCCGGCGCGCACGCTGCGGGCCGGCTACAAGCCGTGGCGCATGGCCGTCTGGATGGCTCACCTGTCCCGCGTCTCTTTCGACCGGATGCTGCCCGGGGCGGAGCTGTTCCACGCCACGGAGCACCTGTTGCTGCCCCTGCGCGGCATTCCGACGGTCCTGACCGTGCACGACATGATCTTCAAGCTGTTCCCCGAGCACCAGAAGCGCCTCAACTTCTGGTACCTGAACGCCGCCATGCCCCTCTATTGCCGACGCGCCTCGGCCATCATCACCGTCTCCGAATGGAGCAAGCGCGACATCGTGGCCCACTACAAGGTCGATCCGGCCAAGATCACGGTCATCCACGAGGCGGCCTCGCCCGAGTTCACCCTCGCGCCCGATCGCCTGGTGCAGGACGCCCGCAGCCACTATGGCCTGCCCCAGCGCTTTCTCATCCACGTGGGCACCATCGAGCCGCGCAAGAACCTGACGCGCCTCGTCGAAGCGCTGGCCCGCCTCCGCGCCGAGGGGCTGGCCATTCCCCTGGTGGCCGTGGGCGGCAAGGGCTGGTTGTACGAGGACTTTTTTCGAAAGCTGGACGAGCTGGGCATGGCCGACCTGGTGCATTTTCCGGGCTACGTGCCGGCGCGCGACCTGCCCCTGCTCTACAACGCGGCCACCGTCGCCATCCTGCCCTCGGTGTACGAGGGCTTTGGCCTGCCCCTGCTGGAGGCCATGGCCTGCGGCGCGCCGGTGCTGTCCTCCGACACGTCCAGCCTGACCGAGATCGGCGGCGACGCGCCCCTCTACTTTGACCCCTACGACCTGGACGCCATGGCCGAGGCCATCCGCACCGTATGGAGCGACAGCGCCCTCCAGGCCGACATGCGGCGCCGGGGCCTCAGGCAGGCGGCCCGTTTTTCGTGGGACCTGGCCGCCGCCGAAACCTGCGCCGTCTACGATTCGCTGCTACGCTAGACCGCAATCCCGTAGATCTCGCCGTACTTTTGCCTCACGTACCGCAGGAAGGGCTCCGTGCGCATGGGCCCGCCGGTGATGCGCTGCACCAACTCGGCCGGCGTGTCCGTGGCGCCCCGGGTGTGGATCTTGTCCCGCATCCAGCCCAACAGCGAGCCATACTCGCCCCTCTCGATCTCGACCGGGATCTCGGGCACTTCCGACACTGCCTGCTGGTAGAACTGGGCGGAGAGCAGGTTGCCCAGGGCATAGGTGGGAAAGTAGCCGAGGAGCCCCGACGACCAGTGAACGTCCTGCAGCACGCCCAGGCTGTCGTCCGGCGGCCGCACGCCCAGGAACTCGACCATCTTGGCGTTCCACAGCTCCGGCAGGTCCGCCAGGCGGACCTTGCCCTCGAGCATCAGGTTCTCTATCTCGAACCGCAAGAAGATGTGCAGGTTGTAGGTCACCTCGTCGGCCTCGACGCGGATGTACGACGGCCGGACGCGGTTGATGGCCCGGTAAAAGGCCTCGTCGCTGACCCCGTCCAGTCGCGGCGCAAAGGTCTGGCGCAGGCGGGGCAGCCAGTAGGTCCAGAAGCCGCGGCTGCGCCCCACGACGTTCTCCCACATGCGCGACTGGGATTCGTGTACCGCCAGCGATGCCGAATCGCTCAACGGCGTGCGGTCCAGCGCCCGGCTGATGCCTTGCTCGTACAGCGCGTGGCCTGCCTCGTGGATAGTGGCGAACAGCGCCGGCTTGAACTGGTCGGGGTAGAGCCGGGTGGTGATGCGCACGTCGGCCGGGGTGAACGAGATGGTAAAGGGATGCGCCGTGCGATCCTGCCTGCCGTGGTTCAGGTCGTAGCCCATCTTCTTGACGATCTCCAGGCCAAGCTCCCACTGGCGGTCCACGTCGAACTCGCCGGTGAGGAACGAGTCGTCCACGGCGTCTTGACGCTCGGCGATGGCCTGCACCAGGGGCACCAGCCCGGCTTTCAGTTCGGCAAAGAGGGCTTCCACCTGGGAGGTTTTCATCTCGGGCTCGAAGCGGTCCAGGAGGGCGTCGTACATGCGCTCCTCGTAGCCCAGGGCCTCGGCCGTCTCCCGCGCCAGGTCGACCAGCTCTTCCAGGTGCGGCAAAAAGATCGAGAAATCCGAAGCGGCGCGGGCCTTTTCCCAGGCATGGCGGCCCAGGGCCTGGGCGCGGCTCAGGCGGGCCACCAGGTCGGTGGGCAGCTTGACCTGGCGGTCGCGGACGCGCCTGGTCACGCGCACCAGGCTGGCCTCGTACGAGTCGCGATCCAGATCGGCCGTGTCGCTTGCCAGCTCGTCCAGCAGCCGCCCAACCTCGTCCGCCACCAGGCGCTCGTGGGCCAGCTTGCGCAGCGTGGTCAACTGGGCGGCTCGCGCCTCGGTGGCTCCGGGCGGCATGTACGTCTGCTGGTCCCAGGAGAGGATGGCGGCGGCATTGGTCAGGTCCGCGATCTCGCCCAGGCGCGTCTTGAGCTCTTCGAGCTTGTCGTTCATCGGGTCTCTTGCCTCCTCGCTGTGATTGGCCCGTCGATTATAGCACGCTTTTCCGCGGGGGTCTAGTGGGCACCTCTCCCCCGGTACGGTTGTTGCATAGTCTCTTGACTACTGCTGGGAGGGCCGAGCACCAGCTCGGCAGATTGCATGTAGAGAGAAAGGCCGAGCCGGCGCTCGGCGATCCCAGGCAACGGGACCGACTTTGCAGCAACCCGACTGTCTTGCAAAAAGCCTGTGGCGTTGTCTATTGACGTTGGGCCAAACTCTTGTAGGCTCCGGCGGGATCGCCAGATCCCGCCGGAGCCTTCTAGGGAGCGGCCGACCTTGCAGCAAGCCCTGGGCGTTGGGGGCAGCAGGAGTTAGGTGAGTTTGCCCCCCTCCCCTCGCAGGGGAGGGGGGGTTGGGGGCAGAGGTCCTACAGCGTCTCCCCCCGGGCCACCAGCGGCAGCCACAAGAACCACGCCGGGGCGTTGGCGTCCACGATCTGGCGGACGGTGCCGCCCGCCAGGTCGACCACGTACAGCTCGCCCGCCTCGTCCTCGCCGAAGGAGCTGATCCTCAGGTCGGTGTCCAGCTCCAGATCGGGCGCCGACCATGTGTCGGGATTCGAGCCGGTCTTGACCATGCTCCAGATCTTGCCCTGCGAATAGTCGCCAAAGAAGTAGCGGCCCTGCAGGTCGGGGTAGGCCGCGCCGCGGTACACATAGCCGCCCGTCACGGCCTGTCCTGCCGCCCGGTCGTACTCGGCGATGGGGTCCGTCAGCGTCGCGGCGGCGCATTCGGCGGTGAACTCGTAGTCGTGGGCGCCCTCCCGGCAGTCCCAGCCAAAGTTGACGCCGCCCGGGGTGCCGGCCCCGTGGTAGTCGATCTCTTCCCACGCGGCCTGCCCCACGTCGCCGATGTACAGGTCTCCTGTATCCCGGTCGAAGGAAAAGCGCCATGGATTGCGCAGGCCATAGTCCCAGATCTCGTCGGCGCCGGCGGTGGCGGCAAAGGGATTGTCGGCCGGGATGGCATAGGGCGTGCCGCCGTCCACGTCCAGCCGCAGCAGCGCCCCCAGCAGTGTGGCGACGTCCTGGGCGTTTTCGTCCGGGTCGCCCGCTCCGCCGCCGTCGCCCATGCCGATGTACAGGTAGCCGTCGTTCGGTCCAAAGGCCAGGTGGCCGCCGTTGTGGTTGGGCGCCGGCTGGGGGATCGTCAGGATCGGCACGGCGCTCCCCGGGTCGGCGACGTTGGGGTCGGCCGCCGAGACGCTGTAGCGGGCGACGACCGTCGCCCCATCCTCTACCCGCGTGTAATTGACGTAAAAGTATCCGTTGGACGCGTACTCCGGGTGGAAGGCCAGGCCCAGGAGCCCCTGCTCGCCGCCCGAGATCACCAGTTGGCTCAGGTCGAGGAAGGGAACGGGCAGCAGGGCGTGATCCTCGACGATGCGGATGTGGCCCCCCTGTTCGACGACGAACAGCCGGCCCGATCCGTCTCCGGCGTGGGTCACCAGCACGGGCCTGTCCAGGCCCGACGCCACGACGCGGTTCACGCGAATGTCGACGCCGGGCGGCTGCGCCGCGACTCCTCCCGGCCCGGCCCCCAGGGCCAGGATCAAGGCAACGGCTGCCAGCCCCTGCAGCCACAGCGGCATGCGCTTGCGACTCATATTGACCTCCGATTGGGAACTGATTTGTCCGTGGCCTCGTCCAGCGTGGGCGGGGAC
>DAOUHB010000093.1:0-22543 GCA_034428935.1 Anaerolineae bacterium | reverse complement strand
GGGCTACCTCAAGACAGCCTACAACCATTTTGCCCGCCCCCGCGACACCAATCTCTACTTTACCTTTCCCGAGCGGGGCGAGGATCTGCTGGCCCTGGGCACCATCGCCGACGGCCGCTTTGGCGACTATCACTATCGCCATCCCACCTACGCCCCTTACCGCCGCGCCGTGGACGAGGATTTCCCCGGGCTCCAGGGCGGGCTGCGCCGCAGCGCGGCGGAGAACCGCCTCGAGCCGCTGGAGACCGCGCTCATGGTCGGCCGCGTGCCGCGCTCCCTGTTGCACGACGTGGCCGGCCCGGGGCTGGCCGGCCTGTGGCAGGAGCTGCTGTTCCTGGCCCCGGGCCCCGGCGGTGACGAGCTAATCCTCTCGGACAGCGGCTCCTGGTTCGTGGGCAACATGATCTCCCAGGTGCTGGCCGGGGGGTAGGTCCATGCCGGTCGTGGCTTACCCCGAACAGGGCACCAGCATAAGAGCGCCGGACACTCGCGGGTCCCGCTGGTTTCTCGCGACCCTCTTTGCCCTCTCCCTGATCCTGTTCGCCGGCAGCGCCAGCCCTGGCCCTCGCCCTGCGCCGGAGCGCGACGCGCCGAAAAGAAGCATCGCGAGCAGAACCCTTATGTTGACTTTTTGGCCGCTTTGAGGTATACTTGCCGCAATCGACATCGCAGCCGCACGTCGTCGCTCATTCCGGCATAGAGACCTGACAGGACCCACCTGCCAGGTCTCCTGACCTCTAGAGGAGATTGCAGCATGAGGACCAACACGAGTACGCGAGCCCGGCTCGCCACCGCCATCGCCCTGATCGCCTGCCTGTTGCTCCTGCCGCCGGTCGCCGCTGCCCAGGGGCAGGTGCACGTGGTCCAGCGCGGAGAAACCCTCTCGAGCATTGCCGCTCGCTATGGCACGACAGTACAGGCCTTTGTGCAGGCCAACGGGCTCCGCAACGCCAACTTTGTCTGGGTCGGCCAGCGCCTGTCCATCCCCGGGGGCGGCGCGCCGGCCGCGTCGAGCGGCGGGGTGCACGTCGTCGGCTACGGCGAGACGCTGTACAGCATCGCCCGGCGCTATGGCACCACGGCCTCGGCCCTGGCCGCGGCCAACGGTCTGAGCAACCCCAACCTGATCTATGTCGGGCAGAGGCTGCGGGTGTCCGTCTCGTCGGCCGGTGGCGGCGGAACGTCCGCCCCGTCGAGCGGCGGCATCCACGTCGTGCAGCGCGGCGAGACGCTGGCGAGCATCGCCCGGCGCTATGGCACCAGCGTCTCGGCCCTCGTCGCGGCCAATGGCCTGGGCAACCCCAACCTGATCTATGTCGGGCAGAGGCTGCGGGTGTCGGGCTCGTCGACCGGTGGCGGCGGCTGGAGCGCTCCCTCAACCGGCGGCACCCGCTGGATCGACGTCGACCTCAGCGAGCAGACGGTGCGGGCCTACGAGGGCAACACCGTGGTGCGGGCCATGATCGTCTCCACGGGCCTGCCCCAGTACCCCACGCCTCCCGGCCGCTTTCGCATCTATGCCAAGTACCCCAGCATCACCATGTCGGGCCCCGGCTACTATCTGACCGGCGTGCCGCACAGCATGTTCTTCTACCGCGGCTATGCCCTCCACGGCACCTACTGGCACAGCAACTTTGGCCGGCCCATGAGCCACGGCTGCATCAACCTGACCAAGGCCGACGCCGCCTGGCTCTATACCTGGGCATCGGTGGGCACCGAGGTCGTCATTCACGGATAGGATCACGGCTGCTGCAGGGTGGGCCGCTGCGAGATGGCCTTGCAGCGGCCCACCTTGCATGGCCGGCAGTGCGGGGCAACGACCGCCTCGCGGCCAGGGGAACGCGCCGCGGCCACGGAGAGCCAGGGCATGAAAGAACTATTCGAGGGGCTGGGTTTCGGCCTGCTGCTGCAGATCTCGGTCGGGCCGGTGTGCGTCGCCGTGTTGCACAAGGGCCTGACCCAGGGCTTTCGCCACGCTTTTTCCATGGTCTGGGGCGTGGCCCTGGTGGATGCCTTTTACATCCTGTTGTCGGTGCTCGGCGTCTCGGCGCTCCTCCAGGTGGAAGCCGCGCGCCTCGTGGTTGGCCTGGCGGGCGTCGCGCTGCTCCTCTTTTTCGGCATGCGCTACCTGCTATCGCGTCCCGGGCCGGTGGAGCGCCAGCAACACAGCGGCTCGCTGGCCAGGAGTTTCAGCTTTGGCGCCGGCTTGACCATGACCAACCCCTTGACCATCCTCTTCTGGGCCGGGGTGCTGGGCGCCATGATGTCGGCCCGCACCTTCGAGGGCGGCACCGGCGGCGTGGCGCTGTTTGCCACCGGCTGCGTGGTCGCCACCCTGATCTTTCTCACGGGCATAGCCCTGGCGGGCCACCTGTTGGAGCGGGC
Source organism: Anaerolineae bacterium (assembly GCA_034428935.1). GTDB lineage: Bacteria > Chloroflexota > Anaerolineae > JAAYZQ01 > JAAYZQ01 > JAAYZQ01. The sequence goes on along the minus strand of DAOUHB010000093.1, from coordinate 20,158 downwards.
GCTCTCGCCGCGCCTGAGCCTGTGGCTCAACCGCGCCGTGGGCCTCTTTCTCCTCGGATTTGCCGTCAAGCTGGCCCTCGACCTGTTGTAGCCATTGTCCTTTAAACACCTCCCGTTTTGTCATACCACCTGTTCTGTGCTACACTTGTAAGCTGCTCCCATCGTGCGGAGGATGTGATTGATGAAGAGGACTATTGCCGGCATCGTACCAATCGTGTGGCTCTTGCTCTGCCTGGCGATCCCTGCGGGGCTCGCTCTGGCTCAGCCGGTGGGTCAGATAACCTCACCCCGCGACCGCGCACAGGTTCGGGGCCAGGTGCCCATTGAAGGCAGCGCCGCCCACGACCAATTTCAGAAATACGAGCTTCACTACGGGCCCGAGCCCAACCCTGGCGACTCATGGACGCCCATCGGAGGCTCTCCCTTTGGCGTGCCCGTGATCCAGGGCCGGTTGGGGCTTTGGGACACGACCCTGATCCCTGACGGCGTCTACAGCCTGCGCCTGCGCGTCGTGCGCCTCGACGGTAACTATGACGAATACTTTGTGCGGGGCGTCCAGGTGTCCAACACCTTTCCCACCGACACGCCCACCCCCGAGGCAGCCGTAACGCCCACCCCGTCGCGGGCGACAGACACCCCGGCGCCGACGCCGACGGTGCTCATTGCCGTGCCGACGGTGTCCAGCCCCACGCCACGGCCGACGAGCACGCCCCTGCCCACCTCTTCGCCCACCGACACCCCGGAGCCGTCCGACATGCCCTTCACCAGCGTCAGCGGCGCGGCCTGCTGGGGCGCGGGCGCCACGCTGGCGGCCTTTGTCGCTATCGGGCTGCTCTTTGGCCTCAAGGGCGGGATCGTCTCCCTGGTCCGCGGGCTGGTCCGCCGCGGCAGGGAAAGCATGGGGGTCTACGAGGACTGACGTGTCCCAGCGAGATGCCACGCAGTCACTGGCCCTCGTGATAGGCCTGGGCAATCCGGGAGCGGAATATGCCCGGCACCGTCACAACGTCGGCTTCCGGGTGGTGGACGCCCTGGCAAGGGCCCACGGCCTGGCCTTTTCGCGCGCCAAGCTGACCCGGGCGCACACCGCCCAGGGCCGCATCGCCGGCCGCAGGGTGATCCTGGCCAAGCCGCAGACCTTTATGAACCGCAGCGGCCAGGCCGTGGGTCGCCTGGCCCGCTGGCACAAGGTCGCGCCGCAGCAGATCCTGGTCGTATACGACGAGCTGGACCTGCCCCTGGGGCGCCTGCGCCTGCGGCCCGAAGGCGGCGCGGGCGGGCACAACGGTATGCGCTCCATCATCGAGGCGCTGGGCAGCCAGGGGTTCCCCCGGCTGCGGGTGGGCATCGACCGCCCCCCGGGAAAAATGGACCCGGCCGACTATGTCCTGCATCCCTTCTCCCAGGAGGAGGCCGAGATCGTGGCCCCGGTCATCGACCAGGCGGTGACCGCCATCGAGACCTGGCTGGCGGAGGGGATCGTGGCGGCCATGGACCGCTACAACCGGCCCTTCGTCCAGGAGGGCGAGGCTGACCCGCCCCCCACCGTGAGGGAAGCCGGAGCCGGTCGGACTCCCGGCGAGGAGCGGCCGGCATGAACCTTTCCGGCCTTTTGCCTTTTGTCCGGCAGGCCCCGGCCTACCAGCGCCTGGCCCGGGCCCTGGAGGAGGGCCGGCTCGGGGATCTCTTCCCGGAGGGCGATCCATCCCAGGGGCTGGGTGTCATCACCCCGGCCCGGCCCTACCTGGCCGCGGCTCTGCACCAGCAGGCGAACCTGCCCCTGATCGTCCTGACCACCAGGGCCGAGCGGGTGAGCCAGTGGACGGAGCAACTGCGGGTATGGACCGGCGCCAACCGGATCTATGCCTTCCCCGAGCCCGACGCGCTGCCCTACGAGCGGGTTCCCTGGTCTCGAGAGACGATCAGCGACCGGATCCTGGCCCTCACCTCCCTGCTGCGCCCGGGCGACGAGCAGGCGCCCGTGGTCGTTGCCTCGGCGCGGGCGCTGATGCACAAGACCCTGCCCGTGCGCGAATTTCGCCAGGGCCTGCGCGAGTATCATCGCGGCCAGGAGATCGACCTCCAGCGCACCGTCGAAACCTGGGTGGCGCACGGCTACCGGCCCGAGCCCGTCGTCGACGAGCCGGGGACGTTCAGCCGGCGCGGCGGGCTGGTGGACGTCTTTCCGCCCAACCTGGTGCAGCCGGTGCGCATCGAGCTCTTTGGCGACGAGATCGACAGCCTGCGCATCTTTGATCCCACCACGCAGCGCACCCTGGAGCAGATCGACCGCTTTGTGCTGGCCCCCGCCAGCGAAGCCCTGCCGCGCCTGGCGGTGCAGACCAGCCCCCGTGTCGCCGAGCTGGACCTCAGCCTGTGCCATCCGCCGGCACGCATGGAATACCAGGAGGACCTGGCCCACCTGGAGCAGGGGCTCTATTTCCGGGGCATTGCCTTCTACCTGCCCTTCTTCTACTCCTTCCCGGCCACCCTCCTGGACTATTTGCCCGCCGGGGGCCTGACACTGGTGGACGATTGGGACGCTTTCATGGCCACCACCGTGGACATGGACCGCCAGGCGCAGGCGCTCCAGGCCGACCTGATCAAGGCCGGCGAGTTGCCCTCCAACTTCCCGGCACCGTATCATACCTGGGACGAGGTGAAGGCATCGCTCCTGGCGCGCCCCCTGTTGGCCCTGGGTGGGCGCGGGCAGCGCGAGGAAGAGGGGCTCCTGAGCCAGCTCTTTGGCTATGGCGAGCGCTACGGCGGGCAGCTCAAGCGCGTGCTGGACGGCTTCCAGGAGATGCGCGCCGCCGGCCGCAGGTTGGTGGTCGTCAGCCGCCAGGCCAGCCGCATCTGCGAGCTGCTGGAAGAGCGGGGCGTGGCCGCGCCGCCCCTGGAGAACGTGGACGAGCCGCCCCCGTCCGGCAGCCTGGCCCTGGTGCGGGGCACCCTGGCCGAGGGCTGGAAGCTGCACCTGGAAGAAGAGGCGCCGCCGGTGCTGGATCTGCTCACCGACGCCGAGGTCTTTGGCTGGGCCAGGCCCGCGCCGCGCCGCGCCCGCCGTTCGCGACCCACGGCCCCCGAGACCTTTTTCGCCGACGTGCAGCCCGGCACCTACGTGGTGCACGTCGAGCACGGCATTGGCCTCTTCCGCGGCCTCACCAAGATGGGCTTTGACGGTTCCGAGCGCGAGTACCTCCTGGTCGAGTACGCCGCGGGCGACAAGCTGTACGTGCCGGTTTACCAGGCCGACCGCCTCAGCCGCTACGTGGGCGTGTCGGACCACCAGCCCCAGGTCAACCGCCTGGGCACGGCCGAATGGGAGCAGGTCAAGGCCCGCACGCAACGGGCGGTGGAAGAGATTGCCGGCGAGCTACTGTCGCTGTACGCCGCCCGCGAGGTGGTGGAAGGCCACGCCTTTGGCACCGACACCCTGTGGCAGGCCGAGCTGGAGGCCTCGTTCCCCTACATCGAGACCGACGCCCAGGCCCAGGCCCTGGACGAGATCAAGGCCGACATGGAGCAAGCCCGGCCCATGGACCGCCTCATCATCGGCGATGTGGGCTATGGCAAGACCGAGGTGGCGCTGCGGGCGGCCTTCAAGGCGGTCATGGACGGCAAGCAGGTGGCCATCCTGGTGCCCACCACCGTCCTGGCCCAGCAGCATTACCAGACCTTTACCGAGCGCCTCAGCTCCTTTCCCGTCTCGGTGGAGGTCCTCTCCCGGTTCCTGACCCGCAAGAAGCAGGAGGACGTGGTCAAGAAGGTTGCCGACGGAGGCGTCGACATTGTCATTGGCACCCACCGGCTGCTGTCCGACGACGTTCAGTTCAAGGACCTTGGGCTGCTGATCATTGACGAGGAGCAGCGCTTTGGCGTGGGCCACAAGGAGCGCCTGAAGCAGATGCGCAAGGAGGTGGACGTCCTGACCTTGACGGCCACACCCATCCCCCGCACGCTGCACATGTCGCTCTCGGGCGTGCGCGACATGAGCACCATCGACACGCCGCCCGACGAGCGGCTGCCGGTGCGCACCCACGTGGGCGAGTACGACGAAACGCTCATCCGCCAGGCCATCCTGCGCGAGCTGGACCGGGGCGGCCAGGTCTATTTTGTCCACAACCGGGTCATGGGCATCTACCAGATGGCCCAGCGGGTGCGCAAGCTGGTGCCCGAGGCCCGGGTGGCGGTGGGCCACGGCCAGATGGCCGAGCGGGAGCTGGAGCGCGTCATGCTCGACTTTGCCGCGGGCAAGGTGGACGTCCTGGTATGCACCAGCATCATCGAGAGCGGCCTGGACATTCCCAACGCCAACACGCTCATTGTCAACCGCGCCGACCACTTTGGCCTCGCCCAGCTCTACCAGCTCCGCGGGCGGGTGGGCCGCGGCGCCCGGCGCGCCTATGCCTATTTCCTGCACCCGGCCATGTCGACGTTGAGCGAGACGGCGCGCCAGCGCCTGGCGACCATCGCCGAGGCCAGCGAATTGGGCGCCGGCATGCGCATCGCCATGCGCGACCTGGAGATCCGGGGCGCCGGCGACCTGCTGGGCGCGCGGCAGCACGGCCACATCGCCGCCGTGGGCTTTGACCTATATACGCGGCTCCTGGCCCGGGCCGTACAAGGGGCCCGCTCCCAGCGCCCAAGCAGCGACGGTCGCGAGGGCGGCCCGGCGGCCGAAGAGGCCGCAGCCTACGTCCAGCCCCTGGAATCGACGGTGCAGATCAACCTGCCCCTGGCGGCCTACATGCCCACCGACTATGTGCCCGACAGCAACCTGCGCCTCCAGCTCTATCGCCGCTCGGCCAGCCTGGCTACCCAGCAGGAGGTCGACGACCTGGAGGCCGAGCTGAAAGACCGCTTTGGCCCCCTCCCACCCGAGGCCGAGAACCTCTTCTTCCTCCTTCAGCTCAAGCTCCACGCCCTGCGGGCCGAGGCAAAGGCCATCGTCATCGAGGAGGGCCAGGTCGTCATCCGCGCCGACAGCCTGGAAGAAGTCGACCGCGAGCGCCTGCAGCGCCGCCTGGGAGATCGCGGGCGGGTCTCGCGCCGGGCCGTCTGGATCCCCCTCGACGAGGAGGATCGCTGGCGTACATCGCTCATCGCTGCCCTGCAAGCCATCTCCGAAAGCCTGTCCTGATCCGGGCCCTTGCCGCCGTCCTCCCACCAACCGGCCCGGCGGGCAGAGCGCCACAAGCACCCTGAGGGGGAGGCGGAAATGGAAGAGAAACGTCCGGCTTTGGCCGTCGTGGTCCTGGCGCTGGGCATGCTCCTGTGTTTCCTGCTGGCGGTGCCCGGCCATCCCGCTCGAGCAGGCTTCCAGCCGGCAGGCTCCCAGCCGCAGATCGCCATCGATTCCCTGGCCCTCAGCGCCACGGCGGTGGAGCCCGGCACCGTCACCCGCACCCTGACGCTGACCAACGTTGGCAGCGGCCCCTTGCACTTTCACGTCTTCGAGTCCGCGATCCCCCTGGACGGCCCGGCAGCCGTCACCAGCGCGGCAGGGGCCCTCCGCGCCCTGGAGGGCCCGGTGCAGATCGATCCCCGCATCGGGGCCGAGCTGCGGGCGGTGGGCAGGGTCGATTTCTTTGTGCAGATGCGCGCCCAGGCCGACCTCAGCGCTGCCCACCGCATCCTGGACTGGACGGAGCGGGGCAGATACGTCTACGAGACGCTCCTGGCCGCCTCGCGGGCGCAAGAGCCCGTGGTCCGCTATGCCCGGACCCGCGGCTTGCCAGCGCGCACCTTTCTCGTCAACAACGCGGTGCTGATCGAGGACGGCTCCGCGGATGACGTGGCGTGGCTGGCCGCCCGGGGCGACGTGGCCCGCCTGCGGGCCGTGCGCGCCTATCCGCTGGCCGATGCGGAGGCCGCCGTCGAGGCCGCCGCGCCCGATACCGTTGGCTGGAACCTGGGTGAGCTGGATCCCAACCGCGGGCTGTTCGGTACCGAGGCGGCGCGGGTGTGGCAGGAGCTGGGCGTGCGCGGCGGGTCCGTCGTCGTGGGCATCGTCGACACGGGCGTCAACTACGAGCACGAGGCCCTGGTGCGCCAGTACCGCGGCAACGTGGGCGACGGCACCTTCGTCCACGACTACAACTGGCTCCAGCCGGGCCTCATCCCCTGCGGCGATGGATCGGCGCCCTGCGACTGGAGCGGCCACGGCACGGGCGCCGTGGGCCTGGCGGTGGGCGAGACCGAGGACCTGGTCGAACAGATCGGCGTGGCGCCCGGCGCCCGGTGGATCGCCTGCCAGGGCTGCGACGACAAGGACACGAACACCTGCACCGAAGACGCCCTCATGGCCTGCGGCGACTGGATGATCGCCCCCACGCAGACCGACGGCGTCACCGGCGCCAACCCCGACCTGCGGCCCCACATCGTCAACAACTCCTGGGGTGGCGACGGCTGTGACCCCTGGTACCTGGCCTACGTGGAGGCCTGGCAAGCGGCCGGCATACTGCCCGTCTTTGCCGCCGGCAACAGCAGCCTGTGCGGCGGCCTCGGCGACCCGGGCGACATGATGCCCGCCCTGGCCGCGGCGGCCCATTACCCGTCGGGCAAGAACCCCTATGCCGGTGGTCCGAGCTGCCACGCCAATCCGCCGGGCTGCGATCCCTTCCTGCACCAGGTCAAGCCCAACCTCAACGCCCCAACCTACGCCCGCACGGCAGGCAGGAACGCGGGCTACTACACTACCATGACCGGCACCTCGGCCTCCAGCCCTCACGCCGCGGGCTGCGCCGCCCTTCTCTGGTCCCTCCAGCCGGCCCTGATCGGCGACCTGGGGGCCACGTTCACCATCCTGGAACAGACGGCCGACCGCAGCCTGCTGGCCACCTGGAACGCCGGGGATTGTGGGCGGCCGGCCTGCGCGGCCGCGAGCCCGTATCCCAACTACAAATACGGCTGGGGCTACCTGGACTGCTACGCCGCCGCCGGCTCTCTCATCGTGCCCTGGGTTAGCACGGCGCCGGTGAGCGACACCCTGGCCCCGGGCCAGTCGCGCACGGTAGAGGTCACCTTCCAGTGCACCGCCACCAGCACCCTGCCCATCCAGCCCCTGCGCGGCACGCTCCGCATCCGGCACGACGATCCGAGCCAGGATCCGTTGAACGTCGACCTGTCGTTCCTGTGCATGGCCACCGAGCCGGTACCCCGCTGGGAACAGAGCGTCTCCATCAACGGCCAACCGGTAGCCCATCCGGCCGGCCCCCACGACGTGCGCCCGGGAGACACCGTCGTCGTCGTGGACCGCGTGGGCGCCACCTTCTCGGAGACCATCACGGCGACGCTGGCGGCGAGATGGAGCGCCGAGCTGGCACTGGTGTCCGCAGAGGCCGCCGCCGGCACGGTCACATTCGGCCCCGGCGGGGACAGCCTGGCCTGGAGCTTGCAGGGGATTGCGTCCAACAGCACCCACCTGTTGACGACCACCTTCCAGGTCGGATCGGGCGGCTGGATCGCGACCTCGGTAGCCGAGAGCCTGGCCGTGGATGGCGCCGCGGCGCAGCTCCCGGCCACGGCCGTCGAGCTGCGACACGTGCAGCCGCCCCTCGCCCTGGCCAAGGCAGGCCCGGCCGAGACTCGGGCCGGGGAGCAGGCCGCCCTGTTCCTGGCCGTGGGCAGCGATGGGGCCGTGCGCGACCTGGTGGTGATGACCGACACGCTGCCGGCCGGCATGACCTTTGCCGGCAACCTGACGGCAACCTATGGCATTGCCTCGCAGCAGGGCAATGCCATCTACTGGCAGAGCCACGCCGGCGAAACCCTGGCCCCCCCCCTGCTGCCGGCCCTGCCCGACCGGGTCATTGTCTCCTTTGACGTGCTGCTCGACGGCGGCCTGGGGCAGGTGATCCGCAACACGGCCGAACTGGACTGGGGCCTGGGCCAGGCCACGGCCGTGCACGACGTGCGTATCGCCGGGCCATACAACTACTACCTGCCCGTCATTTTCCACGAACCGGCGCTGGAATGATGGCGACCACCGTCCGGCCATCTCTGATTCTGCTCCTGGCGGCCGTCCTGCTCCTCGCTACCCTTGCCCCCGGGGCCCCGGCTGCCGGCGGGCAGCCACCCGACCTGCCGGGCGATCTGTCGACGGAGGAGGGAGGGCCGTGGGTGGTGCGCGCCTATTATGACGACCGGCGAATGGTCGCTTCGCTGGCCGCCGTCCTGGAGCCGTGGGAGGTGCACCACGACGAAGGCTGGCTGCTGGCCGCCGGCGGCCCGCGAGAGATCCGGGCCCTCCTTGACCTCGGCTTTCGCCTGGAGGTGGATGCCGCCCGGACGGCCGAGCTGCTTGCGCCCCGCGTCGCGTTGGAAGGGCAGGTGGCCGGCATTCCCGGCTTTCCCTGCTACCGCACCGTAGAAGAGACCTATGCCTCGGCCGCGGCGCTGGCCGCCGCCCACCCGGACCTGGCGACATGGATCGACGTCGGCGACTCGTGGGAAAAGCAGCAGCCCGGCGGCGCCCCGGGCTATGACCTGTGGGTGCTGCGCCTGACCAACAGCCAACTGCCCGGCCCGAAGCCCAAGCTCTTTGTGCTGGCCTCCATCCATGCCCGGGAATATGCCCCGGCCGAGCTGGCAACCCGCTTTGCCGAGTACCTGGTGGGCAGCTACGGCCTGGACGCCGACGTCACCTGGCTGCTGGACCACCACGAGATCCACCTGATGCTCCAGGGCAATCCCGACGGCCGCAAGATGGCCGAAGCAGGCGACCTATGGCGCAAGAACACCGACTCGGACGACGGCTGCACCAATCCGACCCTCTGGGGAGTGGACCTGAACCGCAATTTTGCCTTTCGCTGGGACTGCTGCGGCGGATCGAGCGCCTACCCGTGCAGCGAGGTCTACCATGGGCCGGGCCCGGCTTCGGAGCCAGAGACGGCGGCCGTGCAGGACTACCTGCGCGCCGAGTTCCCTGACCAGCGCCCGCCCGACCTGGACGCTCCGGCACCCGCCGACGCCACGGGCGTCTTTGTCGACCTGCACAGTCACGGCGACCTGGTGCTCTGGCCCTGGGGCTTTGACTACACCGTGGCACCCAACGGCACGGCGCTAGAGACGTTGGGGCGCAAGATGGCCTATTGGAACGGCGCCGTTCCGCAGCAGGCCTCGGACCTCTACCCGACAGACGGCACGACGGACGATTTCGCCTATGGCGACCTGGGCCTGGCCGCCTTTACCTTCGAGGTCGGCACCAAGTTTTTCGAGGAGTGCGGCTATTTCGAGGATACGATCCTGCCCGGCAATCTCCCTGCCCTGCTCTATGCCGCCAAGGTCGCCCGCACGCCCTACCAGGCGCCGGCCGGCCCCGACGTCCGGGACCTGGCGCTCCTGCCGGCGGTGGTCGGCGTGGATGCCACCATCCAGGTGCGGGCCACGCTGGACGACACGCGCTACAGCACCCTGGGCGGCAACGAGCCCACGCAGAACATCGCCGGGGGCGAGCTGTACGTGGACCTGCCGCCCTGGGTCCAGGGCGCGACACCCGCCGCGCAGCCCCTGCTGCCGCTGGACGGCGCCTTTGATGCCAGCGTCGAGGAGGTGTGGGCCAGCCTGTCCACCGCCGGCCTGGAGCCCGGCCGCCACGTCCTTTACCTGCGCGGCCGCGACGCCGAGGGCCACTTGGGCGCCTTCAGCGCCCACTTTTTGTACGTCATGGGGCACCGGGCCTACCTGCCAGTCGTCCAGCAGCAGGCGCCGTGAAGCGCCGGAGCTGCAAGGGCACCGGTCCCGGTCCCCGGCTTGCCGGGCCAGACCGCCAACCCTCTCTCCCAATTTGACACTCCTTCCGCCGCTATGCTATACTTTCAACGCTGCCTGTCACGTACCTTTGCTGCAACGGCCCTTGATTAGCAGGAACATACGCGGAGGTTCCGTTGATCCCGGAGAGAGACCTGGAACTGCTCGAGTCGTTTAACGGCCATGGGCATGTAGTTTTGAGCGCTTATCTACAACTGGATACCCCCCAACATAGACAAGCCGCTTACGAAGAATTCTTGCGCCAGGCACGCGCCCGCCTGGAAGAATGTGGCGCCCGAAGTGACTGTCGCAAAGCCATCCAGGAAGACATCGAGATCGTCAGCCTCTACCTGAAGACCAATGGACACCGACGGCAGCCGGGGCTGGCCATCTTTTCCTGCGCCGCCGAGCTTTTCTGGCGGGCCTACCCCCTGCCGGAGCCGGTTCCCAACCGTGTCTCCATCGGGCCACGATTCGACCTGGACCCCCTCCGGTCTGTGGCCCGCTCGACCTGGCGCCGAAGGGGGAGCCTGCGGAAACTGCGCCGCGGCGAGCTGATCAGATAATAACCCTCACGGAAGGGACCCATGCACGCAGACGTCGTCGATCGTATCCTGGTAAGTGCGGAGAGCCTGGGGCGGCGCATCGCCGAGCTGGGTGAGACCCTGTCGGCGGACTATGAGGGCAAGGACCTGGTCCTGATCTGCATCCTCAAGGGCGGCGTGACCTTCTTGACCGACCTGATGCGCCACATCACGGTTCCCCACGAGATCGACTTTATGGCCATCTCCAGCTACGGCTCCGGCCAGCGGGAGAGCACCGGCGCGGTGCGCCTGATCCTCGACCTGAAGACCGACATCGCCGGGCGGGACGTGCTCATCGTCGAGGACATCGTGGACACGGGGCAGACCATGGACTACCTGCTGCGCCTGTTCCGCGCCCGGGGCCCGGCCAGCCTGCGTGTGTGCACCCTCCTCAACAAGCCCAGCCGCCGCACGGTGGAAGTGACGCTGGACTACGTGGGGTTCGACATCCCCGACGAGTTCGTCCTGGGCTATGGACTGGACTTTGACGAGAAGTTTCGTAACCTGCCATTTGTGGCCGTGCTGAAAAAAGAGTACTACGGGGGCCTGCCCGACTGAGCGCCGGGCCGGCGCCCATACAGGCGGACAGCAAAAAAGGTGCAGCTCGCGGGGAGCTGCACCTTGTTCATTTTCGCGGTCTCGAGTTCGCGGTCAGGCGCTAGGAGCCTATCGGAGAGCCCGTTCGTAGTGCGCGCTTCAGCGCGGTTCTTGGGCGATAAATCGCCCACTACGAACGTACACACACCTCTCCGACAACCTGTCGTTCGTAGTGCGCGCTTCAGCGCGGTTGTTCGGCGCGCTTCAGCGCGGTTCTTGGGCGATAAATCGCCCACTACGAACGTACACACACCTCTCCGACAACCTGCTAGAAACCGCCGCCGCTGCGCATGTCCAGCGGGCCCAGGAGCTGGACCTCGATCACGGTGCCCTCGGGGATCTGCTCCACCCCTTCGGGGACCTTGACAATGGCCTCGGTGCCGGCCATTTCTTGCAGGCGGCTTTTCAGGCGCATGGGGTGAACGATCAACCCCTCGGCGCTGCGCTCCAGGCGGCCGTGGATGAACTGCGTCCACTCCAACTGTCCCTGCACCCCCCGGGCCAGGCGCGCCACCTGGACGGGCAGCCCGGGCCGGGTCCGGCCCTCCAGGCGTCCCAGGCCAGGCAGGGCCAGTTGCAGAAAGGCCATGTGGTTGGAGGGCGGTCCGCCGGGCAGGCAAAAGACCGGCTTGCCCTGCCACAGCCCAAAGGCCACGGCCTTGCCGGGCCCCATGCGCACGCGGTGATAATGCTTGTGCCAGCCCAGCTCGTCCAGCAGGCGCACCACCAGGTCCCGATCGCTGTTCCACGCGCCACCACTGGTCAGGATGGCGTCGTGCTCGGCCAGGCTCTCCTGGAGCCCGGCCAGGATGGCATCGCGGGCGTCGGGCAGGATGCGCGTCGTGACGGCCAGGCCCGCGCTGGAACACCAGGCCGCCAGGGTCGCCACGTTGCTGGCATAGAGCTTGCCCGGCGCCAGGGGCGTGCCGGGCGCGACCACCTCGTCGCCCGTTGCCAGGATGGCCACCCGGGGGCGGCGATAGACGGGCACCCGGGCATGGCCTGCGGCCGCCAGCAGCCCCACGGTCACCGGACGCAGCACGGTGCCGGCGGCGACCACCGTCTCACCCATGGCCACGTCGCTGCCCCGCGCCAGGATATTGCGACCGGGCTCGGCGTCGTTCACGATGGTGACGACCTGGCCGTCGTCGGAGGCAAACTCGGCCGAAACGACCGCCTCCGCTTCGCGGGGAATGGGCGCGCCGGTCAGGACGCGCACGGCGGTGCCCGGCTGCACGCCCTCCGCGCAGTGGTGGCCCGCCGCGGCCACGCCGGCCAGGCGCAGCCGCACCGGCGACGCGGCACGCGCCCCGGCGATGTCCCTGGAGAGAACCGCGTAACCGTCCTTCAGCGAGGCATCCACCGAGGGCGAGTCGACCAGGGCGTCCAGGTCCCGGGCGACGACGCGCCCGCAGGCCTGGGCCAGGTCGACCGTCTCGACCCCCAGGGGCTCGACGTATCCCAGCGTCGTCTCCAGCGCCTGGGCATACGAGATGCCGCTCCTCGCGTTGTCGCGGCGCACGCCCCGCTCCCGCTGCAGAAAGCGACCTTCGATGCAGTCGGCGATGCCCTGGATGTCGTCCAGGCCGTACTGGGGCACGGGCAGATCCAGGGGGGTGTCCGTGGCGACGGCAAAGCGGTACTCGGGCCGGGCCACGAGATCGAGGCTGTTGGCAGCGCGGACCACCTCGAAGGTGGGCAGCTCGGCCTGCTTGTAGCCCTCTACGAGGACGAGATCCACGCCCGAGATGGTCGCCGCCAGCTCGCCCAGGCTGAGCTCGTGGTCGAGGATGCGGTAAGTGGCCATCTTGTCGGGGGCGGCGACGATGACGTGCTCGCTGCCCGCCCGGGCGTGGCGCCAGCTATCCTTGCCCGGCTGGTCGATATCAAAGCCGTTGTGAGAGTGGTGCTTTATCGTCGCCACGCGGTAGCCGCGCCGCCGCAGCTCGGCGATGAGCTTGACCAGCAGGGTCGTCTTGCCCGCGCCCGACCGGCCGACAAACGTTACAATTGGAATTTTCATCGCACACCTTGGGATGGTTTCACGGTTCTCCCCATTCTACCACTACAGGCGCACGACACAAAACGCCAGCAAGCAGATCGAGGCCAGGGCCGCGACCATCCAGTCCAGGCGGCCCGAGCGCACCGGCAAGGGCCGGGCGCAGTCGGGCGAAAAGGCGCGGGCCTCGGCCGCCAGGGCGATCTCTTCGCCGTGGCGCAGGGCGTTGCTCACCACCGTCACCAGCAAGAGCTTGGCCGCCCGCAGCCGCTGCCGCCGCAGCCCGCCCCGCATCCACAGGCTGTGCCAGGCGTTGCTGGCCGACCGCTGCAACGCGGGCAGGAGATTCAGCGCCACGCCCATGGAAAAGCCCAGCCCCTTGAGCCCCACCCGCTCCAGCAGGCCGGCGATGGCCGCCACGTCCACGGCCGCGGTGAAACCGTCCACCGCCACGATGACGACCACGAACCGCACCGCAATCTGCAGGCCCGCCGCGACGCCGGCGGCCGTCAGGCCGACGCTGAGGGCCGGGCCCTCAGGCTCGCCCAGCAGAAACATGGGCGGCAGCGCCAGCAGGCCAAGGAGCAGCAGCCATCGGGGGCGCAGCAGACGTCGCAGCGAGAGGGGATAGGCCAGCGCGGCCGCTCCCAGGCAGGCGATGGCCGCCAGGTAGATCCGCTCCGCGGGGACGAGCATGACCATGGCCAGCGACCAGGCCAGGATGACCAGGTGGCCGGCGGTGCCCAGGCGCTCGCCCACGGGCGCGGCTGCGGCCCCTTCCAGTCGGCGGGCGTGGATCATGGCACCGCCTCGATCTTGGTCAACATGCGCACGTTCAGCTTGCCCTCCGCGTCGGGGATCACCATGCGCACCATGCCGTCGTCCGCCGGCAGGGGCCCGTCGGTCTGGGCATAGGCTACCAGCACATCCGCCCGCTGGAACAGGGCCGGGTCGTAGTTGACGCTGTAGCCGTCGGACGCCACGGCCTTGACCGCCTTGAGGGCGGCGGGATCGAACCCCGCGTCGCGCAGCAGATCGCCCAACGCCACGCCCTTGTAGCCAACCTCCAGAAAGCTGGCCTCCGTCACCGGCAGCCCGGCCAGGTCGTCGGCGGTATAGGTCTTGGTCGTGGTGCCATCGGTCACGGTCAACGAGTCGGACACTTCGACCGGCCCGGCGGCACCGCCACAGGCAGCCAGCATCGATACCAACAACAGCCAGAAGATCCATTGCACTTTCATCTCTCGCCTCCAGAATTCGCTTAGCTCCTGGCCTCTGCCAGGACGGTGTCCCTGCCCAGGCGGGTCTGCAGCGTGCGGCCCGCCTCCCAGGCGAACCAGCCGACCACCAGCCCGACGGCGGCGTGCAGCGCCACCAGGGCCAGGACGATGACCAGGGCGGCGTCGCTTCCCAGCCCAAACAGCCTGCCCCCCACGTCCAACAGGTCCAGCCAGACGGTGAACAGCGTGCGGCCAAAGAGCAGCGGGTTGGTCACAAAGGGCTGCACCAGCGGGCAAAGGACGCCAACGGCCCCGGCGACCAGGAACCCGGCCCGCCGTGGCCTGCCCAGGGCCGTCAGGGCCACCTCGGCCACCAGCGCCTCGCTCATGATGCCGATCATGGGCCCGATGATGACCCCACCCAGGCTGAACAGCTTCAGGAGCGTGGCGATGACGCCGATGAACAGGGTCGAGCCGCGCCGCGGCACCAGAACACGGCCCACCAGGGCAATGACCAGCCCGACGGTGGACAGGACGACACCGCTGAGGGGGATGTTCAGCGACTTGAGCACCGTGCCCAGGGTCATTTCCGACAGCCCCCACAACGTGCCAAAGACAGCCATCGTTACCAGCTCACGCGTTGAGAATTTCATCCTTCCAATCCTTTCAGGGTTGCATTATCGTCTCGCAGCCGGCAACTCGCCTGTGGTTGCCGTGCTGCGCCAGGTGCCCCATGGCCTTGACCCGGCCTTTTTCCATGAGAATGGCCCGCCGGGCATAGTGGTGCACCAGCTTGTAGTCGTGGGAGATGAGCAAGATGGCGCTGCCCGTGCAGCTCAGGAGGGTCAAGAAGTCCATCAGCCGCGACAGGTGCTGCCAGTCCTGGCCCAGGGTCGGCTCGTCGAGGATGAGGAGCCGTGGGCGCAGCGCCAGGCAGGCTGCCAGGGTGGTGCGCTGCTGCTGCCCCACCGACAGCGACAACGGGCGCCGCTGCCGCAGTCCTGCCAGGTCCGCCTCCAGCAGCGTCTCGCGGTGCCTTTCCTCGTCGTAGCAGCCATAGTTGCGCGGGCCGTAGGCCACTTCCTCGTCCACGCTGTCGGTGAACAACTGCTCGCCCGGGTCCTGGAACAGCAGGGCCACGTCCAGGCCGGGCCGCGGCCGCTTGCCCCCCAGGAACTGCACCCGCCCCTCCAGGGGCTTGAGGAGGCCACACGCCGCCAGGGCCAGGGTCGACTTGCCCGCCCCGTTGTCGCCCACCAGGGCCACCAGCTCGCCGGGATAGAGGTCCATGCTCACGTCGTGGATGACCGCCCGGCGCCCGTAGCCGGCGCTCACCCCCTGCAGCGACAGCAGGGGCGTGGCGTCCGCCGGCCCGTGGCCGTTGGGCCGGATGAGCTGCTGCCAGGGAGTGGGTGCCTCTTGCGCCGGCCGCCGCAGGCCCATCCGCCGGCGGATCTGCTCGTCGGCCAGGAGCTCCAGGGGAGCCCCCTCGGCCACCACGCGGCCCTCCTCCATGAGCAGCAAGCGGTCGGCCAGGTGGGCCGCCTCGGCCAGGCGGTGCTCCACGAGGACGATGGTCATGCCCTGCTTGTCCCGCAGCGAGGCCAGGGTGCTCATCACCCGCTGCGTGCTGGGCACGTCCAGCGAGGCCGTCGGCTCGTCGAGGATGAGCACCTGGGGCTGCATGGCCAGCACGGCGGCAATGGCCAGGCACTGCTTCTGCCCGCCCGACAGCTCCGCCGGCTTGCGGTCGCGCAGGGCCCCCAGCCCGGTGGCACCCAGGGCCCACTCGACCCGGGCACGCACGGCCTCCTCGTCCAGGCCCAGGTTGCGGGGCCCAAAGGCGACCTCATCCTCGACGCGGAGGTGAAAGAGCTGGGCGCCCGGGTTCTGAAAGACAATGCCCACCCGCTGGGCCAGGGCCGGCAGGGCGTGCTCGCGGGTGTCCAGGCCAGCCACCCGCACCTCGCCCTCCATGCGCGCAGGAAGAGCGTGGGGGATCAGGCCCGCGAGGACACGGGCCAGGGTGCTCTTGCCGCAACCCGACGGGCCGCTGACCAGGATGCACTCGCCAGCCTTGACGTCCAGCGAGACGTCCTCCAGCGCGCGCACCGGGCCATAGGCCACCGTCAGGTGGTCGACGTGGATCACGACGATGCCTCGGGCTGATAATACCCGCCGTTGGCGCACGACCGGCACAGAACCCGGCCGTTCATGCGCACCTCGCGGGCATCGTTGATGCCCTCACCACAGCACTGGCAGATGACCCGGCTGACCGTAGGGCCAGGCCTGTCCTCCGTGCGAACGGCCATCTGTACCTCCTGCACGTCAAAAAGCTCGTCGTCGGGCATGACCTTGTAGGCTTCTTGCTGGGCCTCGTACTTGGGCAGGTCTGCCGACACATAGTGTCCCACGTTGGCGCGGCTGTCCTCACGGGCCACGACGCGCACCGCTCGACCCGACACAGTATCCAGGAAGGTGGCGGCCATCTTGCCATAGTCCACGTGTTTGAGCGTGCGTTTCCCCAGCCGGCAGCCCGTCACTGCGGCGATGGCATCCGTGGCGCAGCGATCGATCTCGACATAGACGATGAGGCGCTTGGGCTCGAGCTCCGGATCCGCCACGCCAAGCTCACTGCAGGCGCGCATGGACATGCGCACACCCAGCACCTGGCCGGGGCAAAGGTGGCCGTGCATGGCCACCGACTTGCTCAGGAGCGTCTCCAGGTCTTGCCTATGTCCGTTCCCATTCCCGTTCCCGTTTCCGTTTCCGTTTCTACCGTTTCCTTCTTGCATGGTTTCCCACCCTTCCTCTCCCCGACCCGCATCAGCCCGTGCCGTTGGCCAACTAAAAAGCTCGCCAAGGAGACCGTTGGCGAGCACAGATTGCTCTACAGTGGCACGGTTCTCCTTCCCAATTCCATCCCGCTCTGCAGCGGGATTTCAGGAGGCGATGGCGTTTCCCCCATCACCCGTGATCCTCCTTTTGTGGCAGAGGACCCCTCGAGATGGCTCGAGGATCGGCCTGCCAGCCGTAGCGTTACGCCTTAGGCTGTAAGGCTCGGAGAGAATATTCAGTTTCTAGCCCAGCGATTCAAATATCGCCTTTGCCGTTCTTTCCAGATTTGGCTCCCGCCAGGGCTGGCTGCTGGCCTGGCGCACACACAACAGCTCCACACCGCCATCCATGATCCGCCCCAGGTCGACTTCGCCCAGGGGGAGGACCGCGTGCTGGTAGCAGATGTCGCTGCACAGGTGGCAGTTGACGCAGCGCGACACCTGGTAGACGACGCCCACCCTGCCCTCGTGTTCGGCCTTGAGCAAGGCACCCGTGGGGCAAAAGTAGGCGCACATCTGGCAGGCCGTGCAGTCACTGCTGAACTTCAGGCCTGCCCACAAGCCACCCTCGCCCGCCTGGAAGCGGGTTTCGGCCGGGCGGCCCATGTGCTCCAGGGCAGCCACGAGCAGCAGCCGCTTCTCGGGCAGCGCCGTGGGCAACCCATCGGAATAAACGCGAATCTCGGGCTCCTCTTCCACCTGCTGCGGAACGCGGGTGGCTTCGCCCACGCGCGCCGTCTCGCGGACCAGGGTCTTGAACAGGCCCCGCCGCGTCACCCCACCGCGGCCGGCCTGCTCGCCTGCCGCTGCCAGTTCGCCGGGCAGTTCGGTGCCGACCATGATCTCGGTCGACCGTCCGAAGGCCTGTAGCAGCGCCTCGGACCGGGCGATCACGCCGTCGAGGAGCTGGCGGCCCCTGGCCAGGGGACAGCCGGCGCACTCGCCTTCCACCAGCCACAGGGAGCGCGCTCCGTAGGCGCCGGCGCCCACGAGGAGCGCCTCGTCGATCCGCCCCAGGCAGCTAACCTCGATCAGCCCCTGCCTCCCGGCGGGCGGCACCGCTGCCTTCGAGCAGACAAACCCGGCCCAACCGCGCTCCTGGGCCGCCTTTTGCGTCTGGACCCACAGCTCGTCGTGACTGGGCGAGAGGGCCTCGATGGCGCCTGTGGGGCACGCCGCACTGCAGATGCCACATTGCACGCACAGCTCCGGGTCAACCTCCAGACCGTCATCCCAGGTCAGCGCGCCCGTCGGGCACGCTTCCAGGCAGCGGTTGCAGGTCGAGTGGCGGTGCCGCTGGCGCGAGCAGCGATCGCGATGGATGGCCAGGTGCCGGCTCTGCAGCGTATCTACGACGCCTTCGATCTGCTCCAGGGATAGGCCAGGCATGGTTACAGCTCCTTCACTGCCTCGAGCAGCTCGGCGATGGTTTCTTTTTCCATGGCGAGGTGCTCCTCTGTAAGCCGGGCGATCCCTCGAAAAAAGTCCGAGGTTGCCACTTTGGCCAGGTCCTGGCTAAAGGTCGGGATCCAGACCAGGAGGTGCTTTTCCAGGAATGCCTGCTGCTTCTGCAGGTAGCCTGTGGCCGCGGCCAGATCTCCCGCCGCCAGCCCTTCGGCCGCCTTCTGGCAGAGATAGGCCATGTACTCCAGCTCGATGGCGATGTGATCCTCGGGCTCCTTGAACTCACCGATGCGCGCCAGTCCTTCCTGGCGATACTCGGCCAGCACCTGGTCCCGCGCCTCTTGCATGAGAAGGCGGTCCGTGCTGGTATAGACCGACTCGAAGGGATGGACCGTCTTCGAGCTGGCGTTGAGAAACAGGCTCGCGTACTCGGCGCTCAGATCGGTCTCGACCTTGGCCATGTCTGCCTGGGCGATGCGCCGGGCATAGTCGCGCAGCAGGCGGTGGCCTTTGCTCTCGGCGTCCTCTTCCGGCGCCTTTGCCAGCTCTTCGACCAACCCTTCCAGGAACTCCACCGACACCTCCTGGCGGTAGGCGCGCGACAAGAAACTGTAGCTGGCAGCGCGGCTCTCCAGAATCTCGGATACCTCAGCTCGGGTCAACTCGTCTTCCATAGCACACAACTCTTTCTAATCAGTCTCTACACCCCGGGTGCAGCGCCCCCGGTTAACGGGGGCGCCACAGTGAGGGTCCCTTAAGGCAAGTACTTGATGCCTTCCAACATCTGTTGCATGGCCGGGCTCGTCAGCATCGCCGGCAGGCCGGCCGACAGGATAACAAAACGCAGGGTCCAGCCACCGATGAGACAGGAGGTCGCGCCGACCAGGGGCACGACGAGCGCCGCCTTCTTTTTCAGGAGGCCCGTCAGTTGGGTGATGCACACCAACAGGGGCACCACCAGGCCCAGTCCCACGACCACGATCCACAGCGCCGGCCACAGCGCTCCCGTGGTCAACATCTCGGCCGACCGCGCTGCATCAGGGCTACCGTTGAGCATTGTGCTCAGGAACACGCCCAGCACCGCGCCCTCGACGACGATGAGGGTGATGATGGCCGCCTCCAGCACTTTGCCCAGCCGCTTGGCCCCCTCTGCCTTCTCTCTCACGGCTGCGTACGCGGCCACGAGCCCCACGCCGGTGTCCAGCGCCGACGCTGTGAACAGGGCAGGCAGGAGCCAGGTGTTCCACAGGGGCCGGAAGGGCAAGACGCCCAGGAGCACGCCGGTATAGATGGCCACCCCCAGGCTCACAGGAATGCCGACGATGGCCAGGATCTTGCGAATCGTCCCTGCCTTTTCCTGGAGCGGCATCCAGATCTTGCCGATGTAACCCAGGGTCCAGTCGGTGCGAAACAGGGCAAACAGACCGTTTACGACAATGGCCAGGATCAGAAGCCAGGCACCGATGGCCATCCAGGAGGTCATGTTCACGAAACTGCGAAAGAGCACCAGGGCCCGGAACGGTTGCCCCACGTCCAGCAGCAGAAACAGCGTGCCAACGGCGATACAGATGGCACTAACCCAGGCACCGAAGCGAACCGTAGATTTGTAGCGGTCGCCGGTGGCCAGGTAGATCACTGCTGCAGTGATAAAGGACCCTGCGCCCAGGCCTCCCAGGAACAGGTAAAAAGCTACTATCCAACCCCACGTTGTTTGAAGTTGTGTCATCATCCAGCTCCCCTGGGGCGCCTGTGCTGGTCAGCCTC
>DAOUHB010000092.1:0-21881 GCA_034428935.1 Anaerolineae bacterium | reverse complement strand
CCCAGGCGGGCCAGGGGCTCGCCGCCCGTCAGCCGCACCTTGGAAATGCCCAAACCCACCGCAGCGCGCACCACCACCTCGAACTCCTCATACGAGAGCATCTCGTCGTGGCGCCGCTTCTCGATGCCCTCTTCGGGCATACAGTAGACGCAGCGCAGGTTGCAGCGGTCCGTCACCGAAACGCGCAGGTAGTTGATTGCGCGGCCCAGCCCATCCTGGTATGGCACGGGATCGTCCTTTTCTAGGGGCGGGGAAAGCAGCCCAGTTGGCAGGTTGAAACCCGCAGGCCCAGCGCCTCCACGGCGCCCGAGGCTTCCAGGCGCGTCGTGCCGAGCTCGGCGGCGATGCGCCAGATCTCCAGGCAAGAGATCCCATCGGCACCGGCGGCGGCTCGCAGGCGGTCCGCCAGCTCCTGGGGCACGGTCTCCATGGGCTGCACGATCTTGTGCTTGCCCTCGCTCTTGGGCCCATAGCCAAAGAGCCCCAACTGGCAGCGAAACATGCGGACCCCGGCCGCATCCGCTGCCTGGCCCACGGCCAGCGGCTCCAGCCCGTACTCGGCGGCGAGGGCATGGGCTTCCGCGCATGCCAGCTTGCCGTCTTCTAACCGCTCGGCCAACGCTTGCTGCAAATCACCCTGCATGTCGTCTCCGTCGTCCTCTTTTGGTTTCGCGTGCGACTATTCTACCCTAGTTGGTCCGAAAAGGCAAGGTTTGGCCTTCTCCATGCGCCGTCAGAACAGCGACAGTTGCCCGGCCGGCGCCGACAGCCGCTGGCCGGCCACGCCCAGGAGGCGCACCGGCTGCCCCCGGCGCCAGGTGCGGCGCAGCAGCACCAGGGCCGCGCGATAGATCGTCTCCGCGTCGTCCGTGGGCACCGCCAGGGCCATCTGCCGCGTCACCGTGGTAAAGTCGGCGTAGCGCAGCTTGATGGCCACCGTCCCCGCCGCCAGCTCCCTGCGGTGCAGTCGCTCGGCCACACCCTGGCTCAGCTCCAGGAGCGCCGCCTTCAGGGCCTCGGGCTGGGAGATGTCCCGGGCAAAGGTTGTCTCCTGGCTCACCGACTTGATCTCGTGCTCGATCACCACCGGCCGGTCGTCGAGCCCCTGGGCCTGGCGCGCCAGTTGGACGCCCTGGGAGCCAAAGCGGGCCGGCAGCTCGCCGGGGTCCAGGCGCAGCAGGTCGCCCACCGTCTCGACCCCCAGCGCGGCCAGCTTCCGGGCCGTCACCGGGCCCACACCCCACAGCACGCGCACGGGCAGCGGCGCCAGGAAGGACGCCTCTTCCCCCGGGCGCACCACCGTCAGCCCGCCCGGCTTGTCGTGGTCCGAGGCCACCTTGGCCACCAGCTTGTTCGTCGCCACCCCCAGCGACGCCGACAGGCCCACCTCCTCGCGCACCCGGCGCTGGATCTGCCGCGCCACCTCCACGCCCGCCTCCCAGTCCTCGACCTGGTCCGTCAGCTCCAGGCAGGCCTCGTCGATGCTCATCTGCTCCACCAGGGGCGAGGCCTCGCGCAGGATGGCCATCACCCGCCGGGAATAGCCGCCGTAGGTCCCGTGGCGCGTCGGGCGGATTACCGCGTCGGGGCAGAGGGCCAGGGCGCGGTAGGTGGGCATGGCCGAGTGCACGCCCCGCGCCCGCGCCTCGTACGAGGCCGACGCTACCACCCCCCGCTCCTCCGGCCGCCCGCCGACGATGAGGGGCTTGCCCGCCAGCGCCGGGTCTTCCAGCGCCTCCACGGCGGCAAAGAAGGCGTCCAGGTCCATGTGCATGACGATGCGCCGCATCTCGCTCATGGGGGCATTATGCCATGGGTGGGCGGGGATGGCAAGCCCGGCATATGGGGCTTGCCTTGCGCCGGGAAACCGTGTATAATGGTGATCACTCTCAGGGCAAACGGGGTCTTTGCCTGACCTCAGAACTTGTCATCGAGTTGGGCTATCTCTGCTCATGCGTGGCCCTTTCGGGCAACGAGCAAACAGGACGCAGGGTCTGGTCTTCAGGAGGAGCGAGGAAGCATGAATCGACCGGCCAGCACCAGCACGGCAAACGTCCTTCCCTTTCACGACTTGTCTCCCGGCGACTTGGAGCGGCTGTGTCTGGGCCTCGTTCTGCGCGAGGGATACCTGCACGTGCAGCACTATGGGGCCGGGGGCAGTGACAAGGGCTGGGACGTCATCGGCTACCTGCCCAAGCAGGCCGACCTGGAGCTGTGGGTCTTTCAGTGCAAACGCTACGACAGGATCGGTGCCTCGGACCTTGAAGAGGAGGTCGACAAGTGCGCAGCTAGCGGAACGGACGAACATGGCCGGAGTCCGTCCTGGCTCGTGTTCGTGACAAGCTGCAGCGTCAGCGCACAGGCACGAAGGCGTGTCGCCGCCTACGCAACTACCAAGGGACTGCGATGCGACTTTTGGGCCGAGACCGAGTTGGATGCGCGTGTCCGCCGGTATCCCAGACTGGTCTGGCAGTTTTTCAGGCGCCCTCCCGAAATTGTGCCGGGACGGCCGTGGAACGTGCCCTTCCCTCGCAATCCAGGCTTTGCGGGGCGAGAGGAGATGCTGGCAAACCTTCACGCTGCCCTCAACCCCGATGCTGCGGAGTCCTCGGCCGACGCCGACGCGACCCTTGGACCCGCTTTTCGGGTGCGGTCGAGGGCTCTGGTGTCGCCTGTTGGCCTGACCGGCCTGGCGGGCATTGGCAAGACGCAGATCGCCGTGGAGTACGCCTATCGGTACGTGGACGTGTACGAGGGAGGCGTACTGTGGCTGGACGGTGCCAGACCCCTTGAGGATGGACTGGCAGCGGTAGGACGCGCTCTGCTGCACGAGAGCCACGACGAACCACGCAGTGCGCTTGTCCGCCTGACCTGGGATTATCTGCGGCAGCACCCCGACGCCCTGGTGATCCTCGACAATCTCACCAACCCTACTGTGCTGAAGACGCCAATGGACGGTTATGGCGTCTTTGCCGGGCTACCCTGTCGTATGCTGTTCACCACCTGGCAACGTGATCTTGGTCCGTTTCGAGCTTTGGAAGTAGCTCCACTGGAGGAGGAATCGGCACTGCAGTTGCTGCTGCATCGCGCCGAGCGGCCAGAAGGTCTTGGCAAGGATCATCGCGACCATGTAGCGGCGAAAACCATTTGCCAGCTGCTGGGTGGGATGCCCCTTGCCCTCGAGATCAGCGGGTCTTTTCTGCGCGCTGCAGGAGAAGTGACCCTGGCCGACTTTGCAGAGCGTCTCCGAGATGAGGGCCGCCTGCCAACGGTCATGGAAGAGGGTGAGGCTCTCCCGCCCATCGACCAGCCGGTGATTCATGCAGGACTGAAGACCGCCTTCGACGCCCAGTACAAGATATTGGATGATGAGACGGCCAAACACCTGTTGCGCGCGGCCGGCCAGGTCCCAGGCATGGACCCGATACTTGCTGACCGGCTTGGTCTGCTGACCGGCGTCTCCAACCTGCGGCCACAGGGTCATCCCTCGCCCCTTGCTAGCGCCTTGCAGTGCCTTTACGATGCCTCATTGGCCAGGGAGTATGAGGGTGATTGCGTCTGGATGCACCCCCTCGTCCACGAATTTGCCGCGCATCTCACCCTGCCTGACGAACGCCCGGACTTCTGCCGGCGCTGTGTCGCAAACCTGGCCGATGCCTTTGAGGACCTGGCCCGATTGGAAGAGCAGTGTGCCCGCCGTGGGATCGAAAGGCTGCAGGAAGACCTGTTGGTTGGGCTGTCGCTGCTGTCGGTCCCGGGCCACGAGGACGCGGAGCTTGACCGGCGCCTGCAATCGCTGCTGCGCGTCATGTCCAGGGAGTGCAACACCTTGCAGTCCTGGCGCCCGGAAGAACAGCCGGCGGCGTTGGCCCAGCAGTTGCACTATCGGGCGACGTGCCTGCGCCTACATGACCTGGCAGCGCGGGCTGCCGCCCGGCTGAACGGCATGGGCGAGCCGTGGCTGGCGCTGCGCTGGGCGGCCGGGCGCATGCTGCCCGCCCTGGAGCGCACCGTTGCCGCCCACCTGGGGCCGGTCCAGGCCGTGGCGGTTCTGCCCGGCCAGTGGCAGGCGGTCTCGGGGGCCGACGATGGGAAGCTCAAGCTCTGGAACCTGGGAACCGGGATGCCGGGCCCGAGCCTGGGGGATATCGGCCGGCCGGTGACCGCTATGGTGGCCGCCCGCCAGGGCGGCCGGGTGGTGGCGGGCGATAGCGCGGGTGCCTTGCGGGTCTGGGATCGGTCAGCGTCCGGGACGGATTTGATGGCTGGCGAGCAGTTCGGCGAGCTGAGCACGCGGGTTTGGAGCCTGGCCATCACGGACGATGGGCGGCGTGCCGTGTCGGGTGACGGGAACGGACAGGTCAAGCTATGGACCCTGGCCGGCGGCCCGGAACAGGGCGGCCAGGCGCGGACCCTGGGCGAGCATGGGCGGCGGGTGCAGGCGCTGGCCCTGCTGGATGACGGCCGGTGTGTGGCCTCGGGAGCCTTTGATGGCACGTTCAAGATCTGGATCGAGATCGAGCCGGATCGATGGCAGGAATGGAGTGCGAACCGAGAGCGGAGCCCGGTGCTCGCCGTGGCCGGACTGCAGGATGGCTCCCGGCTGGTCGTGGGCATCGAGGATGGGACCATCGAGATCTGGGAGATCGTAGCCACAGGTCTGCAAGTGGTCGCCCGTATCCAGAAGCACCGCGGGCCGGTGACCGCCCTGGCGGTGACCCCCGACGGCCGGCGAGCAATCTCGGGGAGCAGGGATGGCAGCCTGCGGGTGTGGGACCTGGACGCCGCGGGGGGCACCACGGACAGTCTCCTGGCCGAGCAGGGCGGCGGCATTTTGAGCATTGCCGTCGCTGCCGATGGGCTGCGGGCTGTCTCCGGGCATAACGATGGGATGCTGCGGGTCTGGAACCTCATGTCGTCGGAGGTGAGCCCGCCGGATATGGTCGGCCACAGCGGCTGGGTGTCGGCCTTGACCGCCCTGGGGACCGCCGGAGAGGGAGCGGCTTCGGGGGGCGGGGACGGGCTGGTCAAGCTGTGGCACCTGCCCGAAGGCATGGGCAACGAGGGCGAAGCGCTGACTGTGTCCGGACCTGTGTCGGCGCTTGCTGCAACGCCCGATGGCCGCTGCCTGGCCGTCGGGACCGAAGGCGGGACCCTCGAGCTGTGGGACCTCTCCGCCAGGAACCACCCGGTTCGTGTCGCTCGTGGCAAGGCCCACGGGAATGCGATCACTGCGCTCGCGGTGGAAGAGGACCGCCGCATTGTTTCCGCGGGAAACGACGGCCTGCTCCGCGTGTGGTGCCTGCCTGGGCAGGGAAAGGCCGGCCTGGCAGGGCGTGTCGTGGACCGTATCCGGCCTGGAATCACTGGCCTGGCCCTCGTTCCCGGCGGCAGGTTTGCCATCGCCGGGGCAGACGACGGAGGGGTCCTCGCCTGGGAGCTTGTGGCCGACGGCGAAGGCCAGGCGATCACCATCGGGCAGCACGACAGGCGCGTCCGCGCCGTGGCGGTCAGCGTTGACGGCCAGTGGGCCGCCTCGGGGGACGAGGGGGGCGTCATCCGCTTGTGGAACATTGCCGGCCTGCCGGAGCGCGTACAAGCTGCCGGAATGCTGACGGGTCACGCCGGAGCCGTGTATGCCCTGTGTGCAGGCCATCAAACCGGCGAGCTGTTCTCCGGCGGGGCCGATGGCACGCTGCGCCTGTGGGTGCCGGGGCAGAGGGGAGCAAGCCGGATGAGCCGCCACGAGCAGCAGGTGGCGGTCAGCATCGAGGCTCCGGTCTGGGCGGTGGCGGCCGTTCCAGGCGGGCTGGTGGTGGCCGGGGATGAGTTGGGAACGGTGCACTGCTTCGAGGTCTTCCGGCCCGGTGATTCTCCGGGCAGGCGGACGGGCGATGGGACGTAGGGTGGGCAGCGGGGCGACCCGAAGTGATGGGCGGTGGGCTCCGCGCCGCGGCCGGCCAAGACGCTCACGCCTCAAGTTGCGTTTCGCTGCCAGATCGAGTATACTACAGTCCTGCAAAGGTCGAACCTCGAAGAGAACCGGGCCAGCTGCAGACTGCGACCTGGAAATAGGGACGGGCGAGGGATGAGCGGGAACGCCGGACGAGACAGGGGAATCGGGCTCGCCGCCTTTGACAGCCTCTATGCCGAGAAGGAAGAGTGGCTGGATCAGTGCCTGGTGTTGCCCTACGACTTCGAGTGGATTGCCGGCGGCCGTTCGTACCTGGTGGTGGGACCCGAAGGATCGGGCAAGACATCTCTGTATCGGGCGCTCCGTCGGGAGCTCGAAGCTCCGCCAGATGGCGGGACCGAACCCGACCGCCTCACCATCTGCTGGCGGCCCCGGCCCCTGGCTCCAGAGCTCACGGGCAAGGACGCAGCGCTCGCGCAATTGGCCCATGCATTGGCAGGCTGTGCCGACGCACTCCTCGCCTATCTGGCCCATTGGCCGGAAAAGTTCGTGGCGGCACCTGACGACGCCCAGGCAACCCTCCGGTGGTTTGTCGGTCGCTACCTGGGGGACGAAGCGGAGCGGCACGTGCAGGCTCACCTCCGGGGCGCGACCTCGGCCGGCGCTACCCTGCTGCGCCGGCTGATTCCCGACGCCAGGCCTGACGAGTGGCTGGACCGCGCCGAGCCCAGGGAAGTGGTCGCCGAGGTCATCAAGGCCCTGCGCTTTGCCGGTCCGCAAACCATCTATGTTCTCGTCGGACCCGACGACCTGGGTGATTCGACGTACCTGAGTCGCGAGATGACTGCCTTCCTGTCGGCGCTGACCCTGTTCGAAAGCTCAGGGTTCGTCTGGAAGGTCATCGTGCCCGAGCGCTTGTTCGAGTCCGTAGGCGATGCGGCGGCCATCGATCGCCGACGTATCGAGCTGGCCCCCCTCCGCTGGGAGCCTGAGGAGCTGTGCCAGATTGTCCTGGCCCGGTTACGGCTGGCCACAGGTGAGGACATCCAGGGATTGGATCAGGTTTGCGAAGACCCTCAGCTCGCCGACTGGCTGGCGCGGACCGGTGGTCGATCTCCCCGGGGCTGGCTGCAGAGCATCCGGCCCCTGGCGCTTCGATACCTGCGCCGGAGGCAGCGGGTGGCCACGAAGGAATGGCGATCGGCCCGCCGGGATCCGCCGCCCGCGTTGCGGTTCAACCCCAGTGAGGGCGCGGTGACGGTGGGCTGGCGGAAGGTCGACGATCTGACGGACGTGCCCCTGGCGCTCTTTGAATATCTGTACGCCAAGAAGGGCAAACGATGCAGCCGCGAGGAGTTGTACTACGAAGCTTACCTGCCCGCGGTAGAGCCCTCCATCAACCCCGTCGAGAAGGAATACGACGACAAGTCGGATCACCTGCTCGAGTCTGCCATACTGAGGCTGCGCCAGGCCATCGAACCGGACCCCGGTGCCCCTGTCTACGTCGTCACCCATCGGGGGTTTGGCTATTGCCTCCGCGACGTCCGGTGAGGTGTCTGTGAGCTTGGCGCCAGCTTGGTGCCAGTTCCCTGCCAGACTCGTGCCAGAATAGAGAGAGTTTGGCGCGAGTTTCAGCGTATAATTGAGATAAACTGTATATCTTGCCGGGGTGGGGCTGGGGTGCCCCTACTGATTGCAGGACAGGCGGAGCGGCCCTCGGATGCGGCAAAAGGTTCAGACGAGCATCCTGCTTTCTCCTGTTCGGGCTGGCACTGGCGGCAGCCACCACGCATGCCTGATCACGGGCAGGCCACCGGCACGGAAGGAGAAGAGTGATAACTACCAACTCGTACCAAAGCCTCCCCGCGGGCGATGCACGGACGAGCTTGTCCGCGATTTGGTGCGCTCCGTCGTCAGGTTCTGGGGGTCATTCCTCCGGCGTCAGAAGACCAGATCCCGAAAGGCTCCAGTTGGGAGTCCTAGATTGGCTACGCTGGGCAAACCTGGGGGATAGCAATCCCTTCGAAGCCCTCGAGGCCGGGAGCGACCCGGAACTGAGCCGCTACCTCGTACGCCACGACGTCTTTGACCTCCTGTGGCAAGACCAACCCACCATCGTTTATGCCCCCGCGGGAGGGGGCAAAAGCGCGTTTCGTGTTCGCCTGTCCTGGGCATGCCGCGTGGGCGAGGATGGCCGCCAGGTGTTTGCCATCCCCTACATCGCGCCCGAGCCCGACGCAACGACCCTGGAGGAGCACCTGGAGCCCATCCTGAGTAACGCGGCTCGCGAGTTGTTGCTCATGGTCGTCTACCGGCCCGAGCGCCTCCTGGACATTGGGCCGGAGGGCCGCCAATCGGTGCGCCGGGTGCTGGATCAGAACGACCCCGGCCTGGTGGCCCGGTTCCTGACCCAGTTGCGGCGGGCGGGTGAATTGACGCCCCTCGTCGAAGGCCACGACGCCTCCGCCGCCCGGCTGACGGATCCCCCGGAGCCCGACGCCATAGAGGCAGTATGCGACGCCCTGGACGAGCTCCCTGAATCGCGGGATGTGCCGCCCGCCGGCGAGCGCTTCGAGTCTCTGCTGAAGGTATTGGGAGGAGTGCTAGGTTTTACCAGCGTCTACCTTTTGCTTGACGGCATCGATGCCTGGGTCGAAACCCGGCACGACGCGCAGAGGGCGATGGCAGTCCTCACGCCGCTCCTGCGCCAGTCTGAAGCATGGGCTGCCAGAAGCGTCTATTTGAAGCTCTTTCTTCCCCAGGAGCTGCGAAAACCCCTCTCCCGGGAATTGACAAAAGACGTAAAATCTGCTATTATTCGGTGGGATTCAAGTTCTTGTGCGGAGGTTCTCCACCGGCGGCTGCTCGCAGCCAGCGGGGGGAGGATTGGCAGGTTGAACGCCCCTTCCCTGAGCACTCCAGGCCTCGTGGAAGTCGAAGAAGAACTGTTGCGGGCGATCCCTCCTTCTCCCACTCCACGCGAGCTTCTCGTCCTGGTGAACCGGGTGATCGAAGAGCACGTCCGGGCCGGCAGCCAAGAAAGTCGGCTGGAGCCCCAGGACGTGCAGGCTGCGATCCGTTGGTATCGCAGGCAGCCGAGGCGCTTCTCCCCCTGATGGCCGCCGGGGTGCGGCCCGAGGAGGGCGGCGCCGCGGCGACCGGGTTCTGCACGCCGTTGAACTCAGCACACGCAGGCCGGGCGAGGCAGCCCAAGACAACTGGTCTTCCAGGCCACGGGTGTCCCTGCCTCCCGGCGCCGGGAGGGGAGAGGAATGCACGGCACCACGAAAGATCCTGTCAAACATCCTGTCAAACTGGAATATCGACACGAGTATTTTGTAGACCGAGAGCAGGAACTGAAAGAAGTGCTCGGCAAGGCCCGTCGCATCGCCAATGGCAAGTTGGAGAGGCGGCGGGTCCTTGTTTGTCGCGGGTCCCGGGGTGGCGGCAAGACGTGGCTGCTGAAGGAGTTGGAGCGATTAGCGCCCGAGAACGGGATCCACCCCTGCTATCAGGAGTTGAAGCGGGAGCATCACGTCCAAGAACTGCGCCGAGCTCTTGTCCGGCAACCGCGCCCGCTGCTGCTACTGCTCGACGTTGACGGGGCAACCAATGAGATGCTGAAGGAATTTGGCAACCGGGTCCTTGGTCGCTTGGTCACCGACATTCGAGTGCTTGTGATCTTGACCGAGCGGGGCGAAGGACACTTTTGGGGAGTCCCTCAGATTGATCAAAGCTCAGAGGACTTGGTCCTGAATCCCTTCGAAGAACGCGATGACCTGGAGGCTCTCATCCGGAAGCAGGTGCCTGACGCTATTGTGGATCTGGATGAGGTCTTGAAGATGGGTGGGGGATTTCCATGGGTCAGCTACTTGCTCGTCGCCAGCCGACAGGCCGGCCTTGAACCTTTGGGACGCTGCATAGACATCTTGTTGGAGGGGATCAATGGCAAGCTGCGACACCAGTTTGAGGCGCTGTCGGTGTTGCGGTCCTTCAACGAGGATAGAATGGCTCCTTTGCTGAAGGCGTATTCGGCCGAGTTCGCCAAGCGCGAATGGAACCATGAAGCATGCCGGGATCTGGCAAGAGTCCTTGTTGATAGCACGCTCGCCAGGTATATGCCTGAGCATCGTGCCTATGTCATCGATGAGCCCTTGCGACAAGTGATGGTCGGGTGGCTCCATACCTTCGCTCCTGAGCTGTGGGCCAAACTGCATCAAGTTGCCTACGAAGTGTATGACGAGTTTTCAATTTACCAACCCCAGACCAGGCAATGGCAAGAGGAGAAGGCATACCACTCGAGTTGCTTGAGAGAAGCCGGTTGGCCTCTGCCCTCACCTGTGCTGCCGGGTAGCCGGAAGGAAGGAGAGGAAAATGGTCGATAAGGACATCGTCACAGCCTACGCCGGTGCCCGGGTGACCCGGCTGGTGAACCGGACGGACATTTTGGACGAAGTCGAGCAGGCCATCCGTGACACATCCGGCAAAACCTATGTCCTTTACCTGGAGGCGGACGGCGGAATGGGCAAGACCTTCCTGGCTCGGGAGGTGTTACGCCGTTGTCGAAAGGGCGGGGAATGGGCAAGGCCGGACTTGCTGGCGGCGCGTCATGAAGTGGACTTTTATCATCACCAGGCACGAAGCATAGATGGGTTCATGGCGGCTTTGGTTGACGCGCTGCGACCAGGGAGTGGATATTTTGACGCTTACTATGAGCAGCGACGGCGGCTACAGGAGGCCAAGGCGCACACATACAGTGCACTCAATGATCTTCTGAGTGCATCTGCCGAGATGAAGACGTCTTTTCTGGAAGGCTGCGAGGCGTTGGGCGAGGAGAAGCGGTTGGTGCTTGTCCTTGACACGGCTGAGAAACTGAGCTACGAGACCGATCACGTTCAGAAAAGGCTAGGATTGGGTCAGGAAGCCATGGGCGTCCGCCCCTGGCTGCTTACTCGATGGCTTCCCAAAATGCGGAACTCGGTTATCCTAATCTGTGGCAGGCCGCGAAAGCGGCCGTATGAAACGTTCATGGCTGACCTTCAGAAGGCTGCCGGCGCAGGATTTCGAGCGCCCGTAATGCGCGATTTCGACTTTGAAGAAACCCTTCAGTACCTGGAAGCAGTCCGCGAAACCGCCAAGAAGGACAGGAATGCCCTCGCCGTCCAACGGTTGGACTCCATCTCGGACGATAGTCGCCGTGTGATCTATACCCTGACCGGGGGCCGGCCCATTACCCTGGCACTGATCATCGATTACTATTTGGCTACCGCACGGTTGCTTCCGGAGGTCAAGATCACGGCGGATGAAGCAGACGCGTTGTCAAAAGAGGAGGTTGATGTCAGGCGGGAACGGGTGAAGGGTGAGGTAGTCCGCCTGTTACGCGAGACGGGGCGGGGAGCTGACGAAACTATTATCAACCTGGCCTGGGCGCCCATGGGCATGGACGCCGAGTTGTTGAGCAGGGTGTCTGGAATGACATCTGACAAAGCGGCAGATGTCCTGAAGATGCTTGCCAATCCCCGGAGTGGCCTATCGTTTATTAAGGTCCGCCAGCCAGATAGCCGGGTGTTCTTGCATGATGAAATGTATGCCTTGATGCAGGAACATGTTCTGGAGACCATGCCCAAGCGAGCGAGAGGTGTTTATCAGGCGATTATCGAGTACTACAGCGAAAAGATCCTGGCCCAGGAGACAAGGGTTCGCGAGTTATTGGTTAAGCAACACTCGAGTACTACTTCGAGTGGGAGATCGACTGATGCTCAGGAGCTCGCTGCGGCCCTCGGGCTTCTAGATGACCTTCGTGTTGAGGAAGTATTCTACCGCTTGCGGCTGAATCCTCTGAGCGGCTTTCATCAATATGCGGAATATGCGCAGGCAGCCGTGACCTCGCGCAACGATAGCCTGGACATGCAGCTCCGAGACCAGATCTTTGCTTTTGTGCAGGACAATTTCAAGGGGCAATCGGAGCTCGGGGGGCTGCGGCGGGACGTAATAGAGCGCGACTCGGCGCTCCGATGGGGCTGGCGAGCCGTGTACGCCCATGAGTTGGATGAAGCAAAGGCACTGATCCATCATATGCGCGAAGTGGATCCCGACTTCCTCGGCACAGACGCAGATGCAAGCCTTGCTTGGGCGGAGTTGGACATCATCGAGGGCTGGGCTGACGCATTCTTGGGGAAGGAACACCCTCCGGCCGAAAAGAGTCTGAGAAAGGCCCTTTATGTCTTACAACATCTTGTGACCGATTCCGAGTTTGAAGACCGGCAACGCAAAGTGCTGCTTGCCCAAGCCTACTTCGCGCTGGGATACTTGCTGCGCGCACAGGGTAGGTACCAGGCCGCAGCCGAGAATTATCGAAGCGCTTTGCCTCTCTGGCGCGAGCTAAAGCGTGAGGCTGACCACGCTGAGGTGCTGAATAACCTGGGCTTTGCCCAAGCCGAGGCCGGCAAGTTCTTACGCGCCCTGCGCTATACCCAAGATGGCCTGGACATGCGAGTGAAGCTTTCCTATCGCTATCCCATCGCCCTCAGCCTCAATACCTTGGGATTGGTGGAAGTCAAGAACGACCAGCCGCACCGTGGCCGCGTTCATTGCGAGCAAGCTCTGGCCATCTTTCGCGACCTGGAGATGCCGCGCGGTATCGGCCTGGCCCTGACGGCTCTGGCGGAGGCACATCGCCGCAGGGCCGAGCTGGAAAACTTGTATTCCGTCGAGCAGCGCATTGCGGATCTTTCAGAGGCGAGCAAGCACGCGCAGCAGGCAGTGGACATCTTCCGCCGCCAAGTATCAGAACCACTGCGACTGGTTGATGCGCTTATCGAGTTGGGTTGTGCCTATCGCAATTGGGCATTACTGATATCTCCGACCGAAGCAGGACATGATTTGATTCGGGAGGGGCTGATTTCCAGGGCGAAGACGGCTCTAGAGGAGGCTGCCGAAGCAGCCGGCTCGACGTTCAACTCCCGCCAGGTGGATGCCTTCGTGAACCTGGCCAGCTTGTACTACCGCGCCGGTTGTGAAGATGAGAGGGTCGAAGAATCGCTCCGCAGCGCCGAAGCTGTTATTCCCCAGGGCTACTGCATCTTTGAGGGGAAAGGATTGCCACACGTTGAAGACCCCATTACCCCCTTGTGGGTACAACTCAGCAAGATACACACCCTCCGTGGCGAGATGGCCATGCGAGACTACAATAAGGCCGCGCCGCCAGGGACCAGGCCAGTTCGCGACGAAGGCCTGCTATCCAGGGTCAGCGAGCACTTCACGTTGAGCCTGGCCTACGCCGAGCTTTTTGCCGACGACTATCGGGAACTACGCCGGGCCAAGGACACGATATACAGGCAGTTCCACGGTGCCAACGTTGCGGAGTTCCATGTTATATACCATGGTGTCAGAGCTACGGCTCTCAAGTATGATCTAGAGAGCCGCCCAGCCACGGTCCAGGGGCCGGCCCGGCCGCGTATGCGCTACTTCCTGGAAGAGAACTTTGGCCCGTTGGCCGAGCTCAAAGGGGGCCAATAGTGGCCGTCGTCGTATCGCTTTTCTCTGGCGTCGACCGGGAGTCGCTGGTCCAGGCCATCGACGAGGTGTGCGGCGAGGGTGGCTGGATGCAGACGACCCACTTTGAGCCGTCGCTCGCCTGGCAGCATGCCCTGGAGGTGCCGGACCTCCCCCACCACCTGCTGCTCGTGGCAAGAGACGGCGGCCGCGTGGGGGGCTGGTGCCGGCTCTTTCCCCGTGACTACCCGAAGCCTTCCGACAATTTTGAGCTGGGCATCGGGCTGCTGCCCGCCTACCGCGGCCAGGGCCTGGGCCAGGAGATGGTGGGCCGGGCCCTGGACTGGGCGCTGGCCCACAGGATCGGCCATGTTGTACTCACGACCCACCAGGACAACTGGACGGCAAGACGGTTATTTGAAACCTTTGGATTCACCTGTACAGGTCAAGGCGCGGACAGCTGGCTGGACATGGCACGCCGGCTCGAGGTGCCGGGAGGATAAATCATGGCGGACGAGAAGCCGGTTTTGATGACTGCAAAGCCCGGGGACGCTCCCGAAGGCGACTGTGCCTGCCCCGAGCCGGACCGTTTTTCTGCGCAGTTGTGGCGGGCGTCGCCGGCCGATGTGCCCGAGAGCGACTGCGCCTGCCCGGAGGCGGCGTCGGTCCCCGACCGGCACAATTCGGCGCCCAGCGGCCTCTGGCAGCAGACGCCGGGGCTGTACCGGGCGCCCCTGTCTGGTGGCCACGAGGTAGCCTTTGCCCCGGTGGTGGGAGCCGGGGTGGTTGTGCTCAATGGGTCGGCGAGCCGCCTCCTCGACGCCTTTGCCTACCCGCGTCCTGTGCCGCGGGCGTCCCATGGCCTGCCGATGCCGGGCAGAGTAGAGGCAGTCCGCCTGGCCGGAGAGATGGCTGGGGTGGGCCTCATCTCGCGGGCTGGAGAAACCGCGGCCGCCGCCGTGGCGCCGCCGCAGACGCTCACGGCGTGGCTGCACGTCACCCGCCGCTGCAACCTGCATTGCACCTACTGCTACGCAGGCCGCGGCGAGGAGGAAATGGACGAGGCCACGGCCCGGGCCACGGTCGAGGCGCTATGCCGGTCGGCGGCGAGGCACGGGCTGCGAGCCCTGAAGCTCAAGTACGCCGGGGGTGAGCCCAGCCTAAACCTGCCGGCGGTGTTGGCGGCCCACGGCGAGGCCCTGACCCGGGCAGAGCGTCACGGGCTCGCCCTCCGCGAGGTGCTGCTGACCAACGGCGTGAACCTGCCCGTGGCGACCCTGGAGGCGCTGCGGGGGGCCGGCATCGGCCTGTCGGTGTCGCTGGATGGCGTCGGCCCGGTGCACGACGGGCAGCGGGGCGCGGGCAGCTTTGAGCGCGCACTGCGCTCCCTGGACCTGGCGCTCTCGCTGGGAATGCGGCCCCACGTGTCGGTCACAGTCACCGCTCACAACGCGCATGCCCTGCGCGAGGTGGTAGAGCTTGTCATGGATCGCGGTCTGCCCTTCAACCTAAACTTTTACCGGCCAAGCGGCAGATCTGGGTCGTCGTCGCTGCAGCCCGGCGAGAAAGACCTCATCGCCGGCGTGCGGGCAGCGCTGGCGGCCGTCGAAGAGCGGCTGCCCCGCGAGAGCCTGGTGGCCGGCCTGCTGGATCGCTGCTCGCTGGCCGCGGGCCACCTCCACGCCTGCGGGGCCGGCAAGAGCTACGTGGCCATCGACCCGGAGGGCCGCCTGGCCAGCTGCCACATGGAGCTGGACGGCGGGCGCATCGTGGGCCGGATCGGCAGGGACGATCCATTGTCAGCCATCCGCATGGCGGCGGGAGCCTGGCGGGCCATGGCCGTGGACGAGCGACCGGGCTGCGGCCAGTGTGAATGGCGCTATTGGTGCGCCGGCGGCTGCCCCCTGCTCTCGCGGCTGGATGCCGGACCCTCGCCTTACTGCCGGGTCTACCGGGCGATCATTCCCGAGCTGCTGCGCCTGGAAGGGCTGCGCCTGCTGAAATGGGGGCCTGATTCCTGAGATCCAATCTGAGAACGGTTCGCCGGCGAGGGGGAAGCACGTGCTTCCCCCTCGCCGTTTTTTGTGAGCCCCATGTGAGGTTGGGGCCAACCTTGTGCCAACCCGACTCAAGTTTGCCGACAGGAGGAGAAAGGTTTGCGCTCCCATTTTGCCTTAAAATGAGAAGCATCAGGCAGCTTTGGCCACCGGCAAGGCCGGGCACATGCCCAACAGCAGGGAGGAGGGCGAGATGGCGAGAGAAAAGGCCGCAATCCTCATCGACGCAGAGAACCAGACAGACGTGGACCTGGAGGAGCTGATGGAGCTCCTCGGCGACCGCTACCAGGTGGAGGAAAAGCACGCCTACGCCGATTGGCGGGACTGCCGGCTGGCCAACCTGGCCCGCACGCTCAAGCGCCACGGCTTCAAGATGCACAAGGCCCCGAGCGGCTACCGCCCGGGCGTCTTGAAGAACACGGCCGATGGCTACATGGCCCGGAGCGCGGCGCGGATCTGTTCCCGACGCCGCGACCTGGAGGCCGTGGTCCTCGTCACCGGCGACGCCTTCTTTTGCGGCCTGGTCCGCAATCTGAAGCACCAGGGCATTCGTGTTGTCGTGGCAGCCGAGTCCCGGCGCGCGAGCAAGAAATTGCTGAGGGCAGCCGACGAGTACCTGCCCCTCGGTGGCTGGGTCCAGACACTGCGCGACCTGGACGACCTGGAGCGCAACAATAAGTACGTGACCTTTAGCTTTGCCACTCAGGAACTGGGTCTGCCCGGCCACAAGCTGGCGCACCTCATCGAGCGCGACTATCTGAACCAGGGGCTGGTGCTCAGGCCGCGGCGAGGCTCGCGCCCGGAGATCTGGCTCAACCGCGATTCGGAAGTGGTTCGGCGGCTGGTGCAGGCATCCTGAGGATTGCCCGCCTGCGATAAGGAGGAGAGGGGATCATGAAAGAGCGGTTGGAAGAACCAAACGGACCCGTTTACCGACATCACGCCATCTGCTACCTGAAGCACGCGACAGCCGTGGTCTTGGGGGCGGTGCTTGGCATCGTCGCCCTCGGGGTTTGCCCGCCGGCCGCCGTGTGCATCTGGGTCGCTGCGGCCGGGTGGGCGGCCCAGGTCTACCTGGACTGGCACTGGACGCGCTTCTGGATCACGGCGGACCATCGGCTGAGAATCCAGCGGGGCCTCTTGTGGAGGGACTGGGAGACGATCAGCCTGTTCGGCCGGATCTCGGGCTGCGAGACGCCCGTCGTGGGCCGAATCCTGAACGTAGGCACAGTGCGCACGCAGACGCCGGGCGGCCAGCTCGAATTCAAGCACATTGGCAACTTTCGCGAATTCCACCGGCAACTGACCGCCGCCTCCGAGCCGCAGCCTGCCGTGCCGCCGTCCTACAAGTTCGTCCTGTACCAAAAGTTCCCGGAGCGATCGCCCGATCGCTTGGAGACTATCCTGCCTGCCGAGTGGCTCGAATAGGGGCGCGGGTGGGCAGGCAGAACAGGAGGGCAACGTGACGGATCGACATTTGTGCGAGGTGTTTCGTACCTGGTGGTGTACCCTGGCGGTCCACTGGACCCTGGCCCTGGCGGTGGCCTTTGGCCTCGGGCTGTCCGCTTCGCACCTGGCTGTCGAGGACTTGCTCCTGGTCGCTGCCCTGATCTGCACCCCCATTGCCTGGAGCTTGGCGCACAGCCTGCAATGGGCCGCCTGCGCGTGGACCATTACGCCTGATGGTTTCCTGATCCGCCGCCAGGGCATCCTCCTGCGCCGCCGGGAAAGGATCCATCTGCGTTTCGTCAGGGATGTACGGGTGGAACCGGTCATCGAGAGCTGGGGCATCGGCCACGTGGCGTTCACTGCCGTGGACCTGGAGGGGCGAGCTCGCAACTTCGAGCTGCGGTGGACGGCCAGGCTCCCCCGGCTGGTCCAGATCCTGGAGGCCCGGGGCCGCCTGACTATCGGCCGAGTGCCGCGGAAGCGGCGGGCCGTTGCCGGCCGGAGCGCGACAGCCCGGAGGGATCCCGTAGACGTCCGGGGCCACTTCCAGGCCGGTGACTATGGCCGCTTCCTGGCAGCGGGCAATCGCCTGCTCCGTGCCCAGTCCCGGGCCGCGGCGCTGCCCGACCGGGTGCTGGCCGATGTGGAGCCCCGCTGGCTTCGCATCCTGGTGGAGCACGGCGCATTGCGGAGGGTGAGCGATGCCACCGGAACGCATCTGCGGATGGGCGTGGGCAGCGTGGAAGATCTAGCCCGGCGAGTTCCGGCGGCCGAGTTCCAGAAGGCGGTCGCGCGGCAGGAGGCCGATAGCCCGAGGCCGCTCGTCTGCCGGGGAACGTCCCCTCGCCGTGCGGCGGCAGAGCCCTAGGTAGGCAGGGAGGGAACCATGTACGACCTGGCCAGAGAGGCTGAGGAGCAGCTCAGGAGGGCGACCCGGTACGTCGTCTTTGTGCCCATGGACGCCCCAACGCCCAGGTACCGTCCTGCGGAGCGGGTCTATCAGTTTGCTTTTGCGCCCTATGCGGTGCCCGCCCCGGGGCCCACGCCCGAGCCGGACTTTGGTCCCAGACAGCCCCGGCTCAGCAGCAGGGCGGTGCATGCCATCCTGTTCGGGGCCAGCGCCGTGACCGGATTGGCCGCCATCGTCTGCGGGCTGGGCGTCTGGCCTGAACTGAACGCGGCACGCTGGGGCCTGGACTCGCGGGGTTGCCTGTGCCTGCTGGCCGCCGGGATCTATATCCTGGCCGCCATCGTCTACTCCGCGCCGCGCACGTGGCTCGCCGGGCAGCCTGGCCGGATGGCTTATGATGCGCGGGTCATGTGCTGGATTCTCCTGGGTGTTGGCACCATCGCTTGCGTTGCCGTCGGCCTCACCCTGGCCGTTGTTGCGGCAGCGATGGTCGTCCTGTTCTGGCTGGTGAGCCAGTTGATGGGCGCAGAAAGGGGGGAATAGCCAGGACGCCCTATCCAGCCAGGGATCACGGGGCCCGGGTGCGCCGTCTGCGGCGTCACCCGGGCCTCGGCCTGCCTCAGCCCGACCTCTCCCCCGACCCGCCTGCGCTTGGGCCGCAGGCACAGGCGTTGGGTCCTCCCCTGCGAGGGGAGGGGAGTCTCTCCCCCGCCGTTTTCCATGGCCCCGCACTTGTCCCGCCCTGGTCCCGAGGGACAGCGTCCGAGGGAAAGGACAGTGTCCGAGGGAGAGCGCAGCGAAGTGGGGGGATGGGGTCGAGGGGTGGGGTGGTGCATTCCCCCCGCAAGCAGTTGCTAACCATTCCGAAAGCTGTTATAATGCAGGTTGGATTTTAATCTGACCTGGAGGGCACCAGAACATTGAAGAGGAGCGCCCCGTGATTCAGCGGAGAACACAGACGGGAACCTACTGGCAACAACAATTCACCCTCAGTGGCAAAGACGTGCAGTTTGTCCTGGACCTCATCCTGGACGCCGGCCGCCCCATGGGGGAGGCCCTCCTGGCCCGGCGTCTCATCGAGCGGCACGTCAAGCAAGAGGAAGAGACCATACGGGCCGAGTTGAGCAAGGGCGTGGTCTACCAGCCCCAGAACACCTACCCCGCGGGCGAGGACCTGATCTTCCCTGCCCTCGATTATGCCCACGGCACCGTCGTCGGCACCCGGCTCGGTCGCAACCCCGACTATGGCGAGTTCACGGTCATCCAGGTGCGCTTTGACGGCGAGAACGACATCCGCGAGTTTGCCTCGGATCTGCGCGGCGAGCACGCCCTGCAGCGCGGCGACGACGACGAGGACCTCCTGTCCGCGTCCAACCTCCTGTCGCCCGACGACCTGTACGAGGAGCATGGCGAGTACGTAGAAGTCGAGATGTCGGCCACGCTGGAGGAGCACGAAGAGTTCGTGAACTTTCGCACCGATTGGTTCCTTCGCGACCTGCTGGTGGACATTGACCTGGGTTATCGCAACATTGCCGAGGCCCTCATCGAGATCAAGGGCCGGCCGTTGACGACCGCCGAGTTCCTGCCTGACCTCGACCTGCCGGCGGAAGTGCCCGAGGAGATCCGCGTCTTTTCCCTCAACCATGCCCTCGACCAGGATGTGCGGTTCGACAACGTCGGCGACAGGGGGCGCGACATCTGGTACCTCCGGCGCCTGACGCCCGAGGCCGTCATCGCGCCGCCCGCTCGCCTGGAGATCGAGCGCGTGCCCTACAGCCGGCCCAGGATCGCCGAGGAGCTGCTGCTCATCGAGCGCGAGATCGACGACGAGGGCAGTGGCGAGGAGATCATGGGGCCGAGCCGTCCGCTGTACAAGACGGCCATTGCCCTCATCTACCCCCACTGGCGTGCCGGCACCCTGCCCCTTACCGTGCGCACCCGCGGCCTGTTCCCCGAGTCGCCCAACCACCACAGCCCCGTGGTGCTGGTCGATGGCCAGAGCGGCGACCGCATGCAGGGCTGGGTCGTCCACGAGCACGGCTTTGTCTACGGCCTGGCCGACTGGTATCAGCGCTACGAGCTGCCCGTGGGCACCTACATCAAGCTGGAGCGCACCCGCGATCCGCGCGTCATCCACGTCGACTTTGAGCCGCGCCGCCTCAAACGGCTGTGGACCAGGGTGGCCGTGGCCGATGGCGACCGGCTGACCTTCCAGGTGCTCAAGCTGCCCGTGGCCTGCGAGTACGACGACTTTCTGGCCATCAGCGAGGACAATCCCGAGGCCATTGACCGGCTGTGGGCCGCTTCTCACGCCCGGGGCGACACGCTTCTCCAGGTCCTGATGCGCGTCGTGCCCGAGCTGGTCAAGCTCAGCCCCCAGGCCACGGTGCACGCCAAGGCCATCTACAGCGCGGTCAACATCCTCAAGCGAACGACGCCCGGCCCTATCTTTGCCCTGTTGTCCTCGGAGCCCTGCTTCGTGCCCATGGGGGGAGGATATTGGACCTATGATGAGACTCTGGTTGGGAGCTAGGCAGGTATGCATCTATGAACAAATGGGTAAAACCGACGTTGGACACCAAGTTCCAGATCGACTTTGACTGGTGGGAAGAGAAGGACCGGAACTTTCGGGTTCACCTTCTCAGCCACCTGTGCAACGAATGCCAGGTGCGCTACAAGGATTATCAGGAGACCGATCTCGTCGACTGGATCGATGCCCGCACGGGCGAAGTCTCCCAGGTGGACGGATTGTGGCACTCGCTGCGCGGCTGCTGCAGCCTGAAGCCTGACTACGTGGACGCGTACACGCCGTTGA
The DNA here is from genome assembly GCA_034428935.1 of Anaerolineae bacterium. Lineage (GTDB taxonomy): Bacteria > Chloroflexota > Anaerolineae > JAAYZQ01 > JAAYZQ01 > JAAYZQ01. The sequence goes on along the minus strand of DAOUHB010000092.1, from coordinate 1,242 downwards.
CCACGGCCGTCTTTCGCACGTTTCTGGCCAACGGCAACGAGCCCATGTCGTCTCGCGACCTGGCCGAGCAGCTTCAGCGACCGGCCGAGACGATCCTGCGCACCATCGGCGGGCTCCGCATCTATAACGGCATCAAGCCCGTGGTGGGCAAGGATCGCCGGCGCGGCCCCCGGCCCAAGGCGGCCTCCGCCGATGAGTGAGGCCTGCTCACGCAAAATTCAAGGGCGCCGGTTCTCCGGCGCCCTTTCTGTTGGCCGGCAGGCCCGCGCCGTCGCCTATTCCTCGCGCGGCCGCAGCCAGGCCCGGAGACGCTCGAGCCCGCGCCGCAGGCGACCGGCCAGGCTTGCCTCGTACTCTTGCTCCTCGGCGAAATCCTCCACGGCCTTTTGGGCCTCGTCCTGTATCGCGTAGCGCATCTGCAGGCGCGCCCGGTTCTCCGTGATCCACAGGTATAGGTCGGCCTCGGTCCTGCCCGGAAAGTGGGTTAGGATGCCCGAGGCGCGGATGCGCTCCACCACGGGCAGATAAACGTCCCGGTACCAGTGGGCCGCCGCCTGGGGCAGGCTGGGATAGTCGCGCGAGCGCAGGCCCATGTAGAACTGGTGCACCTCGATCTGTTGCAGCAGGCTGCGATAGCTGCCCGGCCTGGTCATCTCGATGTGTTTCTCGCCGTATACCCGATCCAGCGACGTCTTTTCCAGGAACTCGGCATAGCCCGACTTCAAGATCAGGTCGTCGAGCGAGGTGTCGGGGCCCAGGGGCACGCGGACGGGAATGTCGACCACGCGGGCCATGATCGTCTTTTGCTTGCGGGCGCGGGCCACCGATACCCTGTGGTTGCCGTCCTGCACGAAATAGACGTCGCCGATGCGAAAGACGCTGATGGGCGGCAGGGCGGCCTGGCTGCCCAGGCGCGCCACCCGCGTCCAGCGCTGCGGATCGATGTGGGCTCGCGGCAGAAAGGCGCGGTTAAAGTCGCGGTACCGGCCCACGCTGCCCACGATGCGATCCAGGGGGATCTCTTCCAGGTGCGCGTCCTCCTGGCCCGGCTCGCTCAACTTCAGTTGCTCTTGCACGTCGTGGAACGAGAGCAGATCGTCCGACCTGCCCGAAAACTCGGCCAGCACGTCCTGCACAAAGGCACGCCGCCGCGCAGCGTTAAAGATCTCCAGCGAGGCCGATCCCGGCCCGTTCTGATCCTGGCTCACGTCCCCTTCTTCCCGCTAGCCCGCGAACAGGCTC
>DAOUHB010000091.1:0-10399 GCA_034428935.1 Anaerolineae bacterium | reverse complement strand
GCGTGCCCGGTGGGGATCGACGTGGCGACCGTGTTCCAGGCGGTGGGTGAGAAGGTGCAGGCGCTGTTCGACTACCATCCGGGGCGCAGCGTGGGCGAGGCGGCGCCGGTGCAGGAATTCCGGGAGGACGAGCTGACCACCCTCGGCGAGAGGCCGCGGTAGGGGAGCAAAGCATGAGTGAGAACGGAAAACAACCAGCGGCGCTGATCATCGGCGCCGGCATCGCCGGTATGCAGGCCGCCCTGGACATTGCCGACGCCGGCTTTCACGTCTATCTCGTGGAGCGGGACCCGAGCATCGGCGGGCACATGGCGCAGCTCGACAAGACCTTTCCCACCCTGGACTGCTCGTCGTGCATCATGACCCCCAAGATGGTGGACGTGGCGCGCCACCCCAACATCGAGATGCTGACCTATTCCGAGGTAGAGTGGGTCCAGGGCGAGGCCGGGCACTTTCGGGCCAGGATCCGCAAGAAGGCCCGCAGCGTCGACGCCAACAAGTGCACGGGCTGCGGCATCTGCACCCAGAAGTGCCCCATCCGCAACGCGGTTTACCTGCCTGGCCCTGAACCAGTGGAGGTGTAGCCATGGTTGAGACGAGCATGCTCGATGCCATCCTGGATCGGTACGGCCACGACCCGGCCAACATCATCTCGATCCTGCAGGACCTTCAGACGGAGGTCCACTGGCTGCCGGAAGAGGATCTGCGCTACATCGCGGCCAGGCTCGAGATTCCGCTGTCGAAAATGATGGCGCTGACGACCTTTTACAAGGCCTTCAGCCTCAAGCCAAGGGGCAGGCACATTGCCCTGGTCTGTTTGGGCACCGCCTGCCACGTGCGCGGCGCGGAGCGTATCGTCGGGGCCGTCGAGCGCGAGTTGGGCATCTCGGCAGGCGGCACGGACGAGGATCTGCAGTGGACGCTGGAAACGGTGGGCTGCCTGGGCGCCTGTGCCCTGGGCCCCATTGTGGTTGTGGACGGCGAGTATCATGGCCAGATGACTTCTGCCAAGGCGTCGCGCCTGATCCAGAAGATCAAGAAGGCGGATGGCAATGGCAGTGGCAATGGATCGGAGGCTAGCTGAGGTGGTAGGCCGATGAGTCAGCAAGCGCAACGAATTTCGAGCCCGGAGGATCTGGCCTGGCTGCGCGAGGGATTGCAGAGCCGCCGCGATCCGCAGAAACCATGCATCACCATCTGTTCCGGCACCGGGTGCCAGGCGAGCGGCTGCCAGGTCATTACCGATGCCTTCCGGCTGGAGCTGGAGCGCCGGGGCCTGGGCGACAAGGTCGATATCCTGACGACCGGCTGCCACGGTTTCTGCGAGCGCGGCCCTGTGATCGTGCTCAAGCCCCAGGGCATCTTTTACCAGCAGATGAAGATCGGCGACGTGGCCGAAGTCGTCGAGGAGACCATCGTCAACGGACGGATCGTCGAGCGGCTGTTGTACGAGGACCCTCAAACCGGGTCCAAGATCGTCCACGAGCACGACGTGCCCTTTTACAAGCTGCAGCAGCGCGAGATCCTCTATATGAACGGCCTCATCGACCCGACCAGCATCGAGGATTACATCGCCGTGGGCGGCTACAGCGCGCTGGTCAAGGCGCTCTTTGAGATGACGCCCGACGAGGTCACCGACGCCGTCAAGCGCTCGGGCCTGCGGGGGCGAGGCGGGGCCGGGTTTCCGGCGGGCCGCAAGTGGCAGAGTTGCCGCGATGCCCCGGGTGACATAAAGTACGTCATCTGCAACGCCGACGAGGGCGACCCCGGTGCCTACATGGACCGCAGCACCATGGAGGGCAATCCCCACAGCGTGCTGGAGGGCATGATCATCGGCGCCTATGCCATCGGCGACTGCCACCAGGGCTATATCTATGTGCGCAACGAATACCCCCTGGCCGTCCAGAACGCGGGCCTGGCCATGGAAGCGGCGAGGGCCTACGGGCTGCTGGGCAAGAACATTGCCGGCTCTGGCTTTGATTTCGACGTCGAGATCCGGCGGGGCGGCGGCGCCTTTGTGTGTGGCGAGTCGAGCGCGCTGATGCAGTCGCTGCAGGGCAACGTCGGCGAGCCGCAGGCCAAGTACGTGCGCTCGGTGGAGCGGGGCCTGTGGGAGCGGCCGACGATCCTCAACAACGTGGAAACCTGGGCCAACGTGCCCCTCGTCGTCCGGAAGGGCTGGGAGTGGTACACCGGCATCGGCACCGAGGGCAGCAAGGGCACCAAGATCTTTTCGCTCGTGGGCAAGATCAACAACACCGGCCTGGTAGAAGTGCCCATGGGCGTGTCTTTGCGCACGATCATCTTTGACATTGGCGGCGGCATCCTGGGCGGAAAAAAGTTCAAGGCCGTGCAGACCGGGGGGCCGTCGGGGGGCTGCCTGCCCGAGGAGATGCTGGACCTGTGCGTCGACTTTGACGAGCTGACCAAGGTGGGCTCCATGATGGGCTCGGGCGGCATGATCGTCATGGACGAGGGCACCTGCATGGTGGACATTGCCCGCTACTTTCTCGATTTCCTCAAGGAAGAGTCGTGCGGCAAGTGCGTCCCCTGTCGCGAAGGCATTGCCCGCTGCCTGGAGATCCTCAACCGGATCTCGGCGGGCAAGGGCCGGCCCGAGGACCTGGACCTCCTGGAAGAGCTGGCGCAGACCATCCGGGACTTTTCTCTGTGCGCCCTGGGCCAGTCGGCGCCCAACCCTGTGCTCTCGACCCTCAAGTATTTTCGGGACGAGTACGAGGCGCACATCTACGAGAAGCGCTGCCCGGCAGGGGTGTGCAAGCCTCTCATCGAATACTGGATTGACCCCGAGGTGTGCACCGGCTGCGGGGCCTGCGTCCGTGCCTGCCCCCAGGAGACCATCGCCGGCGAGAAGAAGGCGGCCCACGTGATCAATGTCATGAAGTGCATCAAGTGTGGTGCCTGCTACGACGTCTGCCGCTTCCAGGCGATCGTGATCCGCTCCGGTGAGTCCCAACCGGTGCCGGCTGTGGAGGCGAACTGATGAGCGAGTTGATCAAGGTCAGGATAGACGGCAAGGAAACGACCGTGGAGAAGGACACCACGATCCTCCAGGCCGCCACCGCCCTGGGCATCGAGATCCCCACCCTATGCCACCACCCGGCCCTGGAGCCCTACGGCTCTTGCCGTCTGTGCACCGTGGAGATCACGGAGCGAGGCCGCTCACGGCTGGTGACCTCGTGCAACTATCCCATCCGCAGCGAGATCGAGGTGCAGACGGTCTCGGAGCGCGTGCTCCGCGGCCGCAAGATGATCGTCGAGCTGCTGTGGGCCCGCTGCCCCGACGCGCCGCTCTTCCAGGAGCTTGGGGCGCGCTACGGCATCGAGAAGCCGCGCTTCGAGCCCCGCGAGGGCGAGCTCTGCTATCTGTGCGGCCTCTGCGTCCGCATCTGCAACGAGGTCGTCGGCGCCCGGGCCATCAGTTTCATCAGCCGGGGCATCGAGCGCGAAGTGGGCACGCCCTTTTACAAGATATCGGAGGCGTGCATCGCCTGCGGCGCCTGCGAGTTCGTCTGCCCCACCGGCGCCATCAAGGTCCGCGACGTGACCGACAAGGAGCCGCGGCCGCTGCTCCTCGATTTCGACATGGGCCTGAAAGGCCGGGGCAACATCTTTATCCCTTTCCCCCAGGCCGTGCCCAACGTGCCGGTCATCGACCGGGAGCACTGCCTCCACTTCCAGGCGGACACCTGCGGCGTCTGCCAGGTGGTCTGCCCGCCGGGGGCCATCGACTACGAGCAGGAGGACGAGTTCATCGACGTGGACGTCGGCGCCGTGGTCGTCGCCACGGGCTTTGACCCCTTTGACGCCCACGACAAGCCCGAGTTCGGCTACGGCCGGTACCGGAACGTCATCACCGGGCTCGAGTTCGAGCGCCTCGCTTCCGCGTCGGGGCCCACGGCCGGCAAGATCAAGCTCAACGGCGTCGAGCCCAAAGAGGTGGTCTTTATCCACTGCGTGGGCTCTCGCGACAAACAGGTGGGCCGTGAGTATTGCTCGCGCATCTGCTGCATGTACACGGCCAAGCAGGCCCACCTGGCCCACGACAAGATCGAGGGCGCGAAGGTGACGGTGTTCTACATGGATGTCCGCGCCTTTGGCAAGGGCTTCGAGGAGTTCTACGACCGGGTGCGGGCCGAGGGCATCACCTATCGCCGAGGCAACCCCTCGGAGATATTCAAGCACGGCGACAAGCTCATCGTCCGCGCCGAGGACACGCTCCTGGGCAAGACGATAGAGGTGCCCGCCGACCTGGTGGTCCTGGCCACGGGCGTCGAGCCGCGGCACGACGCCGGCGAGGTGGCGGCCAAGCTGGGCCTGGAGATGTCGGAGGACGGCTTCTTTGCCGAAGAGCACCCCGAGCTGCGCCCCGTGAACACCCGGCGCCAGGGCGTCTTCCTGGCCGGAACGTGCCAGGCGCCCAAGGACATCCCCGACACGGTGTCCCAGGCCAAGGCGGCGGCCGCCGGCGCCATCGTGGAGCTGTCGAGGCTGCGGAGAGAGAGCGGGGCATAGGAAAGTGGGACGTGTGCAATGAGCGAGAGCGCCAACTATAGAGCCTGGCCCGCTGGCCACGGCGATTACGGCAAGGGGGTAGGATGAAAGTCAACACCCGGGATTTCGCGAAGGAATACACCCTCCTGGAGTGCATCCAGTGTGGGCGCTGCACCGGCGGCTGCCCGGTGTCCATGAAGACGGCCCTCAACATCCGCAGCATTATCTACGAGGTGCTGGTGGAAGACCAGATCGATCCCAGCATCATGGCCGTCCTGTGGGACTGCACCAACTGCCTGACCTGCACCATTCGCTGCCCCAAGGACATCAAGCCGGCGGACGTCATCATCGGGCTGCGCGGCTACATCGTCGGCGAGGGCAAGGGGGTGCCGCCGCGCGTCCGCGATGCGCTCATGAGCGCCTTCACCCGGGGCAACACCCTGGGCTTTGCCACCGAGGGCCGCGACGGCTGGACCGAGGGCCTCGATTTCGAGGTGGCCAACGTCCTGGACGCGGGCGAGACCGACCTGCTCTTTTACGTCGGCTGCACGCCGGCCTACGACCCCCGCATCCAGCCCGTGACCCGCGCCCTGGCCCGCGTCTTTCAGCAGGCGGGCATCGAGTTCGGCACCATGGGCATCGACGAGCAGTGCTGCGGCAACGAGATCCGGCGCATCGGCGAAGCCGAGGGCTTTGCCGACATGGTCGCCGGCGCCCACGAGATGTTTGCCGAGTTCCAGGCGCAGCGCATGGTGGCCGTCTCGCCCCACTGCTTTAACGCCTTTCACAACGAGTATGGCCAGATGCCCTTCCCCGTGCAGCACTATACCCAGCTCGTGGCCGAGCTCCTCGACGGCGGCAAGCTCACGCTGCGCCGCGACGTGGGCAAGAAGGTCACCTACCACGACCCCTGCTTCCTGGGCAAGCACAACCAGATCTATGACGAGCCGCGCCACATCCTGCGGGCCATCCCGGGGCTCGAGTTCCAGGACCTGGACCGCAGCCGCGAGCGGAGCGTGTGTTGCGAGGGCGGCGGCGGGCGCATGTGGGCCGAGGGCACCAACCTCGAGGAGCGCCTGGCCCATCAGCGGGTGCGGGATGCCGTGGCCCTGGGCGCCGACGTCCTGGCCGTGGCCTGCCCCTTCTGCCTGCTGACCCTGGAGGACGCCGTCAAGATCCTGGGGCTGGACGACCAGATCCAGGTCATGGATATCATGGAGCTGGTGGCGGAGGCGATGTGACGCCGTCCCGTCCGCTGTCCTTCTGGCCGGAGCGAGGCCCGGTGCTTCGCTTAGCAGGACAGGGGGCCGGCCCGCTCAGCATGAGGGGCTGAGGACGCGTTACGGATAGCCGGTACGCAGAGAGAGCGAGGAGAGACTATGGCATCCAGAATCGGCGTGTACGTCTGCCACTGCGGCATCAACATCGCCGCCACGGTGGACTCGCAGGCTGTGGCCGAATACGCCAGCACCCTGCCTGGCGTGGTCGTGTCCCGCGATTATATGTACATGTGCTCTGACCCCGGCCAGGAGATGATCAAGCAGGACATTCGCGATTACGGCCTGACCCGCGTTGTGGTTGCCTCGTGCTCGCCGCGAATGCACGAGGCCACCTTTCGCACGGTCATCGAAGAGGTCGGCGTCAACCCCTACTATTTCGAGATGGCCAACATCCGCGAGCAGGTGTCGTGGGTTCATCCCAATCGCGCCATCGGCACCCAGAAGGCCAAGGAGCTTGTGGCCGGCACGGTGGCCAAGGCCGCCCTGCTGGAGCCCCTGGCGGAGCGCGAGGTGGGCGTCATCCCTGCTGCCCTGGTGATCGGCGGGGGCATCGCCGGCCTGGAGGCCGCCCTGGACATTGCCGACGCCGGCTACAAGGTCACCATCGTCGAGCGCCAGCCCAGCCTGGGCGGGCGCATGGCCCAGCTCAACAGGACCTTTCCCCGCATGGAAGACGCCGGCGCCCTGGTCCTCTCCGAAATAGAGCGCGCCGCTCGCCACCCCAACGTCGAGATCCTGGCCTACAGCGAGCTGACGGGCATCGACGGCTACATCGGCAACTTTGAGGCCACGGTACGGCTCAAGCCCCGCTACGTGGACGCGACCAAGTGCACGGCCTGCGACAAGTGCGCCGAGGCATGCCTCTTGTCGGGCCAGATCGCCGACGAGTTCCAGATGGGCCTGGGCCGCCGGGCGGCCATTTACAGGCAGTACCCCCAGGCCCTGCCCGCCACCTACACGGTCGATCCCGACCACTGCCTGCGGCTGGCCGGCGCCCCCGAGCCCGCCGCGGAGGGGGCCGCCACCCTCTGCCGCGAGAGCCCGCCCTGCGCCGCCGCCTGCCCCGAGGGCGCCGTCGATTTCGGCCAGGTGCCCGAGGAGCGCAGCGTCAAGATGGGGGCCATCGTCGTCGCCACGGGCTACGATCCCTTTAACCCGGCGCGCAAGCCCGAGCTGGGCTACGACCAGTATCCGGGCGTCATCTCCTCGCTGGAGTTCGAGCGGCTGGCGGCCGGGAACGGCCCCACGGGCGGCCAGATTGTCATTCCCGGGACGCAGGTGAAGCCCGAGCACGTGGTCTTTGTCCACTGCGTGGGCTCTCGCGACAAGCAGGTGGGCAACGAGTACTGCTCGCGGGTGTGCTGCATGTACACCGCCAAGCAGGCCAACGTTGTCCTGGACCAACTGCCCGACGCCCGGGTGACCGTCTTTTACATGGACGTGCGGGCCTTTACCAAGGGCGGCGAGGAGTTTTACGACCGGGCCCGGGCGCGGGGCGTGCGCTACCGGCGTGGCAACCCTTCCGAGATCTTTCGGCGGGGCGACAAGCTGGTGATCCGCGCCGAAGACACGCTCCTGCGGCGCGCCATCGAGGTCGAGGCCGACATGGTGGTCCTGGCCGTGGGCCTGGAGCCGGGCAGCGGCGGCCAGGAGATGTCCAAGATGCTCAAGCTGTCGTGCACGGGCGACCGGTTCCTGGCCGAGGCCCACCCCAAGCTGCGGCCCGTGGACACGACGAGCGACGGCGTCTTCCTGGCGGGCACCTGCCAGGGCCCCAAGGACATTCCCGACACCGTGGCCCAGGCCAAGGCGGCCGCTTCGTCGGCCCTCATCCCCCTTAGCAATGGCAAGGCCACGGTGGAGGCCATCGTCAGCTCGGTGAACAGCGACCTGTGCGTCGGCTGCGGCCTGTGCGAGGCGGCCTGCGCCTACGGCGCCTTGAGCATGCACGCCTGGCGGGGGATCATGACCATCAACGAGGTGCTGTGCAAGGGCTGCGGCACCTGCTCGGTGGCCTGCCCATCCAAGGCCATCACGCTGGGCCACTTTACCCAGAAGCAGACGCTGGCCATGCTGGACGCGATGTTGGGCTAGCCTGCCGATCCGTGAACCGGAGGGCAACCGCGGGGGTTGCCCCTACGTGAGGATTGACAGAACGATCAGTTTCGAGTAGGGGCAGGGCTCGCCCCTGCCCGGCGGTGGGCAACCGCGGGGGTTGCCCCCACGAGAGGATTCAACAGAACGACTCAGTTTCGAGGAGGGAGCATGAACTCAATCGTCTTACTGAAAGAGGTGCCGGACACCGAGACGCGCATCGAGGTCCGGGGGGGCGCCGTCGTCGAGGAGGGGATCCAGTACGTCGTCAACCCCTACGACGAATTTGCCCTGGAAGAGGCCCTCAAGTGGCAGGAGCAGCACGGCGGCAAGGTGACCCTGCTGAGCCTGGGACCGGAGCGGGCCCGGGAGAGCATCCTCAAGGGCCTGGCCATGGGCGCCGACCAGGTCTACCACCTGTCGGCTGCCGAGTTCCAGGACGGCGACGCCTATGCGACGGCCAAGGCCCTGGCGGCCGCCGTCCAGAAGTTGGGAGACTATGACGCCATCTTTTGCGGCAAGCAGGCCGTGGACGACGACAACCACGCCGTCGGCGTCATGGTGGCCGAGCTCCTGGACCTGCCTCACGTCTCTGTGGTCAGCAAGCTGGACCTGAACCCCGACGCCAGGACGGGCCGGGCCGAGCGGGACATCGAGGGCGGCAAAGAGGTGGTCGAGTTCCCCCTGCCGGCGGTCATCACCGCCCAGAAGGGCCTCAACGAGCCCCGCTACCCATCCTTCCGCGGCATCCGCCAGGCGCGGAGCAAGCCGTTCAACGAGTGGATCCTGGCCGACGTGGGCCTGGACGCGGGCGACGTGGGCGCCGCCGGCTCGCGGCTGGAGGTGGTGGACATCCTGCCGCCGCCCGAGCGCGCCCCGGGCCGCATCGTCCCCGGCGAGCCAGCCGAAGCGGCCAAAGAGGTCGTGCGCTTGCTGCGCGTCGAAGCAAAGGTCATCTAGGAGGCGGATGATGGGAAACAATGTCCTGGTATTTGCGGAACAGCGGGACGGCGTCCTGAAAAAGGTCGCCTTCGAGATGTTGACTGCCGGCGCCGAGCTGGCCGGCCAGTTGGGCGGCCAGGTGGAGGCCGTGCTCCTGGGCTCCGGGCTGGACGGCCTGCCCGACACGCTGGCCCAGTACGGCGCAACGAAAGTGTACGTGGCCGACGACCCGGCCCTGCAACCCTATGCCAGCGAGGCCTATGCCGCCACCCTGGGCCAGGTCATCGCCCAGGCCGAGCCGGCCATCCTGCTCATCGGCGCCACGGCCATGGGCAAGGACCTGGCCCCGCGGCTGGCGGCCCGCCTGGGCGCCGGCCTGGCCACCGAGTGCACCGCCCTGGAGATCGACGGCGGCCGGCTGCTGGCCACGCGCCCCTTCTTTGCCGGCAAGGCTTTGGCCCGCGTCAAGCTTAACGGCGATCCCCAGATCGCCAGCGTGCGGCCCAACGTCCTGCCAGCCCGGGATCCGAACCCCGGCTCGACGGCCAACGTGCAGCCCGTGGCGGCCGTGGCCGACAACGTGCGCGCCCGCGTGGTCGACATCCTGGGCGCGGCCGAGGGCGAGATCGACGTCGCCGAGGCTGACATCATCGTCTCGGGCGGCCGCGGCGTGGGCGGGCCCGAGGGCTTTGCCCCCCTCCGCAGCCTGGCCAAGACGCTGGGCGCGGCCGTGGGAGCCTCCCGCGCCGCCGTCGACGCCGGCTGGATCCCCCACGCGCACCAGGTGGGCCAGACGGGCAAGACGGTGACGCCCAACCTGTACATCGCCTGCGGCGTGTCGGGTGCCATCCAGCACCTGGCGGGCATGAAGACGGCCAAGGTCATCGTGGCCGTCAACAAGGATCCCGAGGCGCCCATCTTCAAGCTGGCCAACTATGGCATTGTCGGCGACCTGTTCGAGGTGCTGCCGGCCCTGGAAAAAGAGTTCAAGGCGCTCCTGTCAGAGTAGAAGCGCTTCCCGCCGAGCGCGTTTCCAACGCGTTTTCGGCCCGGCCGTCTGCCGGTTGGCAAAACTGCGACGCACCCGCAAATCGCGGGTGCGTCGCTTGTGTCAACTCCTGAACTCACACCAGGGTGAGAGCTATACGCTCTACGCCCAAACGTCTGCGGGTTTCACCTAAACCAAAGCCAAGGTGGATTCTACACCAGGTGCGTCGCACCAACGGCAGGTGCAACGCACCGGGATGCAGGTTTCATTTGGTAGCAGTTTAGTACGTCCCCAGCCACATCAGGAAGAAGAACAGCAGATCCTCGCCCACATCCCAGCTCTGGGCGATCATCTCTTCGTTGGCGACGATGGCGCCCAGCTCCTTGCGTTTCTCTTCCCAGGGGATGGTAAAGGTCGCCTGCTGTTGAGCCTGCTCAGTCCTTGTCTTCTCAGGCATGATACACCCCATACTCTTTTACAAAGTTGGTCACTGCGGCCGGGTCCGAGATCCCTGCCAACAGGGGCGACGACCATACTGCGCCTGGAACCGGGCAAAGGCCGCCCCCATCGTCGCCAGGTA
>DAOUHB010000090.1:0-27150 GCA_034428935.1 Anaerolineae bacterium | reverse complement strand
CACCTTGACCTGGTCATCTGTGAACCGCTTGTGCAGCTGTGTCATTTCGTCCCTCCTCATCTCGAGATCGACCTGCTGGGACTCTACCACAATCGGTTCACTTTTCAACTGGAAAGAGTTCACTTTTCAGCCTTAAATGGTTCACCTTTCAACTTTCAACCACACCTATTTGCTTTTGGCTTGACAGTTTGGCGGTCCTTTGTTATACTTCTGGCGCCACATCTTGCCAAAAGAGGGTGGCGGGACCGTTCCCGCATCATGCTGAGGAACTGTGATTTTGTTGTTCTGATGGCACACCGACTCGAGGTACAAGCAGAAAGGGGGTGAGGCGCAAAGTCGAAACAACCGGCGGTATCTTGGCAATAGATCCAGACCAAACTTAGGAGGAGAACAATGTTTGGTAAACGAGCGGTAACGACAGTACTTCTGGTTCTGATGATGGTGGCCTCCATCCTGGCGGCCTGCGGGCCGACCCCGGAACCAGCAGCGCCGGCCGCCACGGAGGCTGCTCCCGAGGCGACCACACCCTCGGAGGCCCCTGAGGCAACCACGCCCCCGGAGACAGGCCAACAAGATCTGCTCGACCAGGTCCTCGAAGCTGGCAAGCTCGTCGTCTCCACAGACCCCAACTACGCGCCGCAGAGCTTTATCAACGACGCCGGTGAGTTGGACGGCTTTGACGTCAAGGTGGCCGAAGAAGTCGCCGAGCGCCTGGGTGTCGACATCGAGTTCGTCACGCCCGAGTGGGATCTGATCACTGCGGGCAACTGGGGCGGTCGCTGGGACCTGAGCATCGGTTCCATGACCCCCACCGAGGCCAGGGCTGAGGTCCTGTGGTTCACGGACCCCTACTACTACACGCCCGCGTCCTTTGCCGTCCACAGAGACAATACCGATATTCAGGAGCCTGAGGACCTGGCGGGCAAGACCCTCGGCCTGGGCACGGCCACGACGTATGAAGCCTATCTGGAAGGGACCCTGGCCATCATGGGTGGCCAGATCATGTACGACCCGCCGGCCGGCATCGAGATCCAGCCCTATTCCACCGATGCCGAGTCTATCGAGGATCTGCAATTGGGCGATGGCGTCCGCCTCGACGCCGTGATGTCCGCCCAGCCCACCATCCAGAATGCCATCGACCAGGGCCTGCCCCTGAAGTACGTGGGCACCCCTGCCTTCTACGAGCCGCTGGCCTTTGCCCTGGACAAGAGCCGAGCGCCTGCCGACCAGATGCTCGCCCGCCTCAACGAGGTCATTGCCGAGATGCACGCCGACGGCACGCTGGCCGATCTGTCGACGCAGTTCTACGGCATTGATATCACCACGTTGATCACCCCCGAGGAGGGCGAGGCGCCCGCGCCGGTCGGTGGCGGCGGCACGTTCATCTTTGGCCGCGGTGGCGACTCGGTCCAGCTCGACCCGGCCCTTGTCACCGATAGCGAGAGCTTTCGCGTGACCGGCCAGTGCCTGGAGCCCCTCTACCAGTACGAGCCCGGCTCCACCGTGCCCATCCCCGCCCTGGCCACCGAGTGCACGCCCAGCGACGATGCAACCGAATGGACGTGCGCCCTGCGCGAGGGTGTCTCGTTCCACGACGGGACCCCCTTCAACGCCGACGCGGTGGTCTATAACTTTGAGCGCTGGCGCTTTACCGACCACCCCCACCACTACCCCAGCCAGGTGTTCGAGTACTACGAGTACATGTGGGGCGGCTTTGACGATGCCAGCACCATCACCAGCGTCGAAGCGCTGGACGAGTACACGGTCAAGTTCACGCTGAACGCGCCCCTGGCTCCCTTCCTGGCCAACCTGGCCATGGACATATTCGCCATCTCGAGCCCGGCGGCCATCGAGCAGTACGGCGAGGACTATGGCCTGCCATCTTCCGGCTGCGTGGGCACCGGCCCCTTCAAGTTCGTGGAGTGGGTCGAGGGTGACCACATCACCGTCGAGGCCTACGACGACTACTGGGACGGCCGCCCGCAGATCGACGAGATCGTGTGGCGGGTGATCCCCGACGACTCGGCGCGCTTCCTGGCGCTGCAGGCCGGCGACATCCATGGCCTCGAGCAGGCCGTGGTCGAGGACCTGACCGCTGCCGAGGCGGACCCCTCGCTGTACGTCGTGACCCGCCCGGCCCTGAACACCGCCTACCTGGCCTTCAACTACAAGATCGAGGAGATGAGGGACATCAACTTCCGGCAGGCGGTGGCCCATGCCATCAACCGCGAAGGCCTGGTAGAGAACTTTTACGGGGCCTATGGTGAGGTAGCTACGAACTTCTTGCCGCCCCTCGTCTGGGGTCACAACGACCAGATCGAAGACTATGTCTACGATCCGGAGCTGGCGCAGCAACTGCTGGCCGATGCCGGCTTCCCGGATGGCATCAGCGAGGTGACCGTGGCCGAGGACGTGCTCGATGCTGAGGGCAACGTCGTGCACGCCGCCGGCGACACGCTCCCGCTCCGCCTGTACTATATGCCGGTGACCCGCTTCTACTACCCGAGCCCGAGAGAGATCGGAGAGGCGATGGCCGCCGACCTGGCCAGGGCCGGGATCAACGTGCAGCTCGAGCTCGCCGGCGACTGGACGACCTACCTTGGCATGCGGCGTGACGGCCTGCTCATGGGCCTGTACATGCTCGGCTGGGGTGGCGACAACGGCGACCCGGACAACTTTATCAACTACTTCTTTGGCTTTGGCGGCGACGACAAGGTCGGCGACGATCCGTCCCAGTGGACCAAGTCTCTCGATTCGCGGGAGGGCTGGTACAGCAACACCGAGGTGGCCTACCTGGCTTACCAGGCGTCGATTAACCCCGACCAGGCCGAGCGTGAGGCATTGTATCAGCAGATGGAACAGATGCTGCACGACGACGTTGCCCGCCTGTGGGTTGCCCACAACAACACGCCCCTGATCTTCTCCAGCAGGGTGAGCGGCTACGTGGCGCAGCCCGTCGGTGCCGACTACTACGAGGGCGTAGTGTTGGAGCCCTAGCTATGTTCCTGTATACCTGTTCGAGGTTGAACCGGTAGCAGCGTAAAGGACCACCCGAGGGGGGTGTGGCTGTGCGCGAGCATGCTGCCACACCCCCTGACGTCCTAGTTGGAGGTATCCTTGACCCGTTACTTGATCCGACGCCTCATCTCGGTGCTCCCCACCCTGGTGGGCGTGACCATTGTAATCTTTATGTTCCTGCGCCTTATCCCGGGCGATCCTGCTGTCGCAATGCTGGGCGAGCACGCGGCCAAGGAGAACGTCGAGCGCATCCGGGAGCAGCTAGGCTTGAACCGGCCCCTGTTTTTGGACCGTGATGCGCTGGCCGAAGGTGACATGCCGCAGTTTCTCAGCAGCCAGTATCTGCTTTACCTCGGCCGACTTTTCCGCGGCGACCTGGGTCAGTCGATCCATCGCCGCCTGTCCATCAACGAGACTCTGAAAGAACGCTTCCCGGCGACAGCCGAGCTGGCTCTCATCTCGATTATTATCGGCGCGATTGTAGGGGTTGTCGCCGGTATCGTCTCGGCCGCCAGGCGCAACTCGGCCATTGACACTACGACGATGCTCGGCTCCCTCGCCGGGGTGTCGATGCCCATCTATTGGTTGGGCCTGATGTTGATCATGCTCTTTGCCGTGGCACTGAAGTGGCTCCCGGCCGGCGGCCGGCTGGATCCGGCCGTCAAGCTGGAGACTGTCACCAACTTTTACGTCCTGGATAGTATTCTCACCGGCAACATGGAGGCCCTGACCGACAGCCTCAAGCACCTCTTCCTGCCTGCCATTGCCCTGGCTACACATCCGATGTCGATCATCGCCCGCATGACCCGCTCCAGCATGCTGGAGGTCCTCCAGGAAGACTATATCCGGACGGCCCACGCCAAGGGCCTGCGCGAGCGGATGGTCCTCTCTCGCCACGCGCTAAAGAATGCATTCTTGCCGGTGATCACCATCATCGGCCTGCAAACGGGTGTGCTCCTGGCGGGCGCCATCTTGACCGAGACCATCTTTTCGTGGCCGGGCATCGGCAAGTGGATCTATGATGCTATTTTGGCCCGCGACTATCCCGTCGTGCAGGGCGGCACACTCCTTATCGCCGTCATCTTTGTGGTGGCCAACCTGCTGGTGGACCTGTCCTATGCCTTTCTAGATCCGCGCATCCACTATGAGTGAGGATTCTATGTCTGACGTACCGTTGACCCCCGGCCCACAGCGGGCAGAGGCCGGAGATGTTGGCTTTCGCGATTTCGCCATGCGCAAGCATCGCAGCCTGTGGGGCGATGCCTGGCAGCGGCTGATCTCCAGCACCACCGGCCGCGTTGGCCTGGCCATCGTGGTCATCCTTGTCCTGGGAGCCGTGTTGAGCCACTTTTTCTGGGAGTATAATCCAAAGACGGATCTCGACTATGGACTGAAACTCAAGCCTCCCAACCTGACCAGGACCGAAGAGATCGACTCCATCCATCCCTTTGGCACCGACAAGCTGGGGCGAGACATCTTTCGCCGGGTCGTGCATGGCGGATGGAACTCGCTGCGGGTCGGCCTCGTGGCCGTCGGCATTTCGCTGATCGCTGGCGGTCTCCTGGGCTTGCTGGCCGGTTTTTACGAGAGCATGCCCCTTGGCCCGGTGGGCAAGGTAATCCTGTTTGCCGCCACGGGGCTCATCTTTGGCGCGTCCATAGCCTGGCTGTCCCGCCAGACTTATCAGGTGCTCCTGTTTCTCCTCCTCGCCGGTGCGGCCCTCTTTTGGGAGAACCTATGGCGCGGCAAGCCGCAGCGCAGCGCTGTCTTTGGCCTGGCCGGGTTGCTGTTGGGCGGCCTGCCGGGCTTGATGGTCGGGCCGCTGGTGGGCCTGGTCTGCGGCCTGGTGGGCATGATCGGTGGTTTGATTCTGGCCATGTCCCTCAGCGGGAACCTGGTCTCGAACGTCATCATGCGCGTCATGGACATCATCCTTGCCTTTCCCGGCATCCTCCTCGCCATCGCCATCGTCGCCATGCTGGGACCCGGGCTGGACAAGGGCATGATTGCCATCGGGTTCGTCGGCATCCCGGTCTATGCCCGGCTGGTTCGCGCTTCTGTTCTGTCGGTCATCCAGGAAGAGTACGTGACCGCTGGCATGGCCGTGGGCGTGGGGCAAGGGCGCATCCTGTTCCGGCACATCGTGCCCAACACTCTCTCGCCCATTATCGTTCAATCGACCATGGGCCTGGCGAGCGCCATCCTGTGGGCAGGAGCCCTCGGTTTCCTGGGGCTGGGTGCCATTCCGCCCGAGCCGGAATGGGGGGCCATGCTGGGCGACAGCTACAAGTTCCTGACCACCGGCGCCTGGTGGGCCGTTACCTTCCCCGGCCTGGCCATCATGCTCAGCGTCCTCGGTTTTAACCTGCTGGGCGATGGCCTGCGTGATGCATTGGACCCGCGGCTGCGGATCTAGTCCGTAGTCCCCTCGTCGAGGAGAGGAAAAAGTAGTCAATGGATAGTTCAATAGAACAGGTCGGGGACAGGCACGGCCCGCTGAGGATTGCCATTATCCTCGTCGCCATCACCAGCGTGTTGAGCCTGTTGTACGCCGTCCAGTACTACCTCGGTGGGCCGGTCCGGTTGTCGGTAGTCAGCCCCTTTCGCGACGTCGCAGTCAATCCAGAGGGCTCTCTGGTTGCTGCCGGGGCCGAAAATGGCATTGTCTACGTCTGGGAAGTGCCGCCGGGCTTTGACACGATTCTCCCGGCCAGCTTTGACCTGGCCGAGGAAAAGCGATGGCCGGAGCACCGTCTCAGGGGGCATCGGAGTGCCGTGCTGGCCGTCGCCTTTACCGGGGATGGCTCGGCCCTGGTGTCCATCGACAGCAGTGGTCGCATCCTGACCTGGGAAGGCCCCCTCGGCGCGCCCGCCGTCGAAGAAAACCTGGGTGGCCCCCTTGCCGCCGCGGCCTTTGACGCCAGCGTGTCGCGGATCGCCACCCTGGGCCAGGACGGCCAGGTACGCGTCTGGGACCTGGGGAGCGCCCAGGAACTCCAATCCCTCGGCCCCGTGGACAACGGAGCCTTTGCCGTTGCTCTCTCGAATGACGGCACCCTCGTCGCTGCCGGCGACGGCACCGGCGTGCGGATCTGGAGCGTTTCGGGCGAAGCGGTACAGGAGCTGCAAGGCTACTGGCAAGATCCGGAGGCCGAGGAGGATTGGAAGGGCCACACCAAGGCGGTGACCGCCCTGGCCTTTAGCCCCGACAACGAGCTCCTGGCCTCGGGCAGTGCCGACACGACGGTCATGTTCTGGGAGGTCGAGACCGGCGAGATCCGCTGGCCCGCCGAGGGCCACTGGGCCACGGTGACGAGCATGGGCTTCGAGCCGAGTGGCGACTTCTTGTTGACGACCGGCCGCGACAACACCATTCGGAACCTGCGCACGGCGGGCGGCAAGAGCACCGCCTCGTACACCGGGCACCTGAACGCCGTCATGGCGGCGGCATATGGACCCATTCCTGACACCGTCGTCTCGGCCGGCGGCGATGGCACGCTGCGGGTCTGGGGAGCGGTCAACCAGAACGCCCTCCACATGGAATGGTCGCGCTTTGGCTTCCAGCCAACCTGGGGCGGCGCTCTGGCGGGCTGGATGCTGTTCAGCGGCGTGGTGGGGATGGTCGCCGTGTGGGGCATGCGCCGCCGGAACATCTGGAGCCACCTCCTGGCCATCCTCCTGTTCCTGGTGGGCCCCATCATCATCCTGGGCTTGCCCTTGTTGGAAGTGCAGTCCTATCCCATCATGTTGGGCACCAAGCTGTCCATCTCCTGGCCTCTCCTGGCGCTGGTAGCCTGGTACGTCCTTCTGCTCGTCGTCCTGCTCCGCGGGCGGGTGGCCGGTGTCTTTGAGGCACCGCAGGGTGCCGACCTGTCGCAGCAGATCATGGTCAGCCAGCGAACCCGCGGCACCCGGCTGGGCATTTTCGGGCTGGCCGTCTGGATCGGCCTGCTGGTCGTCCTCTACTCGGTCCTGCGCCGTTTTAACCTCGACATCGCCTTCATGGGCCACTTTTTCTCGTTCATCATGGCCGGCGCGGGCCTGACGGTAGTCGTCTCGGCAGCCTCCATCGGCCTGGCCATCGTCCTGGCCATCCTGGGCGCCCTGGGCCGCCTGTCCAACAACCCTATACCCAACGGCATCGCCAGCTTTTACATTTCGCTCATCCGCGGCACCCCTCTCTTGGTGCAGATCTTTATCTGGTACCTGGGATTGCCGCAGTTGGGCATCATCCTCAAGCCGTTGACCGCGGGCATCCTGGCCCTGGGCGTGAACTATGGCGCCTATATGACCGAGACGTTCCGCGCCGGCATCCAGGCCATCGGCAAGGGACAGCAGGAGGCGGCCCAGGCCTTGGGCATGACGGGATCACAGACCTTCCGGCGGATCATTGTGCCCCAGGCGTTTCGCATCGTCATCCCGCCCATCGGCAACGATTTCATCGCCATGATGAAAGACTCCTCGCTGGTCTACATCATGGGCGTCTGGGAGCTTACCTTCCGCGCGCAAAAGATCGGCCGCCAGAATTTCCGGACCATGGAAACCTTTCTCATCGCCGCGGCCTTCTATTGGCTCCTGACGGTCGTGTTCCAGTTCCTCCAGGGCAAGCTGGAGGACTACCTGGCCCGCAGTGAGAGGAAGTGAGAGGAGATTAGAATGGCGGAACCCATGATCAAGGTGCGTGGCCTCCACAAGTACTTTGGCCCTCTCCACGTCATCCGGGGCGTCGACCTGGATGTGATGCCGCGGGAGGTGGTGGTCATCATCGGGCCGTCCGGTGGGGGCAAGAGCACCTTCCTGCGCTGCCTGAACTTTCTCGAAGAGCCCTCGGCCGGGTCCATCGAGATCGACTCGGTAGAGATCCGCGCCCGGGAGCCTGCGCGCGAGCAGCGCCGCCACATCCGCGAGATCCGGCAGAAGGCGGGCATGGTCTTTCAGCAGTTCAACCTCTTTCCCCACATGACCGCCCTGCAGAACATTATCGAGGCGCCGGTCATTGTCAAGGGCTGGTCCAAGGAAAAGGCGACGGCCAAGGGCGAGGAGCTGCTGCGCTGGGTGGGCCTCTCGGAGAAACGCGACGAATATCCCTCCCGCCTGTCGGGCGGGCAGCAGCAGCGGGTGGCCATCGCCCGCGCCCTGGCCATGGAGCCCAAGATCATGCTCTTTGACGAGCCGACCTCGGCCCTCGACCCCGAGCTCATCGGCGAGGTAGTGGACGTGATGGAGCGCCTGGCGAACGAGGGCATGACCATGGTCGTGGTGACCCATGAGCTACACTTTGCCCGCGACGTCGCCGACCGTGTCATCCTGATGGCCGAGGGCATCTGGGCCGAGATGGGCACGCCCGACGAGCTGTTCAAGAACCCCAGGGAAGAGCGAACCCGCCAGTTCCTGGCACACATTCTATAGTCGGAGCGGGCTTATGACGAAAAAAGGTGCCGCGCGCGGCACCTTTTTTGTCTTGAGCCCGCCGTTCGCAGGGCACGGTTCACCGCGCCAGCCGCCTGGTGACCACCATGGCCATATCGTCGAACTGCTCGCACGTCCCGGTGAACGCCGCGACAGAGCCCGCCAGGGTGGACAGGACGTCCTGGGCCGTCCCACTGCCTTCCTCGAGGAGGAGCCGGCGCAGACGCGGCATCTCGAAGCGCTCGCCGCTGGCCTGGGTGGCATCGGGCACGCCGTCGGTGTAGAGCAGCAGCAGTTCGCCCGGCGCCATCTGCACTGTTTGCTGCTGGAAGGGCGCGTCCTCCAGGATCCCCAGGGCCATGCCCGTCGGATGGAGCTCTTCCAGGCGGTCGTCTCCCACACCGCCCGAAAGCAGCAGCGGGGGATTGTGGCCGGCGTTGACGTAGGTCACCTCGCCCGTGGCCAACCGGATCTCGGCGCAGAACAGCGTCACGAACATGCCCGCCGTCGAGTCGGCGCAGATCAGCCGGTTGGCCCGCTCAATTCTTTCCACCAACCCTGTCGGACCTGCCAGGCTGGCCCGCACGATGCTGCGCGTCAGCGCCATGAACAGGGCCGCCGGCATGCCCTTGCCGCTGACGTCGCCGATGACCAGCCCCACCTCGCCCTCGCGGGCGGCGAAAAAATCATAGTAGTCGCCCGAGGTCTGGCGGGCAGGCTGCCAGGCGGCGGCAAACTCCCAGCCGGGTACCTGGGGCGTGGTCCTCGGCAGCAGGCTCGCCTGCAGCTCGCGAGCGACCTGCATCTCCCGCTCCATCCGGCCCTTTTCCACCGCAACGCGGTACAACCGGGCGTTCTCGATGGCGATGGCCGCGCTGTGGGCGATGGAAGACAGGAGTTCCAGGTCGTCGGGCGTGAACAGGCCGGCTTGAAGCCTGTTGTCCACATAGATCACCCCTGTGATCCTGTCCTGCACCTTCAGGGGGACGCACAGGATGGACCGCAGCCCAAGGGCCTGCACGCTCACCCGCAGCGACAGGCGGTCGTCGGTCTGAGCGTTGCTGGTCAGCAGGGGCTCGCCCTCCCGCGCCACCCGCTCGACCACCCCCCGCGAGATCTGGAACTCCGGGTCCTCGATCGTCTGGTGGTCCATTCCCCGGGCGACGCGAAAGACCGGCGCGCCATCGTCTTCCAGGAGCATCACAAAGCCACGCTCGGCCCGCATGAGCTCCACTACCTGGTCCATGACCCGGTTGAGCACCAGGTCAAGGTCCAGGGAAGAGTTGAAACTTTGAGACACGTGATACAACAGCGAGAGCCTGTCCGTTGCGGGACGGGCCGGGTCTGAGCGCATGGCCGAATCTCCTGACGGGCTCAAGATTTCTGTCGTCATTATAGCGCAAAATATCGCGCCTGTCAACGAAGGCCGGCACGCCCCGGCTCTCTGCGCGCTGCGCGACCACCCGTGAGCCCTCGGGTTGCGGGATGGTGCTTCGCCGGGCAATGTGCTATAATGGGGCGAGGAAGGGGAAAGGCTATGAGACGACGTACCTGGCTCCTGCTGTTGGTCTTGCTCGTTGCCTGCTCGCCGCGCACGTCCACCCCGACGGCTACGCCGCCGGCGTCCAGCCCGACGGCTCCACCGCCCAGCCCGACCACGCCCCCTCCGACGCCGCCCCCGGTGCCCGCCGCCTGGTGGCACGATGACGTCTTTTACGAGTTGTTCGTGCGGAGCTTTGCCGACAGCGATGGCGACGGGAACGGGGACCTGCAGGGCCTGATGGCCCGGCTGGACTACCTGAACGACGGGGATCCAGCGGGAGGCCAGGACCTGGGCGTGACTGGCCTGTGGCTGATGCCCGTCTTCTCCTCGCCCAGCTACCACGGCTACGACGTGACCGATTACACGACGGTCAACCCCGACTATGGCAGCAACGACGATTTCCGCGCACTGGTGGCCGAGGCCCACCGCCGCGGCGTGCGCGTCATCGTCGATATGGTTCTGAACCACACGTCCGACGAGCACCCCTGGTTCCTGGACAGCGCCTCAGGGCCGGGGGCCGAGCGCCGCGATTGGTACATCTGGGCCGACGCGAACCCTGAATATTCCGGCCCCCAGGCGCAGGTGGTGTGGCACGAGAGGGATGGCGACTATTACTATGGTTTCTTCGAAAGTGGCATGCCGGACCTGAACCTCCAGAACCCCGAGGTGACGGCCGCGCTCTACGAAGTGGCGCGCTTCTGGATCGAGGACATGGACGTCGACGGCTTTCGCCTCGACGCCGCCCGCCACTACGTGGAGGAGGGCCGTACCCAGGTGCACACCGAGGCGACTCACGCCTGGCTGCAAGAGTTCTACCGCTACAGCATGGAGCTGGACCCCGAGCTCCTGACCGTGGCCGAGGTGTGGGACGTGAGCGACGTGGTGGCGACGTACGTGGGAACGGACGTGGACCTGGCCTTCGAGTTCTCCCTGGCCAAGGCCATCCTCCTCAGCGTCAACGAAGGTGGCGTCACCGCCCTGGCCTCGGCACTGAAAGAGCTCCAGCGCCTTTACCCCCGCGGGGGTTACGCGACCTTTCTCACCAACCACGACCAGGACCGGGTGATGAACGTCTTCAGTCGCGACGAGGTAAAGGCGCGGCTGGCGGCTACCATCCTCTTCACCCTGCCCGGCGTGCCGTTCCTCTACTACGGCGAGGAGATTGGCATGACGGGCTCCAAGCCCGACCCGCAGATCAGGACGCCGATGCAGTGGACGGCCGGGCCGCAGGCAGGCTTCACGACCGGGACACCCTGGCAGCCGGTCAACGAGGGCTACGAGGAGCGCAACGTGGAGGCCCAGGCGGCCGACGCCTCCTCGCTCCTCAACCACTACCGGACCCTCATTGCCCTGCGGCAGGCCCATCCCGCCCTCAGCAGCCTCAACCTCCACGTCCTGGACAGCGCCGGCCGGACGGTCCTGGCCTACCTGCGGACCACGGAGGAAGAGGCCATCCTGGTGGTCCTCAACCTGGGCATAAGAGAGACGGATGCCTTTGCCCTGGGCAGCCGGGAGAGCCCCCTGGCGCCCGGCCGCTACACCGCCCGCGACCTGCTCACCGGCAACGAGGCGGAGGCGCTCGTCGTCGCGGAGGGTGGGGCCGTGGAAGGCTACCAGCCCGTGCCCGTCCTGGCCCCGCAGGGCGCGCTGATCCTGGAGATGGCGCCGGCATTGCCCTGATCCCTCACCGAGTCGGCCGAGTGCGGAAAGCGGGTGACAACCTCAGGCCGTCCGAGCGGGAGTAGGCGCGCAAATCCGGCCAGGCGCGCCCTTGAGCCTGGCCCGTCTGGCCGCCGGCGCGACAAAGCACGCCGCGGCCAGCCTGCGCCCGCGGTCCTTCCCGGTGCTCTTGTCCGTGGAAAGTTGAAAGCTATGCGGAGATGAGATCCGAATCGACCAGGTAGTCCTCTTCTTCCACTACGACGTCGTCTTCAACGTTGTCAACCCATTCGAGAGCAGGGGGATTTACGCGGATGACTTCCAGATCTGCTTCACACTGGTCGCACATCGCCGGCTGGCCCAGCCACGGCTTCCGCCCCAGGTAGATCCTCGCCCCGCAGTCTGGACAGTAGGCAAACGCCATCGTACTTACTCCTTTACACGTCCCTTTCGTTGTTGCGGTATCGAATTACAGCAACTATAGCTCACGGCCGTCTAAAACGTGCATAAAAAGGGTCCGAATAATGTCGCAAAACTGGATCGAGTGTGAGAATTCTTCTATTCTTCATCGCTCACTTGCGGATCGAACGAGTAGCCGATACCGGGCAGGGTGAGGATGTAGCGGGGGCTGCGCGGATCGCTCTCCACCTTGGCCCGCAGGCGGCTGACCAGCCCGCGCACCAGGTCCTTGTCGCCGTGGCCACTGTAGCCCCAAACGCGCTCGACGATGAGATCGGGCGAGAGGATCTGCCCGGGGTGGATCATGAGGGTGTAGAGCAGTCGGAACTCCAGGTGGGTGAGTCGCCGCGGCGGGCTGCCCCGGACCTGAACCGTGCGTGCTGCCGGATCGAGGGTCAGGTTTTCCATGTTGAGGGTGAAGAGGCTCGAAAGGGGAACGCTGCCCGCGCGCCGCAGCAGGGCGCGCAATTGCGCGATGAGCAGGCGGGCGCTATAGGGCCGGCAAACCACCAGGTCGGCGCCGTTCTCCAGGAGATCGTACTGCAATTCCTCCGTCGCGTTCTCGACAATCATCACCAGCAACACTTCTGTCTCGGTACGAATTCGCCGCACGTTCTCCGCGCTGTCGCCGCCTACCGCCGCCAGCACCAGGTCGGCCGGGCGCTCCTGCCAGGAGTTCATGGCCCGTTCCAGGTCGGCCGCGGTCGTGACCGCCACGCCGGCCCTCTGGAGCGCCAGGGAGAGCACGGCTCGCTCGTCCGAGTTCGACGCGATCAGCAAAGCGTACATGCCGAATTTATAGCACTCTTATGGCGAGTTGTCAACTCTGCAAGCGAAAGGTTTGACCCTGGCTTGTGCCCGGCGCGGCGCCTACCAGCGGGGGCAGCGACGCCGGGAGATGACGGCTGCCAATCCGCCGGCTGCCAGCCCCGCCTCCAGGGCCGCCTCCGTTGCCTCCCCGTCCTCCGGATCCACGACGTGTACCGGCCGCGCGCCGGCGGCAGCTACGAGGGCCGCCAGGTCGACGGGCGGTCGAAGCCGCCCCTGAATGTCGCGCCCCGAGGCCGGGTGTGGCTGGCCGCCCGAAAGGGCCGTCGTGCCATTGTCCAGCACCACCACCAGCAAGGGCAGGCCGGCCTGGGCCGCGTCCACGAGGCCGGCCAGGCCGCTGTGCAGCAGGGCCGAATCGCCCGCCAGGGCCACCACCTTTTGCGGGAGCCCGCTGCGGACCAGCCCCGCCGCCAGGGCAATGCTGCCCCCCATGCCATACTTGGCGTCGAGGATCTGCCAGGGCGGCAACTGCGCCCGGACCATGCAGCCGGTCTCGCCGGCGACGAGAAAGGCCTCCCGGCCGCCATGACGCTCCATGACGGCCGTCAGTGCCCGCAGCAGGGGAGTGTAAGGGCAGTCGTCGCACAGGGGCTGGCGGCTGGGCATGGTCCTCTTGCCTTCGTCCACGGGCGGCCAGGGGTGCCCGGGCAGGAAGGAGGCCAGCGCCGCCCGCAGCTCGGGCGCCTGCAGCTCGCCCGCCCGGGGCAGATGGCCGCTCGCACGCCCCAGGATGGGCAGTGACAGGCCTGCCCGCTGCGCCAGCGCCTGGATCTGGACCTCGAGGAAGGGAGCCGTCTCTTCGACGACGAGGATCTCGTCCCGCTCCCTCAAGAACGACAGCAGGCGTTCCTCGGGCAGCGGGTGCAGCGTGGCGAGGGCCAGGACCGACAGGGGCGACTGATCCGGCGCCGGCTCGGTGGCGCCCGGGATCCCCAGGCCCAACTCCCGCAGCTTCTGATAGGTGCCGCCCGCTGCCACGATGCCCTTTCCTCCGCCCGCCACCTGGTCCAGCCGGTTTAAGGGTGATGCTTCAAAGACTGTCCGCACCTTCTCCAGGCTTGCCTGCAACTCGCGGTGCAGCGCCACCACACGAATGGGCAGCACGTTCCAGCGTTCCGGCTTCCGGTCAAAGGCGGGCGGGCGCGGCGGGAGCGGCGGAGAGGGGCGGGGCGCATTCTCCAGCGTGGCCTGAAACATGGACAGCGTGAGGCGCACGACCACCGGCACCTGGAACTGCTCGGAAAGCAGGAATGCCTGGCCCATGGCCGGCGCCAGGTCTTCGACGCGGACCGGCTCCAGGAGAGGGACTTCGGCCGCGGCGGCCAGGGGGCGCGAGTCCTCTTCGTTCTGGGAGCCCCAGCCGCCGGGGTCGTCGCCGACGAGCACCACCAGCCCCCCCGGGCCACCGGCCAGGTTGGCGACCATGAGCGAGTCGAGGGCCACGTTCAGCCCGACGTTTTTCATGCAGACCAGGGCGCGCTGGCCGGCCAGCGAGACGCCCAGGGCGGTGTCAAAGGCCGACTTCTCGTTGCTCGCCCAGTCGATCTGCACCCCGTCGCCGGCTACCCCCTGGGCTTGCAGGGCCGCCATGGCCTCGACCACCTCCGTGCTGGGCGAGCCCGGATAACCCGTGACCAGGCTCACGCCCGCCTCGAATGCTCCCCATGCCAGTGCCTGGCTGCCGTTTTGTCGCAAGGTCATATGATGTTCTCCGTTGTCGAGCTCTTTTCTTTCGTTCTCTGCGTGGCTCCGTCAGGGGCGGACGAGAACCTTGAGGGCTCCTTTGCGCCCGGCGTGCTCGAAGGCAGCGGGGGCCTGATCAAGGGGGTATTCGGCTTCGACCAGGGACGAGACGTCCACCAGGCCCTGCACCAACAGGCGCAGCGCGGGGGCAAAGGGACCGCAGCGCGAGCCCACCACCCGGATCTCGTCCACGACCATGTCCGAGAAGTCGACCTCTACCGGCCCGTGGTAGGTGCTCTTGAGGACCAGGGTACCCTCGGGCCGGAGCATTCGCCGGCCGGCGGCAAGGCCGCCTGGCTGGCCCGTGCACTCGACGACCACGTCGGCCTCGCCGCCCTCGCCCTGTCCGTCCAGGCGGGTCTCGATGCCTCGGCGGGCCAGGATGGACAGCTTGGAGGCGTGGCGGCCGACGACCGTCAGCCTGCAGCCGGTGAGGGCCAGGACCTGGGCCACCAGGAGCCCCAGCTTGCCATCGCCCAGGACGACGACCCGCTGCGATGGCCCCAGGTGGACCTGCTCCGGGATACGGCAGGCAGCGGCCAGGGGCTCGACAAAGACGGCCGCCTCGTCGGGAATGGCGTCGGGCACGGGATGGAGGTTGGCGCGGGGCAGGCAGAAATAGTCGGCCAGGGCGCCGTCGCGGCCGCGGATGCCCAGCGCCGTGCGCTCGAAGCAGTGGCTCACCCGCCCGGCGCGGCACATGGCGCAGGTGCCGCAGCCGATGTTGATCTCGCCCACCACGCGCCGGCCAAGCAGCTGGGTGTCCCCGGCGCCACCCACAGCGTCGACGATGCCGACAAACTCGTGGCCCGGCACACCTCGAAAGCCGGCATAGCCGCGCAGGATCTCCAGATCGGTGTTGCAGAAGCCGGCCAACAGGGTGCGGATGCGCACCTCGCCTGGCGCCGGTTCGGGCACCGGGTAGTCTCGCCCCAGGCGCAAGCCCTGCTTGTCGACGAGGACGGCGCGCATGGTGCGCGCGGGGTTAGCGGCGGTGTCCATAGAACGTCGCCCGCGTTTCTTCCAGCACGATCTGCTCCAGGCACAGGGCATAGTCCTCCGGATACCAGGCCATGGCCTCCTCAGCCATGGTCACCACCCGGGCGCGTACAAAGCGCGGCGTCGTAATGCCCGCCAGGGAGACACTCTCCACCTCGAGCTGGGGCCGGCAGTCCCGCGCAACGAGGGTGCCTTGCAGGTAGGCGTCCACCTGCAACCCCAGAACGGACACCTTGCCGCTGATGCCCAACCCGTTGTCCTGGAAATCCACCTGGATGTCACGGTACGGCAGGGCCGGATTCTCGACCCACAGGGTCTCCATCTCCCGGTTCAGTGCCTCTTCCTCGTAGCGAATCTGCACCGCGCGCCCCGGGGCCGACTGCTCCATCTCTGCGTTCAATCCTTCCAGGCTGTGAAACTCGGGATCGACCAGCAGCAGGGGCACGCTCACGATCTGAGAGGCGGCAACGACCGGGTCTGCCCTGGCTGCGATGGGCGGGTCGGCGGGGCCGGTCTTGCTCCCCGGCTCCAGGTCCGCTTGTTCCGTGGCGGGCACCGGGCTGCCGGCAGTGGGCAGGGCAGGCTCCCCGGGCTCGTCGTCGGCGTTTGAAGGAGCGACGGGGCCGGACGGCTCCCCCGTGCTCGGCGGCAGGTCGGTCGCCGCGCCGGAGGGCGTTGCCGCCGGGCTCACCTCGGGTGGAGCGCCGTCCGTGGCCTGGACCAGCGCCATGCTGCTTTCGCCTTCCGGCTCGTGGGCTCGCGGGGGCAACGTCGCCGGGTCGGCCCCGGCGGCCTGGATGAGTTCCATGCGGTCGCCTGTCGCGCCTGCCCACGACGACACGGCCGTCGCCTGGGCGTGGCGCACCATGGTCTCTACCCCCAGGTCCACCTGATCGCTGGCGCACAGGCCGACGACGTAGGCGATGCCCACCCACAGGGCGAGGTTGCCGGCGGCGAGCAGCCCCATCATGGCCCAGCGGCGGCGGCCGCTAAACATCGGCTTCCTCCACGGCTACGTGCTCCCCTCGCGGCTCTTCCATCTCGGCCACAAGGGCGAGGAGCTTTTCCAGGGTCGCCTGTGTCACCGGGCGCGACGGCAGGAAGGGACATGCATAGTCCTGGCCGTCGGGCTCGTGGGGGCGTGCCGTCGAGGGCTCGTAGGTGCCGATGCGCCGCGCCAGGTCCATGATCTCGGTCTTGTCCATGCCGATGAGGGGCCTGAGGATCGGCTTGGAGATGCCATGGGAAACGACCTCCAGGTTGCTCAAGGTCTGGCTGGCAACCTGGCCCAGAGAGTCGCCCGTCACCAGGGCCGAAGCGCCGATCTCCTGGGCAATGGCCGCGGCGCGGGCCAGCATGGCGCGCTTGCACATGATGCAGGCCCAGCGTTCCTGGCGCAGTTCCCGCAGCCGCTCC
This sequence comes from Anaerolineae bacterium, assembly GCA_034428935.1. Classification (GTDB taxonomy): domain Bacteria; phylum Chloroflexota; class Anaerolineae; order JAAYZQ01; family JAAYZQ01; genus JAAYZQ01. The sequence goes on along the minus strand of DAOUHB010000090.1, from coordinate 10,073 downwards.
ACCACCGGCGCCACGACCTCCCAATGGGACAGGACGATGGGCTTGAGGGGGTATCCGTAGGCGTGGCGGTTGAGGGCGTCGACGATGGACTGCACGCGGTCGGCCTGGGCCTGATCCAGACCAAAGTGCACGGGGACGACCCCACAGCCGCGCTTCATCATCAGCCAGGCGGCCACGGGCGAGTCGATGCCGCTGGAGAGCAGGGCCACTACCTTGCCCTGGCTGCCCAGGGGCAGGCCCCCGGGGCCCGGGATCTTGGCTCCGAAGAGCAGGGCGCGGCCGCGCTGCACCTCGATCCCAATCTCGACGTCGGCGCCTGCCAGGCGAACGCGGGCGCCGGTGGCCTCCACCACGGCAGCGCCTACCTGGCGCTCTATCTCGGGCGATATCAAGGGGAACGACTTGTCGGCCCGGTTGGCGGTGACACGAAAGGTGCGCTCTCCGACGCCCTCTCGCCGCGCCAGGGAGACCGCCTCTTCGGCGATGGCCTCCAGGCGCGGTGGCACCACCGCCACGGGGCTCAACGAGACGAGGCCGGCGACGCGCTGCACGGCCTCGACGGCGGCGTCCTGTTCCTCCACCTCCAGGTAGAGGCGCTGGCCTTCCTGCCACACCCGCCCCTCGATGCCGTTGGCCTTCAGGGCCTGGCGCACGTTATGCCTCAGCCGGCGCGTGAAATAGGCGCGGTTCTGGCCCTTAAGGCCGATCTCGCCGTAGCGCAGCAACACCAGGCCCATTACAGCCAACCCTGCTCTCTGTACCAGCCCGCCGTTTCCTGCGACGCCGTCACCAGGTCCCAGCGGGGGACAAAACCCAGTTCGCGGGCGGCCTTTTCCCCCGAGCATAGCCAGTAGGGGGCCCGGAGGTCTCGCACCCGCTGGTCGTTGAGAAGCGGGGGCCGGCCGGTGAGCCGGCACTGAACCCTGGACCAGGCGGCCATGGGCGGCAGGATGGCCAGGGGCAGGCGAACCTGGACCGTGCGGGTGCCCAGAGCCCGGGCGATGGCCCGCGAGAACTCGGCGTGGGTGTGCGACCAGGCGCTGCCAAAGTAGATCTGGCCCCCGGCCAGGTCGTTTTCCAGGGCGAGGAGGATCAGGTCGACCAGGTCCCGGACATAAATGAGGCTCATGGCCCGGTCGCCGTTGCCCAGTTGCAGGTCGAGGTGGCGGTTTACCAGGCAAAAGTAGGACAAGAAATCGCGATCCCGCGGGCCAAAGACGGGCGCTGCCCGCACGATGGTGAGGGGCAGGCCGGGAATGGCCAGGAGGGCCTGCTCGGCAGCCAGCTTGCTCGCACCGTACCAGGTGACGGGGTGCGGCGTGCAATCCTCGTCCAGGTAGTGGCCGGCGGCCGGCGACGGGCCTGCCGCCGCCTGGCTGGAGACAAAGAGAAAGCGCCGCAGGCCGGGGCTGGCCTCCAGGGACGCCCGGGCGAGGGCCTCGCTGCCCCGGGCATTCACCCGGAAAAAGGTCTCCTCGTCGGGAGCCCGGGTCAGGGCCGCGCAATGGCACACGGCCGCGACGTCCTGGCAGGCCTCCAGGAGGCCGATGCCCTTGCCCACCTCGGCGTACGCCAACTCCACGGGAAGGGCGCGGATGAAGGACAGGTCGCTGGTGCGCCGCACCATGCAGCGCACCCGGTAGCCCGCTTCCAGCAGCGCCTCCACCAGGTGCGAGCCGACGAACCCGTTGGCGCCGGTGACCAGGATCGTAGCGTCGGGCTTGATCACAGGCCCTCACCACCTTTTGGGGCGCGTGGATTCAGGGAGAGGAGTGCGGGAATCGGCGAGGCACCCCGGGGAGCCAGATCCCAGGGGATGCCGGCTGCACCCTGCGGCAAACGGACGTCAAGTCGAAACGCAATCATAAGCGGGCTGTTTCTGCGAGCGTCACGAGCCCAAGTCTACCACACCGTGGGCGTTTTGTCAATCGTTTGAGGCGGCGATGGGCAGCCCGGCGCCTTGCACGCCCCTTCCCGCCGTGCTATAATCTCGCTGGCGGCCGGGCCGTGGGATGCATCGCACTTGCCTCGCATCCCGCGGCCGAAATCGGCCGCCAGGAGGCCAAGATGAAGCGCGAGTATCCCGAGTTTCCCATTGTCGGCGTGGGCGCCGCGGTCGTCGACGCCGGGCGTATCCTCCTGGCGCGCCGGGGAAAGGAGCCTGCCCGGGGACAATGGACCTTTCCCGGAGGGGCCGTCGAGCTGGGCGAGTCCGTTGAGGACGCCGTCCGCCGCGAGGTGCGAGAAGAGACCGGCCTGGAGATCGAGCTGGAGCGAGTGCTCGTCGTCGTGGATCGCATCGAGCACGACGCGGGCGGCCGGGTTCTCTACCATTACATAATCATCGACTACCTGGCACGGCCGGTGGGGGGCAGCCTCCAGGCCGGCGACGACGCCGACGGCGTCCTCTGGGCAGAGTTGGCCGACCTGGAGCGCCTGGAGATGACCGAGCCGGCCCGCGAGATCGCCCGCACACTGCTCCGCGAGCAGCAGGCAGGCGGGTGAGCCCCCAGTCCAGGACTCCCAACGCGCACACACCAAAGCTGCCACCCACTGGAAAGCGGGTTATGGGGTCCCTGCGGCGTGGTTGGGATGTGCCCGGAGCAGAGCCTGTACGGCCGGCAGGTCGGGGAGGCCGCGCCGCCCGCCCAGGGTCTGGCAGTTGAGTCCGGCGACGGCGTTGGCAAAGGCCAGGACGCGGGGCAGTTCCCAACCCTGGAGCATGGCGTACACAAAGCCGCCGTGGAAGGCATCGCCGGCGCCTGTCGTGTCCACCGCCTGAACGAGGAAGGCGGGCATCGAGATCGGGCCCCGGAGCGCGGCCCCCGGCGTCGCGGGCCTGGTCCACGCCTGGCAGCCCACCTCTCCCAGGGTCACGACCAGCAGCCTGGGGCCCAGGCTCAGGAGTTCCTCGGCCGCCCGCGACGGGTCGGCCTGGCCGGTGGCCTTCCGGGGGAATGATTCGGCCACCACCAGCCAATCCACCAGGGGCAGCAGCTCCTCCAGGCCGGGGCGGGGATGGTTGCCGTCAAAGCAAATCGGGACGCCGGCCTCCCGCGCCCAGCGGGCCGCCTGGATGGCCGCCGGCAGGAACTGGCCGTCGAGGTGCAGCGCGCGACCGGCCTGCACGTAGCGCCGGTCCTCCTCGTCCAGGGCCAGGGCCGCGGGCGACACCTGGGGGCGACAGACGATGGCCCGGCGGGCGGTTTCCTCCTCCACCAGGAGCAGGCAGACGTTTGTCCCCGCCCCGTCCCTCATGCGCAGGCGCGAAACGTCCACCCCCTCCGCGATGAACAGCTCCCGCAGCCAGCGTCCTTCCCGGTCGTTGTCCAACACCCCGATGTAACCGGCGGGAATGCCCAGGCGGGCGATGGCCGCCAGGGCGGTGCCCACCGGGCCGCCCCCGTCGTGCACCAGGGCGGTGGCGTGGGTCATGCGCACGTCGTCAAAGACGGGCATGTGGGGCACGACGGCCAGGATGTCGTAGGGGCAGTACCCCAGGCCGACCACGGGCGGTGCTTCTCTGGTCATGGCTGCAGACCTCTCCCTGTTACAACGATGTCCGGTAGGCATAGTTCTGGGCGCACAGGGCCAGCAGCTCGAGCTTGGCTCCCCGCCGCGGAATCGTGACCCGCACCCGCCGGCCGGTGGCCCGGCGCAGCGCCTGCTCCACGGCGGCCGGGTCGGGCAGATGGTTGACAATGATTTCGTCGGGTGCCCGCCGCGCATAGCGCGTGAGGACGAAATGTTCGCCCGGCGCCGAGCCGTTGGCCTGCTCCAGCGTGCAAAGCGACAGCCCCTGCAGAATGCCCCGCCGCACCGTGGCGACCAGCACCGCCTCGCCGCCAAAGAAGAGCACGTCCTCGTCGTGATCCACCTGGCGCTCGACCACCTGCGGGCTGAGGGCATGCTCCAGTGCTCCCAGGCGCTCTTTCATGCGTTGAGCGATCTCGAACTCCAGGCGGTCGGCGTGGGCCAGCATCTCCTGGCGAATCCCTTCCAGAAGCTGCGGCTGCGGCCGCGAGAGAAAGGCCGCGGCGCGACGCACCGCCGCCGCGTAACCGGCCGCCGAGACGCGTGCTTCGCAAATGCCGCTGCACTTGTGCATGTGGTAGCGCAGGCACGCCCTGCGCGGCAGTTCCTGGCAGGTGCGCAGTTGAAAGAGCTCGACCGCCACCTTCAGGAGCTGGTCGCGATAAGGCCCGCTGAGATACGGGCCAAAGAATTGGGCGATGGGCGCGTCGGCCAGTTCCAGGTTCAGGCGCCCCCGGCGATAGGGCGCCAGCCGCGGCATCTCCTCGTCGGTCAGCACGATGTAAAAATAGCCGCTGTCCTCGTCCTTGAGCATGCGGTTAAAGGGCGGTTGGTGCAGCTTGATGAGATTGTTCTCCAGGATCAGGCTTTCGACCTCGGTGCGCACCAGGATGACCTCGACTTCGGCCACGCGGGCGGCGAGCCTCGCCGTGCGGCGGTCGCGGCTGCGGGGGCGAAAGTAGGAGGAGAGGCGCTTGCGCAGGTTCACCGCCTTGCCCACGTAGAGGACGTGCCCGCCGCCATCCTTCAGCAGGTAGCAGCCGGGATCGGCAGGGTAGCGTTTGGGATCAAAGATAAAGGCAGCGTTGGGCGACATCGGACCGCGTCGGCTCCAGTCTTTCTCCGGAGCGGGCTCTTACGAGCCCGTCAGGACCCGCCCACCATGCGGCGGAGCTCCGCCTCGTCGATGACCGGCACGCCCAGCTTTTGCGCGCGGTCCAGCTTTGACCCGGCCTTTTCCCCGGCAATGAGGTAGTCGGTGTTGCCGCTCACCGAGCCGGTGACCTTGCCGCCGTGGGCCTCCACCACTGCCCGGGCCTGTTCGCGACTCATGCTCGGCAGCGTGCCGGTGATGACAAAGGTGAGTCCCTCCAGGGGCTGCGGCCCGACGGCCTCGGCCCGCTCCGCCTCGGAGCGCACGCCGGCCGCCAGCAGCTTTTCGACGACGCGCCGGTTGGTCTCGTGGGAGAACCAATCGACCACGCTGTCGGCCAGCTTGGGCCCGATGCCCGGCACCTGGCGCAGCTCTTCGCTGGATGCGGAGGCCAGCGCTGCCAGTGAGCCGAACTGATCCATGAGCAGCTCGGCGACGGTGCCGCCCACACCGCGGATGCCCAGGGCGATGAGCAGGCGGTGCGCCGGCCGCTTCTTGCTGTCCTCGATGGCGGCCATGAGGTTGTTGACCTTCTTTTCGCCAAAGCCCTCCAGCTCCAGAAGCGGCTCGGGCTGGAGGTAGTAGACGTCGGCCACGTCTTTCAGGTAGCCCAGCTCGACGAACAGCTCGGCCTGGCGGATGCCAAAGCCCTCGATGTCCATGGCTCCCCGGCTGACGAAATGCTCCACGGAGCGCACCAACTGGGCGGGGCAGGAGGCATTGACGCAATAGATCGCCACCTCGCCCTCGGTTCGCTCCACGGGCTCGCCACACGCGGGGCAGGTCTGGGGCATTTGCCACGGTTCGGTGCCTGGCGGGCGCAGCTCGACCACGGGATACAGGACCTGGGGGATGACCTCGCCGGCGCGCTTGATGACCACCATGTCACCCTCGCGGATGTCGCGCTCGGCCACATAGTCGGCGTTATGCAGCGTGGCGTTGCTGACGGTCACCCCGCCAATGCGCACCGGCTCAAGCTCGGCGGCAGGGTTGAGGGTGCCCGTCCGGCCGACGTTGATGACGATGCGCTTAAGGCGGGTGACGGCCTCGGGCGCCGGATACTTGTAGGCCGCCGCCCAGCGAGGTGTGCTGCCCACGGCTCCCAGGCGCTCTTGCAGGGCAAAATCGTCGATCTTGACGACCACGCCGTCCGCCTCAAAGTTCAACGTGTTGCGCACCTCTTCCCAGGCGATGCAATACTCCACAAGCTCGTCAAAATCGGTGAAGCGCTGGATATGGCTGCTGACGGGAAAGCCCATCTGCCCCAGGTAGTCCAGGGCCTGCCACTGGCTGCCCAGCGTGGGACCGCCCTCTATCTCGACCACCTGGTAGCACAGCAGGCGCAGCGGCCGCGAAGCGGTGATATTGGGATCGAGGACGCGCAGGCTGCCCGCCGCCGTGTTGCGGGGATTGGCGTAGGTCCGCTTGCCCGCCTCCTCTTGCCGCCGGTTGAACTCCTCGAAGGCGTCGATGGGCATGTAGGCCTCGCCGCGGACGACCAGCCGCCTGGGAGCGGGCTGGACGCCATCGCCGCTCTCCAGGGGAATGCGCAAAGGCAAGGCCTTGACGGTGCGCAGGTTGGGCGTGATGTCCTCGCCCTCCACGCCGTTGCCCCGGGTGGCGCCCAGGACAAAGCGGCCGTCTTCATAGTGCAGGACCACGGTCAGGCCGTCGATCTTGGGCTCGACGACGTAGGCCAGGTCGGGGTGCTCGGCGGGCAGCAGGCGCAGAGCGCGGTCGCGCCAGGCGCGCAACTCCTCGGGGTTGAAGGCGTTCGCCAGGCTGAGCATGGGCCGGGGGTGCCGGACCGTGGTAAACTCCTCCCGGACCTGTCCACCTACCCGCTGCGTGGGCGAGTCGGGCGAGACCAGGTTGGGGTGCGCCGCCTCCAGTTCCTGCAGCTCCCGGTACAGAGCATCGTAGGCCGAGTCGCTGATGACAGGGTCGTCCAGAACGTAGTAGCGATGGTTGTGGTAGCGAATCTGCTCCCGCAACTCCTCGATCCGTTGTGCCGGGTCCATGCATCCTCCTCAGGTGCTGTGTCACAGGCCCTATTGTAACACGGATCGGGCCCAATGGGCAATAGCTGCCGGTACCGGAATCTCCCATCGCAATCGCGCACTCAGTCTTGACAAACCGCCGAGCCCGTGGTATAATTGTATTATCTAATGAGACACCGTATCACTGTGTGAGACATATAGGAGCCAAGGAGCGGGATAAGCTATCGCGCCTCACTGTGTCCTACGCTCTCTGGCCTGGGCCATCGAGTCATTGAAGGCATCTTTCACGGAAGGGAGAGAAGCAGATGGCAGAGAAGGTTGACTTGGTCGAAGCCGTGATAAAGGTCATCCAGGATCGCCGCAGCATCCGCCAGTACACCACGGACCCGGTGTCCGAGGAGCATCTGGAGATGATTCTGGAAGCCGCGCGCCAGGCACCGTCGGGCGAGAATGCCCAGCCCTGGCGCTTTGTTATTGTCAAGGACGAAGCCACGCGCAAGCGACTGGGCGCCATTGCCGGCGGCGGCAGTGGGCGCCGCTTCACCGCCGAGTTTGTCACCCAAAAAATGCAGGAGCGTTTCGAAAACCTCGAGGACGAGGCCAAAAAGAAGGCGATCTTTGACAAGCTCACCTCCGGTCAGGTTTCCGCTTTCCTGGCCGAAGCACCGGTTAGCATCGTCGTGTGCGGCAGAAAGGACGTGTGGGATCTGCCCTACGACACCTCGGCGGCCATCGAGAACATGCTGCTGATGGTCACCGCCCTGGGCCTGGGCGCTTGCTGGGTCATTGCCCCGTGCATCGACATCCGAGATGAAGAACGCCTGAAAGACCTGCTCGGGGTACCGGAAGGGGTCAAGGTCGTGAGCATCGTCTCCGTAGGACACCCAACCCGCCCCCACAGGCCCCGTCCGCGCCTGCCGCTGGAGGAGCTGGTCTACAAGGAAAAGTGGGGCGTCGCCTACCTGGAGGAGGGAGCATGAGTCAGTCTGGCGTTTCCCTGGAGTATGTCAACAGCATCATCCATGACCTGGAAAAAGCCTTCTGGGACGAACGTGGGAAAGGGGCCCGTTTTCGCGTCACCACCGTCGGCCGGGACTATTTCCTGGACAAATGCAGGCCAAGGATCCAGGAGCAGGATCTGGAGTGCATCATCCAGGCCATCAAGGATGTCCTCAGGGAAGAGGGCATCGTCGAGTCGATTTCCCACGAGGTGGACGGCAGGCTATTGCGCCTGAGGGTGAAGAACTGCCTCCACCTGCCTGTGGAGCAGCGGCTCGTGGCCAAGGGCGTGGAGCCCTTTACCTGTGTGCCTGCCAACCTGCTGGTGCTGGCTATCGAGGAGATGCTGGACCGGCCCGTCGAGCTGGCCGAGATCAAGGTCGAGGACGGGGTGTGCCACGCCGTGCTCGTTCTCTTTGAGTCGCGGCCGACCTTTGACTGATGGGAGGGTGCCGATGACGAAACTATCGACTCTCGCCGAAGCAGTCTCGACAATTCCGAATGGATCGCACGTCTCCCTCTCCGGCTTTGCCATCACCCGCTGTAACATGGCGTTTGCTGCCGAGGTCATCCGCCAGGGGATCAAGGGGCTGACCGTCTCGCAGTGCGTCGGCGCCATGGACGCCGATCTCCTGGCCGGCGCCGGCGCCCTGGAGCGCATCGTCTATGGCGGCGGCTCCCTGGACCGTTTCGGACGGCTAAACTGCGTCAACCGCGGCATCGAGGGCGGCACGCTGTGCGCCGAGGAATACAGCAGCCTGTCCATGGCCTTCCGCTACCTGGCGGGCTCCCTGGGTCTGCCGTTCATCCCCATCCGCTCGTTGCGCGGCTCCGACATCCTTCACCGCCTCCACGAGACGGCGCCGTCCGAGATCGCCTACGTGGACGACCCTTTCACCGGGGAGGACTGGCTGGTGCTCAAGCCGCTGGTACCCGACGTGGCGGTGGTCCAGGTGCAGGCGGCGGACGAGGAAGGCAACGCCTGGATTCTGGGGCCGCGATGGGACAACGAGGAACAGGTCAAGGCCGGCAAGCGGGCCATTGTCATCACCGAGCGGTTGGTGCCCCTGGAGACGATCCGGCGGGAGCCGGAGCGGACCATCATCCCCGGGTTCAGGGTGTCCCACGTGGTGCACCTGCCCTTTGCTGCCCATCCCACCTCGGTGTATCAGGCCTACGACTATGACGCCGACCACATCCGGCTCTACGTGGCCGCGTCTCAGAGCCCACAGGGCTTCGAGGAGTACCTGGAGGAGTACGTGTACGGCGTCCAGGACCACTGGGCCTACCTGGAGCGCGTGGGCGGCATGAAGCACCTGACCGGCCTGGCGGCCGACCCGGTGCTGGGGTACTGAGAGGCAGGTGAACGATGACAGCAGAGGTAGAATACACTCCCTTCGAGCTGATGGCCGTGGCGGGCGCCCGGGAGCTGAAGGACGGGGAGATTGTGGCCGTGGGGTTGGGGCTGCCGGTGGTCGCTTCCTTCCTGGCCAAGCGCACCCACGCGCCGCGCCTGACCATGCTCTTTGAGCTGGGCGTCGTGGACCCGGAGCCGGTGCACCAGGGAGTTGGCCTGGCCGACCCCCGCGTCTGGTACCGGGCCAAGATCCTGAGCAGCTTTGTGGACATGCTGGGCACGGTGTTGCACAAGGGCCTGGTGGACGTGGGGTTCCTGGGTGGGCTGGAGACGGACGCCTACGGCAATCTGAACACGACCTTGCTGGGGGATCCTCACGGCAAGTTTCGCCACTTTGTAGGCAGCGGCGGCGCCAACGACATCGCCTCCTGCGCCCGGCGCACCATCATTATCATTCGCCACGAGGCACGCAAGCTCAAAGACGCCGTGTCCTTTGTCACCAGCCCCGGGTATCTGAGGGGAAATGGTGAGCGTGAGGCCGCTGGGCTGAAGGGCGGGTGCAGCCGCGTGATCACCGACAAGGCCATCTTTGGCTTTGAGCCCGAGAGCAAGAGGATGCGGATCGAGTCCATCCACCCCGGCACCAGCCTCGACGACGTCCTGGTGAACCTGGGCTTCCACCCCATCGTGCCCGCTGAGCTGCCCACTACGCAGCCGCCCACGGCGGAGCAGGTGTGGCTCATCCGCAACGAGATCGATCCCGAAGGCATGTATGGCGGCTAGCCGGCCAGAACAATTTTGAACCTGGAAAGAGCGGAACAATGCCTTACGTAATCACCGATGAGTGTATCCAGTGTGGAGCGTGTGTGGCGGGCTGCCCGAGCGGCGCCATCGAGGAAGGGGAGCTCAAGTCCGTCATCCTGGTCGAGCTGTGCATCGAGTGTGGTACCTGTGAGCAGAATTGCCCGACCGGGGCCGTCATTTTCGTGGAGTTGGAAGAACCGGTGCCCGGCGGCTCCGGATGAGCGGC
>DAOUHB010000089.1:0-4100 GCA_034428935.1 Anaerolineae bacterium | reverse complement strand
TTTCGACCCAACTCATCCGCCTTGTCCATCAACACCGCTTGCATTGCTTCGGCTACCTGTGGTATAGTGCTCATAAGGGAGATCTCCAGCATGGTTTGGTTCGCACCTACAATCATGCCACAAGATCTCCCTTTTGTCATCTTAACTTGATGCGTATAGGGCAGGTCTCGCACCTGCCCAACAGGGCGAGCGCAAGGGTTCGCCCCTGCACTTTGAGATGATACGCCGAGACAATCGAAAAAGTGAGAAACGATTTGACAGACTGCACATTACCATGATAGAATGACTGTGGAGCCGAGACTGCTGGGCCGAAAAAGCCGCGACCAAAGCGCCTGGCCGGGTCCAGCGAGAATCGTGCAGGAGAAAGCACCAAAACATGGCCGAGGCCTCGAGCAGGAAAGGTGGGGCGGTTCACCCTGCCGGAGAGCCGGGCAAGTCCGAGGTTGCTGAGCTGCTCCGGACGTTCCAGGAGCTGCGAGCGACGACGTTAGAGTTGCGAGCACAGAACGAAGCATTGGCGCGTGCTCGCCAGGCGCTGGAAGCGGAGCGGCAGCGCTACCAGGATCTGTTCGACTTTGCGCCCGATGGATATCTGGTCACCGACCGCGAGGGGGTTATCCAACAAGCCAATTGCGCGGCCGGCGACCTGCTGTGCGTGCCGCGCCAGGAGCTGGCGGGCCAGCCCCTGGCGTCCTTTGTGCACGGCGCCGATCGCGCTCTTCTCCTGGAGCAGATGGCCCTGCTCGCCGGCGGAGACGAGCCTGCAGCCGGCATCGAGGTGCGCTTGCAGCCCCGCCAGGGAGCACCCTTTGACGCGGCGCTCAAGGTGGCGGCGGCGCAGAACCAGGAGCAGCCGGCCCGGCTGCAATGGCTCATCCGCGACATAAGCGAGCGCAAGCGGGTCGAATCCGACCAGGAGCGCCTCCTGGCCGAGGTGGAGAAGCAGCGCGACACGGTCGAGACCCTGGCGCATACCCTCGCGCGGGATTGGAACACCCTGCAAGCCATCATGGAGAACACCGCGACGTGCCTGGCCTACCTCGATCGGGACTTGCATCTACAGCGGTTCAACCTGGCCTTTGCCCAGAAGTGGGGCACCGACGAGTCGGAGCTCCTGGAGTGCAGCAGCTTCCAGATGTCGCCCGGCAGGCGGAACAGCGAGGTCCTCCAGGAGGTCTGCGAAACGGGCCAGGCGATGAGCTTCCGGGCGCGGCCCTGCGCGCGCCCCGGAGAGGAAGGAGCCGCCATGTCCCACTGGGATTGCACCCTGGCGCCGGTGAAGGATGGGACCGGCAAGGTGCAAGGGCTGGTCCTCTCTTTGCTGGAGGTCACCGAAGAAGTCAGGGCCGTCGAGGTGCAGAAGGCAGCGCAGGAAGCGCTGCACCGCCAGAACGAGGAGCTCGTGGCGCTCACGCGCGAGCTGAACGCCTTTGCCCACACCGTAGCCCACGACCTGAAACAGCCGCTGACCATCGTCATGGGTTTCGCCGACATGCTCCACGAGGAGATGAACAGCGCGCTGGACGATTCGCAGAGACGGATGCTGCAGGGCATCAAGCAGGGCGCGCGCCGCATGAGCAACATCGTCGAGGGCCTGCTGCTGCTGGCCAGCACCCGCAGCTCCGAGATCCAGCCGGGCCCGTTGGACATGGGCGACGTCGTCCGCGAGGTACGGCAAAACCTGGCGGCCGTCATCGAGGAGGCGGGCGCCGAGCTGGTGATCCCCTCCACCTGGCCGGTGTGCCTGGGCTACGGGCCCTGGGTCGAGAGCGTGTGGGCCAACTATATGACGAACGCCATCAAGTACGGCGGGCGGCCGCCCCGGGTAGAGCTGGGCGGTAGCGTCCTGCCCGGGGGCTACTGCCGCTTCTGGGTGCGGGACAACGGCCAGGGCCTGTCGCCCACCGAGCAAGCCCGGCTTTTTACCTCCTTCACCCGCCTCGGGCAGCCGCGCACCCTGGGCCACGGCCTGGGGCTGACCATCGTCCGCCGCATCGTCGAGCGCCTGGGCGGCGAGGTGGGCGTCGAGAGCGAGCCCGGCCAGGGCTGCACTTTCTGGTTTACGCTGCCGACCTGACCCCCCGGCCCCCTTCCCGTGCCGGGAAGGGGAGAGTCAACTCCCCTCCCCTTGCAGGGGAGGGGCCGGGGGAGAGGTCGCTCTCAGTCCATGAGGGCCTGGACAATGGCGGTGGTGCTGGCCAGGCGGTCGCTGAGGTGGCTGGCCATGGCGCGGTGAAAGGCGGTTGCCAGCTCGGGGGCCTGGGCTTCCATGCGCGCCAGGTCCTCGGCCGAGAGGCGGTAGACGGTGCACGCCCCCTCGACGACGACGCTGGCCGTGGCAGGGACACCGAGGTACAGTCCGACCTCGCCGACGACGGTGCCCGGCCCCCGGGTGCGCAGGCGCATGGAATCTCCCCCCTCCCCCTCGAGTCGAATCGTGACCTGCCCCTCCTGGATGAAATAGAGGCCCTTTGTCGGTTCCCCCTGGCGGATGAGCACCTGGCCCGCCTCCAGGGTTAGCTGCTCCATGTAGTCCGCCACCCGGCGCATGATCTCCGGTTGGCGGCCGCCCCCGGCCTCGTCGAACCACGTCGCGCCCCTGCCCTCTGCCCCACCTGCAAAGGAGGGCACCGGCTCCGCCGCCTGGAAGCGGGCGAGGAGCTGGTCCTCGCACCATTCCAGCCCGTGATCGAGGTCTGGAAAGACGCGCCAGGAACCCGGGCCCTCGCCGGGGGCGTCTTCCTGGGGCAGCTCGCGCTCCAACTGGCGCTGCAGGCCGGGGGAGAGATCGGTAAGGACCAGGGTCAGGTTCCGCGACCGGGCCAACTGCGCCATCCGCGCAAAGCTGAGCACCGCCGACACGTCCATGCCGCTGACGCGCCTGAAATCCAACAGGACATAACGTGGCGCGGGCCGGTGAGACTCGGCGAGGCGGTCGCGCACCCGCTGCAGCAGGCTGTGGGCCGTGCCAAAAAAGAGGTAACCCTGCAGCTCCAGGACAAAGAGCCAGTCGCCCTTCTCGCGCAAGAGGCGGTCGTGGAGGAGGGGCCGGTCGACGTTGCTGCGCAGGGCGCTGGCCGACAGGGCGCGGCGCACGGCGCCCACCCGGCTATACTCCAGGACGAACAGGAACACCGCCAGGGCCAGCCCCAAGGCCACGCCTTCCAGGACGCCCAGGGTCATGGTGACGATCAGGATGAGGACGACGATGGCATAGTCGAGGCGCGAGAGCCGCGGCCAGGCGTCGTAGAGCCATTCGACGAGGAAGGCCAGCCCCAGGAACAGGGTCAGGCCGCCGGGCACCACGCGGGGCACGTAGCTGACGAGCGAAGGCCCCACGAGGAGCATGGCGCCGCACAGGGCGGCGGCCACCAGGCTGACCAGCCGGCTGGGAGCGCCCATGAGATAGCTCAGGCTGGAGATGCTCAACGTCTGGAAGCCGACGGGACCGCCACCGCCCAGGCCGGCCAGGAGGTTGGCCGCCCCGGCGGCCTTTAGCTCGCGGTTCAGGTCCACATCGCGCCGGGCCAGCAGCTCCAGACTGCTGGCATTGAGGAGCAGAGAGACGGCGCTGATGACCAGGATGGTACCCGTGCTGCCCGCCTGGGCCATCACTGACGGCCAGTGGGCCTGGCGCAGCAGCCCGGGGGTCAGTGGCTGCCACAGCCCGCCCGGGGGAAAGGGCCCCAGGAGCCAGCCCTGCCCGCCGCCCTGGCCCGCCGCGCCGGGCGCCCACAGCGACGAGACCGGCACGCCGGAAACCCACACGACGACGTAAAATAGGGCCACGGCCCCCAGCATCAGGCCCGGCAGGATGAGAAAGTGGTTCCAGCGGCGCAGGACCAGGAGCGTGACCAGGGCAATGCCCAGCCCCGGCAGCCAGCGAACCAGGAGATCGGGCCGCAGGAGGGCGGGGACGTTGGCCAGGGTCAGGGGGGCGCCGGCCATGACGCCAAAGCTGCCCTGGACCAGGAGCCAGCCGATGCCTGCCAGAAAGCCGCCGACGACGGGATAGGGCACGTAGCGCACCAGCCCTCCCTGCCGGAACCAGCCGAGGAGGAAAAAGAAGGCGCCGGCTACCAGCGACATGAGGGCAATGG
>DAOUHB010000088.1:0-1645 GCA_034428935.1 Anaerolineae bacterium | reverse complement strand
ATTCGGGTCGGGATGCGACGCCGCCAGGGTCTTGACCTGGACATACTCCACGCCCAGGTCGCGAAGGTATGCCTCGGCCCTGGCCAGTAGCGCCCGGCCCATGCCCCGGCCGTGCCACTCTGGCCGCACGCCCAGGACGTACAACTCGGCAGCCTGCGGAAAGTGCTGCTTCACGCTCATGAACCCGACGGCGCCTTCCTCCTCGTCCAGGGCCAGGAAGGTGGGCAGGCCGTCGATTTCCTTTACATAATATACGATGGCCTCTTCGATGCCAAACCAGTCGGGCAGTGAGCGCAGGATGGGCTCGCAGGCGGCTGCCTGGCCCAGCAGCGGGCCGGTGATGTTGAACAAATGCGTGTGATTCAACGATTTGCCCTCCAGGGATCGCGTTCGCTGCATTGTAGCACAGGCGGGCAGGGAGGGAAAAAGCTCAAGGGAGCCAGGTCCGACGTGCTCATCTGTAAGTTGACGGTGTCCCTTTGCCTTTTGGCGGCAGTGATGGTATGCTGCCTGGCGATTTGCGCATCACGGGTATCCGCATAAGATGAGGAGGAACTGGGGACCATGCGCCTGGCTGCCCTGTCGGACATTCACGGCAACTTGCCTGCCCTGGAGGCGGTGCTGACCGATGCCCGTGCACAGGGTGTTGATGCCTTTCTCGTCGCCGGCGACACTGCCGGCGGGCCGGGGCAGCAGGCGGCCTTTGACCGGCTGCGAGCCCTCGACGCCCACCTGATCCGGGGAAATTCCGAAGACTATTGCCTGGCCTTTGATACGGGCCATGCGCCCGAGGCGTGGCGGTCGAGCTACCAATGGTCGACGCTTCGCTGGTCGTACCAGCATCTCGACCGTGAATGTCTCGACTTTATCGGTGCATTGCCCGAGCAATGCGTCGTGAGCCTGGACGGCACCGCGCCGATCCGCGTGGTGCACGGCTCGCCCTCCCATCCCACCGAGCACCTCTTCCCCAATGGCGATCCGGTTGCGTTGGAGGCGCTTCGCGCGGCAGCGGTGGCGCCAAAGCGCAAGCCACCGCCGCTGGCCTCGGTCCTCGCGGGGATTGACGAAGACGTGTTGCTCTGCGGCCATTCGCACGTACCCTGGCAGCAGGCAGGCAAGGGCTGGCTGGCCGTCAATGCTGGATCGGTGGGGGCACCGGTCAACGGTGACCCGCGGGCGCAGTATGCACTCCTGGCCTGGCGTGCAGGCCGCTGGTGTGCCGAACATCGGGCCGTGGCTTACGACATGGATGCGGCAACAGCGGCCTGGCACGACAGTGGGTTGTTGGCGATGGGCGGTGCCATTGCCCGTACCTGCCTGCTGGGCATGCAGCGCGGGCAGAATTTGCGGGGATGGTTCGTGGAGCACCTGTACCGGTTGGCAGCCGAAGCGGGTTGGGCGGGGGGCGACTCGGTGCCGGACGAGGTGTGGGAGGAGGCGGTTGCCACGTTCGACTGGGGCCTTCGATGTCCGGCCGTTCTCACCCCTCAGCGCTGACCGCCACCAACGTCACGTCGTCGTAGGCGGGCTCGTCGCCGCGGTGGGTGGAGATGGCCTGCCCCACGGCGTCGCAGATCTCGGCGGCCGGCTTGCCGGCCGCCCGGCTCAGCACCGCCCAGAGCCCTTCTCTGCCAAAGAACCTGCC
>DAOUHB010000087.1:0-65155 GCA_034428935.1 Anaerolineae bacterium | reverse complement strand
GACGCCCTGTGGAATAAATCGCTGGACGCCCTGGCCGACGAGCTGGAGCGCTGCGAGATGCTGGGGCTGCCCGGGCTGGTGGTCCATCCCGGCTCCCACAAGGGCGCGGGCGAGGACGCCGGCCAGGCGCGCATCGCCGCCGCCCTGGACGAGGCCCACGCCCGGCTGCCCGGCTACAACGCGCAAATCTGGCTGGAGATCACGGCCGGGCAGGGCGACCACCTGGGCTACACCTTCGAGCAGATCCGGCGCATGATCGACGGCGTGAAGCAGCCCGAGCGCCTGGGCGTCTGCTTTGACACCGCCCACGCCTGGGCCGCCGGCTACGACGTCCACACCCGGGAGGGGTTCGACGCCACCTGGGACGAGTTCGACCGCATCCTGGGCATCGAGCGCCTGCGGGCGCTGCACCTTAACGACACCAACAAGGAGCTGGGCAGCCGCGTCGACCGCCACGAGCAGGTCGGCAAGGGCAAGCTCGGCCTCGACACCTTTCGCTTCCTGGTGAACGACCCCCGCTTCCGGGGCATCCCCATGATCCTGGAGCTGGACCTGGGGAACGACGAGTTCCGGGAGAACCTGGCGACGCTGCGGTCGCTGGTGGAGTAATCTTGAATAGGGCGATGCGCGCCGCCGGCCGGCCTTGAACGGGAGGAAGGACAGTGGCAGATCAATCCATCCAGACGAGCGGTGGAGCGGCCGTCCAGGGTGATGCCCAGGTAGGCCGCGACTTTATCGGGCGCGACCAGATCGTCATCAACGTCACCTGGCAGGCCGCGCCGTTTGTCCTGCCCCAGCCGGACCTGGCCCAACTGCGGGCGGACTACCTGGCCTACCTGCGCCAGGCCTACCAGTATCTCGATTTCAAGGGGCTGCCCCAGGTGGAAAAGATCGCGCAGCAGTTGCCGCTTGACGCTGTTTACGTGCCCCTCCGCGCCCGCCCGGAGATGCCCAAGGGCGACACCTGGCTGCGCATCGCCGGGCGTCCATGGAAAGGGGAGGCCCCGGATGATGATAGTGTCCCTCAACCCGGGTTGCTCGGCCGTGCGGCCCAAGCCGAGCCGGTGCCGGCCGACGAAGCGCTGGGTCAGGCCCCGGCCCTGGTCATCCTCGGCGATCCGGGGGCGGGCAAGAGCACCCTGCTCAAGGTGCTGGCCCTGGGCCTGGCCCGCCTGGACGACGGTCCCTTGCCCATCCTTCTGCCGCTGAACGCCTATGCCGACGCCCTCGCCCGGGAGGAGACCAGCCTGCACCAGTTTCTGGCAGCGTATTTTGCCACCCGCCAGCATTGCTTGAAGGATCTGGCTCCTCTGTTCGATGCCGCCCTGGCGGCGGGCCAGGCCGTCGTCCTGCTGGATGGCCTGGACGAGGTACAGGCCTCGCGCGCCTTCCTGGTGCGCCTGGTTCAAGACTTTGCCGCCGAGCACATCCCGGGGCCGGGCAGCGACGGCGGCCCCGTGCCCGGCAACCGCCTGGTGGTAACCAGCCGCATCGTCGGCTACCGCGAAGCGCCCCTTGACGGCGCCCGCTGGCGAACGTATACCCTGGTGGATTTTGGCCGCGACGAGATCGAGCGTTTTGCCGGCCGCTGGACGCTTGCCTTCGAGGTGGCAACCCACGGCGACACCGAAATGGCGAGGACGGCAGCCGCCCAAGAGCGAGACGAACTCCTGGCCGCCATCTGGGGAAGCCCTGGCATCGAGCGATTGGCCTCCAATCCGCTGCTGCTGACCATCCTGGCCCTCATCAAGCGCCAGGGGGTGAGCCTGCCCCAGCGCCGCGTCGAGCTGTACGAGCTTTACCTGCGGACTCTGATCAATGCCTGGAACAAGGCGCGCTCGCTGGACCAACGCCCGGTGGGGCCAGAGATGGACTATCTCGAAACGGTACAGGTGCTGGCCCCCCTGGGCTTATGGCTTCGCGAGAGCAACCCCACCGCCGGGCTGGTGAGCCGGGCGGCCCTGGAAGACTGGCTAACCGCCTATTACCGGCGCGAGTGGGAGCTGGCCCCCGGTCCCGCCCGCCGCGAAGCCCGCGAGTTCCTGCGGGCCGTCAACCGCTACTCCAACCTGCTGGTGGAGCGCGGCCAGGACCAGTTCGGCTTCCTGCACCTCACCTTCGAGGAGATGCTTGCCGCCAAGGGAATCGCCGCCCGGGCCCAACTGGGGCCTGAAGGTGCGGTGGCCATCATCCTGCGCTACCTGTCTGACCCGGCCTGGCGTGAGACGATCCTGCTGGCCGTGGGCGCCCTGGGCGTTGTGGCCCAGCAGCCGCTGGCCGCCGGTGAAGTGCTGAAGAGGCTGTGCGACGAGGTGCTGCCTGGCGAGCAGGCAGGTCGGAACGTGGTCATTGCCGGCGAGGCCCTGCTGGACGCAGGAGAGGTGGGGGTGGGCCGCAAGGCCGCGGCGCGCATCACTGCCTGCCTGGTGAGCACCATGCAGGCTGCGGCCGCGCCGGCCCGAACCCGGCGGGAGGCGGGCTTGATCCTGGGCCGGTTGGGATGGCTGCCGGACGACCTGGACAGCCTGGTCGAAATCCCATCGGGCCCCTTTTTGTACGGCGACCTCAGGAAGCAAAGCCAGATCCACCGTCCTTACTGGATGAGCAAATATCCGGTCACCAACTTCCAATTCGCCCGTTTTTTGGACGACGACGGCTACCTCCGCCGCGAGCTGTGGAGTGACGACGGCTGGGCCTGGCGCATGGGGACCTATGACAGCAAGGCACCGGACTATTTGAAAGATTGGCTGGCGAGACGCCCGCCGAAAAGGCGGGACCGGCCTTTCTGGTGGGATGACGCCAAATGGCACAATCCCATCTTTCCCGTGGTTGGGGTGAGTTGGTTCGAGGCGGAGGCCTACGCCAACTGGCTGACTGACGAGTTGCAGGTGGCAAGCAGCAAGCAGCAAGTCTGGCGCGGCGGGCAACTCGTCACGCACGACTTGCAACCTGGCCCTGTCCGGGTGCGGCTGCCCACCGAAGAAGAGTGGGAGCGGGCAGCGCGAGGTGTGGACGGACGCGAGTACCCCTGGGGAACAAGGTTTGACTTCTGCCGGCTGAGCTGCGCCGAAGCATGGGAGGGCAAAGAAAGCATTCAGTGGGAAAAATGGATCATACGAGTGCCAGAGTACGCTGCGACCACGGCGGTCTGCACCTATCCCCAGGGCGCCAGTCCTGAAGGGCTATGGGATGCTGCCGGCAATGTCTGGGAGTGGACGGCATCCTGGTATGAAGCTGCCAAGACAAACCGGGTGGTGCGTGGGGGCTCCTGGAACGGCGATCAGAGGTACGCCCGCTGCGCCTACCGCAACAGGAACGACCCCGACTACTATAGCGTCAATGTCGGGTTTCGGGTGGTGGTGTCCCTGGCGTCTTCTGATTGCTGAGTTCGGGCTTCTGTCCCCTGAATGCTGGGGGGAGGGGTCTGGGGAGGGGGCGGATGCCCATGTCCAAGCCAGCATTTCCCGACAGTTCACGACAGGATTAGAACACAAGTTCGGATATTCATGACATACTCTGTCACCTGCCGGTAGTACAATGATACCTGGGCCGCTGGCCCAGCCTTCGGAGTAACACAATTCCTTCTTGGAAGCAAAGGTATCAGAAACCCAACGGGGAAAGGAGTGTGACGTGGAGCCGAAAATCGAGAGCAGGCAGGCATTCAGCGTGGTCGGCAAGATGTACCACGGCAAGAACGAGAACCAGGAGGTGGCCCGGTTGTGGGGCGAGGCCGGTCCCTGGATGGAACAGCTCGAGGGCATGGCCGTCTCTGACGTCGCTTACGGGGTCATGGGCAACATCGACATGGACACCGGCGTCTTTGACTACCTGGCGGGGCTGGAGGTGAGGGAGGACGTCGCCACGCCGGAAGGGCTGGACAGGTGGCCCGTTCCGGCAGGGACGTATGGCGTCTTCCCTTGTACCCTGCCCACCCTCATGCAGGCCTTTCAGGCTGCCTACGAGACCTGGCTGCCCCGGTCAGGCTACCGGCGCGCCGAGGGGCCCGAATTCGAGCAGTACGGCTCGACCTTTGACCCGGCCGACCCGGAGTCCAAGATGGAGATCTGGATCCCCATTGAGGCCGCCTGAACGAGAACCCGAAAGGAAACCCTCCACCATCGTCGTCCGCGAGCGCGAGTGCCGCTCGATCCTGAGCAAGAGCGGCATCTCGCGCGTGGACTATGCCGTGAATCCTTACGTAGGCTGCGCGCACGCCTGCGCCTACTGCTATGCCGTTTTCATGAAGCGCTTCACCGGCCACAAAGAGGAGTGGGGCACCTTTGTCGACGTCAAGGTCAACGCCCCCGCGGTGATGGCCCGCCAGCTCCCGCGCGCCAGGCCGGGCAGCATCAACTTCGGGACCGTCACCGACGCCTACCAGCCCCTGGAGGCGGACTATGGCATTACACGCGGCTGCCTGGAAGCACTTGCCGGCTGCCCCTTCCCCACCACGATCCTGACCAAGTCCGCCCTGGTCCTGCGCGATGTCGACCTGCTGCGGCGCATCCCGGCCGTCGAGGTGGCCTTGACCATCACCACCCTGGACGATGGGCTGCGCCGGTGGCTGGAGCCCTACGCGTCGCCCGTCGGCGAGCGCCTGGAGGCCCTGGACGCCCTCGCCCGGGCCGGCATCCCCACCTGGGCCTTTTGCGGGCCCCTCCTGCCCTTTCTGTCGGATGGCGAGGACGAGCTGGACGCGCTGTTTGCCGCGCTGAAGCAGGCTCGCGTGGGCCACGTCCTGGTTGACAGCCTGAACCTGCGGGGCGCGGCCTGGGGCCGCCTGCGGGCCGCCCTCGACGCGTATCGTCCCGACCTGGTCGCCGGCTACCAGGCCCTGTCCGCCAATCGCGTGCCCTACCACACCGCCCTCGTCGAGCGCGCCCGGAAGGCAGCGGCCCGGCACAGCCTGGGCTGGCGCGCAGTGACGATTGCCTACGAGCAATAGGAAGACCTCCGACCCTGAAAAAGTGCATTGCCCCTTGCCGACCGGGCCGTACGGTTGTTGCATAGCCTCTTGACTACTGCTGGGAGAGCCGAGCACCAGCTCGGCAGGTTGCGTGTAGAGAAAAGCCGAGCCGGCGCTCGGCGATCCCAGGCGACAAGACCGACTTTGCAGCAACCCTGACCGGGCCGCCCGCCCGGTTGACGCCCGCTGCATTTAGGGGTATACTGGCAGCTGTGCTCCCTCTGCCACGACGGCAGAGGGGGCCGGCGAGACCAATATACCCCGTGGACTCCCATCACTGGTTGATCGGGTGCCTCCGCGCTGTAAAGGACTTCACATGACGACTGAGAGTGAACAAGAAGGATCGGGCACCATCGCGCCCGAGAGCGCCCTGCCGCCCGTGACCCTGGAGGACCTGCCCGCGCCGCTGCGCGACGCCGTGGCCCGGGCCGGCTGGCCCGAGCTGATGCCCGTCCAGGCCCAGGCCATCCCCTACCTGCTGGCCGGGCGCGACCTGATGGTCCAGTCGCGCACGGGCAGCGGCAAGACGGGCGCCTTTCTGCTGGCCATCATGGACCGCGTCGATGCCCGCAAGGCAACCTGCCAGGCCCTGGTCCTGGCCCCCACCCGCGAGCTGGCCAAACAGGTGGGCGAGCAGGCCCAGATCCTGGGGGCGGCCAGCGGCATGCGCACCGCCGTGGTCTATGGCGGCACGGCCTACGGCCCCCAGCTCAAGGCCTTTCGCGAGGGCGCGCACCTGGTGGTCGGCACCCCGGGCCGCATCCTGGACCACCTGCTGAAGCGCAACCTGACGCTCCAGGACGTGCGGATGCTGGTCTTTGACGAGGCCGACCGCATGCTGTCCATGGGCTTTTACCCCGACATGCGCGCCATCCGCCGCTACCTGCCCTCCCGGCCGGTGCAGGGCTGCATGTTCTCGGCCACGTTTCCGAGCCACGTCCTGCGCCTGGCCCGCGAGTTTCTTCGCGAGCCCGAGTTTCTGAGCCTCAGCCGCGACCACGTCCACGTCACCGATGTGCAGCACGGCTATTACGTCGTGCCGCGCATGGACAAGGACCGCAGCCTGGTGCGCATCATCGAGGTCGAGAACCCGCCCTCGGCCCTCGTCTTTTGCAACACCCGCGCCCGGGTGCATTACGTGGCCACGGTCCTGCAGCGCTTTGGCTACGACGCCGACGAGCTCAGCTCTGACCTGTCGCAGAACGAGCGGGAGCGGATCATGGGCCGGGTGCGCCGCGGCGATCTGCGCTTCCTGGTGGCCACCGACGTGGCCGCCCGGGGCATCGACCTGCCCGACCTGTCCCACGTGGTGATCTACGAGCCGCCCGACGACGCCGAGCTGTACATCCACCGCGCCGGGCGCACGGGCCGGGCCGGCGGCGGCGGCGTGGCCATCTCGCTGGTGGACGTCATGGAGCAGATGGAGCTGGCCCGCATCGGCAAGCGCTACAACATCGAGTTCCACGAGTGGCCGCTGCCCGCGGACGAGGACGTGGAGGCCATCGTCGCCCAGCGCGTGGTGGCCCTGCTGGAGTCGCGCCTGCGCGAGCGCGACCGGCTAAAGGTGGAGCGCATGCAGCGCTTTGGCCCCCTGGTCCACGAGCTGAGCGAGAGCGAGGACGGGCTGGCCCTGCTGACCATGCTCCTGGACGACTATTACCAGGAGACCCTCCACGCGCCACCCCAGCCCACCGACGGCCCGCCCGAGGAGCCCCGCCGGGATGGCGGGCAGCCGCAGCGCAGATCCAGCAGCAGCCGCCGGAGCGGCCGGCGCCGCAGAAAGTAGCCCGCCGGGCGCCGGGGGTCAGCGGGCTGTGACCGCCGGGAGCTGCCCGGGGTTGGGAAAGGGCCAGTCGCGAAAGTCGGCGCTGCAGTCCCCGGTGTCGAACAGGGGCGGGTAGCGCTCCAGCGAGTGGCCCGAGAGGCTCACCCCGGGGTGGGCCACCACGCCGGGAAAGGTGGCGCTGCCAAAGGCCACGACGTCCACGGGCCGGTCGAGGCCGTCCAGGAGAAGCACCTGGTCGCCGGCGTTGGCCAACTGCCACCCGCCGGTGCCCCAGGCGGGGTGGGGCAGCATGTCGGGCACGGCCGGGTCCGTGGGATAGAACTCGAAGTCGGGCGCCCGCCCGTAGGCCTGGCGAAAGGCGGCGGCCGAGGCAGCCACCACGCGCACGCCGTGGGGCGCGATCGACGCCCCTGCCGGGAAGCGCATCATCCCCTCGTAGGCCTCGCGGTTCTCCGCGTCGCCCAGCTTGTAGACCGACAGGTCGATGGCCGCTGGCGTCGGATTCACAATCTCGACCCACTCCCGCTCCTTGGAGACGGCGTAATAGACCTCGCTCACCAGCAGGTGATCGGCCGGCGAGGGGGGCTCGTGGTTTGACGTCACCAGGGGCAGGTACGCCGGAAAGCGCACCGTGGCCCAATCGTGCTCAAAGAGGGCGCGCAGGTATTCGTAGGCCGCGTCCGACCCCACCTGGAGCGCCACCTCGCGGTTGACCTTGGACGACACCTCGCTGCCGTTCAGGCTGCCGGCGTGGACCGTGCCCCGGCCGCCGGCGTGCACCAGCACCAGCTTATTGTGCAGGCCCAGGAGCGTCGGGTTGCCCAGGCGGGCCTCCAGGTCCAGGCCCTCCCGGCGCGCCGCGGCCTGCAGGAAGGCGACCGTCGCGACGTTCTCGTTCTGGTAGTCGCCAAAGACGTGGCTGTTGAGCAGGATGCGCACCCGGGCCCCGCGGCGGGCGGCGTCCAGGTAGGCCTCCAGCCGGGGGTTGGGATCGGTCTCGGGCGTGGCCCCCGCCGGCCCCCAGGCGACGTGCTCGTAGAACTGGCTGACGAGCACCGTGTCGCCTGCCCCGGCGCTCCCCACCAGGCCCAGGAGGCCGCTCCCGGCGTGGAGGCTGTTCTCGGGCGCCTGCACCACCTCGAATTCCATCTCGCCCTCGATCTCCAGGGGCCCCTCGAAGGCGACGGTGTAGCTGGTATAGTCCGGCTCTGGCAGGGGCGGCAGCCCGCTGCACAGGTCGGGCCGCTCGGTGCAGGTGAGCAGGTCGCCGTGGTGGGCGGGGTCCAGGTCGGCCTGGAAGATGGCCCGCAGGCGCTCCACCACCGCCGGGGCATCGGTGGCCAGCAGCACGCCACGGCGGCCGGCGGTGCCGTTGGATTTGTCGTCGGAGGGCATGGCCGTCGGGTTAAAGTTCTCGCTGCCCACCAGGGCCAGGCGGCCGTCGACGACGACGAACTTGCTGTGCTGGAAGCGGTAGCGAGCCGGCGTCTGGCCGCTGCCCATGAACCACACCTGGCCCCCGGCGTCGCGAACGCGCCGGCAGATCCAGCGCTGGGCGTCGGCTGCGCCGCCCGCGGGGCCCGACTCCAGGAGCAGGATGACCTCCACGCCGGCCGCCCGCCGCTCCAGGAGGACCTCGGCCAGGGCCTCGCTCTCGAAGGCATAGGCCTCGATCCAGATGCTCTCCCGGGCCCCCGCCAGGTGGGCGCGCACCACGTCGTACAGGTGGTCCGGGCCGATGGCGACCGTCAGGCGCGCCGTCTCGGTGGCGCGGGCCGGCCGGCGGAAGGCGTCCAGATCCCAGCCGGGGTAGAGCACCCGGCGACCGGCCAGCGGGTCGCCGGGCTCCTGGGCCCAGTCGGCGGCGGTGTCGGTGTCGGCCAGGGGCAGGCCCGTCGCCTCGTCCCCCTTGCGGTGGAGGATCTGGCCCTCGGCGCCGAAATAAGAGCTGGGAGTCCAGGGCCGCAGCGCCGGCCCCAGCCAGGCATCGACCAGCTCCGCGGCGTCGCCGTAGACCAGGGCGTCGGCGATGGTGTTCTCGGCGTCGTACAGCAGGCAGCGGCCCCCGTCGTTGGCCAGGCGCGGCCAGGCGCCGCCCATCCCTGGCACCTCCGGGTCGGTGTCGCCCACCTCAAAGTCGGGCTTGTGGCCGAACTGCTTTTCGAAGGCGGCCGCCTCGCACGCGGCCCAGGCCGCCTGACCGGGGGCCAGGGTGGCGCCCGCCGGAAAGACCGCGCCGCCCGTGCCCGGCGCCCGGGCGATGCGCCAGCCCCCCAGGTCCAGCTCCGCCTCCGAGACGTTGACCACGCGCACCGCCTCGTCGGGCTCGTAGGGCGTGTAGCCGTCGTAGTAAAGGGCCTCGATGAGGGCCGGCGAGCGGGGCGGCGTGGGTGGCGGCGTGGGCGGCGGCTCCGGGCCGGGGAGGCCCGGGGTCGGAGGGTCGCGGTCCGCAAAGTCGGCCGGGGCGTCCGTGTCCCGCCCCGGGGGCTCGCGCTCCAGGGTGTGGCCGGGGGCCACGCCGGCGCAGGGGTGGCCGCTGCAGGCCAGGTAGGTCCCGTCGGTGCCATAGGACAGGGCGTCGACCAGTGCCGCTCCGGCGTCGCGCAGTAGCAGCCGGTCGCCCGTGTTGCCCAGGCCGCCGCCGATGCTGCCGTCCAGCAGCAAGACCTCACCGTCATAGTCCGGGTAGTTTTCGTAAAAGGCGGGCCCCGCCGCCACCACCAGGAGGCCGCCGGCGGGCAGGGTGCACGGGGGCAGCGTATCGGAGGCGGTGTTGTCGATCAGGCGCCAGCCGGCCAGGTCCACGGCCTCCGCCCCCGGGTTGTAGAGCTCGATCCACTCCCAGGCGGTGTCAATGCCCTCCTGGGTCGCGTCGTAGGCCACCTCGTGGATGAGGACGCTGCCCGGAGCGGCGCGAGGGGCGGCGGGCTGGCCGGCCGCCGTCCCGGCCAGGGCCAGGAGCAGCAGCCAGGCAAGGGCCTTGGGCAGCGGCGTGCGACGAAGCATCATTGCTATCCCCCTGGTGGAGTGCCTGGCAAATTGTACCACGCCCGGGCGAGAAGCGCAACAGTGTTCACCCTGAAAGGGTGCGACAAATCTCGTCAACGAATAGACAACAAATAAACGAATTCTGGCGATCCCTCATTCGTTTATTCGTGTCCTATTCGTTGACAGCGTCGCACGCGGTTCCCGAGCCAGGACTGACGACGTGTCAGTACACCCGGCCCTGAAAGGTAGGCGCCGAGAGTTTGCGCAATTCCTCAAAGGGTAGTACAATCCCCGAGCAAGGCCTCCGTTTGTGGGACCGGTGCGTTGATTGCCACGAAATAGATGACATACCAAAGAAGGTGGAGGAAGAATGACAGGCATACCCATTGACCGTGACGAAATCGCCCGGCTGACCGAAGAATACGGCGGGCAGTGGGGCATCAACCACACGCGGCGCCTGCTGGCCCTGGTCTCCAGCATCGGCGAGGGGCAGGCGTACGACGCCGACGCGGTGTGGGTGGCGGCCCACCTGCACGATTGGGGCGCCTACACCCCCTGGGCGCAAAAGGGCGTCGACCACACCGAGCGCTCGCTCCAGGTGGCCGAGGCGTTCTTGACCGAAAAGGGCTATCCCGAGGAGTTCAAGAAGCTGGTCCTGGAGTGCATCGAGTTTCACCACGGGGTGGGCTCGGACCGGAGCACGGAGGCGCTGCTGATGCGCGACGCCGATTCCCTGGATTTCCTGGGGGTGGTGGGCATCCTGCGGGATTTCTCCAAGAATCCACGGGATATGCGGGCCGCCTACCAGTCGGTGCAAAAGCGCCGGGCCAGGCTGGCGAACGTGTTCCACTTCGAGAAGGCCAAGGCCATGGCCGCCGAGCGCCTGAAAGAGATGGAAACGGTGCTGGCGGCCCTGGAACAGGAGAGCGCGGGCCATTTCTAGCCGCCGCCGGGGGGGCGACCGCGAGGGTTCGCCCCTACAGACGGGGTAGGGGCGGGTCTTGCACCCGCCCCGGGCGGCTGCCCGGCCAGTGTAGCCCCTCCAGGTAGGCCTGGCGCACGGGGTCCAGGGGGCGGCCCAGGACGTAATTGGCCAGGGCCTCGGCCATGTCCTCGAAGCGGTTGGTCTGCAGCCGCAGGCCGGCGGCCCGCAGGCGCCGGCGGTAGGCGCGCGACAGGTGGTGCTTTTCGTCCAGGTAGTGCCCCATCTCGTGCACGACGACCGCCAGGTTGACGTTGCCGGCGCGGAGGTGGATCTTGCCCCGGTTCTGGTAGGCGCCAAAGCGCACGCTGGCCGGCTTGCGGTTCCACAGCCGCCACAGGGGCGCCCACCACGGCTCGGTGCGCGACTCCAGGATGAGGACCATGCCCTCGAAGAGCGCCCGGGCGTCGCCCCCGCAGCGCCCGGCGACGCGCCGCACCCCCTCGGCGGCGACTTCCAGCGCGTCCAGCGTCCACGGGATGTCGCCGGCCCGCACGATGATCCCCGCGCGCCACAGCTCGTCGCGCAGCGGCTCCGCCTCGGACCAGCGGGCCAGGAGCTCGGGGCCTGCCTGGAGGGCCAGGTCCTCGTCCCACCGCGCCCGGGTCCGGCCCCGGCGTCTCGCGAGTGCAGGTAGCACGCGCCGCATCACCATCCCTCGCCCCGGGCGTAGGCCGCCAGGTTGCGCCAGAAGCGCATGTTCTGCGACTCTTGCCGGGCGACGACGAACAGGGCCAGGTCACCCAGGGCCAGCACCCGCCCTTGGCCGTGATCGGCCAGGATGGCGGCCGGCACATCTTGGGCCTCGGCCAGGACCTGCCCCCGGCTGCCCTCCAGGAGGCGCAGGGGCACGGCGGTGCCGCTGCCCAGCTCCAGGCGGCGAATGCCCGCCAGCAGGGGATGGTCGCCCACGGGCCGGGCCTCGGCGGCGGTCACGGCGCCCTCCTCGAAGGCCAGGCCGAGCCGCTCGGCCAGGGGGTTGGCGCCGGCCCAGTCCTCGTTGGGGTCCAGTGCCTGGTTGCCGTATTTGAGACGGCCCGCGGAATTGGTCACCACCAGCAGCCCGCCGCCGGCGACGTGGGCGGCCAGGGCCTCGACCTCGGCTGCGGACCAGTCCTCGGCCAGGCCGGCGCCCGGCCCGTCGGGTGCATAGTCGATGGGCGGCAGGGCCACCACCAGGTCCGCGCCCTCCAGGTCGGCGGCGGTCACCGCCCGGCCATAGGGCACCAGGTCCACGTCAAACCCCTCCATGGCCAGGGCCATACCCAGGTCGGTGAGGGTCGTGGGGCTCATGTGGGCCACCTGGGTGTGGCTGGCCACGAACAGCGCCCGGTGCCGGGCAGGGGGCGTCACCCGCAGCGCGTCGAGGGGCAGGTCGGTCTCCAGGGCGGCGGCCAGCGCCACGCGGGCCATCTCCTCAAAGACGTCGCCCACCTCCCGGGCCAGTGCCACCGTGTCGTAGGGATCGTGCATGTGCCCGGCATAGTGCACGCCGCCGTACGCGCCGGCCACCGGCTCGTAGATCAGGTCGGCGTGGGGCACGTCGAACCCGCCAAAGCTGCTGTCGTCGGAATAGACGCCGTAGACGGCCTCGGTCACGGCCTCCACGCCGTGGCGGGCGGCGACGCCGGCCAGGTAGTCGGGCCAGGGCAGGCTTTCGTCGCCCAGCCGGCCGTAGGGCCAGCTCACCAGCTTCAGCTCGGCCGGCACGCCTTCCAGCGGGCGGCTCAGGCAGTCGATCTGGAGCATGGCCACGGTCCGGTCCAGGAGATCCTGGTGGGTGGCGGCGAAAAACGCGCTGCCGTACAGGCTCAGCTCCTCGCTGCCGAACCAGGCCAGGTAGAGGTCGGTGGGCGGCCGGACGCCGGCCTCGTCCAGCACCCGGGCCACCTCCAGGAGGATGGCCGAGCCGCTGCCGTCGTCCAGGGCGCCCGGGTTGTTGGGGCTGTCGATGTGGGCGCCGAGGATGACCGCCCGGGACGCGTCGTTGCCGGGGATGCGGGCCACCAGGTTGCCCGACCGGCCGGGGGCCAGGAGATCCACGTCCCAGGCCAGGCGGGCGGCCTCGACGGCCTGCAGGCCGTCCCAGCCCTCGACGCCCGCGGCGGGCAGGTCCTCCAGGCGCACGCTCAGGCCGGGCACGGCCGGCCCGGTCTCGACCCAGGTCAGGGCGCTGCCGTCGCCCACGAAGGCGCCGTGGCTCTCGCCCGGCTCGTTGGAATAGCTGGTCACCAGGACCAGGCCGGCGGGTGCCCTTTCCGCCACGGCCGCCGCGCGGACCACGGCCTCGGCCGTGTCCATGATGGAGCGGTCGACCAGGGCATAGTCCAGGAAGACGACGGCGCCCCCCACGTCTCCCAGGGTGTCCAGCTCCTCGAGGGTGCGGACCACAACGGCGGGGCCGGCGGCGATGGCCGGGTGGTGGTCCAGGTCGCCCAGGGCGCCGTCAGAGTCAAAGCGCAGCGCCTGGACGGCGTCGTCGCGGGGGCCGCGCAGGGCGTCGGCCGGCACCTCGCGCTCCTGCCCGGCGACGGTCAAATAGAGGGCCGCCTCGTGCATCTCGGCGGCCAAAAAGACGTCAAACTCCTGGCGCTCGACCTCCAACCCTGCATCCTGGAGGGAGGACATGACGGCCAGCCGGCCGGCCACGTAATCCAGGGCCTCCGCCTCGCCCTGGCTGGCCGAGTTGCGCCAGCCGGAATAGGGCTGGATGGCGGTCAGGTCCTCCACCGTGGATAAGAGGCTCTCCAGGGAGAGGAGGGCAAAGGGATCGGCCGGCTCGGGGCTGGCGGTGGGCGCCTGAAGGGCCGTGGGGTCCTGGCTTCCCTCCGGGGCGGGCAGCGCCGTGGACGCTGGGGTCGTCGTGGGCGGCGGCGACGCTGCCTCCCGTCCCGCGACGGATGTGGCCGTGGGCAGGATGGTCGCGGGCAGCGGGGTGGCGCTCGGCGCGGCGGGAGTGGAGCAGGACAGCAGCGCGGCGGCCAGCACCAACAGCAGGAGACGTTTCGACGGCAACCTCATCCTTGTTCCTTTCATCTGTTCCTGCCGGGTTGGCGGGATCCAGCTTCATAGGATCAAACCCCGCTCCCGCCCGCGCCGTTCACCGGGGACGCCGGCCCGGCGCCCCCTTGGTGCAGGCGGCCGGATGTGTTAAGATTGGGACAGGCGCGCAACCTTTCAACGGAACCGCCGTATAGGGGTGTGCATGGAGGACAGGATGGACCAAGAAGGGGCCTGGATAGAACAGGCTCTACGGGGCGACCGGTCGGCTTTTGGACTGTTGGTCCAGGCCTACGAGAGGCCGGTTTACAATTTGACATACCGGATGCTGGGCGATCCTGCCGAGGCCGAAGATGCGGCCCAGGAGACCTTTGTGCGCGCCTTTACCAAGCTGGCTACCTACCAGCCGGAGCGCAAGTTTGTCAACTGGCTGCTGTCCATCGCCTCGCACCACTGCATCGACCGCTTGCGGCGCAGGACGCGCGCGCCGCAGCTTTCCCTCGATGGCCCGCTGCCCCCGCAGTGGACTACGAGCAACGCGCCGCGGCCGGAGCAGATGGTGAGTACCAGGCAGGAGAGGGAACGGGTGCGCCAGGTGCTCGAAACACTGCCGACCGATTACCGGGCGGCGGTGGTGCTGCGCTACTGGTACGGGTTGTCGTACCAGGAGATCGCCGACGCCATGGACACCACCGAGAGTGCCATCAAGTCTCGCCTGCACCGTGCCCGCCGTATGATGGCGGGCCAGCTTGAGGCGGCATGAGCCAGCACCTGGGAGGAGAGACAATGCAGGAATGGAATGGAGAGCATGACGAACAGATGACTGCGCTGATGTCGCTGGCCCTCGATGGGCTGCTCGATGAGCAGGACCATCGGCGACTGGAGCAGCACCTGGACGTCTGCCCAGGCTGCCGCGGCGAGTGGGAGGCCATGAACGAGGTTTCGAAGCTGTTCGAAAGCTCGCCCATGGTGGGCCCGCCGCTGGGTTTTGCCATCCGCGTGGAGCGCCGCCTGGCCGAACGGCAAAAGCGGCGGCGGCGCATCTTTGGCGGCATGGCCGTGGTAACCAGCGGGTTGTCGCTGGCCGGGCTGACGGTCGGCGCCCTGGTGCTCCTCGTGGCCGCCGTCGTCGCCTGGCTCTCGCTGGGCGACTTGCCCTCGGTGCAGCAGGGCACCAGCGCGGCGCTGCAGGTTGCGTCGGGGACGGGGCTCCTGGCCAAGGGGGCCAGCCTCTTCCTGGGCGACCTCCTGGCCCGCTATGCCGCACCGCTGATCCTGGGCCTGGGGTTCGCGCTGGTGCTCCTGGCCGGCTTGTGGCTGTGGCTGTGGAGCAGGCGCCCGGGAAACCCGAACGGCAACGGCTACGTATAGCGGGTGCGGTCCGATGAAGTGACCGCCGACCATGGGCGAAGGAACGATGGACCGGGCCGGGGCAATCCCGGCTGCCCTCACCCTGGACGACGGTGTTTCGTATCAGCTCGAAACGTAGGGGCGAACCCCACCTGCACTGCGGGCACACTTGCCCGGGGCAGCGCCAGGGGGCGCAAGTGTTGCGGTCGCCTGTTGGACAGGTGCAAGGCCTGCCCCTACCCTGAATGATCGAGATGATACGGCGTTTGCGGGAATATGAGGAGGAAGTTGTGAAAAAGATCGGCTTGTTGTTGGGTTTGATGCTGGTGATGCTGCTCTGGCCGGCGGGCGCCGTCCTGGCCGACGGCCCGGTGGTGCAGCAGGACGGGGGAAGGGTCTATTTCGACGAGGACGTGACGCTGGAGCCGGGCGAGGTGACCAGGGGGAGCCTGGGCCTGGTGAACGGCGATCTCACCGTACCGGCGGGCAGCACCGTCCGCGGCGACGTCTTTGTCACCAACGGCGATGCGGACATTGCCGGGCGCGTGGAGGGCAACGTGGCCGTCGTGAGCGGCGACCTGACCCTGGCGTCCGGCAGCGAGGTGCGAGGCGACGTTCTGACCACGGCGGGCAGCGCCGACATGGCGGGCATCGTCATGGGCGACGTCTCGGCCATGTTTGGCGACTTGCACCTGCGGGGCTCGGCGGCGCTCCACGGCAACCTGACGGTCGTGTCGGGCACCATGGTCCGCGACGAGGGCGCCCAGGTGCTGGGCGAGACCATACCCGACCTGAAGCTGCCCAGGCTCCGCGAGTTGGAGCGGGCCTTGCCCGTCGTGCCGGCGGTGCCCGTGATCCCGCCCGTACCCGAGATCCGGCCTGTACCAGAGATCCCGCCCGTACCCGAGATCCCGGCGGTGCCCGCCGTGCCCGTACGGCCACACCGCGACAGCTTTGGTCACCAGGTGGGCCGCTTCATGGCGCGGGCCATGGGCGCGGGCCTCATGACGCTCCTGGCCGTGGCCGTGGGCCTGCTCCTGGTCCTCATCTGGCCGCGGCAGGTCCGGCGGGTGGGTGAGTGCATCACCCTGATGCCCCTGCAGAGCTTGGGCCTGGGGCTGCTGACCCTCCTGCTGGCCGCGGGGTTGGAGGCGTTGGCCGCGGTGCTGATGATCCTGATCATCCTGGTAGCCGCGCTGCTCATGAGCACCGTCGTGCTCATCCCCATCGGCCTGCTGCTCCTCCTGCTGGCCGGCCTCGTGTTACTGCCGGTGCCCCTGGCGCTGGTGGGGGCCGTGATGCTCGGCTGGGTCGGCCTGGCGGAGGTCGTCGGACAGCGGGTGCTCCACGCCCTGAAGGCGCGGGAGATCAAGACGCTGGGCTCGGTGCTGGTGGGCATGCTCCTCACCGGCGCGGTGGTGGCCATGCTCTGGATCGTGGAGCCGGTGTGCTGCGGCTGGCTGCTGGCCGTGCTGCTCAGCAGCGTGGGCCTGGGCGCCGCGTTCCACACGCGCTTTGGCCGCCAGCCCTGCCAGCGCGGGCAGGCCGTTGCCCCCGCGGGCGACACCCTGCCCCCGGAGGCCATGGACGACGAGGCGGGCGAGCCCGACGTGCCCGCCGCGCCCTAGAAGCGTACCTGACCCGGGAGCCCGTTTGTAGTGCGCGGCCAGGTCCCCGACTGACGCAACGCGGACGCGGGGCCACCGCCCTTCTGTTACAAACAATAGGGACTCTCGGGACCTTGCCGGGCGCCGGATCCGCGTGGATCCGGCGCCCGTTTTTCTCTCCCCCGTTCTTGGCTCTTCCCCGAACTATGGTATAATAGCCGCATGGAACCGTCAATTACCGGTCGCCTGCTCGGGCTGCAGGCGCGCGTGGCCCGTCCCTTCTGGGGGTTGATGGGCGCCTGGTCGGTGCTCTGCGGGGCCCTGGCCTCCAACGGGCTGCGGGCACAGGGAGAGGACCTCCTGACCCTGGCTCTCGTGTTGCTCCTGGCCGACGTCGCCTGGGGGACCCTCTGGGACCTGGCGGCGGGCACAGACTGGCTTGGCTCGCTGGCGACGGACTGGCCGCCACGGCGGCCGGGCGGGCTGCGAGGCCTGCCCTACACCCAGCGCCGGGCGCCGGCCGGCCGCCTGCTGCGGAGCACGAACCGCCTGGCGGGCTGGTGGCGCGAGAGCTTCTGGCCCCAGGCGGGCGGCGCCCTCCTGGGGCTCCTGGCCGCGGCGCTGCTGGCAGCCGTCCTGACCCTTCTCCTCCCCGTGGCGCTGCGCCCCCTGAACGCCATCGTGGTGGCCCTCCTCGGCCTGGGAGTCGCTGCCCGGCGGCACGGGCGGGAGCTGCTGGCGGGCGAGGCCCTGGCCAGCGTGGGGCTCGGCTGGCTGGCCGGGCACCTGGCCTTTGCGCCCGCCGAAGGCACCAGCGTGCTGCTGGCCCTCTGCCTGGCCGTGGCCGCCTGGGGCGGGCTGCGCCTGGCCGGCGGCCTCCGCGGGGCGCTGCTGCCCCTGAACGGCGGGCAGGTGGCGGCCATCGCGCTCCTGGCAGCCGTCAAGCAGCCGCTGCCCGCGGGCCTGCTGGGCCTGCTGCTCCTGGGGCAGATCGCCCTGCAACCCTCCCTGGGCGAGGCCGAGCCGGCCATCGTCGCGCGCCGCACCTGGCCGTGGCTGATGGCCGCCATGCTCGTGGCGGCCCTGGCCGTGCCGTGAACCCCGTCTGGTTTCTGGTGGGCGGCGGCACCGCCGGGCTCGCCCTCCTCGTCTACTGGCAGATGATCGTTGCCGAGGGCACCTACCTGGGGCCGCGGGTGGTCGCCTGGACCTACGACCTGGTGGCCAGCCGCTACGACGACATCAAGCAGTTCAACCCCCGGGACGAGAGCTGGTTCGTGGCCGGGCCGCTGCTGCGGGCCCTGGACGGCGTCGAGCGACCCCTGGTCCTGGACGTGGCGACGGGCACGGGGCGCCTGCCCCTGGCCCTGCTGCGGGAGCACCTGGCGGCGCGGGGCGGGCGCATCGCCGGGCTGGACCTGTCGCCGGGCATGCTGCGCCGGGCGCGGGCCAAGCTGCGCCTCCACGGCGACGCGGTGCGCCTCATCCGCCACGACGCCAGCCGGCTGCCCTTCGAGGATGCGACCTTTGACGCCGTCACCTGCCTGGAGTCGCTGGAGTTCATGCCCCGGCCCCAGGCAGTGCTCCGCGAGATGGTGCGCGTCCTGGCGCCGGGGGGCGTCCTGCTGGTCACCAACCGGGTGGGCACCGAGGCACGGTTCCTGCCCGGGCGGGCCCTGGCGCGGCCCCACTTCCAGGCACTGATGGAGGCGCTGCCCCTGCGCGAGGTCGAGGTCCGCCCCTGGCAGGCCAGCTATGACCTGTCGACGGCCCGCAAGGAGGGGGCGGCGCGCCCGCCGGGCAGTGGCGTCCGGGACCCCCTCTTGCTCTTGCTCTGCCCGGCCTGTGGCGGCCGCCTGGCGCGGGCCGGGACCGGCCTGGCCTGCCCGGGCTGCACCCGCCACTACGCGTTGGACGACGGAATTGCGGACCTGGTGATCGCCAGGGAGCGAATTGGAACATGAAGATCGGGATCATCGCTGATACACACATTCCGGAGCTTTCCCCCGTCCTGCCCGCACGCATCGCCGAGGCGTTTCGCGGGCTGGACATCATCCTGCACGCGGGCGACGTCTGCGAGCTGGCCGTCCTGCAAGAGTTCCAGGAGACCTATACCCTGACCTTTGCCGTCCACGGCGAGGGCGATAGCGAGGCGGTGCGGGCCTACCTGGACGAGAAGCGGGTGGTGCGCTTTGGCGAGCGGCGCGTGGGCATGATCCACGGACACCAGGCCGGCGCGCGGTCCCGGGGCGGCCTGCGGCGCCTCCTGGGCGGTCCGGCCCCGTCGCTGCCCGAGTACCTCCTGGCCCAGTTTCGCGATGAAGACGTCCACGCCATCGTCTTCGGGCACACCCACCGGCCCTACGTGCGCATGCACGGTGGGGTGCTGCTCTTTAACCCGGGGGCCGCCTTGCCCGGCCCCGACCGCCAGCCCACGGTGGGTATCCTGGACGTGGGCCAGCGGAACATCACCGGCAAGATCGTTCCCCTCTGATGGCGCCGCCCGGCACGTGCCGGGCCTGCGGACGTTTTGTAGGCCCCGAGACGAGGTGCCCGTACTGCGGTGCGGGCGGGCGAATGGCCCTGCGGTCCCTGCGCTGGGCCGGCGTGGCGCTGGCCGCCGCGGGGGTGGCCGTGCTCCTGATCCTGGCGGGCAGCAGCCGCGTGCCCGTGGCGCGCATCGGCGACCTGGAGCCGGCCATGAACTGGGCCTACGTGCGGGTGGAGGGCACCGTTTCCCGGCAGCCGGCCGTCGATCCGGAGAGCGGCGCCCTGAAGCTCTGGCTGCGCGACGAGACGGGCGAGATCCTGGCCATGGCCTACCGCGCCGAGGCCGAGGCGCTGCGGGCCGCGGGCCGGGTGCCGGTCATGGGCGACGGGCTGTCCCTGGAGGGCACGCTGCGGGTGCGGGAAGAGTTCTGCACCCTGACCATTAACCTTCCCGATGCGGTCGAGGTCCGGTCGGCGGAACCGGCGGCCGCGACCATCGACGAGGTGCACGTCGGGCTCGCCGCCCTCGCCGGGCAAAAGGTGCGGCTGCGGGGTGTCGTGCGCGGGCTGCGGAGCCCCTACGCGGGCCTGCAGCTCCTCAGCCTGCGCGACGAGACGGCCGCCATCGAAGTGGTGCTGCCTGCGGCCGGCGAAGCGGTGCTACCTGCGGCCGGCGAAGCGGTGCTGCCTGCGGCCGGCGAAGCGGTGCTGCATGCGGCCCCCGAAGCGGGGGCGCTGCTCCCGCGGCTGGTGCCCGGGCAGGTGCTGGAGGTGGTCGGCGCCGTCGACTCTTACGGCGGGATCGCCCAGGTTTCGGTGGGGCGCTGGAGCGACCTGGCCCTGCTAGAAGGCGACGTGACCATTGCCCCGCCGCGCCGCGCCGGCGATCTGTCGGCCGGCGACGTGGGACGCTGGGCTCGACTGCAAGGCGAGATTGCCGAGGCGCGGCCCTTTTCGGCCGGCCTCAAGCTGGCCCTGGACGACGGCACGGGCCGGGTGACGGTCCTGCTCTGGGACGACCTGCTGCGCTCGCTGGCCGAAGCCGGGGACCTGGCCGCGGGCGCCACCCTGGCCGTGCAGGGGCAGGTGACCGAGTACCGGGGCGAGCTGGAGATCGAGCCCGAGCTTGGTTCCGATCTGCTCCTGTTGCTGCCCCCCGCCCCCCGGGAGGTGCCCGCCCGCGCCGCCGGCGAGCTTTCGGCCGGGGACCTGGGCCAGGTGGTGCGCGTCGAGGGCGTCCTTCGCTCGCTGCGGCCCTTCTCGGCGGGCAGGAAGGGCCTGCTGGACGACGGCACGGGCACGGTGACGCTCCTCCTGTGGCAGGACGTGTGCGACGGGCTGCCGGACCTGGACGAGCTGCAGCCCGGCGCCCGGCTGCGGGTCGAGGGCGAGGTGGCCGAGTACGGAGGCGAGCTGGAGATCGTGCCCCTGGGCCCGGCCGGCGTGGCCGTCACCGGCCGGGTGGCGCTGGAGGTTCCCCGGGTGGCCCTGGGCCAGATCCAGGCCGAGGACGCCGGCCAGATGGTCCAGGTCTCGGGCCGCGTGGAGGCCGTGAGCGCCTTCTCCCGCGGCGCCAGGGCGATCCTGGACGACGGCACGGGCCAGATCGTCCTGCTCCTGTGGCAGGAGGTGCTCGAGGGCCTGGAGGGCGGCGAGGCGCCGGCCGTGGGCGCCGGGGTCACGGTGCGAGGCGAGGTGGCCGAGTACGGAGGCGAGCTGGAGATCGTGCCTCCGTCGGCCGATGCCGTGCAGGTCGAGGCGCCGCCCGCCAGCCCGACGCCCGCGCCGGCACAGCCTGCCACCCCTACCGCGGGCTCCCCGCCGGCCCCGGAGCCGCCGACGCCCACGCCCACGCCCGCCGTGACGAGCACGCCCACCAGCCCGCCGCCCACCCCACCCCCCGCGCGGACCATCGGCTCCCTGGGAAGCGCCGACGTGGGCAGCGACGTGACCCTGGCCCGGGCGGGCATTGCCGAGGTCATCTATTTCTCCAGGGGCGTCCAGTACCGGCTCACCGATGGCACGGGCACCATCGTCCTGCTCCTGTGGCAGAACGTGCTGGAGGAGGTTCCCGAGCGGCTGGATCTCTATCCCGGCAGCCAGGTGTGGGTCAGCGGCCGGGTGCAGGAATACGAGGGCGCCCTGGAGATCGTGCCGCGGGACGGCGCCGGCGTGGGCCTGGTGGCCCCCGGCGACCGGCAGCCCGTGGAGGAACGCTCCCTGGGCAGCATCACCCCCTCCGACGAGGGGCGCGTCTTGGCCGTGGCCGGCACGGTGACGCGGGCCGAAAGCCACGGCTGGCTGCGGCTGTGGATCGAGGACGGCACGGGCGAGATGCTCATCTACCTGCCCGAGCGGCTGATCCCCCATCTGCCGGGGGGCCTGGGCCCGGGGGTGCGGCTGGCGGTCACCGGCGAGGTGGACGTCTACCAGGGCACGCTGGAGATCATTCCCCTGGCCGGCGCCGACGTGGCGGTGCGCTGATGCCCGGCCTGGATCTCCTCGGCCTGGCGGGGGCAGCGGTGGCGGGCACGCTGGCCGCCGCCCTCCTGGCGTGCGTCCCGGGGCTGCACGTCTACAGCGCGGCAGGGTTGGCCGTGGCCCTGGCGGCCCGGGCGCCCGGCGCCCTGCCCGAGGACCTGCTGGCCATGTTCCTGCTGGGCATGACCGTCGGCTATGCCGTCGTCAACACCGTGCCGGCCATCTTTGGCGGCGCGCCCGACGAGAGCACGCTCTTTGTGGTCCTGCCCGGGCAGCGCTATCTCCTCCAGGGCCAGGGGATGGAGGCCGCGGCCGTGACGGGCGCCGGCAGCCTGGGTGCCCTCCTGGCCCTGCTGCTGGCCGCGCCGCTCCTGCCCCGCACCCTGCCCACCCTGCGGGCCATCGTGGCGCCCCACCTGCACTGGATCCTCGCGGCCGTGGCCCTGTACATGATCCTCAGCGAGTGGCCCAAGGGCTTTGACCGCGAGAAGAGCCGCGCCGGACGCCTGGCAGGCGGCTGGCGCTCGCCCGGCGCCGGGCTGTTGACCTTTCTCCTGTCGGGGCTCCTGGGCATGGCCCTCTTTTACGGCGGCCTGGTGCCGCCCGAGGCCGGCTTTCAGAACCTCTTTCCGGCCTTTACGGGCCTGTTTGCCATCCCCTGGGTGGCGACCAACCTCGTCTCCCGCGTGCCGGTGCCCCGGCAGGAGGCCGCGGCGACCCTGGACCTGTCGCCGGGGCTGCTGGCCAGGGGCGTGTTCGCCGGGACCCTGGGTGGATTCTTTGCCGCCTTCTTTCCGGCAGTGACCGGCGGCATTGGCGGGCTGCTGGCCGGCCAGGCCACGGCCCAGCGCGACGACCGCCTCTTTCTCGTGAGCCAGGGAGCCTGCAAGGTGGTCTATTACGCGGGCGCCTATCTGCTCCTGTTCGTGCCCGGCCTGCATCTCAGCCGCGGTGGCATGTCGTCCATGCTGGGCATCCTCTACACGCCTCGCACGCCGGCCCTCTACTGGGCCGCGGTGGGGTCCACGGTGCTGTGCGGAGCGCTGGCCTTTGGCCTGCTCCTCGTCCTGAGCCGGGGCGCTGCCTGGCTGGTGGCCCGGGTCGACTACCGGCGGATCTCGGCGGCCGTCCTCGTCCTGCTGGTGGCCCTCGTCCTGGCCGTCACCGGGCCCGGCGGGCTGCTGGTGGCGGCCGTGGCCACGGCCATCGGCCTCGTTCCCCTGCTTTTTGGCTCCCGCCGGAGCAATTGCCTGGGTGTCCTTCTCGTGCCTCTGACGTTGCAGCTTGCCGGGCTCGGTCCGACGGTTGCCGGGTGGCTGGGGCTGGCGTGAGGGCTGCGGGAAGGTCCGCCGCATCACGCCCTTCTCTCGCGCTGCCCGGCCTGGG
The DNA here is from genome assembly GCA_034428935.1 of Anaerolineae bacterium. Lineage (GTDB taxonomy): Bacteria > Chloroflexota > Anaerolineae > JAAYZQ01 > JAAYZQ01 > JAAYZQ01. The sequence continues at coordinate 42,119 of DAOUHB010000087.1, read as the reverse complement.
GTGCGCGGTAGGAGTTCGCTGCAGCTTGCCGGCACCTATGTTAGAAATTCTGGAATGGCTGCTCCTGAAACTGACATGCCGGTGCGTTGCACGTGCCGTTCGTGCGACGCACCTGATCTGGATCCCAGGACCGGTTTCTAAGCAGTGGGCGGCTTGCCTTTGCGCCCGAGGACGTGGAGCCCTAGGGACTGGACCATACACCATGCCTTCTTTGCCCGTGCTGGCTTCACGGATGCCGCTCAGTCTGAGGGCCAGGAACACAAGGTAACGTCAAAGCTCTCCGGCCGAAGTAGGAGTGCGGTCCATTCAACCGGACAATCCCTTGCTGCTGCGGTTGCCCTGTTTACCGGCTTGACATCGTGCAGCCTTTCGCCTATCATGAGCACAGTCGCCGTCGAGGAGGGGCACCATGGAGACAGACATCCTGTCGGAACTTCATGCGGAGCTGGGCAGGGGAAGCCCTGCCAGGCTCGGGTTCACCAGAAAAGCCTTTCAGCTGCTGCCCGAACTGGACAACCCCAGGATTCTGGACCTGGGTTGCGGCCAGGGGGGACCGACGCTGGAGTTGGCCAGGCTCAGTGGCGGCCAGGTCACCGCCCTGGACATCGATCAGGCTGCCATCGACAAGCTGGCCAGGCGGGCCGGCGAAGAAGGACTATCAAACCGGGTGCAGGCCGTTCGCGGCTCCATGTCTGACCTGGCCTTCTCGTGGGAGAGCTTTGACGTCATCTGGTCCGAGGGTTCCATGTGGGTCCTCGGTTTCGAGAGGGCGCTTGCCGAGTGGCAAAGGTTCATCCGCCCGCATGGCTTTCTGGTGGTGCACGAAATGGCCTGGCTCCGGCCCGATCCTCCGTCGGAGATCAGGAACTGCTGGCAGTTGGTGTATCCAGGGATAAGGACCGCATCGGAATACGTCGAACGGGTCCCGGAGCACGGCTACCACCTCATTGGTCAATTTGCGTTGCCGGAAGATTTCTGGTGGGCCGACTACTATGTTCCCATGCTGGCCCGCCTGGGCGACCTCCGGAAAAAGTACGCCGGGGATCAGGCTGCGCAAAAGGTCCTTGACAAGGAACAGCAGGCGGCAGATCTTTACGAGAAGTATGTGAAATGGTATGGGTCCATGTTCCTGGTCATGCAGAGGGCTGAACCGTGACCGGGCAAGCTCCGGCCGGGCGCAGGGTGCTGTCAAGGGCATGATCGCGCACGTGATGCCCTTCCAACGCCCCCACGAACGTTTACAAACAACACAACACACATAACACTCATGGGCAGTCCCGCGGGTACCCCTGGCTGCCCCATTGTTCTCGGGTTCCCAGAAAAACCAACCCCGTCTCGCGCGTGCAGGTGCCCCGGCAGGACGCCGCGGCGACCCTGGGCCTACGCCCTCCGACGATAGCGCACGACCGGCATCTCCAATCCATCCGCCCGCCGTTCCACCTTGCTCGCCCCGTCCGCCCGAAAGCCCGCAGCCTCGTAAAATGCAATCGCCCCTTGATTCCCTTTCAGAACCCACACGGTGATCTCTTCAAACCCATCTTCTCGCAGGCACTCTGCTGCTTCGCCCATCAGGGCAGCTCCATGGCCCTGCCGCCATTGTTCGGGATGAACATAGATCACATACACCTCGCCCACTCGCGCCTGGACGGCATCCTCATCCTGGCTGCTTCCACAGGCCACGAACCCCACGATGTGACCCTCTTGTTCGGCGACCAGGATGTGCCCCGCAGTTCTGGAGATGCGTTCCAGCCAGTGTTTCTCTCCAACGTCGATCGAAAGGCGATCCAGGGCGTCATCGGGCAAAAGGCCGCGGTATGCAGCCTGCCACGCCGTAACGTGGACTATGGCTATACCTTTCGCGTCCGGCAATCCTGCTCTGCGGATTGACATCCATCCTCCAACGCAAAGGTTTCAAGCTGTTTGATGCCAACATGATGCACCGGTAGGCCGCAACGGTCAACAGAGGAATCAGAGCGATGGGCCGGATCGGGACCCTCCAACTTCCCAATGCGGCCAAGGGCCAACCTGATGTACGGTGCAGGCCCAACCACGCCCACATTATGCACCTGGAATCCGTTCCTGTCAAGCGGATCAGTCTGCGCAAGGACTCGGGCTGCTTTGCTTCAAAGCGGGATCGAGTGGGACTTGTACCTTCTGCGCGGCAGTGGTACAATTGGTGTTGATGCACGGCGACACAAGCACCTGCCCGATGTTGCCCTTACCAGGCTGCCGGCGGCATGTACTTGGTTCGGGTGGCTGTGACGCGGCATCCAGGGCTTTCCGTGGAGGGAAGATGAGTATGAGCACAGGCATTCTCGGTTCTTCTATGGATCCCGCTGATCCGGCTCGTGCCGTCAGGGTGCTGATCGTCGATGACCACGCCGTGGTGCGACAGGGGCTGCGAACCTTTCTGGAGCTGCAGAGCGATCCGCCGGCGCTGCCCATCAAAGTCGTGGGAGAAGCCACGAACGGCGTCGAGGCGGTAGACCTTGCTTGCCGCCTCCAGCCCGACGTGGTCCTGCTGGACCTGGTCATGCCCGGGATGGATGGCATCGAGGCCACTCCCCGGATCGTCGAAGGCAGCCCCCATTCGCGCGTCATCATCCTGACCAGCTTTGGCGAGGAGGACCGGGTGGTCCCCGCCATCCGCGCCGGCGCCCAGGGATACCTGCTGAAAGACATCGCACCGGCAGAGTTGGTCCAGGCTGTTCGCGCCGTCCACCAGGGAAAGGTCCAGTTGCACCCCGAGGCCGCCCGCAGGCTAATGTCGGCTGTCGCTGCCAGGGAGGCATCGCCGGCCGGCCAGCCAGCGGCGCCCCTGGAGGAGCTGACCGGGCGCGAGCTTGAGGTGCTGCGTCTCATCGCCGAAGGGCTCAACAACCGCGAGATTGCCGAGAGATTGGTCATCAGCGACAAGACGGTCAAGACCCACGTCAGCAGCATCCTGGGCAAGCTGCACCTGGAAGACCGCACCCGGGCGGCCATCTATGCCCTGCGCCATGGCCTGGCGCCGGATGGAGACTGATGCATGCTGTTGGCATCTACCTGATCTACGCGGCGGTGGTCGTGCGCGGCGTGGTGCGCCTGGGAGACATGCGGCACCCCATCCAGGTCGTGGTCTTGCTGGCGCTCTATGGGCTGCTGCTCGTCGTCGAAACCTGGACGGCACCGTGGCGCTCCGCCCGGTCCGCGAATCCACAGAGAACCGGCCAGGCAGCCGGGCTGCCCATCTCCCGGCGATGGGTGCTGGCTGCCTGCCTGCTGGTGCAGTCTTGCCTGGTGATCGGACTGCTGCTCAACCGGGAGGTTCAGGACTTTTACGCCTTGTTGTTCTTCCCCCTCGGCCTGCAAGCGGTCCTGTATTTCGGAAGGCGTGTCGGGTTTCTGTACATCGCCGCCCTCACCCTGGCGATGACCGGCCCATTGGTCGCCTCGCAGGAGGGTTGGGCTTTTGGGCTGGCGATGGTGCTCAACTACGGGGGTTTGTGCTTCCTCCTTGGCGGCTATGCCCACCAGGTCAGGATAGCCGAAATGGCGCGCGGCCACACCCTGCGCACGCTCGGGGAATTGCAGGTCGCTCACCGCCGGCTCCAGGCCCATGCCTCGCAAAGGGAAGACCTGGCAGCCGAACAGGAGCGCAGCCGCCTGGCGCGTGACCTGCACGACTCGGTCACCCAGACCGTCTTTGGCATGACCCTGACGGTGCAAAGCGCCCGCCTGCTGCTGGAAAGGGACAAAAGCCGTGTGGCGGACCAGCTTGGGCGGCTGGAGGAGCTGGCGGCCAGTGTGATGGGCGACATCCAGACCCTGATCTCCCAGCTACGGCCCCCCGCGGCCGACCACCTGGCAGCGGAAGGGCTGCCGGCTGCCCTGCGCCGGCTGGCGGCCGAGCGGCTTGGGCGCGATGGGCTGCAGGTAACCGTCAAAGTGACAGGCGAACGGGCTCTATCCGAACCGACGGCGGCCGCTCTATACCAGATCACGCAAGAGGCGCTTACCAACGTCGCAAAGCACGCGGGGACGCGGCAGGCGACCGTTCGCCTGGTCCTGGCCGGCGAAGCGCCCTTCCTCGAGATCGAGGACGGCGGCCTGGGCTTTGATCCGCGGTCGGCCTTGAGCCGGCCCGGCCATCTCGGCCTGGTCGGCATGGCCGAACGGGCGCGCGAGCTGGGCTGGAGCCTGTCCATCGATTCGCATCCCGCCTGTGGCACCCGCATTCGAGTTGCCGAACGCCCGCCGGAGGCAGTGACGTGAGCCGGATACCCACGGGTCGCCTGGCTCATCGGGCGCACACGTACCGGGGGGCCTACCTGGTCGGGTTCCTTTTGATCGGCGTGGCCGTCTTGCGGGCCGCCATCTCTTACCTGGGCCAGCCACCACTGACGGCTGCCATCCTGCTCCTGGCAGCCTATGGCCTGCTCTACAGCACCGAGCCGCTGCTTTCCTCTCGTTTCCACAGGTACCGTTTCCTGTACTTTCCTGCGCAGCTTGCCCTGCTCCTGGTCGTGACCAACCTGCGCCCGTTTCTGGACAACACCAGCTCCCTCTACATCCCCCTCGGCGTGCAGGCACTGCACGCCTTTCCGCGCCGGGCGGCCATTGCCTGGCTGATCTTTCTGGCCGTGCTGCTCAGCGTTACCCTGGTCGTCGGGATGACGTGGGCGGAGGGGATCGGACTCAGCCTGGTCATGATGGCCGGCGGCACCTTTCTGATATCCTACGATCTGCTCTACGCCCGCACGCAAGCCGACCAGGCCGAGAGCCAGGCCCTGCTGGCCGACCTGCAGCAAGCCCACCTGGAGCTGAAGGTGCATGCAATCCAGGCCGGGGAGCTGGCCGCGGCGCGCGAGCGGAACCGCCTGGCACGGGAGCTGCACGACTCGGTCAGCCAGATGATCTTTGCCATTACCCTCACCAGCCAGTCGGCCCGCCTGCTCCTGGAGCGCGATCCGGCTCGCGTCCCCGAGCAGGTCAACCGCCTGGAAGAGATGACCGAAAGCGCCCTCGGACAATTGCGTTCGCTGATCGCCCAGTTGCGCCCACCCCAGAATCCATAGTTGTCCTCCGGTCGTACGACCGGAGACGGAGTGCCCCCACCGCCAGTCGGAAAGAGGAATCCGCCTGCCCGCCCCTCCAGGTCCCATCCGGCGCGCATCGGGCGCCGGATGGGATTCTTGTATAGTGTGGACGTGGCTACGGGGAGGTGTGGTGCAATGGCCGAAGTGAGCGATGACCGGGCAAGGGCGGAGGCGCTGACCAGGCGGCGGGTCCTGATCGTCGACGACAACGTGCGGGTACGCCAGGAACTGCGCACCCTGCTGCCGCTGGCCGGCGACGTTGAGATCGTGGGGGAGGCAGCGAACGGCCGGGAAGCGATCCGGCTGGCCCGGGCTCTCCGGCCGGAGGTGGTATTGATCGACCTGGAAATGCCGGTCCTGGACGGCTACGAGGCGGCGCGGCAGATCAAGATCGTCTCTCCCGCCTGCCGGGTGGTCGCCCTGACGGTGCACGGTTACAAAGCAGCACGACAGAAGGCCGGCCGATGCGGTGTGGATGCCTTCCTGGTCAAGGGGACTGACGTCGAGAGCCTGATGAAGGCCATCCTGGGGCGATACCGCCCCTTGCCAAGTTCGTGCTGGCGACAGCGGCTTCGGTCCCGGCGACTTATTTGATCGCCGGCCTGATGGGGAAGGGGCTGCGGGCGATACCCGGCATAAAGGCCGCGGCCCGCGGGCAAGCCGTGCCGGCCAGCCGCTGATTCACTTTGAGGAGGAGGAAAATGAACGCTGGCGAAAGCCTCCCTCAGGCCCGCGGTCTAGTCCCGCAGCTCGTCGCGCATGCGCTCGTATTCCTCGCGGGTCAGCTCGCCGCGGGCATAGCGCTCCCGCAGGATGCGCAGCGCCTCGTCCTCGCCACCGCCAGCGGCCGGGCCGGCGCTGCTCCGCCGGCTGAACCACACCAGGGCGGCAATGGCCCCGCCGATGAGGATCACAAAGAGAACCACCGAGAGTAGCACCAGCAGCAATTCAAGGAGTCCAAATGCGGACATGGTCGTAGCAGTCTCCTTTCCACGCGGATCGTCGCCCCCGGCCGGCTGGCGCCCAGGGCGCACTGTTCAGCATACCACCGGCGCCGGGTCCCGTCTGTAAAGTGGGACACAGCCGGCCCCGGCGGGGACACAGAGGGAAGAGCGTGCCCGCTCCCCCGGCCGGGGGAGCGGGCACGGTTTCGAACGGTTAGTGTAGCGGGGTGACGATCACGTCGTCAAAGCTCACAGTCTTGCTCTTGTAGGTCTTGAAGCCGATGGTGCCCTCCAGGAAGGGCTCCTTTTCGTCGGTGTAGTCCATCACCAGCTCATTGTCAAAGTAGATCTTGATGTTGTTGCCCCGCACCTCCACGGCCAGCGTGTACCAGGTGTAGCGCTTGAAGCTCTTGTTCAGCTCGACCTGGCGGAGCCCGTGGGGATTGTTAAAGTCGTACAGGTTCTGGGTGTTGACGCACGCCAGGTCCCAGCAGTCGGTGAGCGTCTGGAGCTGCGACAGGCGGACGAACATCGTGTCCTCCGTGGGCTTGCCGCCGACGATGACATAGTAGCCTGTCACCCAGCCGGCGGTGTCCTCTTTGCCCACGTCCTTGTACTGGCCGCGCACCCACAGGCCGACGGGGTAGCCGCCATTCTCGATGATCTTGACCTCCCCGTCCTTCTCGTTCACGCCGCCGCGGAGGAGCATCTTGGTCTCGACGCGATAGTCAGTCCACTGCTCGGCGCCGGGCCCCAGGTACATCAGCAGCGCGTCTTCCGCCACCTTCTTGCCACCCAGCCAGCAGTCCTGCGTGGCGGCGCCGCTGCTGCCCACGCCGTCGCTCGCCTCCCAGCGCCACTGGTCCTCTTCCAGCCGCCAGTAGTTCATGAAGCGCGTCCAGCGGCTCAGCCGGGCGGAGGGATCGTTAAAGTTCTCTTCCAGGAGGATGCCCGGTTCGGCGACAAAGGTCGCGCCCGCTGGTTGCAGGGGCACCCCCAGCTGGCTGGCAGCCACCGCCACCTGGTTGGTGTGCTCGCCAACCGGCACGTTGGCCACGACGCGATAGACGACGTCCAGGCGCTCGCCGGGGGACATCGGCCAGTTTCCACTCCAGACGATGGTGCCCGTCGTGCCGGCCGGGTTAACGGCCACCTCGCTGCCCGCCGCCATGCCCGCAAAGGTCACGCCCGCCGGCAGCGTGTCGCTGATGGTTTGCAGCGTGCCCGCTGTGTCACCCTCGTTGACGACGGTCACGGTATAGACGAGCTCGGCGTCGATGTTCGCCTCCACCAGCTGCGGGCTGACGCTCTTGGTCACCGACAGCCACCCGTAGGCAAAGTCGTGGTACGCCAGCGGCATGTAGAGGGTGTGGGTCTTGCCCGCCACGTCAACGCACGCCTCGGCGGGTGCCGGTGCCGGCCCCTCGGTGCCGATGGCGACGCCGTTGCAGGCCTGGTAGGCGTCAAAACTGCCCGCCGTCCGCACCTGGTACAGCAGCGTCAGCTCCGACCCGGACGGAACGGTAAAGGGCCCCGTCCACGTCAGCGTGTCGTCCGCCACCTGGGGCGGCGTGACGACGTCGCTGGCGGCCAGCATCCCGGCGAAAGAGAGTGAAGCGTCCAGGGTGTCGGTGATGGCCTCCACCGTGGCGCTCACCGCCCCGCTGTTGGACACGGTGACGGTATAGGTCACCACGTCGCCGGCGGTCACTTCCACCGGCGAGGCGACTTTTTCCAGGGCCAGATCGGCCTGGGCCACGTCCTCGGGAGCGAGGGCGTGGATAGGGGCCAGGCTGCTGGACAGCAGCAGCAGCGAGGCCAGGAGCAAGATGGACAGCGCGATCCAGGCAAGCCACTGCCTGGAGTCTTTTGCACATTCGGTCATTGTTCGCTTTCTCCTCATGGTCAGATTTTCGAGCCGGCAAAGCGCGGCGCGCGCCGGGCGGCGCGTGGGCCTGGTTTCACCGGCGCCTGGAGCCGGGCAGCTCCGATTCGATTGGCAGCGAGGGGAGAGCAGAGGGCAAGAGGGATCAAGGCGCAACGGGGTGATTCAAAGCGAGCATTCCTTTCACTCCTTTCTTTTGCCGCCGCATGGCTCTGGCTCACCCCCGGTCCACCCCTGGCCGGATGGGGCCACTGCGAGCTGTGCTGCGGCACCCTTTGCCTGCGGGCCAGGCAAAGGTAGGGGGCATTATACCACAGGTGGTGGCAACGCAAAAATTGGACAGCCCCCGGCGTTTTGCTCATTTGGCCCACCTATGCTATACTTTTTCGGCGAAATCCACGGCCATCGACCGCACTGGGGAGGAAGAGGCAATGTCTCATCCATTTGAAGTTGGCAAGACCTATCGAAATCGCAACGGGGAGTATGTCGTCGAGGCTATTGATGGCACCAAGATGAGAATCAAATACGTCAACGGAGGCACCCTCGCGACGGACGTCAGCATCCAGGCTCGAATCTGGGAAAACATCCAGTTCGAGAGGCAGATGGCCCGGGCCGAGGAGCGGCGCCGCCAGGCCGAAGAGGCCCGGACGGTGGCCCGCCAGCGCGCCGGCCAGTCGGCACAGCAGGCTCGCTCCCGGCCGGCTTTCGAAGGTTTCAAGGCAGAGGACTTTGAGGACAAACAGCGAGGTGTCGCCTGGGCCGGCCGGCGGGAGCTGGGCCGGGCGCTGGCCTTCGAGCTGAGCCGCCGATCCAAGGCCAACTTCGATCACTGGATCGTGCCCTACCAGTCCGAGATCCACGTGGCCCGCAAGGATCGCTACGACGGCGAGAACCGGGAGCTGAACGCCGCCTTCTTCGTCACGACCAGCGAGGACGGCGTCTCCTACGGCTTTCACGTCGGGCGGCCGGGGGGCAAGGTAAAGGATGCCTGGGCCTGGTCGGCGTTTGTCTCGGCCATCAGCGACGAGCGGCGGGTGCGCGACGCCATGCGGACCTCTATGGAAGAACACGAGCTGAACCTGGTGGTCTTTGCCATGGAGGTGAGCTACGGGCAGGTGGCGCGCATCACGGCCGACGATGAGGGGTTCCAGTGGCTGCACGAGAGCGCCGACCAGGAGATCTCGCGACACATGAGCGGTGAGGAACTGGCCGAGTACCTTTCCAACGTGGCGCCCAACAAGCGCTGCGACGTCTACCTGGGCCGCCAGATGTCCGGCGAGAAGGCCATGGGCGCCGGGACGGGCGTCGTGGACGAGATTGCCGAGGTCTGCCTGGCATTGCTGCCCGTGTACGACGCGAGCAGTGGGGGATAGCCCCTGCCCGGGATGAAACAACTGCGGGGAACGCCGTTAAAGCGGTTTCTGCGGACGCTGCCGCCGCCACCGTCACCCACCGAGCTGGCCATCGTCTGCCAGAGCGTGGGATACCCCGTCAACGTCGGCTCTATCTTTCGCATCGCCGACGCCCTGAACGCCGCTGAAGTGCTGCTGACGGGCATCACGCCCACGCCACCCAACCCAACCATCGCCAAGGTCGCCAGGGACAAGGAGCAGCGCGTTCCCTGGCGCTACGTGGCCCAGCCCGAGGACGCGCTGCGCGAGCTGCGCGACCGGGGGTTCTGGCTGGCGGCCCTGGAGATCACGGAGAATGCCCGGCCCTATTACCAAGTCGATTATCCGGGCCGCGTGGCCCTGGTGCTGGGCAACGAGGATCACGGCGTGACCCGCTCTTGCCTGGCGCTGTGCCACACCGCTCTGTACGTGCCCATGTACGGCAAGGGCAAATCGCTGAACGTGCACGTCTCCCTGGCGGTCGTGGGTTACCACCTTTTGCATCGTCGTGCGTAGAGGATAGGGGGCAGCCATGGCCCCTATCGGTTGGCGTTCGCAGACGTTGAGCAGGTGGCGAGGAGCTATCGGGGATAAGAGGTGAGCAGGTGAGCGAGATGTTTGACAAATTACGGGAAGGGGCCGAGCAGGTCATTTCCGAGGTGGATAAGGGCGGCCAGATCCAGTCGGCCATCAGCGGCTTGCGGCAGCGCATGGCCGAAGCCGACCGCCGGCGCAAGATCAATACCGTCAAGGGGCAGATTCAGGACCTGCAGGCCAAGGAGGCCCAGGCCATCAACTCGTTGAGCGCCCAGGTGCTGGCCCTCTTTGAGGCCGGGACGCTGACCCAGCCGGAGCTGGTGAGCCTGTGCCGCGGCGTGAACGATATCCGCGAGCAGATCGAAGCGCGAGAGGCCGAGCTGGCCAAGTTGGAACCGGCCCCGGCGCCCGTGCCCGAGCCCCAGCCCGGGGCGCGATGTCCCAATTGCAGCGCGCCGGTGGTGCCCGGCGCGGCCTTTTGCCAGACGTGCGGCACGCGCCTGGCGCCCCAACAGCCGCCGGCGCCGGTCCTCTACTGCGTGCACTGCGGCGCCCAACTGCGGCCGGGGGCCAAATTCTGCCCAAAGTGCGGCCAGACCGTGCCGGCCGGCGAGGCGGGCCAGTAACCTCCTCCAGGCCCGGATGGCATTCAGGGTATTACTCAGGGTATGAAAGGTATCGCCCACTTTGCCGTGGGGGTGGCGGTGGCCACCTTCTTCCCCGAGGTGGTGGTTGCCGCCGGCCATGAGCTGGCCTTTGGCCCCCTGGTGGGCGGCCTGGCGGGGCTCCTGCCCGACACCCTGGATTTCAAGTTCTCCCGCTTCCTCCAGCGGCGCGACGTCGAGATCGATCCCGTGCTGACCCCGGAACCGGCGGCCCTGGCCGATGCCCTGGCCGCGGCCGTGGGCACGGCCGCCGGGAGCCGGCGCGCCGTGCACCTCCACTTTCACACCGAACGGCTGGGCAGCGACCTGTGGCGCCGTTGGACCCTGGCCTTTGACCCCGAGCGCGGCGAGGTGGCCGTCCGGCCCGGCCCGGCGGTGACCACCGGCCAGATGCCCCTGCCCGGCACGCAGGACCCCGGGGCGGAGGCCGGCCGGGCGCGCCTGCCAGCGCCCATCCTCTACGACTACGAGGACGAGATCCAGGTGGATATCCTGTCGGGGCCGTCGCTGGCCCTGGCGCCCGACGGCGACGCCGTGCGGGTGACGTTCTTGCCCTGGCACCGCGCCTGGAGCCACTCGCTGCTGGCCGTGCTGCTGCTGGGGATCGGTGGCTGGCTCCTGGCGCCGGCCTATGGCGCCGCGGCGGCCGCGGCCGCCCTGGCCCACGTGGCCCTCGATCAACTGGGCTACATGGGCAGCAACCTGGCCTTTCCCCTGACCAGGCACAGGACGCGGGGCCTGCGTCTCTTTCACTCGGGCGACGCCCTGCCCAACCTCCTGGCCGTGTGGCTCAGCGGGGCCATCGTCCTGTTCAACCTCGATCGTTTCTCCGGCGAGCCGCTGCTGCCCGCCGTGCCCTACCTGCTGCTGGCCGTCGCGCTGCCTTGCCTGGCCTGCGCCGGCCTGGCGCTCCGGACGAGGAGGCGGCGGGCGTCCGCCTGACGCCCCGACCCTGTCCCCACCACATCCCGCCAGTGCAAACGCGCTTGTCTCTGAAGGCAGTTGGCGCTGAATGGACAGGGGCGGGCATGTTGTGTTATAATGACGGCCGGGAGGTGATCGATGAAACGTGCCCGGACGTTTTCCGACGAGCAGTTGGCTCGGGCAAGGGAGGTGTGCCGCGGCGAGCCCCGCATCGCGGCCCTTTATGCCGTACCCCTCGGCGAGCAGGGCGATTACCACCTGGCGGCCCTGTTTTCGGCGACTCTTCCCTGGCCGGAACGGCTGGACCTGGAGATGGCCATGGCCAGGGCGTTGGGGCTGGACTCGACCGAGCTCATCGATCTGCGACGCATGTCCCTGGTATTTCGCTACAACGTCGTCCGCCACGGGACGGCCCTCTACGTCGGTGAGCCGGACAGGCTGGCCGTCTTTATTGAGCAAACCGTCGCCCGCTACTCGGCCTTTTATCCGCTTCTCGAGGCTCTCTATTGGCGCGTGGAGACGGGGCCGCTGACCGAAGAGCTGATGGAGGCCGAGGCCTGAGGGCCGGAGGCGGGAAGGCAGGATAAGGAGGTTCGTTTGATCGTCGAGATACTGCCCGTGGGCCTGCTCCAGACCAACTGCTACCTGGCCGCCTGCCCCGACACGCTGGAAGCCGTGATCATCGATCCCGGCGGGCACCCCCGGCGCATCCTGGACGCGGTGGAGCGGCAGGGGCTGGCCGTGCGCTACGTGCTCAACACCCACGGGCACTTTGACCATACCGAAGCCAACGCGGCCGTCGTCGAAGCCACGGCCGCACCCCTGGCCGCCCATCCCCTGGAGAAGCCGCTGCTGGCCATGGCCGGCGGTGCGTCCTTCTTCGGGCTGCCGGGCAAGCCGGGGCCGGCTCCCGACCGGGACCTGGTTCCCGGCGAGGAGCTGACCGTCGGCAACCTGACCTTCCAGGTGCTGCACACGCCGGGACACACGCCGGGGCACGTCTCCTTTTACGAAGCGGAACAGGGCGTCATCTTTGACGGCGACGTTCTTTTCTATCGGGGCATCGGCCGCGCCGATCTGCCGGGGGGTAACCCCCACGACCTGATCCGGAGCATCCGCGAGGTGCTCTACACCCTGCCTGACGAGACGGTGGTCTATTCCGGGCACGGCCCGGCCACGACCATCGGCGAAGAGAAACAGTACAATCCCTTTGTGCGAGGGTGACAGGCCCGCGAGTCATAGCTCACAGCTCATTGAGGAGGGTTCATGAAAGATCCGCGAGAAGCAGTCATTGTCGGCGGCTGTCGGACGGCCATCGGGCGGTTCATGGGCAGCCTCGCAACGACGCCGGCGCCCCAGTTGGGTAGCATCGCAATCCGCGAGGCGGTGCGCCGCGCCGGGATCGACCCGGCCGAGGTCGACGAGACATTTATGGGCTGCGTGGTGCCCAACGGCACCGGCCAGGCTCCGGCCCGGCAGGCAGCCATAGCCGCCGGCATCCCGGCCACTGTCGGCGCCATGACGCTGAACAAGGTGTGCGGCTCGGGGCTCAAGAGCGTGATGCTGGCCGCGGGCCTCATCCGCGCCGGCGACGGCGACCTGTACGTCGCCGGCGGCATGGAGAACATGAGCCTCGCCCCCTATCTGCTGCCCCAGGCACGGGCCGGCTACCGGCTGGGCAACGGCGAGATCGTGGACTCGGTGGTTCACGACGGGCTGTGGAGCAGCTTCACCGGGCAACACATGGGCTGCTCGGCCGAGTTCATCGCGCGCCAGTTCAAGCTCACCCGCCAGGAGCTGGACGAGTACGCGTATCACAGCCACCGCAAGGCCATCGAGGCCATGGACGCCGGCCGCTTCCGGGCCGAGATCGTGCCCGTGGAGCTGCCGCAGCGCAAGGGGCCGCCCATTCACTTCGAGACCGACGAGGCGCCCCGCCGGGACACCACCGTTGAGGCGCTGGCGCGCCTCAAGCCGGCCTTCGATCCCAACGGCATCGTCACGGCCGGCAACTCGCCGGGCATCACCGACGGCGCGGCGGCGCTGGTGGTCACCAGCCGGCAAAAGGCCGAGGAGATGGGGCTCAAGCCTATGGCCCGTATCCTGGGCTACGGCCAGGCAGCGGTGGAGCCCGAGTGGCTCTTTATCGCCCCGGCCCACGCCCTGCGCCGCCTGATGAAGCGCACCGGGCTGCGGCTGGCCGATTTCGATCTCGTGGAGCTGAACGAGGCCTTTGCCGCCCAGGTCCTGGCCGACGGCCGGGAGATGGAGGGCGAGGGCTGGGATTGGGACAAGGTCAACGTCAACGGCGGGGCCATCGCCCTGGGGCACCCCATCGGCTGCTCGGGGGCGAGGGTGCTGGTCACCCTCCTTTACGCCCTCCAGGAGCGGGGGCTCCGGCGAGGGCTGGCCAGCCTGTGCCTGGGCGGGGGCGAGGCCGTGGCCCTGGCCGTGGAGATGGAAGGCTAGGGACGGTCCTGGAGACACACAGGCTGGCAGGCCGGGAATCCACACCGGCCTGCCAGCCTCTGGATGCGACCCGGCCGGACCGCCGCTAGATCAGGTCCCGCAGGTCTGTGCCCGCGCTGCGCAGCCCTTCGGCCACCTGGTCGTAGGCCGGTCGCTGGCGGACCAGGGTCTGCATGGGCTTGCGCTCCTCGTCGGGGCGGTCGGCGGCCAGGACGCCGGTCAGGCGCCCTTTGTCGTCAAAGTAGTAGAAAGCAAAGCCGCCCTCGTTCAGGTCTCCCCGCTGCACGGTTCGCTGCCACGAGGACAGGTTGCCCCACACCTCGAAGCTAAGGTCAAAGATGTCCGAGAAAAAGTAGGGCAGCGTGGTGTAAGGCTCTTCCTCGCCGGCCATGTTGCGTCCCGCTCGCTGGCCCTGATTCTTGGCCACGTCCCAGTGCTCGACGCGAAGGCGGCCAAAGGTGGGGTCAGGCCACGAGGCGATGTCGCCCGCGGCATAGATGTCGGGGTCGCTGGTGCGCAGGCGCTCGTCGACCACCACCGAGTCGTCGCCGGCCATCTCCAGGCCCGCCTCGCGGGCCAGGCCGGTGTTGAGGCGGATGCCGGTGCCCATGACGACCAGGTCGACCTGCAGCGACTCTCCACCGTCGAGCTGGGCGGTGCGCACCGCCCTGTCCCCCTCCAGGCTCTGGACGGCGGTGCCGGGCACCAGCCGTACCCCATGTTTGTCATAGAGGGCGTGAATGGCTTCGCTCAACTCGGGCGGCGCCAGCAGCTCGAGAATGCGCGACTCCTGGAAGGCCACGGTGACCTCTGTGCCCAGCTCCGCCAGGCTGGCAGCCACCTCGGAGCCGATGAAACTGCCGCCCAGGACCAGGGCCCGTTTCCCGGGCCCGGCGGCGGCGCGGATGGCCTCCGAGTCTTCGATGGTGCGCAGGGTAAAGACCCGCGCCAGGTCGTTGCCGGGGATGGGCGGCCGCCAGGGATAGCCTCCCGTGGCCAGCAGCAGCTTCTCGTACGACAGCAGCCGGCCATCGTCGAGGCTGACGACGTGGTCTTCTGGCTCCAGGCTTGTGGCCCGCACGCCGGTGAGGATCTGGATCTCGTTCTCGCGATAGAACTCGGGGTCGCGAAAAAAGACCTTGTCGCGCCCCGCCTTGCCCTGCAGGTACGTCTTGGACAGGGGCGGGCGTTGGTAGGGCTTCCACGGCTCTTGCGTGACCAGGATCAGCGGGCCGGCGGTGTCTACCTGGCGGATGGCGCCGGCCGCGCTGCCGCCTGCCAGGCCGCCGCCGACGATGATGTACTTGTACGCCCGTAAGTTTCGCATGTTTGGTTTTCCTCCTACCACCCTCACAGGGCGGTGCCGGACAATGGCAGGGGATGCGTGGACCCTCAGCCCTCCGCCTGCATCCTTTCCAGGCGGCGTCGCGCCTCGCCCAGCGCACAGGGCTCCTGGAAAAAGTCGTGCCAGGGGTCTCGCTCCTCCAGCCGTCGAAAGATGTTCTTGATGGTGTAAATCCCGGCGTGGAGCCTGGCGTCGTCGAGCTCGTCCCAGTCGAGGGGCGTCGCCACGGGCGCGCCGGGCCGGGCCCGCAAGGCGTAGGGCGCGACGGACGTGGCGGCGTAGGCGTTGCGCAGGTAGTCGAGAAACAACCGGCCCTCGCGGGCGTCTTTGCGCAGCTCTAACGTGTAGCGTTTCGGCTCCCTCGCTGCCAGCAGCCCGGCGATGTCGCGGGCCAGGTCGCGGGTGTCGTCAAAGGTGGCGCGGCCGTCCAGGGGCAGGGCCACGTGCAGCCCCTTCGAGCCCGTGGTCATGAGAAAGGCTGGCAGG
The DNA here is from genome assembly GCA_034428935.1 of Anaerolineae bacterium. Classification (GTDB taxonomy): domain Bacteria; phylum Chloroflexota; class Anaerolineae; order JAAYZQ01; family JAAYZQ01; genus JAAYZQ01. The sequence continues at coordinate 26,395 of DAOUHB010000087.1, read as the reverse complement.
TCGAGCTCGGTCAGCAGCTCGCGCAGCGCCAGGGCCGCCTCGCGCACCACCTGGAAGTTGCCGCCGGGCGGGTCCAGGTCAAAGATGAGCTTGTCGGGGTTGCGCAGGTTGCCGGCGCGGCTCAGCCAGAGGTGGGTCGTGATGCAGCCCTGGTTTGCCAGGTAGACGAGGGTCGCCGCGTCGTCGCACACGACCTGTGGCTGCTCTTGCCCCTCTTCTTCCACGAGCACCGGCACGCGGCGGATCCAGTCCGGGAAATAGTCGGGGGCCTCTTTCTGGTAGAACCCGGGAGCCGCGATGCCGTCGGGAAAGCGCTGCATGCTGAGGGGCCGGTCGCGCAGGTGGGGCAGCATCGTGGGGGCGACGCGGTGGTAGTAGTCCACCACGTCGCCCTTGGTGATGCCCTCGTCCGGGTAGTAGACCTTGTCCAGGCTTGAGAGCTTGACCGCCTGGCCGTCGACGTCGATGGTTTCGCGCGCCATGCTGGCACTCCTCGCCGGGCAGCCGGCTGCTATTCGGACTCGCCAGGCTCCAGGAGCCAGGTGACGCTGATGTCCAGCTCCAGGGTCTGCGTGCCCGGCTCGATGGGCACGGCCGACTCGACCTGCCTGCCCACGCCGGCATCCACGTCGCCGACGGGGCGCGGCGTGCGGCTGATCTCGGTGATGGACCATACCTCGCCCAACTGCAGGCCGGCGATCTCGGCCAGTTGCTCGGCCTTGTGCAGCGCGTCATCCCAGGCGGCCTGGCGCGCCTGGTCGAGGAGCGGAGTGGCGTCCGAGACCTCGAAGCGAATGCCCTCGATGCGGTTGCCGCCGGCCTGCACCGTCGTGTCCAGCAGCTCGCCAAAGCCCTCCATGTCCTCGCTTCTCACCTCGACGATGTTGGTCGCCTGGAAGGCAATGATCTGCGCCGTCTGGGTCACGGGCTGGCTGACCTCGGGCCGGGGCTGCTCGTAGATGGGGAACAGGCTCACGGCCCGGGTCTGGATGTTGTCCTCGGGGACGCCCGCTTCCTGCAGGGCGTCGATCAGCTCTTGCATCTGCTCGCTGTTGTCCGCCAGGGCAGCGGCAGCCTCTTCCGCCTGGGTTTCGACGCCCACGCGGATCACCACCAGGTCGGGGCTGGCCGAGATCTGCCCGGTGCCCGAAACCGTCACGGTCCGGCGCTGGTCGTCGTCTGCTGCCGGCTCCTGGGCGGCAATGGGATCGGGCGCCATGGGCACCAACAGGGCCGCGGCCAGGGCCGCGACGGCGAGAAATGTCCAGAAAATCTTCTTGCTCATGCTGTCTCCTTTTCGTGCTGCCTGGGCCTCAGCCGTGCCTGGCCGGCGCCTCGGACCGGATCTTCAGGACCCGGCGGGCGGCGTCGACGACGTGGTTGGGCATGAGGCCGTGCTTCTCAAGCAGTTCCTGGGGCTTGCCCGATTCGGCATAGCGATCGCGGATGCCGACAAAGGCCATGGGCACGGGATGGCGCTCGGCTGCCGCGCGGGCGACCGCCGCCCCCAGCCCGCCGTCCAGCAGGTGCTCCTCGGCGGTGACGATGGCCCCCGTCTCGCGGGCGGCTCGCTCCACGGCCGGCTCGTCCAGGGGCTTGACGGTATGCATGTCCAGGACGCGGGCCTCGATCCCCTCACGGGCCAGGGCGCCGGCCGCCTCCAGCGCCACGGCGACCATGAGGCCGCAGGCGATGATGGTCAGATCGCTGCCCTCTCGCAGGGTGTTGGCCTTGCCGATGCGGAACTCGGCGCCGTTGGGATAGACGACGGGCACCTTGGGGCGGCCGGTGCGCAGGTAGACCGGCCCGTCGTAATCCATCATGGCCCGGGTGGCGGCCCGGGTAGAGGGCTCGTCGGCGGGCACCAACACGGTGAACCCGGGGAGAGACGTGGCGAGGGCCACGTCTTCGATGGCCATCTGGCTGGGGCCGTCCTCGCCGATGCTGATGCCGCTGTGCGAGCCGACGAGCTTGACCGGGACCTGGGGGAAGGCGATGCTCATGCGGATCTGATCGTAGGCGTTGCACAGCAGAAAAGCGGCAAAGCTGGCCGCCACGACGTCCTTCCCGCTCATGGCCAGGCCGCTGGCGACGCCGATGAGGTTGCTCTCGGCGATGCCGACGTTAAAGAACCGCTCGGGAAAGTCCTGGGCAAAGTACTCGGTCCGCGTCGAGTTGGCCACGTCGCCGTCGAGGACGACGAGGTTCGAGTTCTCGTGGCCGATCTCGCGCAGGGCCTTGCCAAAGGCGTCGCGGGTGGCGGCGCCGTAGGTCAGTCCGATTTGTTTGCCAATGTCCAAGATCGTTGCTCCTGGCTGGGGTGCAGCGGCTGCCCCCCATGCGGTTAGTGTGCTGATGGTGGGCGCAGAGTGCTGCGCCCCTACGAGCCTTCTGGGCGGCGCGCTTGCAGCTCGGCCAGGGCCAGCTCGGTCTCCTCGGCGGTGAGGGTGACGCCGTGTTTGCGGTTGTCGCCCTCGTCAAAGGGCGACAGCCCCTTGCCCTTTAGCGTGTGGGCGACCACCATCTGCGGGCGACCCCGCACCCGGCGGGCGGCCTCCAGGGTTTTTACGATCTGCTCCATGTCGTGGCCGTCCACCTCCACGACGTGCCAGCCAAAGGCCTGCCACTTGTCGACGACGGGCGCCAGGGTGGGCATGACCTCGGCCACGGGCCCGGTCTGCTGATAGCCGTTATAGTCGAGGATGGCCGTCAGGTTGTCGGCCTCGTACTTGGCGGCGGCCATGCTCGCCTCCCAGATCTGGCCCTGGTCCGCCTCGCCGTCGCCGATCATGACGTACGTCCGGTAGTCGAGGCCGTCGACGCGGGCCGCCAGGGCGTGCCCCAGGCCGATGGACAGCCCCTGCCCCAGCGAGCCGGTGGACGCTTCCACGCCGGGCAGGACGCGCATGTTGGGGTGCCCCTCCAGGGGGCTGTCCAACTCGCGCAGGGTGTAGAGGAGTTTCGGGTCAAAGTATCCGGCTTCGGCCAGGATGGCGTACAGGCCCGGCGCGGCGTGGCCCTTGCTCAGGATGAATCGATCGCGCTCCGGCCAGTCGGGCCGGCCGGGATCGTACCGCATAAAGCCGCCAAAGTACAGCGCGGTCATCAGGTCGATGGCCGACAGGGAACTGGAGGGATGGCCGGAGCCCGCTCGCGTGGTGATCTCGATGATCTGCCGGCTCAACCGCCAGGAGATGTCCATCAGGTCGTCGAGGGTGTGGCCGCCGGCCCCGTCTCTGCCCGCGCTCGCTACGCTCGCCAAAACACACCTGCCTTTCTGTGCGCCTGCGATTCCCCGGGGGTAGGCCAACACGGCGGATTCTAGCGTGCTGCCAGGGGATCGCATCGCCGGGGGGCACGAATACACCCCCTGTGTCGCCGTCAGAATATCATGGAACGAGGGGTGTGTCCATGTATCGAGATACAGAAAGGGGATACATTTTGAGATACATCCCCCCGGAGGCGACGGGATGGGCAAGAGGGCGCGAACGGGGTGGGTGGCGCCCACGGCAGGCGCCACCCAAGATTTCGCAAGGGGCGGCGTTCAGGGCGCAGGCTCGGGGGCCGCACCCTGGTGGGCGATATAGATCTGCAGCGGCTCGCCCCTTCCCTTGGGGAGAACGGGCGGCAGGGCCTCGAAGGTCCAGCCCTCCAGCCTGCCCCCGAGGCCCACGTAGACCGCCTCGGAGAGAATGATCTGCCCATGCTGCGCCAGCTCGACCAGGCGGTGGGCCGTGTTCACGGCATAGCCTACGAGCCCAAAGTTCATGTGCCGGGCCGCGCCGATGCTGCCCATGACCACCTGGCCCCGGTCGATGCCGACCCCCAGGCCCACCTCGATGCCGCGCTCGGCCTCCCATCTGGCGCGCAGGCGGGCAAAGGCCTGCTGCATGGCACCCGCCGCTTGCAGGGCGCGCTGAGGGGCGTCGTGCTGGATAAAGGGGACGCCAAAGGCGACCATCAACTCGTCGCCGGCCAGGTCAAAGACGGTGCCGTGGTGGGCGTGCACCACGTCGACCATTTCGGTAAAGAACTCGTTGAGGACTTCGATGACCACGTGGGCCGGCACGGTAGAAGTCATCCGCGTGAAGCCGCGCAGGTCGGTGAACAGGACGACGGCGTTGCGCCGCTCGCGACGATCCAGCATGCCGGCCTCCTGGGCCAGGATGCGATCCACCAGCTCGGGGCCGACGTAGCGCTCGAACATCTGGCGGATGTGGCGGCGTTCCTCCCGCTCGGCGCGCAGGCGCATGGACTCGAGCATCTTTAGCGCCGTGATATCCGTGATGACGGCCACCTGGCCCACGCCCGCCACGGGCGACACGCTGAGGTAATAGGCGCGCTCCTGGCGCATGATCTCGGCGCTCTGGGCGCGGCCCTCCTGGAGGACGTGGTCAAAGACGCTGAGGAACTCGGAGGGCAGGTAGCCGGCCAGGGGCTGGCCGAAGCGCGAGGCCACCTGGGCGCCAAAGAGCTGCTCGGCTGCCGGGTTGGCGAGGATGAGCTTGCCGGCTGTGTCGATTACGAGGACGGCGTCGGTGGTGCTGCTCAAGACGGCCGACAGCTTGCCACGCTCCTCGCGGGCGTCCTGGAGCAGCCGGGCATTGACCAGGGCAATGGCCGCCTGCTGGGCAAAGGTTTCGGCCAGGCGGATCTCGTGGGCGGCAAAAAGACGCGGCTCCCCCTGGCTGTAGACGTTGATCAGCCCCCAGAAGCGCCCCGAGGCGACGAGGGCCAGGGACAACTGGCCGACCACGCCCTCGCGCAGGAGCAGGTCGGAGCGCCCCAGGGGTTCCTCCTGGGCCAGGTCGGGGATCTGGAAGGAGCGCCCCCCGTCGCCGAGGTGAAGGGTGACCTGGCTCCAGGCCAGGCGCTCGCGGTGGGCGTAGCGCTGCGACAGGCCGCGCCAGGCGGCGATGGCCAGGTGATCGCCCGTCTCGTCCACGAGCATCAGGCTGGCGGCGGGAGCTGCCAGGAGCGTGCTGGCCTGGTCGAGGATGAGGTGGATGAGCACGTCCCAGTTGAGCTCGGCGCTCAGCGCCACGGCCGTCTGCTGCAGCATCTCGAGGTCACGCCTCCGGCGTTGCTCGACCTCGTAGAGCTGCGCGTTTCGCACGGCGATGGCCGCCTGGGCGGCGATAGAGTTGAGGAGGGCCAGGTGGCGGTCGTCAAAGGACCGGGGCTGGGGGTGGGTGGCCAGCAGAACGCCGATGGACTCGGAGGCAAAGAGCATGGGCGCGCCGATGACCGACCCCACGGGAAAGGTGTCGCCGGGCAGCACGAGCCAGCGAGGATCGCTGCTCGTGTCGTCGATGACGGTGCTCTGCTGGTGCTCCAGGATCCAGGCGGCGAGGCCCTGCTGAAAGACCACCGGGGTGACCCCCTCGGCGGCCACGGGCGGCGCGCCTTCGCGGCTGATGAACTGCCGGGCATGGCTGCGTTCCCGGTCCAGGATCAGGATGCTGCACATGTTGGCCGGCAGCGCCTCGCGCGTATGATCGACGATGCGGCGCAAGACCTTGTCCACGGCCAGGTGGCTGTTGATCCCCTGGCTGATTTCGTAGAGGAGGACCAGGCGGTTGCGCTCGGTCTGCAGGGCGTCGCGGGCGAACTTGAGCCGGAGCAGCGAGCGGACGCGGGCCAGCAGCTCCTCGCGGTTAAAAGGCTTGCTCAAAAAATCGTCGGCCCCGCTCTCGATGCCGCGGATCCGATCCCGCTGGTCGTTGAGGGCCGTGAGCAGGATGACGGGGATAAACCAGGTGTTGTCGTTCGTCTTGAGTCGTTCGCACACCTGAAAGCCGTCCATCCCGGGCATCATAACGTCGAGTATGACGAGGTCGGGGGGCTGTTCCTCGATGAGCGCCAGGGCCTCAGGGCCGCCATAGGCCAACCTGGTTCGATATCCGGCGCGCTCCAGGTGCGCTGCTACCATTTGGGCGTGGGACACGGAATCGTCCACGACGAGGACCACGGCCTGCGACTTCCTATCCAGGAATTCGGCCTGTTCGCGTATTTGCATATCTCCAATCCGCTAGATCTTGATCTCCATGCCCTCGCGGGCGAGAAAGGCCCCGGCATACTGCTCCCTGGCCTGTCGCTCGATCTCCTCCAGGCAGTCGTCGTCATGGAGCGGAGCGTGGTGAAAGAGTGCCAGCCGCGCGGCCCCGGCCGCTTGTGCCACGCGGACGGCCTCCAACCAACTGCTGTGTCCCCAGTCGGCATAGCGAAGCCGCTCTTCGGGGGTGAACTGCGCGTCGTGGATGAGAAGGTCGACCCCCCGGGCGAGGTCCACCAGCCCGGGGTCGAGGCCGCCGAGGGGATGGCTCACGTCGCTGGCATATACCACGGCCTTGCCCTGGCAGGCGATGCGATAGCCGAACACGCCGCCCGGGTGCTCCAGGCTGCGGGGCAAGATGGTGGTACATTCGCCCACGACAATCTTTTCACCGTCCCGGACCTCCTTGATGAGCAGGTCGGCGCGCAGGTCTTCGATGGTGAAGGGCAAATAGGCGTCCACCATCTGGCCGGCCAGGACCTGCTCCAGGCGGCTGTCCATGCGGCGCTCGCCGAGGATGACCAGGCGGTTGTGCCGGAGGCGAGCCGGGCCGAAAAAGGGCAGGCCCTGGATGTGATCCCAGTGCGTGTGGCTGAAGAGGAGGACGGCCATGAGCCTCCCGCCGCGGCGGGCTGCCAGGTCCAGGCCCAGCAGCCGTATGCCTGTGCCGGCGTCGAGGATGACCACCTGGCGTTGCTCGGTCTCGACCTCCACACAGGGCGTGTTACCACCCACGCGAACGGTGCTGGGGCCGGGTACGGGGATCGAGCCGCGTACACCCCAAAACCTGATTCTCATGTTGACCTCGAAGGCTGGGCAGGGGCCACCTCACCCGGGATCGTTGCGGCGATGACGTGCAGCCCTGGACAAGACTGCTAACGCGTGGATTCGGCCCCTTGACCGGGCTGTCGATTCCTTTCCAGGGCCAGCAGCACGTAGCTGGCCAGGATCTGCAGGAGCTCTTGGTCCTGCTCGCTGAATGGAACGTCACTTTCCCGACGGTCGACGGACAGCAGGCCCAAGGTGACCTCGGGCAGGCAAAGGGGCATCTGGAGCAGGGCCTTGACCTCGTCCTCGGTTTGCAGACGGATGGTGGTGCCCGAGGCAGCCCGGGTGCGCACGGGGGTGCCCTGGGTCAGTACGGGCGACACGTTCTCGGAACCCGACGTCTCGCAGAACTCCAGGCTCGTGCATCCCGTTTTGCCGCGCTGAGCGACCACCCGGAAGCGCGCGCCCTCGTCCTGGCGCAAGGAAAGCCAGGACGAATCGGCGCGGGTCATGTATTGGGCCGCATCGACGATGCGCTGAAGGAGCAGGTCGCAGTCCGTGCTGTTGACCAGGGCCTGGCTGAGGGTCGACAGGGCCTGCAGATAGCGCGTCTGGCGGTCCACGAGGGCCGAAAGGCTGGCCCTTTCCCGTACCAGCCGCCCCATCGTCAGCGCCTTTTCCACGGTGGCCAGCACCTCTTCGGCGGTGAAGGGCTTGATCAGGTAGCCGAGGGCGCCCAGGCGCAGCGCCTTGGCGGCTACGCCTTCGGAGCCGTAGCCGGTCATGATGACGGAGGGGATGCTCAGGTTGGCGCGGTTCAATTGCTCCAGGATCTTGAGCCCGCCGATGTCGGGCAGCTCCAGGTCCAGGAGCAGGACGTCAGGCCGCGCGTGAAAGGCCAGGCCCAGGCCCTCCCAGCCCGTGCCGGCACTCAGCGTCTCGTAGCCGGCGAACGGCAGCAGGCTCTCCAGGAGAGACCGGATCTCCGCGCTGTCGTCGATGATCAGCACAGTTTCCGTGGTCACGTCGTCATTCCGTCCGGGGATGGCCTATCCCAGGATGCGGCCGCCAGGGCAGCCGCATCCTCGTCTATGGCTATGCGCCGCCCTTCGTCGACGTCGACAAACAGGAGGAGCGAGCCGCCGATGACAAAAAAGGTAATGAGGGCCAGGATCGCCAGGCGGCTGCCGCCGGCGAGCTGGCTCACGAGGCCAAAGAGCACCGGCCCAAAGATGCCGGCAAACTTGCTGCTGGTGCTGAAAAAGCCAAAGAACTCGGCCGCCTGGCTCTTGGGAACCATGGTGCCGTACAACGAACGGCTGAGGGCCTGGGACCCCCCTTGCACGGTGCCGACGGCAAAGGCCAGGATATAGAAGTGGAGGGCCGTTTGCATGAAATAGCCGGCGATGGAGATGAGGATATAGACCCCCAGGGCCAGCAGGATCGAGCGCTTGGTGCCCAGGCGCCCGGCGAGGGCGCCAAAGGCAAAGGCAAAGGGGATGCCCACGAACTGGGTGATGATCAGGGCAATGGTCATGTCGGTCAGCCCGATGCCGATCTCGTCGCCGTAGGCGGTGGCCATCTTGATGATGGTGCCGATGCCGTCGTTATAGATCCAGAAGGCGACGAGAAAGATCAGGAGCTGCCTGTAGCGCCTCACCTGGCCGAAGGTGTGCCTCAGGCGCCGGAAGCCGGCCCCGATGGAGCTGGTGCCCGCCGCCGGGCCGGTGGTACGCACCACGGGCGGCTCGGGCACGTTGCGAAACAGGGGGATGGAAAAGACGGCCCACCAGACGGCCACGCTGAAAAAGGCCACCCGCAGGGCAACGCCGGCGTTGGCCATGAAGAACCACTCGGGCTGCATGTACCACAGGACATTGATCACCAGGAGGATGCCGCCGCCCAGGTAGCCCAGGGCATAGCCCCGCGTCGACACCCGGTCGATGTCGCCTTTTTTGGCGATGTGGGGCAGGAGCGATTCGTAAAAGACCTCGGCCCCGGCGAAACCGATGTCGCCCAGGATGAACAGCACCGAGGCGAGCAGGTAGTTATCGTCGCCCAGGATGACGAACAGCGCCGTGGCCACGACGCCCAGGGCCACGAAAAAGGCAATGTATCGCTTTTTACCGCCGGTATGATCGGAAATGGCGCCCAGGATGGGCGCCATGACGGCCGCCAGCGCGAGCCCGAAGGCGGTGGTGTAGGCCCACGCGGCCGTGGCATCCGGCTCGCTCAGGCCGGCGGCGATGGCGAGGGAGCGGTAGAAGGGCGGGAACATGGCGGCCATGATTGTGGTCGCAAAGGCCGAGTTGGCCCAGTCGTACATGCTCCACGAGTTGATGATCTTGCGGTAGGCGCGGTTCTCAGCTATTGCGGCCACGGTCGCTCCTTTCCACCCCCTTACGCGTGCATGGAAGGGCAGGTGACAGGCTCATTGTAGCTGATATGGGCCAATTCTGCAAACAATGCGAGAGATGATATGACACGTGTGCTCTCAACCCTGTCTCACTCGTCCGGCGACGCCTCGCCGCCCAGGGGCGAGCGGAGCGACTGCACTTCGGCCAGGTCGGGCCCGGGCCAGCCATAGACGGCCAGGTCGATCTGGCCCTCGGGCCCGAAACGCACGCCTTCTTCTTCCAGCAGGGCGCGCTGGACGGCGCCCCCCAACCCCCGTCTCTCCAGGCTGATGGCCCCGCGGGCATTGACCACCCGCTGCCAGGGCACGTCGCTGCCCTCGGGCAGATCGTGGAGCGCCCAGCCAACGGTGCGGGCGGCCCGCGGCGCGCCCAGGATGCGGGCGATCTGGCCGTAGGTGGCCACCTGCCCCGGGGGAATCAGGCGCACGACGCGGTACACTTGATGGAAAAAGGAGTTCATCGCTGCACCTCCTGCCTGTGCACAAGAGAACCAGGCGAACTATACTACAACTTGGCCCAGCCCGCAAGTGGTGGGCGGAACCATTATCGGCCCGCGAGCGGTGGTGGGAGCGGGCGCTGCCCGCGAGTGTTATGGTGTTGTGTTGTTCATGAACGTTCGTGGGGCGTGTACAACCAACAGATGCGCATGTGCGACGCCGGCAGGGCCATGGGAACAATTTGCGTGCCGCTTGCGTCTCATAGCTGGCGAGCCTCGAATAACGGCTCGTCAGAAAGAGAGGGGAGAAGTAGAATGTCAAAATCCTGGCGACAGCGAGCCATCAGCCTGGGGCAGCGCTTGCTGCTCCTGGGCCTGCTGGTGGGCCTGGTGATGGGCGCCTGCGCGCCGGCCCCCACGTCCGTGGCCAACCCCACCCCTGGCGACGATCAACCGGCGCCCGAACCAACGACGGAAGAGGCGACGCCCGTGCCCGAGCCGACGGCCCCCGATCAGGAGCCGGCGCCCGGCGGCGAAGAGTCGCTGAACCTGGGGCCGGCCTTTGCCCGCGACGCCGCCCTGGCCTACCTGGCCACGGCGTACAGCCGGGCTGCACCGGCGGCCGGCCTCGACTGGACGGAAGAGGACATCACCCCGGCCAACACCGTGGGCGGATCCAGCTTCCAGTACAAGGCCGGCGAGTGGGTCGTGACGGTGCAATACCCCGTCGTCCTCCCCGAGAACACCATCTATCACGTGACGGTGGACAATGGCGGCGATTTTCACTGGGAGGGGGAGGTGAATCCCGGCGGAGAGGTGCGAGAGCTGGTGTTGCCCCGCGGCGGGCAGGATGGGATCGAGGAAGGGCAGGCGGGCGGCATGGGTGAGGACGCAGACCTGGCGGCGCTCGCGGAGGGCAACAGCCGCTTTGCCCTGGACCTCTATCACCTGCTGCGCGAGCAGGAGGGCAACCTCTTTTATTCTCCCTACAGCATCTCGGCGGCCCTGGCCATGACCTACGCCGGAGCCCGCGGGCTCACGGAAGAACAGATGGCCCAGGCGCTGCACTTTGACCTGCCCCAGGAGGCCCTGCACGCCAGCTTTGCCCAACTGGCCGGCGAGCTTGCCGCCCGGGGCGAAGGCGCCGAAGGCAAGGACGGCGAGGGCTTCCGGCTGCACGTGGCCAATGCCCTGTGGCTGCAACACGACTTTGAGCTGCTGGCCGGCTACCTGGCGCTGATGGAGAGCGCCTACGGGGCGACCCCGCACCGCCTCGACTTTGGCGCCCCCGAGGAGGCGCGGCAGACCATCAACGACTGGGTTGCCGGCGAGACGGAGGATCGCATCACCGACCTCATCCCGCCGGGCGTCATCGATGCCCTGACCCGCCTGGTGCTGACCAACGCCATCTACTTTAACGCCGCCTGGGAGGTGCCCTTCGAGGAGAACCTGACGGCGGATGGGCCCTTTACCCTGCTGGACGGCGAGGAGGTCACGATGCCCATGATGCGCCAGACCGAGTCGCTGCCCTACGCCGAGGGCGACGGGTACCAGGCGGTGGAGCTGGCCTACGACGGCGGCGAGCTGTCGATGATCGTCCTCCTGCCCGAGGAAGGTGGATTCGAGGCCTTCGAGGGGTCGCTGGACGCCGCCCTGCTGGCCGAGATCGAGGCCGGTTTGGCCCGCCAGCACGTGGAGCTGAGCATGCCCCGCTTCGAGTTCGATTCCGAGTTCAGCCTCAGCCAGGCCCTGGCCGCCCTGGGCATGGAGGCGGCCTTGACCGAGGCCGCCGACTTCTCGGGGATGACCGGCGCCCCGGACCTGTACATCTCGGAGGTGGTGCACAAGGCCTTTGTCTCGGTGGACGAGGAGGGCACCGAGGCCGCGGCCGCCACAGGCGTGGTCATGAATCTCACGTCGGCGCCCGCCGAAGTGGTGCGCATGACGGTGGACCGGCCCTTTATCTTCTTGATCCGCGACCTGGAGAGCGGGGCGCTGCTTTTCCTGGGGCGCGTGGCGGACCCCAGCCAGTAGAACCGACTGCGCTGCAAACCTCGGCTCCCTGCCCGCTGCCCTGCGGGCGGGGAGCCGCTTTTTTGTCGCGCCGGCCGACTGGTCAAGTGGATAGGTCTTGACTGCCCGATTGACTATTGCCCGCGGGCCAGCTTTGTGGTATGCTGGGAGCTGATTCCGAGGACATGGAAACCATCGCCGGACACTGACGGCCGGCGTCAGCTTGGTGGCAGAATCCTGTCGTGCGGGCTGCAGGCAGTTGTGCTATGATGCACGTCAGGCGGGTGTGACCGGCCGCCATGTGGTGCGTATAGAGATCGTACCGGCGTCGCACCCGAAATTCGTGTTTGTCTTTCATGCCGCAAGAGGGGGTGTAGTATGTATAGTGTAGAAGTGAACAATCTGGCCAAGAGCTTTGGCAGCGTCCAGGCCGTGCGCGACGTGTCCTTTGCCGTCGAGCCGGGCGAGATCTTTGGGCTGTTGGGTCCCAACGGCGCCGGCAAGACGACGACCATCCGCATGATCCTGGACGTCTTCAAGCCCGACGCGGGCACGGTGCGCGTCTTTGGCGGCGCCCTGGACATGGCGGGCAAGCGGCGCATCGGCTATATGCCCGAGGAGCGCGGCCTGTACAAGGACGAGAAGCTGGAACCGACGCTCATCTACCTGGCCGCGCTGAAGGGTATGGACGAACAGACTGCCCGCACCCGCCTGGCCGGCTGGCTGGAGCAGTTCGATCTGGCCGAGCACCGCAACAAGAAGGTCCAGGAGCTGAGCAAGGGCATGCAGCAAAAGGCCCAGATCATTGCCACGCTGTTGCACGAGCCGGACCTGGTCGTCATCGACGAGCCCTTCACGGGGCTGGACCCCGTCAGCACGCGCCAGGTCAAGCAGCTCCTGGACGAGCAGCGGCGGGCGGGCAAGTCGATCCTGATGTCGACCCACCAGATGTACCAGGCCGAGGCGCTGTGCGACCGCATCGTCCTCATCGCCGACGGGCGCACGGTGCTGTACGGGCCGGTGGCCGAAATCAAGCGCAACTTTGCCGGCAACGCCGTCGTCGTCGAGGGCCAGGGCGACCTGACCGGCATCACGGGCGTCCTCGAGACGCGCCGCGAGAACGGCACCTGGCACATGGCCCTGGAGCTGGGCGCCAACCCGCAGGACGTGCTGCGCCAGTTGGCCATGCGCGAGAACGTGCGCATCGAGCGCTTTGAGCTGGCCGAGCCCTCGTTGGACGACATTTTCGTCAACGTGGTGCAATCCGGGGAGGCGGGCAATGCGTAACTTCTGGCTCGTGGCCAAGAACGAATATCTGCGTACCGTGGGACGGCGCGCCTTCCTGGCCCTTACCCTGGGCGTGCCGGTCTTGGTGGCGATCATGATCGGGGCCATGGCCCTCATCGTCCAGATGAGCGAGCGCGACGAGCCCATCGGTTTTGTCGACCAGGCCGGGGTCGTCGACGCCAGCCTGCACGCCACGCTGCCCGACGCCAACGAGCGCGTCCAGATCCGGGAATTTCCCGACCTGGAAAGCGGCCGCGCCGCCGTGGAGCGGGGCGAGATCCAGGCGCTGTTCGTCTTTCCGCCCGGCTATCCCGCGTCGCTGGAGACCGAGCTTTACTACCAGCAAAGGCCACCGGGCAACAACGCCTGGGAGGACCTGGACGACCTGGTGCGCGCCAGCATGCTCGCTTCGCTGCCGGCCGAAACCCACGAGCGCCTGTTGGAGGGCCCGCAGGTGAAGGTCCACGACCTGGCCAGCGGGCGAACCTTTGACGAGGGGCGCATCGTGGACTTTTTGCTGCCCTTCGCGGCGACCTTCCTGTTCCTGTTCGCCACCATGTCGGCCTCGGGCTACCTGCTGTCGGTGGTGAGCACCGAGAAGGAGAACCGCACCATGGAGGTGATGATCACCACCGTCACACCCATGCAGCTCATCGGCGGCAAGACGCTGGGGCTCCTGGCGGCGACGCTGACCCAACTGCTGGTCTACCTGCTCACCGCCGTGCTGGCCGTGCTCATTGCCGCGCGCTTTGTGCCAGAGCTGCAAGGGATGCAGGTGCCGTGGACCTACCTGGGGATCGTGGCCCTCTTTTTCCTGCCGGCCTATGCGCTGCTGGCGGGGATCATGATCGCCATCGGCGCCGCGGTGACCGAGCTGCAGCAGGGCCAGCAGGTGGCGGGCCTCCTCAACCTGCTGTTTGTGGCGCCGCTGTTCATGATGCCCCTGTTCCTCGAGAATCCGCAGCACCCGGCCATCGTCGCGGCGACCCTGTTTCCCACCACCTCCTTCCTGACGGTCGCCCTGCGCTGGGGATGGGGCACCGTCCCGGCCTGGCAGCTCGTGGCCGGATGGGTCATCCTCGTCGCCTCGGCCCTGCTGGCCGTGTGGGCCGCGGCGCGGGTGGTGCGCGTGGGCATGCTGCGCTATGGGCAGCCGATGAGCGTCAAGGGCATGGTGGCGGCGGTCAGGCGCGGCTGGTAGGGGCCGGAGCCTGGTGAGGTAAGAGAGGAAATCTCATGCGCAAGCTATGGTTGGTAACGAAACACGACGTCAAAATGATCTTGAAAGAGCGCTCATTCTGGATCCTGACCTTTATCATGCCCGTCATCCTGCTGGTATCCAACACCGCGGGCTTTATGAGCGACGGCCCGGAGATGGGTGGCGTGCTGGCCGGCCTGGGAGAGGAGCCTGCTCCCTTCGGGCTGGTGGACCAGGCCGGGCTCGTCGGGGAGGTTCCGGCCGAGCTGGAGCCCCTGGTGGTGCGCTACGACGACCCTGAAGCGGCGCGGGCCGATATGGCGGCCGGCGACATTGGCGAATACGCCGTCCTGCCGGCCGACTATATGGCCACGGGCCGGATGGACGTCTATGGCCAGGAGGTTAGCATCCTGGGCGGCGAGGGCACGGCGGGGACCGTGGTGCCCTACCTGGTGGCCCTCAACCTGACGGGCGACGCGGGGGTGGCGGCGGCGCTGAACAACCCCACCCCCAGCACCCTGGCCGAGCAGCACGACCTGGCCCCGGCGACCCCGGATGGGGGCAGCAACCGGGCCATGGCGTCGATGGTGGCCCAGATCTTGCCCATGATGTACTACTTCTTGCTGGTCATGGGCAGCAACTACCTGCTGCGCAGCGTGGTGGCCGAGAAGGAGAACCGCACCGTCGAGGTGCTGCTCCTGAGCGTCGAGCCCCGGCAGATGATGATCGGCAAGATCCTGGCCGCCAGCGTGGTGACCGTCATCCAGGTCATCGTCTGGGTGGGCGGCGGCATGCTGTTGCTCAGGCGCGGCGCGGCGATCATGAACGTGGCCAGCTTTGCCTTCCCGCCGGGCTTTATCGTGTGGGCCCTGCTGTTCCTGATCCTGGGCTTCCTGCTCTTTGCTTCCGTCATGGCCGCCGGCGGGGCCATGGCCAACTCGGCGCGAGAGGGCGGGCAGATAACCTTCCTGTTGATCGTGCCCCTCATGCCCACGCTGATGTTTGCCCAGACGTTCCTGGACGAGCCCCATGGCCTGCTGGCGACGGCGCTGAGCCTGTTTCCCTTCAGCGCGCCCAGCGCCATGGTGACGCGGCTGGCGGTCGCCCAGGTGCCCCTGTGGCAGATCCTGGTCAGCCTGGCCGGGCTGGCGATCACGGCCTACCTGTTCATCGTCCTGGCCGGACGCTTTTTCGGGCCGGCCAACCTGCTATCGTCGCGGGCCTTTAACTGGCGCCGGCTGTTGACCGACTGGCGCCCGACGTAAGCGATGGGGGCCCGGGGCGCTGCGCCCCGGTCCCCTACGACATGGTGAATGAATCCGCCGGGGTATCAGGCTGCGCCCCGGGATGGGCGAGGAGTGTGCGAAACATGAAACAAGGAGCAGTCATCGTCGCCGAGGGGCTGACGCGCCGTTTTGGCGACGTGGTGGCGGTCGATCACCTGGACCTGGAGGTGCAGTCCGGGGAGGTGTTGGGCTTTCTGGGGCACAACGGCGCCGGCAAGACCACCACGGTGCGCCTCCTCAACGGCGTGCTGACGGCCGACGAGGGGCGGGCGCGCGTCCTGGGCCTCGATCCGGCAAGCCAGGGGCCCGCCCTGCGCGCCCAGACCGGCGTCCTGACCGAGACGCCGTCGCTGGACGAGCGGCTGACGGGCCGCGACAACCTGGCCATCTATGCCGACCTGTACGGCGTGCCGCCGGGCGAGGTGGCGGGACGCGTCCAGGCCCTGTTGGAGACCTTTCAACTCGCCGACCGCGCCGGGGAAAAGGTGGCCGCCTACAGCCGGGGCATGAAACAACGCCTGGCCCTGGCCCGGGCCCTGGTGCACCGGCCGCAGGTCCTTTTCCTGGACGAGCCGACCTCGGGCCTGGACCCCGTGGCCGCCCGCCACGTGCACGAGATGGTGACGGCCCTGAGCGGAGAAGGGGGCCGCACCGTCTTCCTGTGCACCCACAACCTGGCCGAGGCACAGAAGCTGTGCGATCGGGTGGCGGTCCTGGCCCAGGGGCGGGTGCTGGCCCTGGGCACGCCGGCCGAGCTGGTGGCCCGCCTGGGCCGCAGCCAGCGCCTGGAGATGGAAGCCGAGCCCCAGGGAGCGGCCCTGGAGATCGTCGCCGCGGCGGGGATCAGCGCCAGCGCCGGCGAGAACGGCCGCCTGGCCCTCCAGGGCGTGGGCCGCGAGGAGATCCCCGGCCTGGTGGCGGCCCTGGCCGGGGCGGGCGTGCGCATCTACCGGGTGACACCCGAGGAGCCGTCGCTGGAGGACGTCTACTTTGCCCTGCAGGGCGGGGAGGTGGCAGCGTGAACTGGCGGGCCATTCGAGCCATCGTCCGCAAGGACCTGAAGGTCGTTTTTCAGAACAAGGGGGTCATGATCCCCATCATCGTCATACCGCTCGTCTTCCTGGTGGTGCTGCCCGGGCTGGCCGCCCTGGCGCCGCTCCTGGAAGAGGCACCGGGCGAAACCCTGTCCGAGATGCGGGGTTTCCTGGATGGGATGCCGGCCGGCATGCGCGAGTCCATCGCCGGCTACGACGAGGCGCAGATCGTCGTCGTCCTGGCGCTGGTCTATTTCCTGGCGCCCATGTACCTCATCCTGCCCCTCATGGTGGCCAGCGTCATTGCCGCCGACAGCTTTGCCGGCGAGAAGGAGCGCAAGACGCTGGAGGCGCTCCTCTACACCCCCACCAGCGACCGGGACCTGCTGGTGGCCAAGATGCTGTCGTCCATGGTGCCGGCGGTGGCCATCGCCTGGATCGGCTTCCTGCTGTACTCGGTGACGGCCAACGTCGCCGCCTGGGGCACCATGGGCCGCGTCTTTTTTCCCAACCTGATGTGGGTCTTCCTGGCCCTGTGGGTGGCCCCGGCCGTCGCCGGGCTGGGCCTGGGCATCACCGTCCTGGTGTCGTCGCGGGCCGAGACCTTCCAGGAGGCCTACCAACTGGGCGGCGTCGTCGTCCTGCCCATCCTGCTCCTGGTGGTCGGCCAGGCCACGGGCGTCCTCTACTTTAGCTCGTGGCTGGTGCTGGCCCTGGGCCTGTTCTTCTGGATCGTCGACGCCGTGCTGTTCTACCTTGGCGCGCGGCGCTTCCGGCGGAGCGAGCTGGCGGCGGGTATGTAACGCTTCTCCATTTGCATTTCACCGCGCCTGTGCTAGAATCGCGCCCGGGCACATGGGCCCGGCGAGGAGGCACAGGGAGGAAACGGTGAAAGAGCAAGCGAACGGGCGGAGGACGTGGCAGCGGCGCCTGAGCCGCAGGCTGAGCGGCCTTCTGGACCGCTACCAGCCGCCCGAGACGGTCGTACTCATGGGCACCGCCCTGCTGGTGGGACTGGGCACCGGCGGCGGTGCCGTCCTCTTTGGCTGGATGATCGACGCCATGGGCCGCCTCTTTTTCGGGTGGGCGGGAGAAGGGCTGCCGGGCGGCACCATCCTCGTCCTGGCCCCTGCCCTGGGCGGCCTGTTGGTGGGCCCCCTGGTCTACCGCTTTGCCCGCGAGGCCAAGGGTCACGGCGTGCCGGAGGTCATGGAGGCGGTGGCCCTGCGGGGCGGGCGCATCCGGCCCATCGTCGCCCTGGTCAAGGCCGTGGCCTCGGCCATCACCATCGGCTCCGGCGGCTCGGCCGGCCGCGAGGGGCCCATCGTCCAGATCGGCTCGGCCCTGGGCTCGACGGTCGGCCAGGTGCTGCGCATGTCCGACGAGCGGATCCGCAACCTGGTGGCCTGCGGCGCCGCGGGGGGCATCGCCGCGACCTTTAACGCGCCCATCGCCGGGGTGATGTTTGCCCTGGAAGTGATCCTGGGCGAGTTCAGCGCCCGCTATTTCGCCACGGTGGTCATCTCGGCGGTAACCGCCAGCGTCATCAGCCGCATGGCCTTTGGCAACGTGCCGGCCTTTGCCGTGCCGAGTTACGAGCTGGTGAGCCCCGTGGGCCTCTTTTTCTACACCATCCTCGGGTTGGTGGGCGCCGTCGTGGCCGTCGGCTTTACCCGGGTCCTCTACCTGGCGGAGGACCTGTTCGACGCCTGGAAGCGGTTCCCCGAGCCCCTGAAGGCGATGGTGGGCGGCGCGCTGCTGGGGCTGGTGGGCCTGGCCTACAGCCTGGCCGCCCGCGCCGGCGGCTGGGGCGCGCCCGGCGAGCCGGTGCCCTTTTACGGCGGCGGCTACCCGGCCATGGACTGGGTGCTGTCGAGCCAGGGGACGGCCGGCATCCTGCTCCTGTTGGTGTTGCTCAAGATGCTGGCCACGTCGCTGACCATCGGCTCGGGCGGGTCGGGGGGTGTGTTTGCGCCCTCGCTCTTCATCGGCGCCATGCTGGGCGGCGCCTTTGGCCAGGTGATCCACGGCCTGGCGCCCGACCTGACGGCGCCCTCGGGCGCCTTTGCCGTGGTGGGCATGGCCGCCGTCTTTGCCGGGGCGGCGCGCGCGCCCATTACCGCCGTGCTCATCATATTCGAGATGACCGACGACTACCGGCTGATCCTGCCCCTGATGCTGGCCACGGTGGTCAGCACCGTGGTGGCCGAGGCGCTGAACAAGGAGTCGATCTATACCCTGAAGCTGCTGCGGCGGGGCGTGCGCCTGGAGCGGGGGCGCGACATCGACGTCATGCAGGGCGTCCTGGTGAGCGAGGCCATGACCACCGACGTGGAGACGGTGGGCAGCGAGGTGAGGCTGGCCGAGCTGGAGCGCATCTTTTCCGAGACGCACCGCCACGGCTTCCCGGTGGTGGACGGCAACGGCGACCTGTTCGGCATTGTCACCCTGCAGGACCTGGCCCGGGCGCGGGAGGCGCCGGGCTGGCAGGAGCGGACGGTGGGCCAGGTGGCGACGCGCTCGCTGCTGACGGTCAATCCCGACGAGCCCATGTGGGTGGCCCTCAAGCGGCTGGGCGCCCGCGACGTGGGCCGCCTGCCGGTGGTCGACCGCCGTGATCCGCGGCGGCTGCTGGGGCTCATCCGCCGCCAGGACATCGTGCGGGCCTACCGGGTGGGCATCAGCCGGCGGCTGGACCTGCAAGAGCGGGCCGACCGGCTGCGCCTGGGCAAGCTGACGGGCACCGAGTTCGTGGAGATCGTGGTCGAGCCGGGCTCGCCCCAGGCGGGCCGGCGGGTGCGCGACGTGCCGCTGCCCGACGACTGCCTGCTGACGACGGCGCGGCGGGGCGACAAGGTGCTGCTGCTCCACGGCAACACGCGCCTGGAGGCCGGCGACCGCATCGTGGCGCTGGTGGCGCCGGAGCGGGCGGGGGAGGTGCGGCGGGCATTTGAGGGGTAGGGGGGCGGCCTGGACCGCGGAGGGGCGCGAAAGGGGACGAAACATTCGCTTCGCTCAGTGCACGAGGGCGCGAAAGGGGTGGGGGGCGGGCGGGCAGGCGCCAATCAGGCGGCAGCGCCCTCGCTTGTCCTTGTTGCTCCCGACCTTAGTTCCCCACAATAGCAGTTTTTCCGGGCGGAAAAGGTCAAGACCCGCAGTTTGCAGTTATTTTAGAACGGTGGTACAATGTTGTCGTTAGGAAAGAGAAGCCTCACGGCCCTTGCCCAGGCTGAGGCATGACCCCAGCGTAGGATGGTCGCCAGAGTATCGATAGCATAGCACACAGGCCCATCCTACATAGGGGATGGGCTGTTTGTTGCTTGTTCCTTATCTGATGCCTGTGGCGTCCGGAGAAGTCATGTTGCCATCGTTGTCCCCGCAAGAATTTGTAGCCAAGTGGCTCAAGGTCGCGCAAAAAGAACGCTCTGCTTCCCAAACTCACTTCAATGATCTCTGCGGCCTTGTCGGCCATCCAACCCCCTTGGAGGATGATCCGAAAGGCGAGAGGTTCGCCTTTGAGGTTGGCGCGTCCAAGACCGAGGGTGGCGAGGGTTGGGCCGACGTCTGGAAAAAAGGGTTCTTTGCCTGGGAGTACAAGGGCAAGCACAAGGATCTGAACGCGGCCTACAAGCAACTGCTTCAATACCGCGAGTCTTTGCTCAACCCGCCTCTGCTCGTCGTCTCGGACATGGAGCAGATTCTTGTCCACACCAACTTTACCAACACGGTCAAGCGGGTGGTGGCGATCACCTTTGACGATTTGCTCACACCGGCGGGCATGGACAACCTGCGGGCCTTGTTCTTTCAGCCGGAACGCTTCAAGGCACTGCAAACCACCGAGCAGGTCACTCAGCAGGCCGCCGCCGAGTTTGCCCGCCTTGCCGACTTATTACGTGCTTACGGTGATGACCCTCAGGAAGCAGCCCACTTCCTGATCCAGCTTCTGTTTTGTCTGTTTGCCGAGGACATCGGCTTGCTGCCAGGAAGGCTGTTCAGCCAACTGGTCAAGAGCACACAGCGTCGCCCCGCCGCCTTCGAGGCTCAGCTTCGGCAACTTTTCCAGGCGATGGTGTCTGGCGGCTGGTTTGGCGTTAGCGAGATTGCCTTCTTTGACGGGCGGATCTTTGATAGCGATAACGTGCTACACCTGGACTTGGACGGGTTGGACATCCTGTGCCGCGCCTGTGCTCTGGATTGGTCGAGCATCGAGCCTTCCATTCTGGGCACGCTCTTTACCAGGAGCCTGGACCCCGACAAGCGTTCGCAGCGCGGGGCCCAGTACACCAGCAAAGAGGATATTCTGCTCATTGTAGAGCCAGTGGTCATGGCCCCACTGCGTCGGAGATGGGCCGAGGTCCGGGCGCAAGCTATGGCGTTGGCTCGACAGCGCGACGAGGCAAAGAGCACGCAGGCCCGCAACAAGCGGCACGCCGACCTCGAAAAGCTACTGGTTGGCTTTGCCGAGAAACTGGCGACCATCCGTGTGCTGGATGCCGCCTGTGGTAGTGGCAATTTCCTGTACGTTACGCTGAAGCTTTTGCTCGATCTGTGGAAGGAGGTTTCGGTTCTGGGAGCCCAGCTCGGGCTGAGTCAAATGCTGCCCATGATGGGCAGTGCCCCTCATCCGCAGCAGCTAGACGGAATCGAGATCGACGAGTACGCCCACGAATTGGCCCAGGCAACCATTTGGATTGGCTATCTTCAGTGGCTGCATGACAATGGATACCTCATGTTCTCGGAACCAATCCTAAAGCCCTTGGACAATATTCTTCACATGGATGCAATTCTGGCATACGATGAAGAAGGGCGGCCGGTGGAACCGGAGTGGCCGGAGGCAGACGTGATTATTGGGAATCCGCCATTCTTGGGCGGCAAGCGTATGCGAACAGAGTTGGGTGATAGATACGTAGACAGCCTGTTTGCTTTGTACGAGGGCAGGGTGCCTCATGAGGCGGACCTCGTCAGCTATTGGTTTGAGAGAGCACGAGACCATATTGAGCGTGGCAAGCTAGGGCGAGCTGGGCTTCTGGCGACTCAGGCCATCCGTGCTGGGGCAAACCGCGCGATATTGAGGAAAATCAAGAATTCAGGTGACATGTTCGTTGCGTGGAGCGATCGGCCCTGGATACTCGAAGGCGCAGCGGTTAGGGTTTCGCTGATCGGCTTTGATGATGGGACAGAGCCGACTAGGGTGCTAGATGGCCAGCCCGTAAAGAACATCAATGCCGACTTGACAAGCTCTCTTGATCTTACCGTTGCCCGAAGGCTTGAGGAAAATCGAGACATTTGTTTCATGGGAGACACAAAGGGTGGACCCTTCGAAATAACGGCAGACATTGCCCGGAACATGCTACAAGCACCAGTCAATCCCAACGGTCGTCCCAATTTGGATGTTGTTCGGCCTTGGATCAATGGCTCAGACATTACCGGACGCGCAAGGGGAATGTGGATCATTGACTTTGGTGTAGGCATGGCGGAAAACGCGGCGGCGGTCTATGAGAGTCCGTTTGAACACGTACTAAGGTACGTCAAACCCATGCGTATGACAAACAAGCGTGCTGCTTATCGAGCTCGCTGGTGGATCCATGTCGAACCGCGCCCAGCCATGCGACAGGCCCTTGATCGAGTTAGCCGGTATATCGCCACACCGAGGGTTGCCAGGCACAGGGTCTTTGAGTTCTGGGATGTTAGGATCTTGCCCGATAGTCGGCTATACGTCTTTGCCCGGGATGATCATTATTTCTTTGGACTTCTGCATTCCAGACCCCATGAGGTCTGGTCTCTTGCCACATCATCACGCCATGGAGTGGGTAACGATCCTACTTACAACAACACGACATGCTTTGAGACATTTCCGTTTCCCTGGCCGCCCGGACAGGAACCCACAGACGATCCCCGGGTACAGGCCATCGCCCGGGCCGCCAGGGAGCTGGTGGAAAAGCGGGATGCCTGGCTCAATCCATCGGGAGCCACCGAGAAGGAGCTAAAGAGCCGCACGTTGACCAACCTCTACAATCGCCGGCCTACATGGCTGGACCTGGCACACAGGAAGCTGGATGAGGCAGTGCTGGACGCTTACGGGTGGCCGCACGATCTAAGCGACGACGAAATGTTGGAGCGGTTGCTGGCGCTAAACCTGGAAAGGGCAGGGTAGTACTGGGTGCACGGGACGAGTCCAGGCGGGTAGGGTACGACCGACGCCCTCCACAACAAGAACCGCCAAAGAAGAAAGGAGTAGAAATGAAGCAACACAACACTCCAGAGGACCGCGGCAAGAAGCGCGGGCTGACCAGGCGGACGCTCATTTTGATCGTAGTCGTCGGGGCGTTGCTAGTGATGTGCTTGTGCGGGGCGGTTCTTGCCGCGTTACAGAGAGGTGATAGCATGGAAACGCCAGAGGCTACGGCGCCGACGCCCGACGATATGGTCGCGGAGAAGGCAGCGGCTATCACCGAACTCGCGCCTGTGGACACTCAAGCACCGACGGACGCGCCGCAGCCAACCGACACGACCATACCGACGGCTGTCCCTTCCACGGATACGGCCGTGCCTCCAACCGATACACCCGCACCTCCGCCTACCCCAATCCAGGGGCTGGTGCCACCGGGCACATATCTAGTCGGAACAGATATCGAACCGGGGATCTATGTTGGACAAGCTGGACAGGGCGTTTTTGACTCGTGCTACTGGGGACGGCTGTCCGGCTTGGGCGGCACGCTAGAAGACCTGCTGGCGAACGAAAACTCGGTAGGTTTATACTACATGGAGGTTCTGCCTAGTGACAAGGCACTAGAGACGGCGTGTGAATTACGCGCCGTGGATCATGTGCCGGCAAGAGAGACACTCTTGACAGTATTACCACCTGGGATGTACCTCGTTGGCCGAGATATTGGACCCGGCATGTACCGCGGGGTAGCCGGTGAGGACGTTCTTGGGTCATGCTATTGGGCAAGGCTATCCGGCGTCAGTGGTGAGCTCGACGAAGTGTTGGCCAACGACAACGCCACAGGCCAGTATTACATCGAGGTCCAGCCGGGCGATTTTGCCTTGGAGGTGAGCTGCGAGGTTGAAAAGGTCGAGTAGAGTAGTCGGCTACGGCTGTACGAGCCCACCGGAGAGAGTCGGATGATTGCCGCTAAAATGAGGGTGTGATGCCGGCCCTCTGTGCCTGGTGGGTCTACCCATCCGGCGACGACTGCACCCATCCTCATAGTCCGGTGAGCGGGCGTGCCTGTGGGCCGGTGTGTAGAGGGGATGTGAAGTGCGAGCAAATACGCTTAAAAAGGTCGAGTTGATGGAAGAATGGCAAACGTCTGTGGGTGTTATGGCAATAGGGCCTAGGGATCTTGGTGCTATAGTAACAGAGACAGTGGGCTCATCAGTTCTCTTCGGCATTGCATCGTACTTTTGTATTGTATCCTGTCGGCATGTAGTAGAGCCAAGGTTGGGACAAGATCAGTTCAAGGCGATATTCAAGTACACCGACGGCGCGGGTGGATTGAAACGAGCCGTGTTGGGGCTTGACGAACGAATGCTCAAGTTTCATCCTGACGATACAGGCACTACTTCATATGATGTGGCAGCTTTCTGGGCTCACCGCGGGAACCATAATCCTCTTCCGTTTCCCTATCTGGAACTCCAACCGCATCAGTACTACCCACAAAGAGTCTTGGATCTGAAGCTACAAGTGTTGGGATATCGGATGGCAGACATAACCAGTGATGCTGTTTTGTCCGATGGCGTTCCCCTACCTCTACGAAGCATAGAGGCAAGGCTGATTGACGCACCGCATATAGGTGGCAAAGCAACCAACTTCAGTAAGAGCCATATAGCTCAGCATGTGGCCGAGATCGAAACAGATGAAGATCTCTCTGGCATGAGTGGAGCGCTTGTGTTGGCAGAAGAGCGGGGAGCCAATTATCCAGTAGGTATGGTGGTATCCAGTGGCAAGGGCCGGGTACAAAACCGATTGAGCCGCACCGAGCACCACGTCAACTTTGTGGGGTTTGTCGATTTCCCTACTATTCTCGTGACGCTGCAATAGACGTATTCCATTTCCGTCGAAATGGGATCGCTGTGCGCTCTGGCGCAAGCGCTGGTAAATCTCATTGCTTGCTACTCTTATTTCAAGGGGGAAAAGGACAATGAAAGCCGGGAAGCTGTGCCTTGCATTCTTGCTACTCCTGGTCGGCTGTGATTCTGGTTCCAAGAGTGAGTGTGTCGAGTATGCCCCTTTCTGCTACATGGGCTCAAGCCCAGGCAGTGGAATCAGGGAAGAGATTGTGGTACGGATCTGCTATCCCCTGGAGGTCAGTCTTGGCGGTGCAGCATCCGTACAGGTTGACGTGTCAAACGGCTCTTACTTCAACTTTGACAGCCTCTGGGTCGGTTTTGAGCCGGTGCAAGGCGTAGACTTCTATGGTATGGCTTTCAGACTGGAAGGAGTCGAGCCAGCGACCGCAGACATTTTCGAGCGCGGTGACTGGACTTCCATCAAGTGGGATACGCTTTCACTTCCCGCCGAAGCTAACGCATCTGTTACCGTTCGCTTCAAAGCGGTGAAGTCTGGACCAACTGGGGCCGTGGTGGATTTCGATATTCGAACTAACGATGTGTGGCCCGTCTGTGAAGTCAGGCAAGAGATATTCACTACAGTGGATTGAGGCAACCTTTGAGAGGTAGCTATTTCTACTTCCTCAATGAGGGAACGCGACACCATTTCGAGCAAATGCTGTCGAAATGGGCCTACAGGTGAGAAAGACCAAGTCAGGTTTTGAGAGGCACATCCGATGACCGAACAGACTTATCAAGACCAAGAGAAAGTGGATGCATACCTCCGCATCATCCGCGAACGAATCGTGGCTCCCATCAAGAATACAGAACTACAGCGTTCCTGCACAGCTACACTATTACTGCTCTTCGCGGCAATTGACGGTCTCGGAAAACTACTACACAGTGAGGACAGGGCAAAGCCAGCGAGCAGAATCTGTTGCTTTCTTGACCACATGGGCGGCCGATACGCCGTTCAGCAAGAAGCGCTAGTGATGCTTCGAAATTCCTTGGTGCATAACGCGATTAATGTAGAATCATTTCTCTCCAACACCGAGCCAACGGATGATCAACACCTCAAGAGAGTTGGCCAAACCGGCTGCCTCTATGTATGCACGTGGCGAATGTATCTGGATTTCGTTGATGCGTTTGAGCGTTTCTGTGCAGACATTCAAGCAGATCCGGTAAAGTTGAAACGTGCCGCTGATAGACTCGAGTGGAAGGAAGAAAATCTCCTGGAGGACTTGAGTTCCACAGATGAGGCAAGTCCATCTCCTCCACCGCCGGTCGAGTTCATCTGGGCCAGGTAAAATTCTGAAGCGTTGCTATCTTTGAGGCTGGGCAACTTGTCAGTGAAGGTCGTCCACTTGTAGATGACCTGGTGTTCAATGTCGTTTTGCCTCTGGACATGCAGCCCTGTGACCTCCATTTGTCACAGCGCATCCAGCCGCGAGCGGTACATATCCCTCGCATCCCTGGCCGCGATCTTGACGTACTCGCGCACCGTGGTCATATCCTCATGGCCTGGCAGGTACTGGAGCGTATAGGGGATCCCCGCCGCCTTTCAGGAACATCAAGGCGAAGGTGTGGCGCAGCCTATGCGGGCGGACCTTGATGCCCACGCGCTGCCCGATGTTGCGCACGATGATGCGCATTCGGTCCCTGCCAATCTCTCACAGCTCAGCGCTGCCCGGAAGATCCGCGGATTGTGATCCGCGGCGAGCACTAAAGGGGGGAGGATGTGGCGGCGGCCGGCGAGGCAAGCGGCGACGGCCTGCCGGCGGTCAGCCCACGGGTCAAAGGTCGCCGCCGGCGCGCATGTACCTGGCGCGGAGGAAAGCGTTCCTTCTGT
>DAOUHB010000086.1:0-29587 GCA_034428935.1 Anaerolineae bacterium | reverse complement strand
TCCAGGCGGAGGGCAGGCCGGCGACGGGACGGGCGGCGCGGACGGCGCGCAGGATGGCGCGGGCCACGGCCTCGGCGGCAAAGGCGCCGACGATGTTGACGTCGGCGCGCCGCTTGCCGGTGGCCAGGGCAAAGAGGGTGTCGCCGTCGAGCATGGTGTGGGCCGGGCGGACAGCGCGTGCCAGGCCGTCGTGGGCCATCTGGGCCACCTTGTTGGTCTCTTCTTTGTTCAGCCGGGCGTTGGTGGCCACGACGCCGATGACGGTGTGGCCCCGCCGGGCGATGGCCAGCGTGGTCCGGCCCACCAGGCTGCGCATGACGTGCAGCGTGTCGGCGAAATAGCCGGGCGCGCCGATGGACAGGGGGCCGACATCGGCGCGGCGAGCGCCGGCGACGATCTCGCCGCTGTCCGGGTCGACGACGTCGCCAAAGGCGTTGACGGCGACGATGGCGCCGACCACCAGCCCGTTGCCCACGTCGATGCTGGCCGTGCCCAGGCCGCCCTTCATGGCCTGGCCCAGGCCCAGGATCTTGCCCACGGAGGCGCCCGTGCCGGCCCCGGCGTTGCCCTCGGCCGGCGGCCCCGCGCTCCCGTCGCTCGCGTTCAGGCAGGCGCGGTAGCCCATCTCGGCGTCGGGGCGCACGCCGGCCTTGCCCACGTCCAGGTCAAAGAGGATGGCGGCGGGCACGATGGGCACCCGGGCGACGCGGACGTTAAAGCCCACCTTGTGTTCCTCCAGGTAGCGCACGACGCCCGTCGCCGCCTCCAGGCCAAAGGCGGAGCCGCCGGCCAGGAGCACGGCGTGCACGCGCTGCACCAGGTGCGAGGTCCGCATGAGGTCGGTCTCGCGGGTGCCGGGCGCGCCGCCCCGCTGGTCCACGCCGCCCACGGCCCCCGCCTCGCACAGGACGACAGTGCAGCCGGTCAGGGCCTCGTCGTCCTGGGCGTGCCCCACGCGGATGCCGGGTACGTCGGTGATGGCGCCCTCCGCCTTCATGGCTGCTCCTCCTTCTTCTGGTCCGTCCCACCCAGCAGGGCGACGATGCGGGCCACGATGCGCTCGGCCACCTCGGCCTTGGTCATGAGGGGCAGGGTCTCGGTCCCTCCGCCGGCGTCGAGGAGGATGACGCGGTTGGTATCGACGCCAAAGCCCGAGTCGGCGGCGCTGACGTCGTTGGCTGCCAGCAGGTCCAGCTTCTTGGCCTGGAGCTTATGGCGGGCATTGTCCAGCAGGTCCCGGGTCTCGGCGGCAAAGCCGACGACGACGGCCGGCCGGCCGGTCTCCTGGCGCTGCCGGCCCACGGTGGCCAGGATGTCCACCGTGGGCTCCAGGACCAGGACGGGGGTGCCCTCGGCCCGCTTGATCTTTTGCGCGGACTCGTGGGCCGGGCGAAAATCGGCCACGGCGGCGGCCATGATCAGGACGTCGGCCGTGGCGCTGGCCTGCAGCACAGCCTCGGCCATCTCGGCGGCGGTGCCCACCACCTGGTGGCCGGCGCCGGCCGGCGCCCGGGGCACGCCCGGCGTGGCGATGAGGATCACCTCGGCCCCGGCGTCGAGGGCGGCCTGGGCCAGGGCCAGGCCCTGCTTGCCCGACGAGCGGTTGGTGAGATAGCGCACCGGGTCGACGGGCTCCTGGGTGCCGCCGGCGGTGACCAGGACCCGGCGCGCCGCCAGGGGGCCGCCCCGCGACAGGACGTAGCGAACCTGGCCCAGGATCTCCTGGGGCTCGGACATGCGGCCGCGGGCCACCAACCCCGAGGCCAGGTGCCCCTCCTCGGGGCCGACGACGACAGCGCCGCGCCCGGCCAGGGTCTCCAGGTTGGCCTGCGTGGCCGGGTGGGAGAACATGCCGGCGTCCATGGCCGGGGCGACGACGAGGGGACAGGTGGCGGCCAGGGCCGTGAGGCTGAGCAGGTTGTCGGCCAGGCCCAGGGCCAGGCGGGCCAGGGTCTGCGCCGAGGCGGGGGCGATGAGCAGCAGGTCGGCGTGGCGGGCGAGGCCGATGTGGAGCACGTGGGCCTGGGCGCCCCACAGGTCGGCGTCGGTGTAGGCCGGCTGGCCGGTCACCGACTGGAAGGTCAGCGGCGAGATGAACTCGGTCGCCGCCTCGGTCAGGACCGCCTCGACGAGGGCGCCCTCCTGGGCCAGCTTGCTGGCCAGGTCGGCCGCCTTGTAGGCGGCAATGCTGCCCGTCACCCCGAGGACGATCCGTTTGCCCTGGAGCGGGTTCGGTGCCATGGCGATCCTCCTGGACAGGCTGCCGGCCTGTCCTACAGGGCGGGCCGGCCGCGGTTGATGTCGTAGACCATGCGCAGGCCGTCGAGGGTGAGCCAGGGGGCCAGGATCTCGAGGACCGGCGTCTCGCGGGCCAGGACCTCGGCCAGGCCGCCCGTGGCAATCACCTTCATACCCCTGCCCAGCTCCCGGCGAAAGCGGGCGACCATGCCCTCCACCATGCTGACGTAGCCAAAGAGCAGCCCCGACTGCATGGAGTGTACCGTGTTGCGGCCGATGGCCGCCGGCGGGCGCGCCAGCTCGACGCGGGGCAGCTTGGCCGTGCGCTGGAACAGGGCGTCGGCGGCGATGCTGATGCCAGGGGCGATGGCGCCGCCCAGGTAATCGCCGTCGGCCGAAAGGGCGTCGAACGTGGTGGCGGTGCCAAAGTCGACGATGCAGGCCGGGCCGCCGTAGAGCCGGTAGGCGGCCACGGCGTCCACCAGGCGGTCGGCGCCCACGGCCGACGGGTCCTCGTAGAGCACCCGCACGCCGAGGTCGATGCCGGGGCCGATGATGAGCGGGTCCAGGCCGACGCCCTTCTGGCAGACCTCGACCCACTTGCCGGTCAGGGGCGGCACCACGGAGGCGATGACGGCGCCGTCCACGTCGTCGCGCGACAGGCCTCCCAGCGACAGCAGTCCCAGGAGCTGCAGGACAAACTCGTCGGGCATGCGCTCGTGGTTGGTGGCCATGCGCCAGCGGGGTCCCGGGTTCTTGCCCTGGTAGACCCCCAGGGTGATGTTGGTATTGCCGATGTCGATGCAAAGCAGCATGTGGGGCTCTCCTACGTCATGCTTTCGATGTTGGCTGTATCCGAGTCGAGCTCTTCCAGCACTCCCGTCACCGTGTATACCACGCGCTCGCAGAGGTTGGTCACGCGATCGGCGGCGCGCTCCAGGTTGTGGGCGGCCCACATCAGCAGGTTGGCCTGCTCGATGGTGTCCGGGTCCCGCACGATAAAGGACACCAGCTCGCGATAGATCGATTGGTAGAGCGCGTCGACCTCGTCGTCTTGCGCGGGAATAGCCCGCGCCCGCTCGATGTCTCGGTCGCGAAAGGCCTCAAGCGCGGCGTCGAACATGGCCCGCGCCTTGTCCGCCATTACGGGCAGGTCGATGAGGGGCTTCATGAGGGGCTGCTCGCCGATGGCGATGTTGATGCGGGCGATGCCCTTGGCATAGTCGCCGATGCGCTCCAGCTCGCTGGCAATGTCCAGGATGGCGGCCAGCAGCCGCATGTCGCGGGCCATGGGCTGCTGGGTGGCGATGAGGGTCAGGGCCTGGCTCTCGATGGCAAAACGAGTGGCATTGACCGTGTGATCCTGCTCGATGAGCCGGCGTGACCCGTCAAAGTCGCGCCGCTTGAGCTGGTCGACCGACTCGACCAGGGCGTCGCCAACCATGCGGCCCAGGTCCATGACCATCCCTTGCAGGTCTGCCAATTGCTCGTCGAACGTCTGCCGTACCATGGCTACCCTCCTTCACTACGATTCGACACCTCTATTATACCCCAGGCGGCCAACGGGCGCCAAAAGGCGGTGGGCTCGATCCTTGGACCTGGATCGCCGGACATCGCCCGGGCAAAAGTACCATTTGGCGCGGCGGTGTGGTATAATCCTGCGTCGGGGCCAGCCCTTGGGCGAATCGGGCCCCGAGCGCAGGATATCTTGGGCATTTGCTCGTTCGCTCCTTTGCTCCGTTTCCGGGCGGAAGCATGACGCACCGCGAGGCGGCGATGGGTGCCGCGGGGGAAGGGACCCCGCCCACCACGGGCCAGATGCTGGCCCTGTGGGTGCCCCTGGCGGCCAGCACGGTCATGATGGTCCTGGAGCCCTCCATCATCAACATCGGCCTGGGCAGGTCCGCCGATCCCGAGCTGGCCCTGGGAGCCTATGGCGTCGCCTTTAGCCTGGCCCTCGTGGTCGAAGCGCCCATCCTGATGCTCCTGGACGCCGCGGTAGCCCGCGCCGTGGACCGCGACGCCTTTGTCCTCATCCGGCGCTTTACGCTGATGCTGGGCTTGTTTGTCACCCTGGTGGGGCTGGTCTTTTCGCTGACGCCCCTCTACGACATGGTGGTGGTCGACCTGATGAACATTCCCATCGACGTGGCGGCACGGGCGCGGCCCACGCTGCAGATCCTCTCCTTCTGGTCGCTGCCCATCGCCTGGCGCCGCGCCCACCAGGGTGTGTTGATCCGCAAGAACCATACGCGCGTCATCACCGTGGCCACGGGCGTGCGGCTGGTGAGCCTCGCCGGTGCCCTGTTCGGCGGGCTCCTGCTCTTTCCACAGCGGGGCGCCGTGGTGGCCGGCCTCGCCATGGACTTTTCCGTGTTCGTGGAAGCGGCCGTCGTCACGTGGGCCACGGCGCCCGTGGTGCGCAGCGCCGGCTTTCGGGCAGGGCAGGCGGCCGGCGACCAGGAGCCCCTGACCATGCGGGGGCTGTGGCGTTTCTACCAGCCCCTGGCCGTCACGACGGTGCTCCGTCAGTTGACGCGGCCCATGCTCAATGCCGGCATCGCCGCGGCGCTGTTGCCGGCCGCCTCCCTGGCGGCCTGGCCCGTCGCCTGGAGCCTGGTGATCCTCATCGCAGGCCCGGCGTGGAGCCTGCAGCAGTTGACCACGGCCCTGGCCTCCGACGCGCCCAGCTACCGCCGGGTGAGCAACTTTTCCCTGGGGCTCAGCGCCATCTTTACCCTGCTCCTGGCACTGGTGGCCTTCACGCCGCTATACGGGCCCGTCATGGGTGGGGTCTATAACCTGTCGCCCGAGCTGCAGGGCCTGGCCCGGCCGGCGGTGCAATGGCTGGCCGCCTACCCCCTGCTGATGGGCATCCAGTCGCTGCTGCGCGGTGTGTTGATCCGGGCGGGCTGCACCGGGACGGTGCGCACGGCCATGGTGGTCAACGTGGCCGTCGTGACGGCCACCCTGGCCCTGGGCGTGCTGTTCCTGTCGACCTCGGGCGCCATCCTCGCCGCCCTGGCCATGCTCACCGGCAACCTGGCCGAATGGGCCTGGCTGGCCTACAAGTCGCGGTGTTGACGGCGGGGGACGGATTCTTTTTGACAGGCCGCCTGTTCGGGACTATACTTCCAGAAACTTGCCCGTGAACCATAGGAAACGATATGAGTAGTGGAGCAAACGCGCGCCGGGGAATTCTCCTGTTTTCGTTTGGCACTGTCATCGGGCTGGCCCTGGCACTGTTCCTGGTCTGGGCCGACCTCGAAGCTCGTCTCTTCGATCCGTCGCTGGCGGGCGAGCGCACCATGGGCATCCGCTGCCCGCCCATGATCGGCAGCGACGAGACCGTGACCGCGTCGGCCACGTTCCACAATCCCCTGGATAGAGAGATCCGCTACGTGATCCGCACCCACGTCAGCGAAGGCCACGTGACGGTCATGAGGCGGCACGACGACCAGCTTCCGCTGGCGCCCGGCGAAAGGCAGAGGCTTACGTGGGAGGTGAGGCCGGAGGACGCGGTCTATGGCCTGTTCGCCCTGGTCAAGGTCCACCTCTTTGGCAATTATCCCCTTCCGGCGCGCGGGGGTTCGTGCGGCATCCTCTTTGTGAACCTGCCTCTGCCCGGGATCGTCATGTTCGGGCTCTGCCTGACCCTGGCGCTGGGGGGCATGATAGGCGGGCAACTCCTCTGGGCGCGGGCGAACCGGCCCATGAGCGAGTCGGCCCTGGACACGGCCCGGGCCATGGTCGTCCTGTCGGCGCTGGTGCTCCTTGGCCTGCTCATGGGGCTCCTGAACATCTGGCTCATTGGCCTCGTCGCCGTGGCCATCAGCGTGTTGCTGATCGTCGTCCTGGTGGGATACAGGGTGGAAAAACGGAAAAAATAGTGGTATAATGGGGCCTCGAACTCTAGTTCTAGACTGAGGTTGCTATGCCCGAGTTCAAGCTCGTTTCTGACTTTCAGGCCACCGGCGATCAGCCACAGGCCATCGAGAAACTGGTGGAGGGCCTGCGCCAGGGTTACCAGCACCAGACGCTGTTGGGGGCCACCGGCACGGGCAAAACCTATACCATCGCCAAGGTCGTGGAGACGGTCCAGCGGCCGACGCTGGTCATGGCCCACAACAAGACGCTGGCGGCGCAGCTCTACTCCGAGTTCTGCGACTTTTTCCCGCACAACGCGGTCGAGTACTTTGTCTCTTACTACGACTACTACCAGCCCGAGGCGTACCTGCCCCGCACCGACACCTACATCGAGAAGGATGCCGACATCAACGAAGAGATCAACAAGCTGCGCCTGGCGGCCACCGAGGCGCTTCTCACCCGCCGCGACGTGATCATTGTCGCCAGCGTGTCGGCCATCTATGGCATCGGCGCGCCCGACGAGTACGGGCGCAGCGTGGTAGAGCTCCAGGTGGGGATGAACCGGCGGCGCGACGGCGTCCTGCGGCACCTGGTGGCCATCTACTATGACCGCAACGACATTGCCTTCAAGCGAGGGACCTTTCGCGTCCGGGGCGACACCCTGGATATCTTTCCCGCCTACCGCGACACGGCGCTGCGCATCGAGTTCTGGGGCGACACCATCGACCGCATCACCGAGATCGACCCCCTCACGGGCGAGATCCTGGAGGAGCGGCAGGCAGCCAGCATCTTTCCGGCCAAGCACTTTGTGACCCGGGCCGAGATCCTGAACGTCGCGCTCCAGGACATCGAGGCCGAGCTGGAGGAGCGCCTGGCCGAGCTGCGGGCCCAGGACCGGCTGTTGGAGGCCCAACGCCTGGAGCAGCGGACGCTCTACGACCTGGAGATGCTGCGCGAGATCGGCTACTGTTCGGGGATCGAGAACTACTCGCGGCACCTGAGCCGGCGGCGACCCGGCGACCCGCCCTGGACGCTCATCGACTACTTTCCCGACGACTACCTGTTGGTTCTCGACGAGAGCCACATGACGGTGCCCCAGATCCGGGGCATGTACAACGGGGACCGGTCGCGCAAGGAGGTCCTGGTCGACTTTGGCTTTCGCCTGCCCTCTGCCCTCGACAACCGCCCGCTGCAATGGCACGAGTTCGAGGAGCGCATCGAGCAGGTGATCTATACCTCGGCGACGCCAGGGCCCTACGAGCGCCAGGTGTCGGCCCAGATCGTGGACCAGGTGATCCGCCCGACAGGCCTCATCGATCCCGAGGTCATCGTGTTGCCCACCCAGGGGCAGGTCGACGACCTCATCGGCCAGATCCGGCGGCGCGTGGAGCGGGGCGAGCGAGCCCTGGTGACCACGCTGACCAAGCGCATGGCCGAGGACCTGTCCGATTACCTGGCGGAGTTGGGCATCAAGGTGCACTACCTCCACTCGGAGATCCAGACCCTGGAGCGGGTCGAGATCCTGCGGGACCTGCGCATGGGGGTGTACGACGTGGTGGTGGGCATCAACCTGCTGCGAGAGGGCCTGGACCTGCCCGAGGTGTCGCTGGTGGCCATCCTCGACGCCGACAAAGAGGGTTTCCTCCGCTCGGAGACGGCGCTGGTGCAGACCATCGGCCGGGCGGCGCGGCACGTCAACGGCCAGGTGATCATGTACGCCGACCGTGTGACCGATTCCATGCAGCGCGCCATCGACGAGACAAACCGCCGCCGGGCGGTCCAGCAAGAGCACAACGAGGAGCACGGCATCGAGCCCCACAGCATCGTCAAGGAGGTCCGCGACCTGACGGACCGGGTGCGCATGGCGGCCGAAAAGCGCGTGGATTACCAGGTGGCGACCGAGCTGCCCAGGGCGGAGGTGGGCTTCCTGGTGGAAGAGCTGGAAAAGCAGATGAAAGAAGCCGCCGCCCAGCTCGAGTTCGAGAAGGCTGCCCTGCTCCGCGACCAGATCTTTGAGCTGCGCAAGCAGCTTGAGAGCGAAGAAGAGGACAAGCCCGAGTGGGAGCGGGTCTGGGAGGAGGGGCACGGCCGGCGCGCCTGAGAGCGCGCGGGCCTGGCCCACCCCCCTGGGAGATCTCCCTGGCGACCGGCCTCAGGCGACGATGGGCGAAAGGGGCTCTTCCGCGGGCTCCGCGAGTTGCTCGGGAAGGATCGCACCCTCCAGCGAGGCGGCCTGGTCCAGTTGGGCCGCGCTGACGATGGCACCTTCCAGATTGGCGCCCGCCAGGTCGGCGCCCAGCAGGAACGCGTCCTGAAAGTTCGCCCCGCGTAGGTCGGCGTTTCGCAGGTTGGTGCGCACGAGGTTGACCTTCTGCAGGTTGGCCCCCGCCAGGTTGGCCCCCTCGGCATCGGCGTCGCGCAGATTGGCCCGCACGTTGATGCCGTTGAGGGTGGTGGGTCCCAGGTTCGCCGCCTTCAGGTTGGCGCCCCGCAGGTTGGCGTTGTTCAGGTTGGTGCCCTGCAAGCTGGCCTCGCGGAGATCCACACCCTCCAGGTTCGCCCCCGAAAGGTAGGCCGTCTCCAGGTAGATCCCGGCAAAGTTGCGCCTGCCGGCGGCATATTCGTCCAGAAAATCAGTCGGTTCCATGCTCGCCTATCCGTGGGACAATAGCTTGTCGACGGCAGCGGTCAGCTCTGCCAGCGTGCTGACCCGGTGCACCGCCTGGAGGTAGGGCAGGTAGGCCGGCATGTCGCTGTCACCCGTGCCCCACAGGTGCGGGTGCTCGGGATTGAGCCACACGATGCGCCTGCAGCGGCGCTGGATCCGCTCCATGAGGTCCAGGCGGGGATCGTTGTAGTTGTTGCGGGCGTCTCCCACCAGGATGACCGTCGTGCGCGAATCCACCGTGCCGGCATACTGCGACATGAGCGTGTCGAGGCTGAAACCCAGGTCGGTGTTATAGTGGCCGGGCGGCAGCCGGGTCAGGACAGAGCGGACCGCGACGTCGGGCGGGTTCGAGTGCAGGTCCTCGCTGATGTCTTCCAGGTCCGAGATAAAGGCAAAGCTGTGGGCGCTGCTCACCTGGTCCTGCAGCTCGTAGATGAGGCGCAATAGGAAGTCGACGACGGGCCGCATGCTGGTCGAGATGTCGCAGATGAGCAACAGCTTTGGTTTCAGGTGCCGGTTGCGGAAGAGAAGCTCCATGGGCACCCCACCATAGCGCAGGTTGGTGCGCAACATGCGCTTGACGTCCAGGGTTCCCCGCTTGCCTCGCTTGCGCCGCAGCGCGGCCTTGCTGCGAAGTTGGGCCGCCAGCTTGCGGACCTCCTCGCGGAGGAGATCGGCCTCGCGCTCGCTGAGGTGCTGAAAAGGCCGGTCCATGAGGTCGCTGAGGTCTTGCCTCTGATAGGGATGGGCCTCGGCCTCCTCGCGGGCGGCGGAGGCGCCCAGGTGCTGCGCCACCTGCTCAGCCAGGGCCTCGCGGTTGGCCTCCATCCCCTGCATGAGCTGCTCCACGGCCTCCTGGCTCATGCCCATCTCTGACAACAGCTCGGCCAGGATCTCCATGAGCTGGTCGAGCTTGTCCATGCCCATCTGGCGCATCATGCGCTCTTGTTTGCGGCGCTGCTGCCTGGGCTCGGTGCTGCTCTGCATGCCCGTCTGCTGGGCCATCTGGTCCAGTTGCTCAGACGTCGGGTTCATGCCGCGCAGCAGCCGCTGCAAGAGCTGCATGAGGGCGTTGATCAGCTCTTGCTGCTCGGCGGACTGGCCGTTTTGCTGCATTTGCTGCTGGCCCGACCCCTCGCCGCGCTGGTTTTCGCCCGGCTCCTGGCCCTGGCGGCGCATCTGCTCCAGGAGGGCGCGCAGTGCCTGGGCCAGCATCTCTCGCTGCTCGGGCGTCAGGTCCTGCGCCAGGTCCTGGAGAGGTGGCCCGCCACTGCCAAAGTAGAGGGGGAACATCCGGTCAAAGGTAGGCCGGTCGTGGTTCTCCTTGACCAGGGTCGTGCGCAACGCGTCCTGGAAGAGCTGTCGTTCTCTCAAGCCCAGGCGCTCGGTCGCGCGAAAGGCATCTTCGCTCTCGGCGATGGATATGCGCACGCCCGCTGCCCGCAGGGCGGCGATAAAGTCGGCGATTCGCTCTTCCATCGTCCACCGCTCCTAGTAGCCGCGACCCGAGCGCCGGAACGGGGTCAGGCTGTCCAGATCAAAGCCCAGGGCGCCCGGCCTGGTGCGGGTGCCGTTGGGCTCGCCCCGGGTCATGGCCTGCTGTGCCTTGGCGAGGTCAGCCTCGTGCTTGAGAAGGACCGTCATCGTGTTGCGCACCGTGTCTTCGTCCAGTTGATCGGCGTTGAGCTTGACCAGGGCGCGGGCCCAGTCCAGCGTCTCGCTGATGGAGGGCGACTTTTTCAGGTCCAGGTTGCGCAGCTCGTGTACCAGCTCCACCGCCTCGCGGGCCAGCTTGGGTGCCAGGTCGGGGACCTTGAGCCGCACGACCTCCAGCTCGGCCTGGACGGTGGGATAGTCCAGGAAGAGGTAGAGGGCGCGGCGCTTGAGGGCCTCGCTCAGCTCCCGGGTGTTGTTGCTGGTCAGGAGCACCAGGGGATGGTGCCGGGCCTTGATGGTCCCCAGCTCGGGCACGCTCACCTGAAAGTCGCTCAGAACCTCCAGGAGAAATGCCTCGAATTCGGTGTCGGCGCGGTCGATCTCGTCGATGAGGAGCACCACGGGGGTCGGGGAGGTCAGGGCCTCCAGCAGCGGGCGGGGCAGAAGGAACCGCTCCGAGAAAAAGACCTGCTCTTCGGCGGCGATCCGATCGACGGCCTCGCCCAGGGTCTCCACGTCGCCGGTGATGTCGCGCAGCTTGTCGCGCAAGAGCTGTGTGTAGAGCATCTGTTTGGCATATTCCCACTCGTAGAGCGCCTTGGTCTCGTCCAGCCCTTCGTAGCACTGTAGACGGATGAGGCGGCGCTCGCGGGCCGCCGCCCAGACCTTGCCCAACTCGGTCTTGCCCACGCCCGCCGGTCCCTCCACCAGGACGGGCTTGCCCAGTTCTTCGGCCAGGTAGACTACGGTAGCGATCTCGTCGGAGGCGATGTAGCGCTGCTCCGCAAGTCGTGCTTTGATGGCATTTGTCGCTTCGGACATTATTCTCTCCTGTTGTAAGGCCAACGCCAATACTCTCCGGCTCCGAAGGCGCGTCTTGGGCTTCACCGGGGGGTGCTGGAGCCAGCGCGAAAGTATTGTGTCTATGGTGACCATTATATCGACCCGGTACTCCCCGGTCGGTATAGTTGGTCACGACGAGGGCTAATATTATCATACAATTCTGTCAAAAGCAAGGGTATAAAAGAGCCCGGTTTCCGACTGAAACCGGGCCCCGGTTGCGACGTGCGATACGGGAGGATCAGGCATAGTGGGCGATGGCCAGTTTTTCCAGGCGGTCCAGGGTCGGAATGCCGTTGGCGTCCCAGCCGCGGGCCACGTAATAGTCGTCCAGCAGGCGCTCCAGCTCAAAGGTCTCGCCCTTGACGGGGCCGGCGGGCATCGGCTCCGACATGCGCGCGGCCAGCGTATCGTCCACCCGGCTCATGCCGGCCTTGGTGAGGAAAAGCCGCTCGAGGGTATAGACCCGCTCCGCGGCCTGCAGGAGGCTGTCGGGTGTGTAGCTGGAACCGGTGGCGTGGTTAAAGATCTCGGTGAGGCGGGTGGGGATGTAGCCGTTGGCTGTATCGAGGGTATAGCGCAGGGCGACAAAGACGCACAGCCCGGCCGAGTCGATGATGGTAAAGACGTCCTGGAAATGCTTGGTCAGCTCGGCCTTGCCCTCGTAGGTCAGCCCGTCGATCTTTTTGCCGACGCCGAACAGCTCGGTGTAGGCCGTGTCGCCGGCCATGTGAGAGGCGCCGATGTTGGAGGTGGCGTACAGCAGCCCCATGCCCTTCAGGCCCCGGGCATCGTAGCTCGGGAATTCCAGCTTCTTGGCGGTGATGGACATCTCGGGGTGGCCATAGCGGGTGGCCAGGCGCCAGCTTCCTTCGGCGAGCTGGTCGCCAAAGCCGCGGCGGTAAGCGGCCAGGGGGAGCATGTCCAGCATACCGTCGGGGTCGCCGAAGGGCAGCGGCTGGCCGATCTCGGCTTCGGTCACGATGCCCTTGGAATACATCTCCATGGCGCAGGCGATGGTCAGCCCCACGGAGATGGTGTCGAGCCCCAGCTCGTTGCAGGTATAGTTGGCCCGGGTGATGGCTGCCAGGTTGTCGATGCCGCACGCACTGCCCAGGGAGCCGATGGTCTCGTATTCGGGGCCCTCGCCCTGGCCGGCATACTTTTCTCCCCAGATCTCGCCCTTGACCTCTGTCAGGCGGGCGCAGGCCAGGGGGCAGGCATAGCAGCCGGTGTGGCTGATGAGAAAGTGCTCTCTGAGGGATGGGCCGTTGATCTTGTGGGCGCCCTCGAACTGGCCGAACTGGAAGTTGTTCGTGGGCAGGATGCCGGCCTCGTTGGTGACGTCGGGCACGTAGGAGGTGCCATAGATGCGCATGGTGGCGCCCTTCTTGATGTCGGCCGCGAGCTGGCCCACGGCCTCGCGGACAACGCCGCGCATGGCCTTCTCGTCGTACAGTTCGGGCCTCAGGTTGCCGCGGGCGGCCACGGCCTTCAGGTTCTTGGCGCCCATCACCGCGCCCACGCCGGAGCGGGCGGCGGCCCGGTGCTTGTCGTTGATGATGGCCGCGATAAGGGCCAGGTTTTCGCCCGCCGGCCCGATGCACGCCACGGCCACGTCCTCGGCCGTCTCGGCCCGAATGATGTCCTCGGTCTCGTGGGTGTTCTTGCCCCACAGGTGGCTCGCGTCGCGCAGCTCGGCCTTGCCCTCGTCGACGTAGAGGTAGACGGGATGGGGAGCCTTGCCCTCAAAGATATAGAGGTCGTAGCCGGAGCGCTTCATCATCGTCGGAAACACGCCGCCCGAGTTCGAGTTTGCCAGGGCGCCCGTGAGGGGCGACTTGCAGACGACCATGTAGCGGTTGCCCGTGGGCGCCGGCGTCGAGGTCAGCGGCCCGGTGGCCATGATCAACAGGTTCTCGGGCGAGAGGGCGTCGGCCCTGGGGTCCATGCCCTCCATGAGGTACTTGATGGCCACTCCGCGGCCACCGATGTACTTTTGCGATTCTCCTTCGGGGATGGTTTCTTCGCGGAGCGTCCCCTCGGTGAGGTTGACGCGCAGCAGGCGTCCATGCCAACCATACATAGCCTAATTCCTTTCGCTGTGCAGCATTGCATCTGGACAGGCGCAGGGCCTGTCCCACAGTTCTAGCGCGGGCTGCCGGCCCACCTAGCCGCCACCTACGGCGGGAAAGACCGAAAGCACGTCGCCCTCGCGCAGGACCTGGTCGCGGTCCGCGTGCCGGCCATTGACGAAAAAGGTGTAGCCGTCGCCGGCCGGGATGGGCAGCTCGTGCAGCAACTGGCCGGCCGGGGTGCCGGGGACCACCCGCACGGCATAGCCCGCGCGCTCGTCGTGGTCCGCGGGCAGGTACTGGCGATAGCTGGCCAGCAGGCGCACGGTGATCTCGACCGCCTTGCCGGGCGGGTCTCCCTGCGCGCTGCCGGGCCCACGGTCAGGGCCGGACATGGTTCTCAGGCCAGCAAGGGCTCGACGCATCGCGGGCCCTCGTTGTCCGGGTTGTTGACGTAGCGGCTGATGGGATACGCGTCCATCTCTTCGGCCGGATACGCCTTCAACATCGACTGCAGCGCGTCCACGTCCTCCAGCCCCGGGTTCAGCCACGCCTCGTAATACTCGGGCGATAGGATGACGGGCATGCGGTTGTGAAAGTTCTGGATCAGCTCGTTGGGCTCGGTGGTCAGCAGGGTGCAGGTCTCGATGGCCTGTCCCTCCGCGTCCTTCCAGAACTCCCACAGGCCGGCAAAGCCAAAGGGCTTGCGGTCGCGCAGGTGGATGTAGATCGGCTGCTTGGGACCGTCCTGCTTCTGCCACTCGTAAAAGCCATCGGCCACCACCAGGCAGCGCCGCCGGCGAAAGGCGGCGCGAAAGGCCGGCTTTTCGGCGGCGGTCTCGGCCCGGGCGTTGATCATTCGCGATCCGATCTCCGGATCCTTGGCCCAGGAGGGGATCAGGCCCCAGCGGAGCATGACCAGCTCTCGCTGCCCGCTGCGCGTGTTGAGCCGTACCGCGGCCACCGGCTGCGTCGGCGCGATGTTGTAACGCGGTTGGACGTCGGGCACTTCCGGCAGGTTGAACTGCACGGCCAGGTCCGCGTCTGGATCGGTCAGGGTAAAGCGTCCACACATCGATGATCTCTCCTCGCACGTGTCGCCTGGCCGGGCAAACGGCAGGCTTGCCGTTCGCACGGGGCGCGTGAACCTTGCAAGCTCCTTTGGTTCGGGTACGCCACGGTGCAAGGGGCCGACACTGCCCGCCATAGTATGGCACAGATCAACGCGAAAGTCAAAAATCGGGCGCCGCAGCCTGTTGCCCCGCCTGGGCGAGGGCCGAGCGGATCAGCTCCTGCTTCAGCTCCCAGAGCCCGGGGGTCAGCGACACGTGATAGATGTGCGGGTTCAGCAGGCGCCGCACGCCGGGATCGAGGCGGGCGACGTCGGCCTCGCGGCGCTGCCGAATCTCCTCGATGGATGGCATCTCGTAGACGAGCCTGCCCTCCTGGAGGACGTCCACCTGGAGCGGCTCAATTTCGGACAGCTCCTCCCGCTTCAAGGTGCGCATGACGTTCGGCTCGGAGGGGTGGTGCAGGACAAAGGTCTCCATTTGATTCGGGTCCTCGCCCTCCAGGCTGAGGAGGTCGGCCGTGGCGTTGCCCCGGGTGTCGTACAGGCGCCAGGCGCGCTTGTAGCCCGGATTCGGCGTTTTGGCCGCGGTTTCCGAAACCTTGATGGCCGGCACCCACCTGCCGCCGTCCCGCACGGCCACCAGCTTGTAGACGCCGCCCAGCGCCGGCTCGCCCCACGAGGTGATGAGCCGCGTGCCGACACCGTAAACCAGCCGGCCGATGAGCTGGTCGGCGTCCAGGCCATAGTTCGGCGCTTCCTGGGTGATCTGGGTGATGATCTGGAGGATGACCATCTCGTCCAGCTCGTTGGAGAGCACGATGGACACGTCGGGGAAGCCGGCGTCGTTGAGCTGCCTGGCGGCCTGGATGGCCAGGTAGGCGAGGTCGCCGGAGTCGAGGCGGATGCCCACCGGCCTGTGGCCCTGGCGCCGCAACTGCTCAAAGACGCGAATGGCGTTGGGCACGCCGCTGTCGAGGGTGTCGACGGTGTCGACCAGGAGCAAGCAGTCGTCGGGATAGACGTCGGCGTAGGCCTGGAACGCCTCCAGCTCACCCATGCCCAGGGCCATGTACATCTGCACCATGCTGTGGGCGTGGGTTCCCTTGGGAGGGAAGCCGAGCACGTGAGAGATGCCCACGTTGGACGTGAAGTGGGCCCCGCCGATGAGGGCTGCCCGTGCCCCGGCGTTTGCCCCCCGCTCGTGGCCGCGGCGCAGCCCGAATTCCAGGAGCAACTGGCCCCGGCCGCTGTCGTGGATGCGCGCCGCCTTGGTGGCGATGAGGGTCTGGTAGTTGAGCTGGTTCAGCAGCGCGGTCTCCAGGAGCTGGGCCACGAGCATGGGCCCCTGGACGACGGTCAGCGGGACGTTGGGGTGCACCACCCGCCCCTCGGGAATGGCGCGCATCGTGAGGGCGTCAAAGGTGCCGTTCCGTCCCAGGTAGTCGAGAAAGTCGTCGGCAAAGAGGCGCGTGCCGGCTGCGCCTTTTTGCGCCCGCAGGTAGTCGATGTCCTCATTTCGAAAGCGGGCTTCCTGCATCCAATCGAGGAGCCACTCGAGCCCGGCATTGACGCAGAATCCGGCCTGGTGGGTGTCATAGTTGGGGTAACGCCGGAAAAAGTGATCGAATTGGGCGAGCTTCTCGTGGAGGCCCATGCGGTAGTACAACTGGGCCATGGTGATCTCGTATTCGTCGGTAAAGAGAATGCCCTCTGCCGTCCGGCGCTGTGCCTCGTTCATTTCGATCCTCCCATGCCAATCCTCCCTCGCCGGCCTACGGGCCGGGTGTCGCTTCCTCGGCCCGCAGCAGGTCGATGGTCTCGAAGGCGTGGCGCAGGTGCGGGATGACAATGCTGCCGCCGACGACGAGGGCCACGTTCAGCGCCTCGTACAACTCCTCATCGCCGATGCCGGCGGCCACGCACTGGATGAGGTGATAGTCGATGCAGTCGTCGCAGCGCAGCACGGCCGAAGCGACGAGGCCCAGCAGCTCCTTGGTGCGGGCGGGCAAGGCGCCGTCCTCGTAGGCCTTGGTGTCGAGGTTGAAAAAGCGCTTGATGCCCAGGTGCCCTGCCCCCAGGATGCGCTCGTTCATGTGCTCCCGGTAGGCCCGAAACTCGTCCAATCGCGTGGTCATGCTGGGATCTCCTTTGGTTGGAACACGGGCGGCATGGCCCGCTTGTGAGCCGTGGCGGCCATCATGCCCTGCACCCGCTTCAACAGGTCGGGCAGGACGCATTCGGTCTTGTCCGACTCCATGGCGCGCAGGACCGCCTCGATCTGGTCGTAAGTGACGCCCATCTCGCCCTCGTCGGTCTGCCCCCGCCACAGGCCGGCGGTGGGGGCGCGGTCGATGACGGACTGCGGCACGCCCAGCTCCCGGGCCAGGGCGCGCACCTGCGACTTGTACAGGGCCCCCAACGGCTCGAGGTCGGCGCCGCCGTCTCCCCACTTGGTAAAGTAACCGACCATGATCTCGCTCTTGTTGCCCGTGCCGGCCACCAGGTAGCCCCGGCCCTGGGCCAGGGCGTAGAGCGTCGTCATGCGCAACCGAGGCTTGACGTTGGCCAACGCCAGGGGAGGAAGGTCAGGCGGCAGGGCAGCCACGAGGGCATCGTAGGTCGGGCTCAGGTCGATGGTGATGGTCTCCAGGTCAAAGGCCTCGGCAACCTGCCGGCCAAAATCCATGTCCTCGGGCAGGCTGTGGCAGGGCAGGATGGCGGCCAGAACCTGGCTGCCCATGGCCCGCCGGCACAGCCCGGCCACAACGGCCGAATCGATGCCGCCGCTCAACCCCAGTACGTACCCCCTGGCCCTCGCCCCCTCGGCGTAGGCGCGCAGCCAGGCGACGATCTCGTCCGCCAGCCGGCCGGGCTCGCTCATGCTACACCACCTGTTTGACAATCTCGACGCCGTTGCTGGCCATGGCGTGGGCAAACACCAGGTGCAGCAGGTCGGCGTCGTGGGGCATGGCGCCGATGCGCCGCGCCGCTTCCACGGGCAGGTCAAAGGTGTCGATGGTATCCAGGGGCACGACGACCCGCACCTCGCGCAGGTTGCGGGCATTGGCCCGCAGCCGCAGGTACATGGCCAACTGGTAGACGCACAGATCCGTGCAGTCGCCGGTGACGATCAACGTCGTCACCTCGGGATGGCGATCCAGCCACTCTCTCAGGCCGGTGTCGATGTCCGAGCTGATCGAGTTCTTTTCCAGAACGAGGTATTGGTCGGAGAAGGGCAGATTCCACAGCTCGTCCACCGTCTGCGATTCCTCGCTGCCGACCTTGCAGTGGGGGGGATAGCTGCCAAACTCAACGGCGTTCTCGGTGTGGGTGTCCTGGGGAAGGATAAAGTGGCGCACCCCGACCTCGTGGGCCTGCCGAAAGACGCGGGTGATGGGCTCCACGATGCGGCCGACGCGCTCGCTGGCGAGGGGGCCCTCGCTGCAAAAGCCGCGGGTCACGTCCACGGCCAGGACCGCGATGCGGCCCGCGTCGCCGCCCACGTCCTGGAGGATTTCGTCCCACGCCAGGGTGGGCAGGCCATCGTGCCACTCCAGCAGCCAGGCCAGGAACGGCCGGCTGTTCTCTACGAGCTGTTCAAGGTTCATGGCATCCTCTATCTTGTTCCGTCGCCCCCAGGGTGGGGACTGCCTTAGTGTAAAAGTCACACTAATTATACCTGAAAGTCTTTCGTTGTCAAGAAGCGGCCGGCCGGGGACCGCGAGCTCCGCGAGGT
Organism: Anaerolineae bacterium; assembly: GCA_034428935.1. Lineage (GTDB taxonomy): Bacteria > Chloroflexota > Anaerolineae > JAAYZQ01 > JAAYZQ01 > JAAYZQ01. The sequence continues at coordinate 11,435 of DAOUHB010000086.1, read as the reverse complement.
GGACATAAATCAACAGGCCGTCCGCTTTCTCGTGCCCGTAGGGCCCTCACCTGGCTCGCCCGGCAGAGCCGTGGTATAATGTGCCTGCCAGAGGCTCCCCACGAGTGGGAGCGAGCATCCACGATGGGAAGGGGAGAAAAATGTTGCAAGAACTCGTCCGCAAGAACCGCAGTTATCGCCGTTTTGATGAGTCGCACGCCATCTCGCGCCAGACGCTCCTTGAGCTGGTGGACCTGGCCCGGCTCTCGGCTTCGGGTGCCAACCGGCAGCCACTCAAGTACATCCTTGTCAGCGACCCGGAGACGAACGCCCTGGTCTTTCCCCACCTGGCGTGGGCCGGTTACCTGGCCGACTGGCCGGGCCCGGGCGAGGGCGAGCGGCCCTCGGCCTACGTCGTCATCCTGCTGGACACGACCATTGCCAAATCGGCGGGCGTGGATCACGGGATCGCCGCCCAGAGCATCCTCCTGGGGGCCACGGAAAAGGGGTTGGGAGGCTGCATCATTGCCTCCGTGCAGCGCCAGGCCATGGCCCAGGCCCTCAACGCCGATTCCCGCTACGAGATCCTCCTGGTGCTCGCCCTGGGCAAGCCCGCGGAGCAGGTGTTCGTCGATCCCGTGGGCGACGACGGTGACATCCGCTACTGGCGCGACGAGGCAGGGGGGCACCACGTGCCCAAGCGCTCCCTGGAAGAGATCGTTATCGGCTGATGATATGGGGTGCACCGGGGGGTGCACCCCACCTCGCCCGCAATTCCATTCTGTCAAAATATACCCCAACATATATCTTTAATCTATATCTTGATACCTTGACAGGCCCCTGCTTTTTTGTTATCCTTACGATGGCGGGCGAGCAGGCCCCTGCCCGGGCGTCCCTGTTGCCCTGCCCCGGTATCTTGACGATGCGGACAAGCTTCCTCACCAAAAGAGAAACGAGAGCATTTATGTTGGATCATATTCTGGTACCCTTGGATGGTTCGCGCCTGGCAGAGACGGTGCTACCCCACGCTGCGGCTATGGCCCAGGCCTTTGGCTCGCGGATTACCCTGTTGCGCGCCGTGTCTCGCAGCGAGCAGGTTCCCGGCAGCCGGTCCGTAGACCCCTTGAGCTGGCAGATCCTGAAAGCCGAGTCTCGTGCCTACCTGGACGAGATTCTGGCGCGCATCCAGGATGTTGGCGTCGAGGCCGACCGCGTCCTGGTGGAAGGGAGCGCGGCGGAACAGATCGTGGAGTTTGCCAGGGCAGAAGGCGTGGATTTGATCATCCTCAGCAGCCATGGGCGCAGCGGCCTCAGCGAGTGGAACATCAGCAGCGTCGTCCAGAAGGTGATCTTTCGAGCCTTTGTGCCCGTGCTTATCGTGCGGGCGTACAAGGGCGTGTCGGATGATCTCGCCGGGTTGCGCTACCGCCGCGTGTTATTGCCCCTGGATGGCTCGCCCCGCGCCGAGTACGTGCTCCCCCTGGCGACCACGCTGGCCAATGCCCACGGGTCCTCCCTGCTCCTGGCACACGTCGTGCACCGGCCAGAGGTACCCCGCGCCATCCCCCTCTCGGAGGAAGAGATGAGCCTGGTGGAGCAACTGACGGCCCTGAACCGGGAGCGGGGAGCGGCGTACCTGCGGAATCTAGAGCCGCGGCTGGGGATGCAGCTCGAAACGCGCTTGTTGGTCAGCCACAACCCGGCCATGGCCCTGCACGAACTTGTGGAGCGAGAAGAGATCGACCTGGTTATGCTCAGCGCCCACGGCTATTCGGGCAGCACCAAGTGGACATTTGGTAGCGTGGCGCTGAATTTCGCCGTCTATGGAACCACGCCCCTCCTCGTCGTTCAGGATATCTCGGAAGAAGAAGCCGAACCCACCGAAGCCCAGAAAGCGGCCAGGGAGACTAAAGGACATTGACCCAGCCGGCAAACGAATCACGGCCCAGGATCGATGGCCAGGAGCAAGCGAACCCCACCTCTCGCCTGAACCGGCTGGCCGTCACCCTTGCCCGGGAACATGATCTCACATCCAGGCCCCCGGCCGGACCTTCGCCCCTGGACCACCTGGAAGAGCTGGAAGTGCTGCTGGAGGCGGCCCATGGGCAGTACGTGCTCCTGTCCGAGTCGGAGGAGATGCTTTCGGGGGCGGCCGAGTGGCTGCTGGACAACCACTACGTGGTACGCCAGGCGGCCCGACAGGTGCGGAAGAACATTCCCGCCGGGTACTACCGGCGGCTGCCCAAGCTCGCCAGCCCTCCGTGGGCCGGGGTGGCCCGCGTCTATGCCCTGGCCCGCGCCTTTGTGGCCCACGAAGACGGCATGATCGACACTGCCCGCCTGGCCCGCTTTGTCCAGGCCTACCAGGACGTGGCGCCCCTGACCATGGGCGAGCTGTGGGCCCTGCCGACCATCGTCCGGCTGGTGCTCCTGGAGCTCCTGGCCCAGGCCGTCAGCTCCGATGTGCCGCCGGACGAGGTGCCGGCCGGGCTGCAACCGGTCCTGACCCTCGACGTGTCCGAGAACCTGGCGCAGGTTGCGCTGGTGGGCAACTGTATTCGCGGGCTGCGCACCCTGGGGGCCGAGGACTGGGAGACGTTCTTTGAGAGTGTCAGCCGAGTGGAAGCTGTCCTGCGCCAGGATCCGGCCGGCGTCTATCCCCGCATGGACTTTCCGACGCGCAACGGGTATCGCCAGGTGGTCGAAGACCTGGCGGGCGGTGACCCTGCCGGCGAGGAGGCTGTGGCGGTGCAGGCTGTCGAGATGGCGCGACAGGGGCGCCGGGAGGGAGAGCCGGCATCTCGCCGGGGCCACGTGGGCTACTACCTTCTCGATCGGGGCCTGGCCGAGCTCGAGTCCCAGTCGGGCTTTGGCCCCTCCGCGAGGGCTCGGCTGCGCCGCCGGCTCCTGGACCGCGCCGCCGTCCTGTACCTGGGAAGCATCGCCCTGCTGACACTGGCCATCGTAGCGGCCCTGGTCGCCGCTGCCCGGGCGGCAGGCGGCGATGCCTGGCAATTGGTGGCCGTGGTGCCCGTGGCCTTGTTGCCGGCCCTCCTGGTGGCTGTCAACGTGGTGAACGTGGCCGTGACCCACCTCGTGCCGCCCGGCACGCTGCCCAAGATGGACTTTCGACGGGGAATCCCGACGGCCCACGAAACCATGGTGGTCATTCCTGCCCTGCTGACCGATCCCGACGAGGTCGACTCGCTCCTGGCGCAGCTCGAGCGTCACTACCTGGCCAACCGCGATCCCCGGCTGCACTTTGCCCTCCTGACCGATCCCATGGACGCTCCCGAGGAATCGATGCCCGAAGACGAGGAGCTCGTCGAGCGGGCCCGGGAGGGGATTGCCCAACTGAATGCCAGATACCGCCACACAAACGGTGGCACGGCCCACGAGCCCTTCCACCTGTATCATCGCCACCGCCTCTGGAATCCGGCCGAGGGAGTCTGGATGGGCTGGGAGCGGAAACGAGGCAAGCTGTCCGAGTTCAACCGGCTGCTGGCGGGCCGGGGCGAGACCTCCTACGTCGTCCGCGAGGGCGATCCTGACGTCCTGGGGCGGATTCGTTACGTCGTTACCGTCGACGCCGACACGGTGCTACCCCGCGACAGCGTGCAGCGCCTGGCGGGCACCATGGCCCATCCCCTGAACCGGGCCGAGTTTGCCACCGGCAGCCAGGAGGTGGTGGCCGGCTACACAGTGCTCCAGCCCCGCGTCGAGGTCCTGCCCACCAGCGCCAACCGGTCGCCCTTCTCCCGCATCTTTGCCGGCGACATCGGGCTGGATCTGTACACGCGGGCGGTCTCGGACGTGTACCAGGACCTCTTTGGCGAGGGCATTTTTGTCGGCAAGGGGATCTATGACGTCGAGGCGTTCGAGCGGGCCATGGAAGGCCGGGTACCGGAGAACGCGCTTCTGAGCCACGACCTGTTCGAGGGGATACAGGGACGCGCCGGGCTCGTGACCGACGTAGCCCTTTACGAGGATTATCCGCCCAGCTATTTCGTCTATTCCCAGCGGCTGCATCGATGGTTCCGGGGCGATTGGCAACTGCTTCCCTGGCTGCTGCCCCGGGTGCCCGGGGCAGGCGGCCAGAAGAGGCCCAATCCGCTCTCCTTGCTCGATCGCTGGAAGATCATCGACAATTTGCGACGCAGCCTCCAGGCCCCGGCGATCCTGCTGCTCCTGGCCGCCGGGTGGCTGTTTCTGCCCGGCAGCCCTCTCTTCTGGACGTTGGTGGCGCTGCTGACCCTGGCTGTGCCCCTGGTCACCGGCTTGATCGTCGGCCTGCTCCGCTCGCGGGGAGACGGACTGCTTGAGGGCTTGCGGGCCGAGGCCGCGCGCTGGCTCCTGGCGGTCGTCTTGCTCCCTTACGAGGCCATCATTGCCCTGGACGCCATCGCCACGACGATGGTGCGCCTGTTGATTACCCACAAGCGCCTGTTGCAGTGGACCACCCACGCCCACACCGTGCGCCTTTTCCAGCAGGAGCGGCAGGTGGGCGTCGTATGGACGCAGATGGGCAGTGGCGTGGTCCTGGCCCTGGCGCTGGCTTTGGCCATTGGGCTGGTGCGTCCGGCTGCCCTCGTCGTCGCGGGGCCCATTTTGCTGGTTTGGCTGCTGTCGCCCCAGATCGCGCTGCGCATCAGCCAACCCACTGTCCGCGACCGTGCTGACCTCTCGGATCGGGATCGCCGCCGGTTCCAGATCCTGGCGCGGCGCACCTGGCTCTTTTTCGAGCGCTTTGCCGGCCCGGAGGATCGCTGGTTGCCGCCGGACCACTACCAGGAGGACCCACGGGGTGCCGTGGCCCATCGCACCTCTCCGACGAACATCGGGCTCTTTTTGGTAGCGACGCTGGTGGCCCACGAAATGGGCTACATCGGCTCCGTCGAGCTGTTGGTGCGCCTGCGCTCGACCCTGGAAAGCATGCGGCAGTTGGAGCGCTATCGCGGGCACTTCTTGAACTGGTACGAGACCCGTGGGCTCAAGACCCTGTCGCCCCGCTACGTATCGACCGTCGATAGCGGCAACCTGGCAGCGTGCCTGTTGATCCTGGAGCAGGGCGCGCAGACCGTGCCTTCCATGCTCCTCCTCGGCCGCCGCTGGCTGGGCCTGCGCGATACCCTGGACGTCCTGGGCGAGGTCCTGGAACAGATGGAGCGCGAGGGCCTGGGAGAGCCCCTGATGCGCCTGGAAACGTTCCTGGCAAACCTGGGGGAGGAACTGGTAGCCATCCAGGAGGATCCGGCGCAGTGGCCCGAGGCCGTGGGCCACCTGCGCAGCACTACGTGGCCCAAGCTGGAAGGGCTCCTCGGGGACCTGCTGGAGGCGGGCTCGGAGCGCCTGGGACCCAGGACACTTCGCGACCTGCGCCTGTGGTTCGAGCGCGTGCGACATCACATGCGCAGCATGGAGGAAGAGTCGGAGCTTTTGCTCTCCTGGCAGCTTCTGGCGGACGACCCGCCTGGCGTTCTGCGCCGGGGCGATTTGGAGCCCAAGGTGGCCGAGGCCTGGCAGGCTGTGCGCGAGGCGCTGCCCCGCCTGACCACGCTGACAGAGTTGTTGGCCGTCAGCCGCGTAGCCCGTCCGCGCCTGCAGGCCCTGGAGGCGTTGCTGGAAGCGAGGGCCGGGGAGGAAGCCGGCGACGAGTGGCGGGAAGCCCACGACTGGTGCACCCGGCTGGCCGCCAGCCTGGAATCGGCGGGTCTGACAGCCGGCGGCCTCGCCGCGGGCCTGGAGGAGGTCGGTCGCCAGGCGGAGGCCTACTTCCGCGAGACCGACTTTGCCTTCCTCTACGATCGGCAGCGCGACGTCTTTTACCTGGGTTATGACGTGGCCGCCGAAAAACTCGATGAGAACCACTACGATCTCCTGGCCTCCGAGGCCAGGACCGCCAGCCTCATTGCCATTGCCAAAGGAGACGTGCCCCAGCGCCACTGGCTGCACCTGGACCGCCCTGTGGGCCGTGTGGGCAATACGCGCGTCCTCCTGTCGTGGAACGGCAGCATGTTCGAATACCTGATGCCCGCCCTCTTTACCCGCACCTACGAAGGCCTGATGCTGCACCAGACCCAGCACGGGTCCGTGGAGCAGCAGCGGCGCTATGCCCGGCAGCACAACGTTCCGTGGGGCATTTCGGAGTCGGGTTACTATCGCTTTGACGCCAGCCAGAATTATCAGTACCGCGGCTTTGGCGTGCCGGGCCTGGGGCGCAAGCGTGGCCTGGACGAGGACCTGGTCATCGCATCCTATGCCTCCCTCCTGGCCCTGCCTGTGGACCCCCGCGCCGTGGCCGAGAACCTGGAGCACCTGGTGAGCGAGGGGTTGATGGGCCATTATGGGTTGTACGAGGCCATCGATTTTACGCCGCGGCGCATGCCCCTGGGCCGCGACCGGGCCATCGTGCGCTCGCACATGGCCCATCACCAGGGTATGATCCTCGCCGCCCTGGCCAACACGCTCCTGGACGATCTCCTCGTGGACTATTTTCATGGAGACCCGCGCATCCAGAGCGTCGAGCTGTTGCTGCAGGAGCAGGTGGCCCGCACCGCGCCCCTGGAGGGTGGGACCGAAGAGCCCCTGGGGACGCACCGCACCGTGGAGGCTCCTACCCTGCTGGAGCCCTGGTTCGTGCCCGTCGACGGCCCCCATCCGCAGGCGCACCTACTCAGCAACGGGCGCTACAACGTGATCATCACCTCCGCCGGGGCGGGCGTGAGCAGTTGGCGCAACCTGGACCTGACCCGCTGGCGGGCCGACACGACCCTCGAAGATTGGGGAACCTGGTTCTATGTCCAGGACCTTGACGCCGAGGGAGGCGAGCTGTGGTCTGCCGGGCTGCAGCCGGTGGGCAGGCTGCCCCAGCAGGCCAGCGCGCGCTTCTCGTCCCACAGCGCCGAGCTCCAGCGCCGGGACCACGACGTGACCGTGCGTGCCGAAGTTGCCGTCGCTCCGGGCGACGACGTCGAAGTGCGGTTGGTGACGCTGACAAATCACGGCTCCCGGCGGCGGCGCCTGCGCCTGGCGAGCTATGGCGAGGTAGTGCTCAATGCCCAGGATGCGGACCGTCGCCATCCGGCCTTTAACAAGCTCTTTATCCAGAGCGAGTACCTGCCCGAGCTGAACGGCCTGTTGTTTTGGCGGCGCCCGAGGTCGGGAGAGGAGTCGCCCGTCTACTTGTTGCATCTCCTGTTGCCGCCCGAGGGCACGCCGGCCACGGGCGCCCACGAGATGGACCGGGCTCGATTCCTGGGCCGGGGTGGCTCGCCCCGGCAGCCCCTGGCCCTGGAGCGGGATCGAGCCCCGTTGCATGAAGGGGGCGATCAGGATGGACCGATCGCAACCCTCGATCCCATCTTTTGCATCGCCCAGGACGTGGTGCTCCGGCCCCACGAGAGCGTACGGATGGCGTTCCTGACCCTCGCTGCCCCTTCACGGCGGGAAGCTCTCGACCTGGCCCAGGGCTACCGCTCGTTGCCGGCCGTGGCCCGTGCCCTCGAGCAGGCACTGGCGCAGAACGAGGCCGAGGCGCACAACCTTGGCCTTGATACCCAGGGCCTGCGCCACGCCCAGCAACTGCTCTCGGCGCTGATCTACCCCAACCGCGCGCTGCGCGCCCCGTCGCAGATCCTGTCTGCCAACCGCCGCGGGCAGCCTGGCCTGTGGGGCTATGCTATTTCGGGCGATTATCCCATCCTGCTGGTGCGCATCAAGGGCCAAGACGACCTGGACCTTGTGCGAGATCTGCTGCCGATCCACGCTTATTGGCGGCGCAGGCAGCTCAAGATCGACCTGGTCATCCTGAATGCCGAGCCCTCTGGCTATGCCCAGGAGCTGCACGGCCAACTGCTGTCGCTGCTGCGAGCCACCGACGCCGACGCCTGGATCAACAGGCGCGGCGGCATCTTCTTGTTGCAGGCCGGCCAGGTGGACGAAGCCGGGCAGGTGTTGCTCTTCACGGCAGCGCGCGTGGTGCTCGACGCCGAGGGAGGGCCCCTGGCGCGCCAGCTCGAGCCCCTGGGCGAGCGGCCGGTCACCCTGCCTCATTTTGTGCCCACCTTTTCGGAACCGCCAGACCTGAGCGTCCTGCCCCCGGTGCCCAGGCCCCGGGATCTCCTCTTTGACAACGGTCTGGGCGGCTTCTCGGCCGATGGACGCGAGTACGTCATCTATTTGGAGCCGGGCCAGCACACTCCCGCGCCCTGGGCCAACGTCATCGCCAACGAGCGCTTTGGCTTCCTGGTCTCGGAATCGGGCATGGGCTTTTCCTGGGCGACCAACAGCGGCGAGAACCGGCTCACTCCCTGGGACAACGACTCGGTGCGCGATGTGCCCCACGAAGCCCTCTACCTCCGCGACGAGGAGACGGCCCGCGTCTGGTCGCCCACGCCCCACCCGGCCGGGGCCGACGCGCCCTACCTGGTGCGTCACGGAGCCGGCTACTCGGTCTTTGAGCACCACAGCCACGGGCTCAGGCAGCGGCTCAGCCTCTTTGCCACCCGCCACGACCCTGTCAAGGTCGCGCGCCTGCGCCTGGAGAACACCTGGGATCGGACGCGGCGCATCACGGCGACTTATTATGCCGAGTGGGTGTTGGGGGTGCACCGCGACCAATCGCAGCAGTTCATCGTGCCGGAGTACGAGGCCGGGCACAGGGCGCTGCTGGCCCGCAATGCCTATCACGAGGAGTTTGGCGAGGCGGTGGCCTTTGTCGCATCCAGCGAGGTCGTCCACGGGCTGACGGCCGACCGGACCGAGTTCCTGGGGCGGAGGGGGAGCTACGAGCAGCCGGCCGCGCTGCGGCGCGTCGGCCTGGGAAGCGGCGTGCGGGCCGGGCTCGACCCCTGCGCCGCCCTGCAGGTGCACCTCAATCTGGAGCCGGGCGCCGTGCAAGAGATCCACTTTCTCCTCGGCCAGGGCACGGACCGCGAGGACAGCCTGGCCCTCATCGACCGTTACACGGACCCCGCCCAGGTGGAGGCTGCCTGGGAGGACGTGACGGGCTTCTGGGAAGAGCTGTTGACCACCATCCAGGTGTCGACACCCGACCCGGCCATGGACTTGCTCCTCAACCGCTGGCTGCTCTACCAGGACCTTTCCTGCCGCATCTGGGGCCGCTCGGCCCTTTACCAGTCGGGCGGCGCCTATGGCTTTCGTGACCAGCTCCAGGACGTGATGGCCGTCCTCCACACCGTCCCGGAGGTGGCGCGGGAGCACATCCTGCGCGCGGCCCGCCACCAGTTCGTCGAGGGCGACGTCCTCCACTGGTGGCATCCGCCTTCGGGGCGGGGCGTACGCACGCGCATCACCGACGACCTGTTGTGGCTGCCCTTTGTCACGGCCGAATACGTGGAGACCACGGGCGACGAGTCGATCCTGCACGAGGAGGAATCCTTTGTCGTCGGCGACATCCTGGAACCCGAAGAGGCAGAGCGCTATGCCCACTGGGAGAGGACGGCGGAGCGCTTCACGATCTATGAGCACTGCTGCCGGGCCATCGAGAGGGGCACCATCGCGGGCCCCCACGGGCTGCCGCTCATGGGCGGCGGCGACTGGAATGACGGCATGAACCGCGTGGGCATCGAGGGACGGGGAGAAAGCGTCTGGCTCGGCTGGTTCCTGTACACCACCCTGCAGCGCTTTGCGCCCATCTGCGAGAAGCTTGGCGACCGGCGGCGGGCAGGCAGGTACCGGGAGCGTGCCCGGGAGCTTCAGGAGGCCCTGGAAACCCACGCCTGGGACGGCGAGTGGTACTTGCGGGCCTATTACGACGACGGCTCACCCCTGGGCTCGGCCCAGAACCGCGAGTGCCAGATCGACTCCCTGGCCCAGTCCTGGGCGGTACTCTCCGGGGCGGGCGACGCCGAGCGGGCACGGCAGGCAATGGAGGCGGTGGCTCAACGCCTGGTAAGGGCCGAGGACCAGCTTCTGCTGCTCTTCACGCCGCCCTTTGACCGGACGCCCCGCGATCCCGGCTACATCAAGGGCTATCCGCCTGGCATCCGCGAGAACGGCGGCCAGTACACCCACGCCGCCCTGTGGGCCGTGTGGGCCTTTGCCGAACTGGGGGATGGGGACCGGGCCGGCGAGCTGTTTCGCCTGCTCAACCCCATCTATCACAGCGACAGCCCCGAGGCGGCCAGGCACTACCAGGTGGAGCCCTACGTGGTGGCCGCCGACGTTTATGGGGCGCCGCCCCACACCGGGATGGGCGGCTGGACGTGGTACACGGGCTCCGGGGGCTGGACCTACCGCCTGGGATTGGAGGCCATTCTCGGCTTTCATCGCCAGGGAAACACGCTGCGCTTGCGGCCCTGCATCCCGGCGGCGTGGCAGGGCTTTCAACTGATCTACCGCTGGGGTGAGAGCCGCTATCACGTCCGGGTGTCCAGGACCGCCGGCCCGCCGGAGGCGCTCGAGATCCACCTGGACGGCCAGCGCCTGGCCGGCGATGCCATTTCCCTCGTCGACGACGGACAGGAACACGAAGTGCTGGTGTGCCTGAAGGACGGCGCCGCGCCGCAGGGTGTTGGCGAGGTGGGCGAGATGATTGAAGGAGGGAAAACGTGAGCAAACTGCTGGTAGCGACGGCCCAGGGGCTCATCTACCTGGAGCGAGAGAACGGAGCGTGGAACGAGGCCGGCGGCACGCAGCACGGCCGCAGCTTTACCTGCATCGCCCGATCGGGCGAGAACCTGCTGGCGGGCAGCCGGGACGGCATTCTGCGCTCGGCTGACCTGGGCCAGACCTGGTGGGAGTCGGACGAAGGGCTAACCGAGCGGCATGTGCGCTCGCTGGCCTATGACCCCAACGACGCGGCTCGCGCCTTTGCCGGCACCGAGCCGGCCGCGATCTTGGTCTCGGAAGATGGCGGCCGCACCTGGCGGGAGATGCCCGAAGTGGCCGCCTTGCGCGACGAGAACGGCTGGTACCTGCCCTATTCGCCCCGTGCCGGAGCCATTCGCGGGCTGGCCTTCCAGGGAGGGCGGGGCTATGCCGCCGCCGAGCAGGGAGGCATGCTCCGCTCGGACGATGGCGGGCGCTCGTGGTCCATGGCTGAGGGCAGCACCGGGCGGGTCAGCGGCCCGCTGCCCGATGCCCACATCCATCCCGACGTCCACTCGGTCGTTATCCACCCCTCCTCGGAAGATCAGGTCTTTGCTCCGACCGGTGGGGGACTGTACTATTCAGCCAACGGCGGCCGGAGCTGGGACCGCCTGCACGACAACTACTGCCGGGCGGTGTGGGTCGATCCGCTGCGGCCGGCCCACCTGATCCTCGGCTTTGCCGACGGGCCCGATCGTAACGGGCGCATCGCCGAGAGCTGGAACGGGGGCTCGTCGTGGCTGCCGGTCGAGGAGGGCCTGCCGGTGCCCATGCGCGACCACATGGTCGAGCGCCTGGTGCCCATCGGAGACGAGATCCTGGCCCTCCTGTCCAACGGCCAGATC
>DAOUHB010000085.1:0-1603 GCA_034428935.1 Anaerolineae bacterium | reverse complement strand
GAGGCTGTGGCGCTAGTGGAGGCCGAACGGCAGCGGCGCATCGAGGCGGCGGTTGCGGCTGTGAACGCGGTGCTGCGAGAGCACAATTGCGATCTAGTAGCTGTACCGCAATTCGCGCCAGATGGGCGTATTGTGGCGGTGATTCAGACGATAGCCAAATGATGAAGGCCCTGCTCCTGGCCCTGCTACTCCTGGCTGGTTGCACGGCCCCGCCGCTGCCGCGGGCGGTGACGGCGCAGGGCAGCAGGGTCTACCTGCCGGTGACGCAAGTGGCGGGGTACCGATGGCCGGCCAGGGGCTTTGGACATCCGCCAGAGGCGTGGGCAGTCAGCCACGAGGCGCTGATTGGCGATGCGCCGGTCTGGTTTTACGATTGGTGGTGGGACTGTAGCCGGTGGCTCAACGACGCCAGGCTGTACGTGCCATCGGTCGCCAGGGCCTGGTATCCCCAGGTGATGGCGTGCAACGACGGGCGGCCGCTCCTCGTGCTCAATGAGCCAGAGGAGATCGGCCAGGCCGAACTAACACCGGAGCAGGCGGCAGCGGTGTTGCACGCTGCGGCTATCAGCGGGTGGTCAGGGCCAATTTTCTGCTGTGGCACGCAGGCGGCGCACCTGCCTTACATGCAGCGGCTATTGACGGCGTACCAGGCGGCCTACGGTGAATGGCCGGCGGAGGGACTGCATGTCCATGTGTACCACGGAGTAGCGGAGCTTGACGCCTTCATGCAGTGGGCAAGTGGCGAGGGCATCCTGGGCCAGGGCGTGGTGGTCAGTGAGTTCGGCTATTTGACCGATGACCCTATCAGTGTCGCACAGATGGCGGCGCTGACAGACGAGGTAGAGGCCAGGCCGTGGGTACTGACGAGTGCATGGTTCAGCGTCAACTATGCGCCGTGGCGGTCGTCAGACTTGCTGACGGCTGGCGGGAGCTTGACGGAGTTGGGCGAGGCGTGGCGACAATAGCCGCGTGTTAAGAGGGGATTAGGGTAAGGCATTGCCAGAGCCACGAGTAGTCCAGGTCATGCGCCAGTTCAAGGCCGATCTATTGGCGCGAGAGAATGCGCAGATGATGCGCATGGCTCAGCAGTGGCTTGAGCTTGAGCTTGGCATGAGGGCGAGCTTCTCTGATTTGGCGCAGGACGTTTACACCAGACGCGAGGCAGGAGAGCGCATTGACCGGGCGACCCTTTACCGAATGGAGCGGTACGGGCGGCTGCTGAGACAGATGCAAGCGATAATTGTCGGTCAGTATGCGCCCTATGTGGCTGCCGAAGTGGCCGAACAGCAACGGCGATTGCTGCGCAGCGGCATTGACGACGCGGCCGCGGCCATTCAGGCAGTGCAAGAGGAGAAGGGAGTCGGGGCCACGTTTAATCGGCTGCCCGTCGAGGCCGTGGAGCGTATGGTTGGGCTGACTGGCGACGGGTCGCCGCTCATGGACGTGCTGCGAGACGCCTACCCGGACGCTGTGAATGCGGCTACGAACGTGCTGATTGACGCCACGGCCAGAGGCACCAACCCCCGCGAGACCGCAGATCGCATGATGCAAGCGGCCGGCGGCACGGCGCTCAACCGGGCGCTTGTGATTGCCAGGACGGAGC
>DAOUHB010000084.1:0-89557 GCA_034428935.1 Anaerolineae bacterium | reverse complement strand
CCGCCCGAGTCGTCTGCGCCGCCCGAGGACGAGGCAGCAGCCGAGATGCCCGAGCCGGTCCGGCCGCCGGCGCCAACACCGCAGGCGCCGCCCACGGCCACGACGGCACCGGGACCGCAGCCGGCCGCGACGGCGCCCCAGGGCAGCGCGTGCCCCAACTGCGGCAACCCTTTGCGGCCTGGTGTCCGGTTCTGCCCCGAGTGTGGCACCCGGGTCGAGGACGAATAGCCGACAGGCCGGCCCGCCATGACAGGGGCAGCCGCCCGTGGCCCGGCCTGGGGCCTTGTGCCGGGCGGGGATCGGTGCTATAATCGGCTGTAACAGTGTGAATCGCCTGCCTCGGGATGGGAAAGGGAGAGTGAGATGGAACCGAGAAACAGGAACGTGGTCATTGTCGTCGTGGCCTTTGTCGTCCTCCTGTGTTTGTGCCTGGCCGTGGCTGCCGTCCTGGCCCTGAGCAGCTTTATCATCTCGGACGCTCGGACCTTCGGGCCGGGCACCTCGATGAGTGCTGAAGAAAGCCGCACCATTCCCGTGGAGCCGGGCGCGTCCCTGGCGGTGGACAATTTTGCCGGCAGTGTGACGGTGCGGGCCGGCGGTGAGGGGCAGTTCCAGGTCCGCGCGGTGCGCAGGGCGGCGACCAGCGCCAGCCGCAACCGTATCCAGGTCCAGTTCCAGGAGACTGCCGGCGGACTGCATATCCGCACCGTGAGGCCGGCGGGCGTCCTCAATGCCCGCGTTGACCTCGAGATCCAGGTGCCGCCGGGCACGCCGGTGGAGGTGGAAACCGGGGCGGGCAACCTGGAGGTGCGCGGCGTGACGGAGGGAGTGCGGGCCGAGACCGGATCGGGCAACGTACAGGCGCAGGGGCTGGCGGGCGACGTCGATCTTGGCAGTGGCTCCGGCAGTGTGGAACTGCGAGACGTCGTGGGCGACGTCGCCGTCGAGACGGGCTCGGGCAACGTGACCTTGCGGGGTATCGACGGAGACCTGACGGCGCACACCAGCTCGGGCAGCATCCTGGTGGAGGGAGCCACCGGCCAGGTACGCCTCGACACGGGCAGCGGCAGCGTGGAGTACAGGGGGACGCCCGCCGGCGACTGCCGGTTCGAAACGGGCAGCGGCAGCATCGTGCTCTACCTGCCCGCCGATCTGGATGGCCGCGTGGACCTCCAGACCGGCTCGGGAAGCATCGATGTCCAGTTCCCTGTCGAGGGCGAGACGCGGCGCGGGCGGGTGCAAGGGGTCATTGGCAGCGGCGAGGAGGCCACCATCCGGGCCCAGACCGGCTCGGGCAGCATCGACGTCTTTCAGGATTGAGGACGCTTGCGGCGCGCGATGCGCCGCGAGGGGTGATGTCGTGGCCTGGCAGGGCATCGTCTTTGACCTGAACGGGGTGCTGTTGTGGGACGGCGCGCTGCAGGAGGAGGCGTGGGCGCGGTTCTCGGCCGCCGTCCGCGGCCGGGCCCTGTCGCCCGAGGAGATGGCCGTCCACGTCCACGGTCGCAACAACCGCTACACCCTCGAGTATCTTCTCTCTCGCCCCCTGTCGGGGGACGAAATCGAGCGGCTGTCGGAGGAAAAGGAAGAGCACTACCGCCGGCTCTGCCTGGCCCAGGGGCGGGCAGGGTTTCGCCTCTCGCCGGGCGCTGCCTCGTTGCTCGACTGGCTGGCGGCACACGGCGTTCCGCGGGCCATCGCTACGGCCTCGGGCCGGGTGAACGTCGACTTTTTTCGGGAGCACCTGGGCCTGGATCGCTGGTTCGACCAGGCCCTCGTCTACGACGACGGCACCCTGCCGGGCAAGCCGGCGCCTGACCTCTACTTGCGCGCCGCAGGGGCGCTGGGCCTGGCGCCGGCCGGCTGCGTGGTCGTCGAAGATTCGGTGTCGGGCCTGGAGGCCGCCCGGGCGGCCGGCGCCGGCCTGGTCGTCGCCCTGGGTCCGCCCGGCAAGCACGCCGCCCTGGCCGCGCTGCCGGGTGTTTCCCTGGTCATCGAATCTCTGGCCGACCTGCCTGCCCGCGAGCTGTTCGCACCGTAGGCGCGGGCACCTGACGGGGCTTTGCGCCTGGCACTCGAAAGGAGTTTGCCGATGTACGTTCGATGGGGGGTTCTGAGCACGGCCAAGATCGGCGTGGAGAAGGTGATCCCCGCCATGCAAAAGGGCCGCTATTCCCGCGTAGAGGCCATCGCCTCGCGGGACCTGGCGCAGGCCAAGCAGGTGGCCGATAAGCTGGGCATTGCCCGGGCCTATGGCTCGTACGGGGAGCTGCTGGCCGACGCGGAGGTAGACGCCGTCTACATCCCGCTGCCCAACCACCTGCACGTGCCCTGGTCGCTGAAGGCGCTGGCGGCGGGCAAGCACGTGTTGTGCGAGAAGCCCATCGGCCTGAGCGCCGCCGAGGCCGAGGAGCTGCTGGAGGCCGCGCGACAGGCACCCGAGCTGAAGGTCATGGAGGCCTTCATGTACCGCCTGCATCCCCAGTGGCAGCGGACCAGGCAGGTTGTGCAGGAAGGCGACATCGGAGAGCTGCGCTCCATCGACTCGGTGTTTGCCTACTATAACGTCGATCCGAACAACATTCGCAACCGGGCAGACGTGGGCGGGGGCGCCCTCATGGACATCGGTTGCTACTGCATCTCGCTGGCGCGCTGGTTGTTCGACGGCGAGCCCGAACGGGTGGTGGGCCTCATGGAGATCGATCCGCAGTTCCAGGTGGATCGTCTCACCACGGGCATCCTGGACTTTGGCGGCCGCTCCTCGGCCTTTACGTGCGCCACGCAGTTGGGCTATTACCAGCGCGTTCAGGTCATGGGCACGGAGGGGCGGATCGAGCTCGAGATCCCGTTCAACCCCTCACCGGACAAGCCCACGCGGATCTGGCACCAGCGAGAGGGCGGGGTGCAAGAGATCGTCTTTGACCCGGTGGACCACTATACTCTCCAGGGCGACGCCTTTTCCCTGGCGGTCCTGGAGGACCGGCCGGTGCCGACACCGCTGGCGGACGCCGTGGCCAACATGGAAGCCATCGAGGCCGTCATGCGCAGCGCTCGCCGCAACGGCTGGGCGCAGGTGTGACCTCTCCCCCGGCCCCTCCTCCCGACACCGTCCGCCGTTCCCGACGCCGGGCCACACCTGCACTGCGCGCAGGTGCAAGTGTCGGGACGGTGCAGGACGGGTGCCTGCGAGGGGAGGGGAGTTGCTCCCCCTTCCCGTGTCGGGAAGGGGGCTGGGGGGTTAGGTGTGTTACAGCAGGCCCTTGATGACCTGCCGCAGTGCCTGGAGCGCAGGGGGCACGTGCTCTTTCAGCCATGCGAATGATGCTTTGTAGGCGTCTACCGCCACCGGGAAGGTGGACTTCACGTATGCCAGGAACTCGGCATAGCGGCCGGTGACGACTGTGATGCTGAGCAACACGAACAGAAAGTTCAGGAAAAGGGTTGTGACGAAGGAGACTATGAGCCCCAAATCGCGGATGTCGGGCTGAGAGGCACGGAACTCTTTGAGGGTGCACAAGATGTGGAGCGTCAGCGTCAAGCCGATGAGCAGATCGAGGGCCGCTGCCAGAAATCCCGGGAAGGGCATCTCCAGCAGGGTGAAGGCCAGGGCGGCCAGTGCCTTGAGTAGGAGAAAGGGAATCGTGAGCAGAGGAAAGTAATAAGGCGCCAAGGACAGCAAGGGAGCGAACCAAAATAGGAGCCACCGATTGACGCCGACCCATCCGGTTACTCCATTGGGAGGTGTAACCTCCATACTGTCGGGCCAGCGGAAGGTGAAAAGAAAGAATACGATGGCGTGCTCCAGCTCGTGCAACAGTACCTGAAGGAATCCCAACCTGTCACGCAGGAGCAGGAGGCAGATCAGCAAAGACAGAAAGGCGCCGGCGAGGAACCACTGGGTCGCGTCGAAAGGGAACACCGCCTTGAGGAACCGGACCCCTTCGCGTCCAAAGGTCCAGAACAACGGTGCCAGCAGAAGAAGAACAACAAAGTACAGGAGCTTGCGCATCGCTCACGACAATCGTCGCCGCCCATGGCGACTCGATAGGCAAAGCCCGGAGCCAGAGCAGACGTTCAAGAGAGGCGCGGAGGAGAGCCTGGCGGGTCCTACCTCCGGCTTCCGGGTAACCGGAACCCTGCTGCCAGACGCATGGGTCGTCGTCCTACTGCTTGTCAGGTAACGAGCAGTGCGTGGCGGAAGGATGATAGCGCGATTTGCGGAAATTGTCAAGTGGCAGATACGAGATGTAGAGCAGCAGCTATTGTAAAGTACTATATATAGTGCCTGTTCGGGCGAGGAACGGCCTGGGCTCGGGCAAGGACGACACGGGGAGGGTGATGGGGCTGGCTGTCCCGCCGAGTGTGCTCCGGCTTGCCCAATTCGAGAGCCGGTGGTATAATCGCCCTATTGCAGCTTCCTCACTGGAGAGATGGCACGATGCAGGAACCCGCTGCGGCCAGCTACGCTGACGGCGATTGGCAGGCGGCATTCGACGCTGTTGGCAACGGTATCATGATCCTGGACGCCAACCTGAATGTGCTGCGCGCGAACTGCACGCTCGCTACGTGGTTGGGTACGTCGCTGGAGGCACTGACGGGCCGGCCTTGTTTCGAGCTGATCCATAAGACGGATGCACCCCCCGAAGGATGTCCCGCCTTCTACGCCTTACGCAGTCACCACGAGGAGCACGTCGAGCAAGAGATTCCCTCGATGTGCGGGTTCTACCGCTGTTCCGCCTATCCCCTGATCGAAAACGGTGCTGTGAAGCGCATCGTGGCGGTAGTCAACGACGTGACCGAGCGCAAGCGCGTCGACGGCGAGCTGCGACTGCAGACCGAGTACCTGGCCGTCTTGCACGAAACGGCCCTGGGCCTCATCGCCCGGCGAGAGCTGCCGGCTCTGCTGACGACCATCGTGGAGCGGGCCGCAGCCTTGCTGGGCGCGCCCCACGGGTTTCTCTACCTGCTGGAGCCGGGAGGCGGCGAGATGGAGCTCCAGGTGGGGCTGGGTGCCTATGCTGCTCACCGGGGCCGCCGGCTGCGCCGCGGGCAGGGCCTGGCCGGGCACGTGTGGCAGACGGGGCGCTCGTTGGTGGCAGCCAGCGACGGCGACGATTTGGCCCGCGATGCGCCGGGCGGGTCAGCGCGCCGATCGCGGGTGGCGGTGCCCCTCCTGGCCCAGGGCCAGGTGGCGGGCGTGCTCGGCGTGGCCGCCGAGGTGGAAAAGGGCGGCTTCCACTTTGACGAGATCGCCCTCCTGAGCCGCTTCGCGGAGCTGGCGTCCATCGCCGTGGACAATGCCCGCCTGTACGAGGCGGTGCAGCGCGAGCTGGCCGAGCGCCGCCAGGCGGAGGAATCGCTGCGGCGCAGCGAGGCCGCCTTCCGCTTGCTCTTCGAGCAGGCGCCCATCGGCATGGCCATCACGAACCTGGAGGGGCGCTACCTGCGCGTGAACGAAGCCCACCGGAAAACCCTCGGCTACAGCTCCGAAGAGCTGGCGAATATGTCGTTCATGGACGTAACCCTGCCCCAGGACCTGCCCTTGAACCTGGAGCTGCGCCAGAAGACACTGCGCGGCGAGATCCCGGGCTTTCGCCTGGAAAAGCGGTTTCTGACAAGGTCGGGCGAGCTGGTCTATGCCATCCTGCAGGTTGGCCTGGCGCGCGATGCCCAGGGCGACCCCCTGTACTTTATCGGGCAGGTGGTGGACATCAGCGAGGGCAAGGCGGCCGAGGAAGCGCTGCGCCGCTCGGAGGCGCGCTATCGGACCCTCTTTGAGAGCGCCGGCGACGCCATCCTGATCTATAACCTGAACGGCCGCCTCCTGGCCGCCAACCGCCTGGCCTGCGATCGCCTGGGCTACGAGCTGAAGGAGCTGCTGCAGATGGCGCCGGCGGACCTCGAATCGCCGCCCTACGCCGGTTGGTTCCAGGAGAGGATGGAGGAGCTGCGCCAGCACGGACATCACTTTTTCGAGACGGTCCACCTCCGTTCCGACGGAACGCCGATACCCACCGAGCTGAGCAGCCGGCTCATCGAGTACGAGGGCGACATGGCTGTGCTGGCCATCGCTCGCGACGTGACCGAGCGGCGGCAGATGGAGCAGAGACTGCTGCACACCGAGCGACTGGCGGCCATGGGCCAGTTGGCCGCCGCCCTTGCCCACGAGATCAACAATCCCCTGCAATCCATCGGCAGCAGCATCGAGCTGGTGCTCGACTATCCCCTGAGCCCGGGGGAACAGGAGGAGTACCTGGAGGCGGTCCGCCAGGAGGTGCGGCGCCTGATGGACGTCACCGGCCGGGTCCTCGACTTTGCCCGTCCGCCGCGCTCCGAGCGGCAGCCGGTGTCGGCCGCCGACGTGGTCCGCTATGCCCTGGCCCTGGCCGACAAGCAGCTCGAACAGAGCCACATTGACATTCAACTCGACCTGCCCGAGGGGCTGCCCCTCGTCCAGGCCTCCCACGGCGAGGTGGCGCAGGTCTTTCTCAACCTGATCATCAACGCCATCGAGGCCATGCCAGACGGCGGGCAGTTGCGCATCGCCGCCCGAGGGGCAGGCAACGCCGTGGAGATCGAGTTTACGGACACGGGCGCCGGGCTCTCTGCCGCGGCGCTGGCGACGCTGTTCCAGCCCTTCCATACCACCAAGGAGTATGGCACGGGACTCGGATTGGCGGTCAGCTACAACATCATCCAGCAGCAGGGAGGCAGTATTTCGGCTGCCAACATCCCGGCGGGGGGCGCCGTCTTTACCGTCTCGCTGCCGCTGGCACCCGCGCAGGAGGCGCTTTGATGCCAAGGCCAGAGGCATTGCCCATCCCCAAGGCGCGCATCCTGGTGGTCGACGACGAGCCGACGACCAGGCGGGCGGTGGCCAGGGCGCTGGGCCTGAGCGGCTACGAGGCCGAGGCCGCTGCCTCGGGCGCGCAGGCCCTGGAGCTCCTCGCGGCCCGGCCCTACGACCTGATGCTCCTGGATCTCCGCATGCCGGGGATGGACGGCGTGGAGGTCATGGCCCGTGTCCAGGAGAGGCATCCCAACCTGCTGATCATTGTCTTCACGGCCCACGCCACGGTGCACAGCGCCGTTGAGGCCGTGCGGGCAGGTGCCGTGGACTATTTGCTCAAGCCCTCGACCATCCACGACATAGAGGCGGCCGTGGCGCGCGCCCTGGAGCGGCAGAGAGAGCGCCTGCGCCGGCAGCACCTCATCCAGGTCATGGCCGAGGCGCTGGCCGCCCTTCAAGCCGAGGATGCCCTGAAGTCCGGGGCGTCGCACCTGGCCGGCGAGCGCTTTTTGCGGAGCGGCCCCATTTCGTTCGATCGCGTCAAGCGGCTGGTGGTCGTGGCGGGTAGCGAGGGGCTCGATGGCGAGGAAGAAGGGCGCAGCCTGGATGCGGAGCTGACCGAGTACGAGTCGGTGCTCCTCGCTTTTCTCATGGAGCGGCCCGACCGCCCCTTCTCCTGTCGACAACTGGCCCGGGCCCTGGGCTACGACGTGGACGAGCGCGAGGCGCAGGATATCGTACGGCCCCACATTTCGCGGCTGCGCAAAAAGGTCGAGTTCGACCCGGGGCGCCCTCGCTGGGTGCGAACTCTGCGCGGCCAGGGCTATCTCTTTTCGACTGCTCCGGCGCCCTGAGGCCGCGGCCTCACTCCTCGGGCTCGCCCCCCGGTAGAAAGCCCATCTGCCGCAGGGTCTCGACGAGCACGGCCTCGGCAAAGGCGTCCTTGGGGATGTAGTCGACGGCTCCTCTCTCAAAGCCCGACAGGACCGACTTGGCGTCGTCGCAGCGAGTGAACATAATCACCGGGATCTGGGCGGTGGCGTCGGATTCTTTCAATCTCTGGCAAACCTCGAACCCATCCATGTCGGGCATCTGGATGTCGAGGACGATGAGGTCCGGGCTTTCGGCCTGGGCCAGCCGGATGCCTTCCATGCCATCCCTGGCCCAAAGGACTTGGAGGCCCGCGCGCTCCAGGAGGGCGCGGAGGTGGAGCGCCTGGGTGGTGCTGTCTTCGACGACAAGAATGCTTTTCTGGCCCTCTCTATCTTCTGCCACGAATCTTTCTCCTTTGCTGCCTCGTCAGTCGCGGAGGGGGCTCGCCGCCTGAAGGGCGCCGGCCAGGGAATCCAGTCGCCTGCTGCGGCCTGCCCACTTGACCAGGCTGACGTGAACGCTGCCTTCGGGCCGTTCTTCCACCCGTAGCTCGTCGACCATGCGCCGGGCGTCGTCGAGGACGCCGGCCGCCAGATCGCGCTGTGAGGCGCGGTGCTTTATACAAACTACCCGGACCCCCGTCCTCCCGGCCTCCACCAGGCGGTGCATGGTGATAATGCCCGTACCTGCCTTTTCCAACCCCAGGATGATTGCCAGGGTGGAGGTGGCCAGGGAGATCCGCGCCTGGTCAAAGAGATCAAGCCCGCTGTCGCGTGCCAGAAGGCGCACGCGCATGCGCGCTTCGATGATGTCAAGTTGGTTTTCGATGGCGAGAGACTGGATGTCATTCATAGGCAGTTTCCACCTCTTGTCCTTCGCAGATGGGTGCCAGGCGGGCCAGTGCCCGGCCGATCTCGGCCGGGGCCATGGCCCGCTGGACGGCACCCAGGGCTGCCGCTTCGCGGGGCATGCCATAGACGACGCAGCTCGCCTCATCCTGGCCGATGGTGGCACCGCCTGCCAGCTTGAGGGCTTTCAAGCCTTCGGCCCCGTCATCGCCCATGCCGGTAAGGATGATGCCCAGGGCGTGGGGGCCGTAGGCGTAGGCCAGGGAGCGAAAGAGAACGTTGGCCGAGGGACGCAGGCCGTGGTATGGTGGCTCGTGGCACAGCTCCAACACGCCGGCCGAAGTCACCTGGAGGTGGTAATCGTCGGGAGCCAGGACGACCGTTCCCGGCTGCATCTGGTCGCCGTGGTCGGCCACGCGGACCCGAAGCGCCGTCTCGCCGTTGAGCCACTCGGCCAGGCCAGCGACAAAGCCCCGCGCCACGTGCTGCACGACCAGGATGGGCAGGGGAAAGTCGGCGGGCAGGGAAGCAAGAATGGTAGCCAGGGCTGCCGGCCCGCCGGTGGACGCGGCGATGCCCACCACCTCCAGGTCGCGCTCTCCGTTGCTGGGGGGCAAGGGGGCGGGGGGCACCGGCGGTACAGGAGAGAGGAGCATCTCCTCGCCCCAGTGGTGCACCACCGGAACCCCGGCCATGAGGCGCACCGCCTGGACGAACCGCTGGCAGCCCGCCGGGTCGGCCAGGCCGGGGGTGTGAACGACCGTCAGGGCGCCGGCCCGCAGGGCCTCGAAGGTGATGTCGACCTCTGGCTGGAGCAGCGTCCCGCTGACGATGACGATGGGTGTCGGCACCTGGCGCATGATCTGGCGCGTCGCTTCCAGCCCGTCCATGCCGGGCATGCGCACGTCCATGGTGATGACGCTGGGACGCATACGCTTTGCCAGGCGCACGGCGTCGTAGCCATTGGTACCCACGCCCACGACCTGAATGCCGGGGGCCTCTTGCAGAATGGCCACCAGGAGCTGGCGGACGGTGGGGGAATCGTCGACGACGATGACCTCGATGGGTTTTGGTGGGCTCATCTCTATGCCTGCCCCCTCACGTCAACTGCTCGATGGTCTCGAGCAGGTTGCCCTGGTCGAAACGTCCCTTGACGATGTACGCGTCGGCGCCGGCCTCGATGCCCCGTGCCTTGTCCGCCGGCGAGTCGAGGGACGAAACCAGGATGATGGGCACGTGGGCCGTTCGCTCGTCGCTCTTGAGGCGCCGGGTGAGCTGAAAGCCGTCTACTCGCGGCATGAGAATGTCCGAGATGATGAGGTCGGGCACCTCGCCGGCCATGGCCGCCAGCGCCTCCTGGCCGTCGGTGGCCAGCGTGACGTAATAGCCCGCGGCCTCCAGGATGTTTTTCTCCAGGGTGCGGGTGGTAAGCGAGTCGTCCACGACGAGGATTCGCCGCGGTCGCGTCGCCTCCTCCGTCGACGGAGGGTCAAGGACGGGCTGCCGGTGGGCGCGCGAGGCCATTTTCAAGAGATCGGGAACGCTGAGAATGAGAACGACGTCGCCGTTGCCCAGGACCGTGGCGCCGGCGATGCCGGCCACGCGGCAAAGCTGGCGGCCCATACCCTTGATGACCATCTCTTGCTCGCCGGGCAGCTCGTCGACGGCCAGAGCCAGCCAGCGTTCCGCGGCCGAGACCACCACGGCCGGGGTGTTGTCCCCCTGCCCGGCCTCGGACTGTGGCGGCAGCCCCAGGATCTCGTCCAGGCGTGCCAGGGTCACCGGGCGACCGTCGACGCGGATGGCGGGCTGCCCCTCCAGCGCAAAGACGTCGCCTGGCCGCAGGGCAACGATGCGCTCCACCTCGCTGACAGGAATGGCCAGCACCTGGCCGGCGGCGCGCACCAGGAGCCCGCGGGCGCTGGTCAGGGTGAGGGGCAGGATCAGGGTGAATTGGGTGCCCTTGCCCTCTTCGGTGGAGACCTCGACCCGGCCGTGGAGGGCTTCGACGTTGCGGCGGACGACGGCCAGGCCGATGCCGCGGCCCGAAATATCGGTGATGATGGGGCTGGTGGACACGCCCGCGCTAAAGGCAAGGTCCTGGAGCGCGTCCTCCTCGAGGTCCGGCGCATCGCGCCGGCCCTGGCGGGTGAGGGCATTGCGCAGTGCCTGGTAATCGAGGCCGGCGCCGTCGTCGGCGAGCCGCACGACGACGGTCTGGCCCTGCTGGCCGGCGCTCAGCTTGACGCGCCCCACGCGGGGCTTCTGGCTGGCTTCCCGCTCCTGGGGTGTCTCGATGCCGTGGTCGATGGCGTTGCGCAGCAGGTGGACCAGGGGGTCCTTGATCTGCTCCAACACCTGCTTGTCGAGCTCGGTGTCGCCGCCCTCGATCTCGAGGATCGCCTCCTTGCCGGCGGCCTGGGCCAGGTCGCGCACCATGCGGCCAAAGGGCGCGGTGATGGTGTGCAGGGGGAGCATGCGCACGCGCTTGACCTCTTCCTCCAGCTCGCCGACGACGAGGGAGAGCTGGAGCGTGTCGTCGGACCACTGGCGGGCGAGCTCGGCCGTCAAATCGGCCATGCGGCGCACGCGTTCCTGGCTTTTGGCCGCACAGCCCAGCATCTGGTTCCACGCTTTGTCGCCACGGGCCACCTCCTGGCCGGCCAGAAAGCTGGTGCCGCGCGGCGTCTGCCAGTCCTTCTGCCAGGTGGAGGAGAGGGCCTCGATGCGCCGGATCTGTTCCAGGCGCTCCATCGCCCGCATGCGGGCCATGAGGAGCTCGCTGATGTGGGCCAGGAGGATGTCCAGCTTGGCCACGCTGACGCGGACGGTCTCTTCGGGGAGAGTGCCGCCAGGGGTGGCCGGAGGGGGTGGCGGCGCCTCAATGGTCTTTTCCTGGTCGGCGAGGGCCGCCGTGCGGGGCCGGGTGCGAAAGGCCTCCAGGTCGGCCAGGGCGATGACCGACTCCAGGGGCGGCGTCGTCTCGCCGGCTTCGTAGGCGGCCTGGACGGCCTGGATGGCGTCGAGGGCGCGGTAGCACGCCGTGAACAGCCCGGCGCTGGGCTGGATGACCTCACGCTGCATGCCGTCGAGGACACCCTCCAGCGAATGGGCCAACTGCTCGACGACGGTGACATTTACGGCCCGGGCGGCACCTTTCAGGCTGTGGGCCGCGCGAAAGATGGTCTCCAGGGTGGAAGCGCGCTCCTGATCCGGGACGCGGCCCTGCTCCAGCGAGAGCAGGCCGTCGGTCATCACCTGGACGTGCTCGACCAGCTCGGCGCGGAAGGTGCTGATAAGTTGCTCCCGGATCTTGGCGCTGCGGCCCACCGGTTCGTCCTCCTCCGATTCGCGGCCCGTCTAGAGCCTGTGCTCCTCGACCGTCGATGCCAGGTGCTGCGCCAGCTCGCTCAGGTCGCGGGCGGCGCTCTCGGTCTGGCGCGTGCTGGCCAGGCCCTGGGCCGTGGCCTGGTTGATGTTCTTCATGGCCAGGGCGATCTGTTCGATGCCCGTGGCTTGCTGCCGCCCGCCGGCCACCATCTGCATGGCTGCCTGCGACGACTCGTCGATGACCAGGGTCAACTGGCCGATGGCCTCGCCCGTCTGGCGGGCCAGGTTGACGCCGGCGTCCACCTCCTTGGTGCCATCCTCCGTGGTCATGACCGTGGCGTTGGTGGCTCGCTGGATATCCTCCAGTATTACCCGCACCTGCTCCGTCGCTTGCCGCGACTGCTCGGCCAGGCTGCGCACTTCCTGGGCCACGACGGCAAAGCCCTTGCCGTGCTCGCCGGCCCGGGCGGCCTCCACGGCAGCGTTGAGGGCCAGCATGTTGGACTGGGCGGCGATCTCGTTCACCGTGGCAATGATCTTGCCGATCTGCTGGGTGTGGCCCGAAAGGGCGAGGATGTTGTCGGCAATGTCCTCGACGCGCTGGCGGATGCGCCCCATGCTGGCCACGGTCTCGTCGACGGTCTGGCGGCCGGCCCGCGAGATCTGGACAGTGCGCTGGGCAGCTTCGGCCACCTCCTGGGCGCGCCTGACCGACTGGTCGGCGATGACCTTGACCTCGTCGACGGTCGTCGTCGCCTGGGAGATGGCAGCCGACTGCTCGCTGGTGCCCGCAAGCTGCTGGCTGCTGGCGGCCAGGATCTCGGCCACGGCGCTGTTCAGCCTTCCGGCGGCGTCGCGGACCTCCCTGAGCACCTGTTGCAGCCTGGCGCGCTGTTCCTGCTCGCTCTGCATCAGGGACTCGAGTTGGGTGCGCTGCTCTTCCTCCACGCGGATCCGTTCGGTGAGCGTTTTCTGGGCCTGCTGCAGGTCGGCATTGCTGAGGCGGGCCCGCTGGAGGGCGCCCTCCATGCCGCGCACGGCGAGGTCGATGAGAAAGGCCACGAGGAGGAATTGGACGCCGTGGACCATCATGGTCACCGCCCGGGACATGCCCCAGATGGGCTCGATATAGTGGTTGACGTCCACGTACCAGAAGGCGAGGGCTGCCAGGACGCTGATGACGGCGGCCAGGTATCCCCAGCGGCGGCCCGCCAGGAGCGCGGCGACGAGGATGACGAGGACGTAGGTGCTCAAGGGCGTGGCCATCAGGCCGCCGGCCAGGAGGTTGATGGCGGTGATGACCAGCCACAGCAAGCCGGCAAAGAGGAGCGCGCCGGCGCGCACCTGGCCCCGGCGCATCAGGACCTGCACGACGAGGATCAGGCAGATCAGAAAGAGACCGGTCAGGGCTGTCATCCCGGTGGTGTCCTCGAGGGCGATGGGCAAAAGACTGATGATCAGGATGCCCAGGAATCCAAGGGAGACGGTGTGCAGCAGTGCCGCGGCCCGGGTCTTGTCTTCGTCGTCCCAGGTAGGGGGGCGCAGGGCCGCGATGAGTTTTGAGTCAGACATCAGGCAACCTCCTGCTGAATAATGAGCCGTTGGTCGGCGAGGAGGGTGGGCAGCTCGAGAAGCACCAGCAGTCCCGCGCCCCGCTCGACGACACCCCGGACGTACTCGTCGGGCAGGGCGACCATGGTGCCGACCGGCTCGCGGACGTGGGCCAGGGGCAGCATTTCGACGGCCACGACCTGGTCGATCAGGAGCACCAGCTCCATGTCCGCCGCGTTGACCGTCACCATGGGCCGCTCGTTGGCGCTGGCCTCGCCGGGCAAGCCCAGAAAACGGGCCAGGTCCAGGACGGAGAGGATCTGGCCGCGGCGGCTGGTGACGCCCGCCACCCAGTCGGGCACGCCGGGAACCGGGGTGATGCGGCCGCGGGGGCGTATGTCGCGGGCCAGCCGCGCGTCAAAGGCATAGTTCTCGGTGCCCAGGCGAACGACCAGGGCCTCGATCTTGCCACCCGCCGGCTCCTGGGGCGGCACGCGGGCCATGTCCTCGGCCCGGCGCGCCCAGATTTGCTCGATTTCGTCGCAGGCTGGATCGATCATCCTGGTCTCCATCATGTCCCCCCGAATGGGATTACGGCGCCCCGGGCTCGGCCCCCAGGTAGCGGGCGACGAGGATCAGGGCGTCGTCGTTGCCCCGCAGGTAGCGAGCCAGCAGATCGTCGGCCATCTCGGCTGCGGAGCGGCCGGGTTCGATGTCCCGGGCAAAGGCGCTGCGCAGCCCGTCGGTGGCCAGAAGCAGAACGTCGCCCCGGGCCAGGGAGAGCGTCGTGGGATGCAGGGCCGGCAGCCGATAGCCGACGATGCCGCCGCGCAGCAAGATCGCTTCCCGGCGTTGGCTGACATCGGCCCGCAGAAGGATGCCCTCCACGTTGCCGACACCCAGCCAGGTCAGGCGACCGTCGGCGACGTCCACGGAGGCCAGGCTCATGACCACGCCGCGGCTGCCGATTAGTCTGCGGTGACAACGCTGGAAGAGGGCCTCCGGCGGTTCGTGGGCGTGGTCGCGCAGCACGGCGATTGCCATTTCGGCCACCTCGGCCGCTTTTTCACCGTGGCCCAATCCGTCGACTACGGCCAGCAACACGCGGTTGCCGGCTGGCTGCACCAGGTACTGATCGCCCGAGAACGAGTCGTTGCCTGCCGCCTGCGTGGCCGCGGCCCAGTCGAAGGGCACCCTCGTTTCGGCGTTCATGGCAGCCACTTGACCAGGGTCACGGTCGTGCCCGCCCCAAGTCGAGACACGACGTGGAACTCGTCGGTGAGTCGTTTGGCGCCCGAAAGGCCCACCCCCAGGCCGCCGCTGGTGGAGTAGCCGTCTTGCATGGCCCGCTCGAGGTCGGCGATGCCCGGCCCCTGGTCGCGTGCTACGACGACGATGCCGAGGCGCCCGCGGCCGTTGCCCTCGGCACTGTAAAACGAGATGTGGCCCTGGCCGGCGTGGACGATAATGTTGCGGGCCACCTCCGAGATGGCAATAGAGATGGCCACCTGGTCGCCGGCGCCAAAACCAAGGCGGGCAGCCAGTCCCCGCCCCTTCTGGCAGGCGAGGACCACGTCGCTTTCGCGCTCGACGTGGACCGTCAGGCCCTGGTCCATGGGCGACGGCGTCGCCGGCCACTCAAACGTGCTCATAGCCTGTCACACTCACCATTCACCGCAGTCTCTTGACGGCCTTGATGGTCGTCCCGAACCCTGGCGTAGAATTGACGACAAAGACGTCCATGAGCCGGCGGGAGCCGGAGATGCCTTTCCCCAGCCCGCCGGACGTCGAATAGCCGCCGGCCAGCACCCGGGGAATATCGGCGATGCCGGGCCCCCTATCACGGGCCACGATCTCGAAGCAAGGCTCCGGGTAGCCGTGGACGATGAGGGTGATGGTCCCCTGGCCGGCATAGTTCAAGATGTTGCGGGCCAGCTCCGAGATCACGACGGCGATCTTGGTCGCCTCTGGCGTGTTAAAGCCCATGGCCAATGCCAGCTCCAGCCCGCGGCGCCGGGCCTTCACGACCTCGACCATGTCGCGGATTAGCAGGTCGGTGCGCTTCTCGTCCGAGTTGTCGCCCGCCATACTACACCTCGAGCTGCCAGGGGATGGTCCCGTCTCCGATGGCGTGCCCCTCGCCGGGGGCAAGATCGGAGTAGTCGGCCACCTGTGCCTGGGTTCCAGGGGCATGGAGCCAGTGGTCGAGGCTATCCTCATCGGCCTGGCGGCTCAGCTCGACCGCGTCGTCCAGGTCGAGGACGGCGTGGATACTGGGAAGGGTCATGCCCAGGTCCACCAGGGTCTCGACCACGGCGTCTTGCAGGCCGGAGACAATGACCTCGGCTCCCATGAGGGCGGTCATGTGGGCCATGCTCTGGATAAAGCGCCCAAAGAAGCTGTCGCAGATGTCGACCTGGGCAAAGTCGAGGAGAACCCAGCGCGAGTGATGCTGGCGTACCCTCTGGGCCACCTGGCGGCGGAGCTGCAGCACCTCGTTGTCCATCAGGTCGCGCGGCACCGACACGAGGAGCAGATTTTCCAGTTTCTGGATCATCGACGTTTCCATGAAGCGCGCTCCTACGCGGCCACCGGGGCCAGTCGCACGCCGAGGCCTTGCAGGGCGGCGATGAGACCAGTCTGGAGGTCGGAGAGGGTTTCGATACCGCTCCAGTCGATGCCGAGGTCGACCACGGTTTCGGCCACCGCGTCCGAGACGCCGGTGATGATGGTCCGGGCACCCTTCAGGCGGGCGGCCTGGATCGTCTTGTTGAGGTGGTTGGCCACGCCCGAGTCCACCAGGGGCACGCCGGTAATGTCCAGGATGACCACCCTGGCCCGGTGGCGGCTGATGCCGGCCAGGAGGACGCGCATGATGTCCTTGGCGCGCAGCGAGTCGATACTGCCGATGAGGGGCATGACCAGGATGCGGTCCATGATGGGGATGACGGGCGTGGACAGCTCCTGTATGGCCCGCTGCTGGGCCTCGAGGATCTCTTGCTGGAGGCGCTCCGTCTCGCGCCTGCTCCGCAGGGCGAGGACGCCGTAGGACAGGCTGTTGGCCAGGTCGACCAGCAGCTCGACCTCGCGGGCGTCAAAGGCGTCGATCTCCCGGGCATAGATCGTCAGGGCAGCAAAGGGCTCGCCTTCAGAGAGCAAGGGCAGGGCAATGATGGAGTTAAAGCCTCGCTTCCGGGCTTCGTGGCCCCAGGGCCCGAGGTCCGCGTCCTGGCTGGTGTTGCGCACGATGGTGGGCTGCCTCGAGCGTATGCTCTTGCCCACCGGGCCGCGACCCAGGGATGCGTCGGAGCCCATCGGCGCGTCGGCCCAGGTAAGCTTGATGGTCTCCAGGTACCCGTCGTCGGCGCCGGCCCTGGCCAGGGGGTGGATGGATTTGGCCTCATCGTGTTCCACGGAGGCGATCCAGGCCATGATGTACTGGCCGGCGTCCACCACGATCTGGCAGACGGCGTTGAGGAGCTCGTCCTCGCTCTTGGCCCGCATGGCGGCCTGGTTGCAACGGCTGAGGACCGTGAGGGCCCGGTTGACCCGCCGCAGCTCTTCCTGGGCGTGGACAGCCTGGCGGGTGCGTTCCTCGACCTCGGCCTCGATGCGCATCCCGACTTGCTTGCGCTCGGTGATGTCCTGCACCACGCCGATGAGCCCCCGCAGGCTGCCGTCGGCGTCGGCAAAGGTCGCCTTGTTAAAGATGACTGCGTGCATTGTGCCGTCGGCGTGGCGCAGCGTGGCGTCATAGGTCTGGACGCCGGGATTGGCGAGGAGGGCCTCGTCCATGGCGTGATACTTGTCCACGAGCTCCGCGTCGTCGAAAACATCATAGACCGTCTTGCCCAGGACCTCGTCCTTTGTGCGCCCCAGGAAGTCGAGATAGGCCTGGTTGCACTCGATGTACACACCGCTGCTGTCCTTGACAAACACCGGGTTGGGCAGGTTGTGGAGGAGGGTGTCCAGGAAGCGCTGCGACTGCTGCAGCTCGGCCATGGTGGCCTGGGTTTCTTCGGCCAGGCGCGTGCCCTCGATGGCGATGGCGATCTGGCCGGCCAGCCCCACGAGCAGGACCTCGTCCTCTTCGCCCAGGGCGCCGGGCCGGTCGCTCTGAACGTCCAGGACGCCCAGCACCTCGTCGCGCATCTTGATGGGGACGGCAAGCTCTCCGCAGGTGTCGGGCAGGTCGGGGTGGGGCAGCCAGTTGGGGTCCTGGCGCACATCGGTAGCCAGGACGGGCTTCCCGGTGGCCGCCGCCGTCCCGACGACGCCCCGGCCGTAGGGCAGCCGGTGTTGGGCGGCCTTCATCTTGTGGCCGGGCTGGCCAAAGCCCTCCACGACGACCATGCTGCCCGCGCTTTTGTCGTGGCGAAAGATCTGGACGTGATAGTAGCCCAGGCGCTCCTTGACGAGGGTCACTACACGGCGGTAGAGCTCGTCCAGGGCGGGGGCCATGGCGATCTCCTGGGCAATCTCGGTTCCGGTCTCGACCTGGCGCACGCGCTGTGCCAGCGACTGGCGGATGCTCTCTTCCATTCGCTTGCGCTCGGTGACGTCGACCGAGACCCCCAGGACTCGCCGGGCGACGCCGTCGGGGTCGATGATGGGCCGCTTGGTGGCCTGCATCCAATGGATGTTGCCCTCCGAGTCGGTCAGGGGCCGGTCGGGAATGAGCGTCTCCTGGAGCGAATCCATGATCTCCAGGTCGTCCAGATGAAACTGCTTCGCCTGTTCCTCGGGGGCGAAATCGGCGTCGGTCCTGCCGACCACGTCTTCGGTGGTGGTGCCATAGATGCGGGCCAGGGCTTCGTTGGCCAGCACAAAACGGCCCTCCCGATCCTTGACAAAGATCAGGTTGGGGTTCATATCGATGACCTGGCGGAAAAAGGCGCGCTGCTCCTCAAGCTCCTTGATCATCTGTTGCAGGCTGGCAATTGCCGGTGTATCATCGCCCTCGGGCTGTGGTGCGCTCTTGGGGCGCTTGGCCATTTCTTCCTCCCTTGCGTGCTGTTGTGTCTGCTACTATGAGATGGCAGTGATGCGGTAGCCCAGGCTGGCCAGGGCTGCTCGCAGCCCACCGTGGAGGTCGCCCAGCGTCTGGATACCAGACCAATCGATTCCGAGGTCGACAATGGTTTCGGCCACCGCCTCGGTGATCCCTGTGACAATGACCTGCGTGCCCTTGAGCCGGGCCGCCTTGATGGTCTTGTTCAGGTGGTTGGCCACGCCCGAGTCGACGATGGGCACCCCGGTGATATCCAGGATGACCACGCGGGCGCGGTGCTGGTTGATGCCGGCCAGGAGGACGCGCATGATGTCCTTGGCGCGCAGCGAGTCGATGCTGCCGATGAGGGGCATGACCAGGACGCCGCCCCTCGGAGTGTCGACGATGGGGATAACGGGTGTGGACAGCTCCTGGATAGCCCGCTGCTGCGCCTCGATGACTTCTTGCTGGAGGCGCAGCCCTTCGGCCTCCGAGCGCTCGCGCTCGGCGCGCTGTTCCTGTTCGGACCGCGTCGCCCCCTCCAGGAGCGCTTCCAGCTCGGCAACACGATATCGTAGCGCCTGGAGCGTCTGCTCATCGGCGGTGTTGCTCATGGGTACCGTTCCTTTCCTTCGTGCTTGCGGATGCTGCCGGGGCTGGCCTGGGCTCGCCACTGGCGTTGCTGGCGCACGACCGTTTCCCGCAGGCGGGCGGCGGTGATGCCCCCCGAGCCGGGCAGGACCTCGTCCGGCGGGTGAAGGTCGAGCAATCGCCGGGCATTCTCCAGCGCCTTTAGAGCCTGGGGCAGCTCGCCGCGGCTGTGATACAGATCCGCCAGCCCAAAGTAGCCCAGGATAGAGTGGCGGTCAATGTAGACCACCTTTCTCATGGCCACCAGGGCCTCGTCCAGCCTGCCCTGGTGCTGGAGCACAAGGGCCAGGGTATAGTAGGCGTCGATGGTGAGGCAGTCCAGGTCGATGGCCTCCTCGCACCAGCGTTCGGCCTCTTGCCAGTGGCCCAGGTTGGCATAGACCTGGCCGAGAAGTACGCAGCACTCGGCACTGCCAGGGCGGTTGCTGGCGGCGCGCAAGAGCAGGCTGCGCGCCTCTTCGACATGGCCGAACTCCAGGAGCTCGCGGGCCTGTTGCACCGGGTCCCCCTCGCTTTCCGGCCGCAGGGGAGCGGCGGGTGCCTGCCCCGGTGGGGGAGTCTCCGGGGCAGGCGTGACCGCCTGTGAAAGCGCCGCCTGGGAGGTGCGGGTGGGCTGCAGGAACTCTTTCCGCGGTTGTCCTGGCCGTTGCCGCGCCGCGGCCTCCCAGGCAGCGGGCGCCACCACCCCGTTGTAGGGACGCCGGAAGATGACTGCATCTGGAAACGTGTGGACCTGGAAGCGGTGGTAGGTGCCTGGCGAAGGCTCCGCGTGGCCCACCACGAGCCAGCCTCCGTCCACCAGGGCCTCGTACAGGCGGTTGACCACGCGGCGCGTGGCCGCCTGGCTGAAATAGATCGTCACGTTGCGGCAGAGCACGAGGTCCATGAGGGCGGTGTTGGTTGCAAAGCTGGGAAAATCGGTGCCGGCGAGGTTGAGGCGCTGGAAGGTCACCATGCGCTGCACCTCGGGACGGAGGATCCAGCGCTTTTCCCTCTGCTCGAAAAAGCGAGAGCGTGCTTCCCGGGCCCGCTCTTCGCGAAAGGCCCATTCGCCGTACTCGGCGGTGCGGGCGCGCTGCAAGGCCTCGGCGTTGACGTCGCTGCCGAGGATGGTAACAACCCAATCGTCCGCGTCGGGCAGCAGGTCGCGAACCATCATGGCCAGCGAATAGGGCTCCTCGCCGCTGGCGCAGCCGGCGCTCCACAGGCGCAGGACGCGGACCGACCGGCGCCGCTCGATGATGTCGGGCAGAATGTGATCGTAGAGGGCATTGAATTGGCCGGCGTCGCGGAAAAAGTAGGTCTCGCCGACAGTCAGCGCGTTGACCAGCCGGTCCATCTCCAGGGCGCCCGCCTGCGGATCCTGGATCAGGCAGTAGTACTCGTCGAGGTCCTGGCAGGTAGAGGCGGCGAATGCCTGGCGCAGCCCGCGCTCCAGGTCGGCCTGGCGCCTGGGAGGAAACGACAGGCCAAATCGCTCCTCGACGGCCCGGGCGAAGCGCTGCAGCCGCTCGTCGGGCAGCGGCTCGGTTACGGGGTTCACGACTGCACTTCCCCGGCGGGCTCGCGGCCTGCCATCGTTAGCCCGGGCAAAAGCTCGGCCGCCAGGGCCAGGGCCTGCCTTTGTTCCGGATCAAAGAGCTCCTCCGGCTCGATCAAGACCGCCAGGCGGCCCGCCACCCGGGCCAGGGAGCGCAGCACCGGCGACTGGCCCAGCTCTGCCGGCAAGAGCTCGCCGGCGGGCTGGAGGTCGCCGGCCGGAAAGTCGAGCACGTCCAGCACCTCGTCGACCACCAGGCCAACCAGGCTGCCGCCAATGCAGGCCAGGATGATGGGTGTGTAGAGCAGGTAGGGCGCCGCCGCCAGCCCGATGTGCCGGCGCATGTCGACGACCGGCACGGCCTGGCCGTGGACGCTGATGGCGCCGGCCACCTGCTCCGGGACGTCGGGCAGGGGCGTGATGGTCTGCATGGGGATGATCTGCTGGATGGTCTCCAGGGGAAGGCCGTAGATCTGGCTTCCCAGCCGGAAGGTCAGGTAGCTGTCCATGCAGTGTTTGCTTCCCGTTGCGTGGCGTCTTCTTCCAGCATCTCTTCCACCAGGGCGACAAATTCTCGCAGGCTGAAAGGTTTGGGCAGGTAGCGCGCCCCCAGGCGCTTGACCACCTCTTCCACTTCCAGCGAGCCAAAGGCGGTGATGAGGATGGCACGTGTGTGGGGGCTGGCGGTGCGGACCTGCCGCAGCAGCTCCATGCCGCCCATGCCCGGCATACGCAGATCGGTGACCAGGAGGTCAAAGTGCTCGTTTTTCAGTTTCGAGAGAGCGGTCTCGGCCACGGGGCTGATCTCGACCCTGTAGTCCTCTCGGAGAGGAAACTCCAGGGCTCGACATAAGGCAAGCGCGATGCGCGGCTCGTCTTCGACTATCAGGATTTGCTTGGCTTTCATTGCCTCACCTCCTACCGCCAGGGAGGTACATTCAAGGCCACGGTGGGGTAAATCGCCCTCTGTTATTATAGCACCTGACGGGCCGCGTGCCATTGCAGGCACGTTGCATCAAGATTGCGCTGCAAGCAGACAACGGTTACGGATTGGGATTGCATTGTCTCTGACTGTCGGCGGGGTCGTTGATCACTGGCTCGGCAAGTTGGGTGTAGGGAGAAACGCCGAACCGGCGCTCGGCGATCCCAGGCAACAGGACCGACTTTGCAACGGCCTTGGGCCATTGCCATTTCGGAGCGAAAATGATATAATGGTGTTGGTGCCAGGTGGTGCGCCTTCCATGGATTGCGGGACCTGCCCGCTGCTCGAACACCGACAGGAGTCATCTCATGACCAAGTTCATCGCACTACGCAGAGAACCACGAACCACGTTCCTGGGGCTGGAGGCCAGGCCGATGGTGGACAAGCGGATGCGGATTGCCCAGGACGCACCGGAGAGCCGGCGCTCCGAGGTGCTGCGCGAGATCGGCCTGGCGCGCGTGGAGCCCGACGAGCAGTTGCCCAAGGACGTGAACAAGTTTCAGCGCCTGGGCTATGCCGGGGCCTACGTGGTGGATACGGCAAACGACGTGATGGCCGCCAAGGCGCGGGAAGTGCTCACGCCCGACTATCACATCATGCCCGACATCGAGATGGGGCTGCCCAAGGCTATCCTGTCGCAGCGCTTTGTCCGCCGCCCGCGCCGCAAGAGCTACTGGCCCGCCGAGAGCGGGGTGGCAGAGGCCCACAGGCAGGGGATAACCGGGAAGGGCGTGCTGGTGGGCGTCCTGGATACCGGCGTCGACGCCGACCACCTGGAGTTTCGAGACCGGCGGCTGCCGTTTCGCTACGTGCCCCTGCAGCCAACGGAGGGACAGATCCGCAGCGTGCGGGGTTTCGACACCAACGGCCACGGCACCCACGTGGCGGGCATCATTGGCGGGCGCAACGTGGGCGTGGCGCCCGACGTAGAGCTATTGGTGGCGGCGGTAATCGAGAGTGAGACGGTTAAAACGAGCCTGGAGCGGGTGATGGTGGCCCTGGACTGGATGCTGTCACACTTCCAGCTCCCGGAGAATGCCGACAAGCCATTCATCCTCAACCTCTCACTGGGCTTTCGGCCAGAGTGGATCGGGGTGACCGAGATACAGTCGGTGGTGGAGGGAATGCACCTGTTGCTGCGGACGCTGGTGATGGATTTCGACGTGCTGCCGGTGGCCGCCATCGGCAACGACGGACCCGGCGTGGTGCGGGCGCCCGGCTACTTTCCGGAATGCCTGTCGGTGGGAGCCGTGGGGCCGGATCTGCGGCCGCCGTGGTTCAGCGGGAGCGGACTGTCGCCCGTGACCCAGGAGACCGAACCCGACATCGCCGGCTATGGGGTCGCCGTGTTGTCGGCGCTGGAGCGGGATCTGGACCGGGTCAGCATCTATGCCGAAAAGAGCGGCACGAGCATGGCCGCTCCCTACGTGACCGGGATTGCGGCCCTCACGGCTTCGGCCAACCCGGGGCTCCAGGGAGAGGCGCTGCGCCGCCGCATCCTGGACAATGCCCTGCGCCTGGAGGAGGGCGGCAGCCGGGTTGGGGCCGGATTGGCGAGGTTCATATAAGAATGGCGGCCAGAAGAAGGACGAGGCGAAGGATGGAATCGAGATACGACTCGAGCATGCTCACTTTCATGCTCACTCTGGAGCGCCCTTCTGTGGAGCAATTGCGCCACCACGGGCGGGGACAGAAGTACGTGCTCCTGAAGCAGAGCGCGCGGCAGATACGGGATCGGTTGGTGGAATGGATCGACGAGAACGGGCTGGCGACCGACGTGGCTCGCGTGAGCGAGCCGACGGTCTTTAACACCCTATTCGTAACCTCGACCCCGTGGGCGGCCGAGCGGCTGAGCCACGCACCGGGGGTGGTGGGCGTGGCGCCCACGGCTGCCGTCGAAGTCGATCTCCTCTCGGGCGAGGACGAGGAGGCGGCTACCGGCGACGAGGACGAGGCACCGTCGCCGTACGATCTGGAAGGAGATGACTGAGGTCCGGGCTCAGGATAGGAACCCGGCTGCCTGCTGACGGATCTGTGCCAGGCGGCTGGCCAGCTCGGCTCGGTTCTCTTCGGCCAGGTCCTTCTCCACAAGCTCCATGAGCCCCAGCAGCTCTTCGCTGACCAGGGCGCGCCTTTCCTCCAGCAGCGCGCCCGTGCCTGCGGGATAGTCGGTCGACAGCAGCTCGTTGATGAAGCGAATCTCCTGGGGCTGGCTTTCCTCGATGACCCGCATCAGGGCGTCGGCCACTCTCTGCAATTGCTCCATGCGCTGCCTGTCGCCGGCCTGTTCGGCGGCGTGCATCCTCTCGGCCAGGAGCTCCATGGTAAACTGATCGAGGCGAGGCAGACTATCGCGCACCGCCTGCTCCACGTCGTCGCTGGCTGCGATCTCTTCCAGGAGGGCGCCGCTTTCCTGGGCGAGCTGTTGCATCTCGGCGTCGATCTCGGCCGTGAGCTCGAGGACCTTCTGGCGGAGCGACTTGAGGCTGCCGACCTCGTCCTGCTGGCCTGCCGCTTCCGCGGCCTCGATACGCTCGGACAACTGCTGGTAAAAAGTATAGTCCACGAGGGGCCGGGCGACGGCCACCATGGTCTCGATGCGCGTCTCGTCGCCGGCCTGCTCGGCGGCCACCAGCTTGTCCAGGAGCTCTTCGCGCGTGACCTGGGGGCCCAACTCGCGGATGGCCTCCTGGCGGGCGGCCACCTCCTTGCCGGCGCTGGTCCAGTCCAGCAACTGCTGCCGGAGCGTGGCCAACTGCTGCACCGCCCCTTCCTGGCCCTGGGCCTGGGCGATCTGCAGGTTGAGACTCAGGAGCTGCAAGAACTCGTAGTCTATGACGGCGTCGTTCTCCTGGGCAATGATCCGCCGGGCGTCCTCTCCCGGTGTCCGCAGGAGTCGCTCCAGGAGATCCGTCCTGGCCCGCTGCGCTTCCAGCATCTCGCGGGTGACACCCTCGGCCTCCAGGATGGCTTCGATCATGGCGTCCAGCCGCATAAAGCTCCGCGGTCGCAGGAGGTAGGCCTTGCGCTTTTCGGCGGGCAGCGACGACATGACCCGGTTGGTCATCTCGCCGACGATGCGCTGCTGCTCGATCTCGGGCATGCCCATCTCGGGGGGCACGTGGGTAAAGAGCAGTTCCTTGTCGGGGTCGTGGTAGACCAAGGGCGTGCTCAGGACGCCGCCGTGCCCACAATTGGGGCAGACTGCGACGTTGAGCTGGCCCGAAAGAAGCATGGCCCTGGCCTCCGGGTTCTGGGCAGCGTCCACGATGGTCAGAACCGGGGCGGCAAATCGGGTCTTGCAGTTTGGGCAGGTTACGGGAGCGGATTGAAAACCGGCAGCGCTCACTATGTTCGTCCTTTCAGATGTGATGTGCGCCTCGCGCACGAGAGGTTAGTGTAGGATATAAGGGCCGATCTGTCAAATCCCTGCAGGATGCGGATCGCTCCTCGCTCCCACGCCGTGCAGCGGCGCGTGGCCCAACTCGATCTACACGCTCTACTCGATCTACTCCTTTGGCTGCTCTTCGGGCCAGGCGGCGAGGCAGAAGAGCGAGCCTGTGGCGGCGTCGAGGATGGCGGCGTGGGCCTGGAGCCGGGCGCGCAGGGCCTGGCGGTGATCGGCCGGCAGGGAGAGGGCGACGCCCCACTGGCCCAGGAAGGCGCCGATGCCGGCAGCGACGGTGGCCCAGGCTTCCATAACAGGGGTCGCGGGCAAGGCGCCGGCGTCCCTGACCTGGTCGACCAGCCCGGCGACGGCGGGGCCCATCGTCGCCAGGCCCAGGGCGTGGCCGCCGCGCGCCAGGTGACGGGCGCCGTCCAGGACGGCGCGCAACACCTCTTCGGCCGCGGCCGGCCCGAGCTGGAGCGCCAGGCCCAGGGCGCGGACGTAGGCGTCGAGGGCGGGGTCCAGGTCGGCAGCCTCCAGGGCCCGGCCGGCGGCCTCGAGCTCGCGGTGGACAAGGGCCGCGGCCTCTCCGGCGGTGAGATCGAGGGGTTGCGGTTCGCTCATGGGGCCGGCCTCGCCACAAAGAGGAGGCTGGTCGCCAGCCGCACCAGGGCCAGGCCGCACAGGCCCAGCCCCCAGCCCAGGCTCCCGGTAGCGATGATCACCGGGATGCCATAGACGGCCGCAAAGAACACGTAAAGGGCGTTGAGCCCCAGAACCGCCGGCCGGTTGCCGTGCCCGGCGCCGCCCGCCGCGGGCCGTCGCTCGATCTCCAGGCGGCGCAGGGCATAGACCATCAGCGGGATCTCGGCCAGGGAAAAAGCGCCAAAGGTCGCTCCCAGGATCGAGGCGATGAGGGGATGGGGCAACGGCGGCTTCAGGTTGCCGCTCGTCACCAGCCAGGCGGCGACGGCGGCCAGCAGGGCAGCCAGCAGCAGCCCTCCCAGGCCGGTGAGCAACAGGTCGCGACGCAGCCTATCCATGCGGCCATGATAGCACAGCGGGTGGCAGTCGTCAAGCAGTGGCGGCCGGCAGCGCAGCAGCTCTGTGACCCGCGCCCACCCTGCACCGCTCCCCTGCGAGCCTTCACTGCCAGGCTCTCGCCAATTTGACAGCGGACGCTCTGCCTAATATAATCAGGGATGGCCGCGGCCTGTGCCGGCCAGGCCAAGGAGGAGAGAGCCGTGAAGGATTATCGCGATCGCCGTCTTGTCTTGGTAGCCCTGGGACTGGCGCTGATCGTCGGAGGCATTGCCTGTGCCTCTCTGGGCCCCATCGAGATGTACGTCTTCTACCTCTTTTCCGAAGGCGGGCGCTTTTACTTCGAGGGGTTCCGCTTCGGGTCGTTCATGTTCGGCAACATTGCCCTGCAAGTCGCAGCCTACTACCTGGCCGCCGCACTGCTGATACCTCTGGGCTATGGTCACCTGCGCCTGCGCCGCTGGGCACGGTCGCTGGCCGTGGCGCTCCTCTGGACATGGCTCCTGCTGGGCGTGCCGCTGCTGATCATCCTGTTCTTCATGACCGTTTCGGTCAAGGGATTTAGTGCGGGTGGAGGCATTGTCTTTATCATGCTGTTGGCCGCTTCCTACCTGGTGGTGCCCTGGCTGGGGCTCCGCTTTTACCGGGGGCGGAACGTGCGCGCTACCTTTGAGGCCCACGACGCGCGGCCATCCGCCGTCGAAGCCCGGCCCGTGCCCATTCTGGTGATCTGCCTCCTGGACCTGTTCTTCCTGGTGGCCCTGCACGCGCTGCTGCTGTTCGGCGGCCTGTTCCCGGCCTTCGGAACGCTGCTCGGCGGAATGGAGGGCGTCTATCTCATCGACGCGGCGGTGCTGCTCCTGGGCCTGCTGCTGTGGGGCACGTGGCAGCAGCACGCCTGGGCCTGGTGGGGCTCGGTAGTCTACTATGCCCTGCTGGCGGCGACCTGGATCGTGACCTTTGCCCAGACGTCCTACGCCGAGCTGCTGGCCTGGCTGCGCCTGCCCCCCACAGAGATGGAGGCCCTGTCGGGCATTCCGCTGCGGGGTTACGAGCTGGGGCTCTTTGTCGGGCTGCCGATGCTGGCCTGCCTGGGGGTGATCCTCGCCTCGCGGCGGCACTTTCTGGGGACGAGCCGCACGGTTCCGGTGACACACGGGCTTTGATCGACTGTTTGACTGCCCATTTGTTGGCGCAGTTGTCGGACGGGAACCTCCGCGCCATTCCAGGCGTCTTGCATATAGCAAGCTGAAACAAGGGCATGGGGGCTAGAGGAGGGCGTGGCCATGGCAAAGAGGATGATAACCTGGATCGGCCGGCATCGCGTGTTTGTTCTCGTCGCCGGCGTGCTGCTTGCCGTGGGCGCGTTGGCAGGGGTGGTGGCGGCCCTTCTGTCGCGGGGCGACGCCACCGGCGGCGCCGGTGGCGTCACCATCCCCGCCCTCGCGGATGCGGGCTCGACGGGGGGCGGTCTGGTTGCAGTCTCGGCGGCGTCTCCCGGCCGGGAGGCGGGCCAGGGCGGCGCCGAGGTTCTGCCCGTCCGCCTGAGCGAGGGCAGCGCGGAGGTCCAGGAGCCGACACCCGTTCCGGTGGCCAGCGGCGAGTCGCTGACCGAGGACGAGATCGAAGGGATCCTGGCCCGGCTGCCGGCCCTCGCCGCCGGGGCCGAGGACCAGGTTGACTTTCGCCTGCCGGCCCAGTCGCTGCCGCCGCCACGGACGGGCGAGACCGTCGACGAGCCCTTCCCGCCGCCCCCGGCGGTGGTCACCCCCGAGGCCGTCGAGGCCGGTCCCCTGGAGGTGCTGCGCTACGCCCCCGAGGGCGAGATCCCCCTGGCCCCCTTTGTCAACGTGACCTTTAACCAGCCCATGGTGCCCCTGGCGACGCTCGACGCGCTGGCGGACGAGGACGTGCCGGTGCAATTGGAGCCGGCGCTGGACGGTACCTGGAAGTGGCTGGGCACCAGGACGCTGAGCTTCGAGTACGACTCGGCGGCCATCGACCGACTGCCCATGGCGACGGAATACGTCGTGATGGTGCCCGCCGGGACGCGCTCGGCCACGGGCGGCACGCTGGCCGAGGCGGTGCGCTGGACCTTTCGCACGCCCCCCGCGAGCATGATCGCCAGCTATCCTTCCGGCGAGTCGCAGCCTTTGGAGCCGCTGTTCCTGGTGGCGTTCGACCAGCGAGTCACGCCCGGGGCGGTCCTGGAGACCATCCAGGTGACGGCGGACGGCCAGGAGGTCGCTGTCAGGCTGGCGGACGCGGAAGCGGTGAGCGCCGACAAGGCGGCCAAACGCATTGCGGAGGATGCCGGCGAGGGGCGCTGGCTGGCCTTCGTGGCCCGGGAGCCGCTGCCGGCCGACGCCGCCATTCAGGTGACGGTGGGTCCCGGCACGCCCTCGGCCGAGGGACCCCTGGTCAGCGAGGAGGCGCAGAGCTACGACTTTCGCACCTACGCGCCCCTGCGCATCGTGGATCACGGCTGCTGGTGGCGCAACGAATGCCCGCCGCTGACTCCCTTCAGTATCGAGTTCAACAACCCGCTGGACGTCGACGCCTACGAGGAGTCGATGATCCGCATCGAGCCGGCGCTGCCGGGCGCGACGGTCGACGTCGCGCGCCACACGATCACGATCCGCGGCAGCACGGCGGGGCGCACCACCTACCGGGTCACCGTCAGCGGGTCCATCCAGGACACGTTTGGGCAGACTCTGGGCGAGGACGCCCGGCTCACCTTTGAAGTGGGCCCGGCCGAGCCGGCCCTCTACGGACCGGATGAGGGGCTGGTCACGCTGGACCCGGCCCTGCAAAAGCCGGTACTGCAGATCTATGCCGTCAACCACGACCGCCTGCGGGTCCGCGCCTACCAGGTGCAGCCCGCCGATTGGCCGGGCTTCAAAGGCTACCTGCAAGCTTACTACCGGGAGAACAGCCCGGCAGAGCCCCCCGGCCGCCGGGTGATGGACGAGGTCGTCGCAACCAAGGCCGCGGCCGACACGCTGACGGAAGTGAACCTGGACCTGGGCCCGGCACTGGAGGGCGGCCTGGGGCAACTGATCGTCGTCGTGGAGCCGGAGAAGCGCCCGCGGCCGGAGGATCGCTATCGGAACGTCGTGCATGCCTGGGTCCAGTCGACCCAGATCGGTCTCGATGCCCTGGCCGACCACAGCGAGATGGTGGTCTGGACCACGGCCCTGGCGGACGGGGCGCCCCTGCAGGGGGTGACCATCGAGACCTATGGCGGCGCCGGGTCGGCGAGCAAGGAGGTGGCTGCCACGGGAGAGGACGGCACGGCCCGGTTCGACCTGCCCGATCAGCGCACTGACCTGCTGGTCGCCCGGCGGGGCGCTGACCTGGCCATTCTGCCCAGGCACTCGCACCCCTGGAGTGACGACGGCTGGCAGGCCAGGCCGGTTCGCGACGAGCTGCGCTGGTACGTTTTCGACGACCGCGCCATGTATCGCCCCGGCGAGGAGGTACACGTCAAGGGCTGGCTGCGGCGGGTAGGGGGCCGGCAGGACGGGGACGTCGGCCTGGCCGGCGACGTACTGCAAGGCGTGGATTACCAGTTTGTCGACCCGCAGGGCAATGAGCTGCTCTCGGGCCAGGCCCCGGTCAATGCCCTGGGCGGCTTTGACCTGGCCTTCACCGTGCCGGAGAACACCAACCTGGGGTATGCCTATCTCCAGTTCCGGGCCACGGGCAGCCTGGGCGGGCTGGATGGCCTGGATTACGGCCACGGCGTGCAGGTGCAAGAGTTTCGCCGGCCCGAGTTCGAGGTCGTGGCGCGCAACGAGACGGGCGGGCCCTATTTCGCCGGTGGCCAGGCCACGGTGGCGGTCGAGGCCAGCTACTATGCCGGCGGCCCGCTGCCCAATGCGGAGGTGACCTGGCGGGTCAGCACCTCGCCCAGCAGCTACGCGCCGCCCAACTGGCCCGAGTTCATCTTTGGCCGGTGGCGGCCGTGGTGGTTCGCGTACGAGCCGATGGACTACCGGGGAGGCTATCCGCCATACCCATCGCGGGAGACGACCGTCGAGACGCTTTCAGGGATGACGGATGCCTCGGGGAGCCACTACCTACGCCTGGATTTTGAACAGCCCGACGAGCCCCAGCCGCACAGCGTGTTGGCCGAGGCGACGGTGATGGACGTCAACCGCCAGGCCTGGGCGGGCACCACCAGCCTGCTGGTGCACCCTGCCGAGCTGTACGTCGGGCTGCGCAGCGAGCGCACGTTCG
Source organism: Anaerolineae bacterium (assembly GCA_034428935.1). Lineage (GTDB taxonomy): Bacteria > Chloroflexota > Anaerolineae > JAAYZQ01 > JAAYZQ01 > JAAYZQ01. The sequence goes on along the minus strand of DAOUHB010000084.1, from coordinate 59,331 downwards.
TGCAGCGGGGCGACCCGCTAAAGATCGACCTCATCGTCGTCGACCTGGACGGCGTACCCGAGCCCGACCGGCCCATCCATGTCCGGGCCGCCCGCCTGGAGTGGAGGACCATGCGCGGCGCGTGGCGCCAGGAAGCCGTCGACGTCCAGGAATGCACCGTCGGCTCGACCGAGGAGCCGGTGTCGTGCACCTTCGAGACGGCGGTGGGCGGCGAGTACCAGATCACGGCGACGGTCAGCGACGCCTTTGGCCGCGAGAACGAGAGCCAGCTTACCCGCTGGGTGAGCGGCGGCCAGCGCCCACCGTCGCGCAAGGTCGAGCAGGAGACCGTGACCCTCATCCCCGACCGGGAGAGCTACCAGCCGGGCGACGTGGCCGAGATCCTGGTGCAGGCGCCGTTCAGCCCGGCCGAGGGGCTGCTGACCGTCAGCCGCAGCGGGTTCCTGTATACCGAGCAGTTTCGCATCGACGAGGGAACCGCTACCTTGCGGGTGCCCATCGAGGAGGAGCACATCCCCAACCTGGAGGTGCAGGTCGACGTGGTGGGCGCCGCGCCGCGGGGTGATGACGAGCAGGCCGCCGGGATGCCGCTGAGGCCGGCCTATGCCTCGGGCCAGCTCAGGCTGAGCGTGCCGCCGCTGAAGCGGACCCTGTCGCTGGCGGCGACGCCGCGCGAGAAGGAGCTGGAGCCGGGCGGTGAGACCACGATCGACGTCGTCCTGGCCGATGCCGGCGGGCAGCCGGTGGCCGGCGCGGAGCTGGCCGTGGTCGTGGTAGACGAGGCCGTCCTGGCCCTGTCCAACTACCAGTTGGCCGACCCGCTGGAGGTCTTTTACCAGGCCCGGGCCGCCTGGGTCGAGAGCCGCTACGGCCGGGCCAGCATCGTGCTGGCCAGCCCGCAGGCGCTGGAGGTAGGGGACGGCCAGGAGGTGGGCGAGACCGTCGCGGTCGAGGAGGAGGCGGCGAGGGAACTCATGTCCACCGCCGCACCGGTGCCGGCGGCGGCACCGCCCATGGAGGGTTACGACCAGGCCCAGGAAGCGGAGCCGATCCACCTGCGCACGGATTTCAACGCCCTGGCGACGTTTGCCCCGGAGGTGCGCACCGACGCCGGCGGCCAGGCCCAGGTGACGGTGGCGCTGCCCGACAACCTGACCCGCTACCGGGTGATGGTCGTGGCCGTGGCCGGCGGCAATGAGTTCGGCTCGGCCGAGGCCAACCTGGTGGCGAGGCTGCCGTTGATGGTCCGGCCCTCGGCGCCGCGCTTTCTCAACTTTGGCGACCAATTCGAGCTGCCGGTGGTGCTGCAGAACCAGACCGACGAGCCCCTGACCGTCGACGTGGCGCTGCGGGCAAGCAACCTGGTGCTGACCGGCGACGCAGGCCGGCGCCTGACGGTCCCGGCCCGGGACCGCGTGGAGGTCCGGTTCCCGGCGACGACGGAAACCGCGGGCACGGCCCGGTTCCAGGTCGCGGCGGTGTCGGGCGCCTTTGCCGACGCCGCCACGGTAGAGCTGCCGGTCTATACTCCGGCCACGACGGAGGCCTTTGCCACCTATGGCGTGGTGGACGAGGGGGCCGTGGCCCAGCCGGTGGCCGCCATCGGAGACGGCGTTTACACCCAGTTCGGCGGCCTGGAGATCAGCACGTCGTCGACGGCGCTGCAAGCGCTGACCGACGCCGTTCTCTACCTGGTGTCGTACCGCTTCGAGTGCACGGAGCAACTGGCGTCGCGCATCCTGGCCGTGGCTGCCCTGCGGGACGTCCTCGAAGCCTTTTCCGCCGGGGGGCTGCCCTCGCCGGCCGAGATGGAGGCCGCCGTAGAGCGCGACATCGCGGCGCTCCAGGCCGTGCAGAACGACGATGGCGGGTTCCCCTATTGGAGCCGCGGCCGCGAATCGATCCCCTTTAACAGCATCCACGTGGCCCACGCCCTGCAGCGGGCAGAGGAGATGGATTTCCTCGTGCCGCCCGAGATGCGGGCGCGGCTCCTCGACTACCTACGGGATATCGAGGGCCACTATCCGGCATGGTACGACAAGGACACGCGCCAGACCCTGAGCGCGTACGCTCTCTACGTCCGGGACCTGATGGGCGATGGAGACGCGGCCAGGGCCCGGCAGCTCCTGGCCGACGCCGGCCTGGAATCGCTGTCGCTGGAGGCTGTGGCCTGGCTGTGGCAGGTCCTGGCCGACGACCCCGGCTCTGCCGGCGACGTGGAGGCCATCCAGCGGCACCTCGCCAACCGGGCCGTGGAGACGGCCGGGGCGGCCAACTTTACCACGGCGTACAGCGACCAGGCCTACCTGCTGCTCCGCTCCGACCGGCGTACCGACGCCATCGTGCTGGAGGCCATGATCGCCAACGATCCGCGGAGCGACCTGATTCCGAAAGTGGTCAACGGGCTGCTGGCCCATCGCACCGCCGGGCGCTGGAACAACACCCAGGAGAACGTGTTTGTCCTGCTGGCGCTGGACCGCTACTTCAAGACGTTCGAAGCGCAGACGCCCGACTTTGTGGCGCGCCTGTGGCTGGGCGACACCTACGTGGGCGAGCACGCCTACCAGGGACGCACCACGGAGCGGCACGAGACCGCCATCCCCATGGCCTACCTGGCGGACTCTGACGGGGGCGGGACGACGAGGGATCTGATCCTGGGCAAGGAGGGCCCGGGGCGGCTGTATTACCGCCTGGGGCTGCGCTACGCGCCCACCGACCTGGCCCTGGAGCCGCTGGACATGGGGTTCGTGGTGCAGCGCAGCTACGAAGGCGTCGACGACCCGGAGGACGTGACGCGGGGCGAGGACGGGACCTGGACCATCAAGGCCGGGGCGCGGGTGCGCGTGCGGCTGTCGATGGTGGCCGGCAACCGGCGCTACCACGTGGCGCTGATGGACCCGTTGCCCGCCGGGCTCGAGATCGTCAATCCGTCGCTGGCCGTCTCGGGGTCGGTGCCGCAGGACCCGAACGCCGCGGGCTATCGCTACGGCTGGTGGTGGTGGGGTCCCTGGTACGAGCACCAGAACATGCGCGACGAGCGCGCCGAAGCCTTTGCGCCACTGCTGTGGGAAGGCGTCTACGACTATTCGTACGTGGCCCGGGCCACGACGCCGGGGACGTTCGTGGTGCCGCCGGCAAGGGCCGAGGAGATGTATTCGCCCGAGGTGTTCGGACGCAGCGCCAGCGACCGGGTGACGGTGGAATAGCGGCCGGAGACCAGGCAGCCGTGGCGAGGCTCGTCGGATCCTCGCCGGGCAGGGGAGCGTGTGCCCTGAACGCCCTGGCTACCGCCAGGTAGCGCTGGCGCGCTCGATCATCTTGCCCAGGTCGCCGAACATGGCTTCGATGCTGGCCTGGGAAAGGGGTTCTTCCAGCAGGGGGCGGACGGCAGCGCTAAAGGCGGCCGGATGCGCGCCGATGGCGGCTTCGTCGGAGAACTGGCCTTTCAGGGTGGCCCACTGCTTGTGAAAGGCCTCGACGCGGGCCGAGAGCTGAAAGTCCAGGGGCTTGAGGTAGGCGCTGTGCATCTCTTGCTCGCGCACCAGCCCCTCAATGCTGCGGGCGATGGCCTCCAGCCCGCTCTTGATACCCCCCAGCAGCCCAATCAGGCCGCCCACGGAGGCCAGTCCCTGGTGGTAGGCGTCGGTCTGCACGTTGAGGACGGTCATATCTTCCAGGGCGGCGGCCAGCGCCGGGTCCGGGGCGGGGACCGGCTCCTTGAGGTCGTCGAGGACCTGCCGAATGGCGCGGCGCAGGGCCAGATCCTCCCTGGCTTGGTCGTCGTCGAGCTGGTCCAGCTCGGCCTGGAGGCGGGCCACGGCGATGCTCTCCAATTGCCACCGGTCCTGCAGCTCGGCCTGGTGCTCCTCCACGGTCCGGCGCTCCTCGTCCCACTCCTTGCGCACCTTCAGCAGCGAGCCCGCCAGGGCCTCCAGCTTGCCGATGGTGCGCTGCCGCTCGCGGTCGGCACGCGTGATGGAGACAAAATTCGTCATCACGCCCAGGCCCCGCGACTTGGTGCGAATCTCGTCGTTGAGGGCCGCCAGGCGGGCCTCGAGGGTCGCCTTTTCAGCCTTTAGCTCCTCTTCTTCCCGGTCGAGGCGGGGGTTGAGATTGCGCAGCGCGGATATCTCGGCCTGGGCTTGCTGCAGGATCTCGTCGGAGGCCTGCCGGCGCTGGGGCAGGTAGGTGTCGCGCACCTTTTGGCGCCGTTCTTCCAGGCGGGCGCGCTCGGCGGGCAGGAGCGCCTCGATGGCTGCCCGCAGCCCGGGGTCAAGGCTGCCGGCGCGCAGCGCGGCGAATACCTGCTCGGTCAGCTCGTCCAGGCGGGCGTCGTGGCGTGCCTTGAAGTCATCGAACTGGGCGTTGAAGGCCACCTGCACCTCGTCCAGCTCGCGGACGAGGGCGTCGATGGCCTCCCCTTGGGTCTCCAGGTAGCGAAGGGTTTGGTCGCCTTTCATTCTGCTTCTCCTCGGGGCAGGACCTCCAGGGCGGTGATAGACAGGCCCCAGTCCTCGTCCACGACTGCTTCGTCGTCGCGGTAGATACGCTGCGGATAACCCAATTGGGGATCGAACTCCAGCTCGATCCGCAGGCCCTTCTGTCCGGCCTGCTCCTGCCACTCGTGGGCGATCTCGAACATCCCGGACACGGTCCAATGGGCGGGCGCCTCTTCCGCGGGCAGGGGAACGGGGCTGTCGACGACGCCCTGGGTATACTGCAGGCAGCCTCCGGCCGGACCGGGGCGCGCCGTGACCGTGGCGCTCAATACGCGATCGGCCTGCACCTCCAGGTCGACGTCGTAGACGCACCACACGCTCTGGAATTCACGCAGGTGCAGGCGATAGGCCTCCACGCCGGCGGACTGCCAGCGCGCCTCGGCGTGGCCCACCGGCCCGGAGCCGCACGACGCCAGGGCCAGTACGATCACGACGAACACGAGGAAGGTGGACCAGCGTATTGTTTCAGCCGCGTGCGTCATTGCACTCCTGCTTCCCGATCCGGTTCACAGCGGCAGCCAGACGGTAAAGGTGGTGCCCTTGCCCGCCAGGGTCTCGACCTCGATGGAACCGCCGTGCTGCTGGACAATGTTCTGGCAGAAAAAGAGACCCAGGCCCGACCCGCGAGCCTTGGTCGTGTTGAACGGCTCGAATAGGACCTTGAGCACCTCGGGAGGAATGCCGGGACCGTCGTCGGCAAAGGCCACGCCGACGCGCTCGGGATGGTGGGTGTGCCGGAGGCGCACGTCGAGACGGCCATGGCCATCCATGGCCTCGATGGCGTTGAGCGTGAGGTTCAGGAACACCTGCTGCATGCTGTCCAGCATGATCGCCGGCTGGGGTAGGTCGGCCACCGGTTCCCAGGAGATCTTGACGCCGGCAGAGTCGGCCTTCTTGCGCGCCAGGAGCAACACCTTTTCCACCAGCTCGTTCAGGTTGGCCGGGAGCTTTTTCTCCGACCGTTGCTCGCCGTGAAGCTCCCGGAGCTGGGTTACGACGCGCGACGTGCGGCCCAGGGCGTCGCACAGGACCCGGAGGTGGGGGCTCGGATCCTCGCCGGCATTGAACGACTCGATGGCCAGATCGGCGCAACCAAGGGCGGCGCTGAGGGGGTTGTTTATCTCGTGCGCCAGGGAGGCGGCCAGTCGCCCGGCGATGGACAGCTTGCCGGCGTGGACCAGGGCGGCGTGCATCTGCTTCTCTCGCGTAACGTCGCGCAGCAGCCAGCGCAGGACCTCGAACTCACCTGTGACCGTGTAGGCCGCGGTCGCAGCCACGGCGGCATCGACGATGGCTTCGCTGCCGTCCGGCTGCAGGCGCGTCTCCCATCGCCACGGGCTCTCCACTTGACCCGCATGAAGGCGAGCCACGTGCTCGCGAAATGCGGGGACATCGGCGGCTACGAGGAAATCCGCGAGGTTCCGCCCCACGAGTTCGGCCGCACTCACCTGGACGAGCTTGCCCATGGCGCGGTTCGCCGCCTTGATGATCCCCGCCTCATCGGTGACGACATAGGCATCGGGCGCTGCTTCGAACCGCTCTTGATATTGCCGCCGCTCATCCATGATCTCGGCGGCGGCCGCCCTCAAATCATCGGCCATCTTGTTAAAGGCGCGTGACAGATCTCCAACTTCGTCGTTCTCCTTGACTTCGATCCGGAAATCCAGGTCGCCGGAGCCGATGACGGCGGTGCCTGCCTGTAACCTGGCGAGGGAGCCGAGCATGCGCCGCTGGATCAAGAAGTAGTTGGCCACAAAGTAGACGGCCAGCACGCCGATGAGGGTGGTTACAAGGATGACGTTCCTGGACTGCAAGTGGTGTACCTGGTTGTCCCAGAGCTGCGAGAGCCGGGAAGCGTCAAGGACGAGGCCCTGGGTCTGGACCGCCACGCGACTCCACGATACCTGGAGGAGAACCGGGTCCAGGGTTTCGCCCGGACCCTGGGACCTGCTGGCCACGGCGGCCGCCACGCTGTCAAAGACCGATCGGAGCCGTTCGGCGTTGACCTGAAGGTTGCGGACGAGGGCTTCTTGCTCCGGGTCGTTTGCCTGAAGCCTGGATACGTCGTGGGCAAACGCCGCAAAGCGGGCCTCCCACCGGTCCAGTTGTTGAGCCTCGCGATAGATGACATAATCACTGGCCAGGTAGCTCAGCTCGCTGGCGCCCATGACAATGGTATCGGCGATGGCTTCCTGTTCTATGGCATTGTCCACCTGCCGGTTGGTGATGATCGCCGAAGCCGAGATGGCGGCCAGGATACCACCGAACAGGAGCATGGTAATGATGAATTGCGTCCGTATTCTCAAGGCTCTCTCTCAGCGGATAAGCTTCACGGCCTCCGGCTTGACCGCTTCCAGGCCCTCAGCGCAGATGCTGTCCAGGAAATCGGGCATTTGTCCTTTGCCGGCCTGGTCGTGGCTCATGATCCACCGTGCCTGGTCCTCCATGGCGACGACGAGGGCCTGGTCCAGGAGAACCGAGAAGCTGTGCTCCGGCCAGATGCTCTCCACATAGGCCTCGTCGTAATCCCACATGTCGTGCATGAAGGCAATAGCATCCTCCGGGTTGGCTGCGACGTACTCTTCCGCACGCAGCAGCGACGTGAGGAAGCGAACGCTCACGTCCCGATTGTCGGCAGCCCAACCTGACCTCGACATAAGCAAGGTATACGATGGCTGGTCTTCCTGCACTGACCAGGAGACCACCTGGCCTCCCAGCCACTCACTCGCCTGGGTGGTATAAGGCTGCCAGGCGGCAATGGCATCCACCTCGCCGCTTGTCAGGGCCTCCGCCGACCGGTCCACGGGCACGTCGACCAGGCGCACGTCCGCGACGTCGATGCCCTCCAGGTAGAGAAAGCGGTGCAGGGCAAATTCGGGACGGGAACCCAGGGGCACGCCGACGGTCTTGCCTTTGAGGTCGGCGACGCTCTCGATGCCCCGGTCGCCGCGGCACACGAGGTATTCGATGGCCGACCGGTCGATGACGGCGAGGGCGCAGACGCCCGCGTCCTGCAGAACATGGTCGACAAAGGCAAACTCGGACCCGGTAACCAGCTCCACTTCGTGATCCAGGAGCCCGGCGAGGCCGGCCACGCCCGAGGGATAGGTCGTGCGGGTCACGTCGAGACCGTTGCTGGCAAAGTAACCCCTGTCCTGGGCGATGAGGATGAGCAAATTCACCTCGTTCGTGGTGGTGCCGACGTGGAGGGATGTCATCGATCCCCAGGAGGCCCCACGGCAGGCTACGAGGAACAGAACCAGGAATGCGGGAATGGCAGTCCTGGCCCAAGAGAGCGGACTTGACGCCGCGAACCGGTTCTGCATGCTATAGCCTCGTTGAGCCCATGATGGTCCTGCCTTCGGCCATGGCCTCGAGCCCTTCATGTCGTCGTGTTCCAGAAAACACGGGAACGCATTCATGCCCGGCGATCGAGTCCCACCCCTCGTACCTGGCCGAGCCAGCGGCGCCTGGCCCGCCAAAGGGCGTGGGCCAGGGCGGAGGCCGGTGCCTGATGTCCGGCGATTTCGGACAGGTCGCCCCGCTCGTCCCAATAGAGGGGGCAGGCGCCGCAGCATAGGTCGGCCAGGTCGCAGTCACGGCAGCCGGGAGGCAAGAACTCTTTTTTGCGCCAATATCGGGCTGCCCGGCGGTTCCAGATGACCTCGAACGGCTCGTGGAGCAGGTTGCCCACGCCCTGCCCAAAGCTGGAGCAGGGCAGGATGCTGCCGTCGGGCGCAATGCTCAACAGTCCGTCGGCGGCCGAGCAGGACTGGCTGCCCAGGCCGTGGGCCACGGGGTTAAAGAGACAGAGGGGCACCGGCGAGTACCACACGAACTTCATGCCCGCCTCGTTGGCCCGCTCCTTGAGCGATAGCACCAGCTCCCCGATCTCCTGATACCCAATCTCCATGCTGCCCACGGCGTCGCCGGTGCGGATGACCATGTTCATGCTCAGGTAGGGCTGGCCCATCTCGCCCAGCCAGTCGACAAGGGAGAGGAGGTGGTCGCGGTTGAGGTGGTTGATGGTGGTGTTGGTGTGAACGTGGATGCCGGCGGCCTTCAAGCGGCGCAAGCCACGGACGGTGGCGTCCCAGGCGCCCGGCCGGCCGACGACAACGTCGTGTACTTCCGGGTCGGCGGCCTCCAGGCTGACCTGGGCCGAGTCCAGGCCGGCGCCGGCCAGGCGCTCGACGTAGCCATTGGCAGCGCAGCGGCGGCCGTTGGTGATGAGGTTTGTGCGCAGGCGGCGCCCCTTCGCATAGGCAATCAGGTCGGGCAGGTCGGGGCGCAGGGTGGGCTCGCCGCCGGTAAAGGAAACGGTGGGCACGCGGGCATCGTCGACGATGGTGTCGAGGATGCGACGCACCTCGGCGGTGGTCATCTCGGGCACCTGCCTGCCGCGCTCGGGCGCCGAGGCGTAGCAAAAGGTGCAGCGGTTCTGGCAGCGGTAGGTGAGGGCAATCTCGGACAGGACGGGAAGCTCGCGGGCGTGGCTGCCGAACGGTGTGCGCCGCACGGCAGGCGCCGCGCCCTCCCGGTCCTGCAACACCAGGGAGAGGGACCGCAAGAGGCGTTCCAGGTCGGCGGCTACCTGCTCTTCGGGCACCGAGTAGCGGGTGGCGGTCTGGCGCACGACGGCGCCGACGTCGGGCGCCGCCTGGGAATAAAGGGCGGTGAGCATGTCGGTGGCGGTGCGGTTCAGATGGTGGATCTTGTTGGGGCGCAGGATGAGAAGCCGGTCCTCGGGCCGGACAAAGACGTAATCGCGGGTGCTTTCGATGAATTCTCGTGCAAAAGTCCGCAGTTCTATTGAATCCATCAGAGGACCAGCTCTTTCTCCTGATACGCTCACCAGCGTTCCGTGCCGTGACTGGTGGCAGGCTTGAGCAACAATCGAGCGCTCGACCAGGATTGTATCATGGTCGAGCGCTTTGTGTCAAGATAATGACAGCTGCAATTGCTGCCCGATTGTGGGGAGCGGCATCAATTCGTGCTGCTTTGCTCTTCTTTTCTCGCCATCCAGCGCGTGGCCAGCGACAGGAGCATGGCGAGCGCCACGAGACCGAGGCCGATCTGCCACAGGGGCGAGCGGTCGGGCAGGCCCAGGACGATGAGGGCCAGCGCGACGAGGCTCAAAAGGCTGGCGGCAATATACAGATGATTTCTGGTCATGGTTCCTCTAGAACAGAAAGTGGATGGCGACGCTGGCGGCCGAGATTAGCAGTCCGGCAAGGATGGTCCAGGGCAGCGCCTTGGCAAGGATGTTGCCCAGGCTCTCGGGAATGCCGGCAATGGTGGCGCCCATGAGGGCGTCGCTCGGGGCGATGGCGTTGCCCGTCGCGCCGCCGGCCGACTGGGCGGCAACGGCAAGCGGGACTGAAACGCCCTCCACCTCGGCGGCCGTCGCCTGCAAGGGTGCGAACAGCAGGTTGGACGCCGTGTTGGACGACGTGATGAGGGCGCCAAGGATGCCTATGAAATTGCTGGCGGCGACAAAGACGACGGTGGGCGCCACCTCGGCGACGCCCAGGGCGAGGACGGTGATCATGCCGGTGTGGTCCATCACCTTGCTGATGAGCAGGAGGCCGACGAGGGCCGTCGTGGCCGGCAGCGCGTTGTTGGCAGCGCGGGCCAGGATGCCGCCGGCGCTGACCCCCTTCGGATAGTGACCCCGGGCGCGGTAGAGAAGATAGCCCGACAGGGCCGAGATGAGGAGGAGCGTGCCGGGGTGGGTCAGGGGGGCAAAGCTGGCGTACGAGTCGACCGCCTCGCGCTGCACGTCGTAGCCGGTGGTGGTTGCCGGAAAGGGCAGCCCCAACTGGATCTGCTCCAGGAAGTCGCGCACGGGCGTGATGAGCAGGGCAACGACGGCCAGCACCGTCAGGACGATATAGGGCGCAAAGGCGAGGAACAGCGACATCTCGGGGGCGGTAGCCTTGCGCGATGCGGGCTGCTGCCCGGCCTCGCCCTCGCCCTGGCGCTCTTCCAGGGCAGCGTTTTTGGCTTCGTCAGTAAAGATGCGATCGGGCTCGGCCTCCTTGTCTTCCTGCCGGTAAAAGCTCCACCGGGTCAGGAGAAAGGCGGCGCCCAGGGCAAGGGCCGAGGCGATAAAGTTGGCGAGGGCGGGAAGAAAGGTAATCAAGCCCATCTGGACGCCGCCGTGGATGAGCGAGACAACGGCGATGGCCGGCGCGCCGCGCTTGATGGCCCACCAGCCGCCGTACATCCAGGCGATGGCCAGCCCGGCCAGGAGATCCGGAATCCACAGCAGGGCCGCGGTGTAGAGGAGGGTCGTCGTCGGATCGGCGATGTCGACGATGGTCAATGTGGCGAACCAGGTGACGCCCAGGGAGCCGAACATGTTGCCCCATGCGCGGCCGATGAGGGGCAGGAGCACGGCATAGAGTGGCTTGACGCCCAGGCCGATGAGCAGGGGCGCGGTGACGGCCAGCGGTGTGCCAAAGCCGGCGATGCTCTGGACGAAGGAGGCCAACAGCCAGGAGAACGTCAGGACCACCAACAAGCGGTCGGGCATCAGCCTGCGAATGCCGCGCTGGATGACTCCGAAGGCGCCGGCGTCGTTCCCCACGTTATAGAGGATGAGCGCGGGCCAGATCACATAGAGGATAAAGATGGCATCCCAGATCCCCTTGCCCGAGGCGGCGGCGAGGGTTTCAGCCGGCGTGCGAAAGAGCCAGATGGCAATGGCCACGGCCGCCGCCAGGGTCACGGGAGCAGCGGCCGAGGTGGACCAGCGCCGCCAGACGAGCAAGAGCAAAAGCACGACGATGGGGGCCAGCGCAGCCAACCACAGGGGCAGGGTGACGGGCAGGTTGCTTTCACTTCCTTGCATGGAGCCTTCTTCCCGGTGTGGTGTGCACCTGATGGAAGCGTGGTCGGTTTGAACACGGCGTCAGTTTGATGGAGGGGGACCGGGAAGCCACGGCTAGGTTTCCCCTTTCTCCCCCTGTTGCTCTTCAGCCCACAGATACACCTTGGATATCAGGGGGATGAGCATGGCAAAGAAAAAGAGGATCAACCCGATCCAGAGAAGGACCTGATTCTGATCGCCGGCGCCGCCCGCATACATGAGCCACCAGGCGATGATGGCCAGGACGATGGCGATGCCGAGCTGCCACACGCGCTTCTTGATCCAATCCATGGCGTTAGCCTCCGAAGAAGACGAGAAGGGCCAACAGGCCGACGACACCGGCAAGGATGACGCCTGTGCCTGCATAGATGATGGTCTTGCGGATGACGTCGCCCGTCTTGCCCGTCAGTCCGACAGCCCCAATGCCGAGGAGCACGTTGCCGGGAGCGATGCTGTTGGACAGGGCGGCTCCGGCCGTCTGCCCTCCGAGGGTGACGGCCGCGTCTATGCCCAGAGCGTCGGCCGTGCTCTGTTGCAGCGAGCCAAAGAGAATGTTCGACGACAGGTTGCTGGAGGTCATGAAGGCACCGATGCCGCCGACGAGGGGTGCCAGGAAGGCATAGATGGGCCCGTTGGCCACACTGGCGATGCCCAGTGCCAGCTCTAACACCTGGCCCGAGCCCTCCATTACCAGGGCGAGGGGCACGAGGGCAAAGAGGGCCATGGCGGATGGAATGCTCGTCTTGACACTGTCGACGAGCACGTCGTCTATTTTCCCTTTGCCGATGTAGCCCTGTGCTCGAAAGATGGCGTAGGCGACGATGGTGGCCAGCAGAAGGAACGTGCCCGGATGGGTGAGCGGCGAAAAAGCGCTGTAGGACTCTTCCGCCTCGGTCACCACGCCCATCCCCGTCTCGAGGCGGGGGAAGGGGAGCCCGATTTCGAACTGGCCCAGAAAGTCGTTGACCGGCGGGATGAGGAGGACGATGACGATCAGGCCGATGAGCACGATGTAGGGGGAAAACGCGACCCAGAGGGGCATGTCCTCGTCGGCTGCGCTGCCGCCGGCGGCCTCCCGGGCGCGGTTCTCCCGTTCCTCCTTGGCCTGCGACTCTTGCTCTCCTTCCTCCATCACCTGGCTCTCCTTGACCTGCGAGGGCCCGCTGTACCAACCGGTCCGCGCCAGCAACAACACGGCGCCCACGGACAGGGTGGCGGGCACAAAGGCGGCGAGGGTCGGTACCAGCGGGGCCAGGACGAGCTGCCCGATGCCGTGGATGGCGGCGATGATGAGGACGGCCGGCAGTGCCTCGCGGATGCCCTGCATCCGTCCGTAGAGCCACGCAATAAAGAACCCGGCCAGAACGTTGCCGAGGAGAAGCATGACGGCGGCGACGAGGGCCGTCTGCGTGGGGTCGGGCATGGCCGTCACCAGCTCCAGGCCCTGCCAGGCTACAGCCAGAGTGCCAAAGGTGTTCGCCCAGGCGTGGCCGATGAGGGGGAGGATGACTGCCCACAGGGGTCGGACGCCCACGGCGACCAGCAGTGGCGCGGTCACGGCGATGGGTGCGCCAAAGCCGGTAATGCCCTGCAAAAAGCTGGCAAAGACCCAGCCAAAGGCCAGGATGTGCAGGAGGTTGTTGGGCGTGTAGCGCTCGATGCCGATGCGCAGCCGATCGAAGGCACCGGCCCGGCGGGAGACCTGGTAGAGGAGGAGCGCCGGGAAGATGACGTACAGGATAAAGACGGCGTCCCACATCCCCTTGGCCGTCTGCAGGGCGACGTTCTGGGCAGGGGCATCGAACACGAGGAAGGCGGCCAGCACGGCCAAAAAGTAGCCGACGGGGGCTGCCGAGGCCGCCTTCCAGCGCAGCCCGATGAGCAGGATGAGGATCGCGGCCAGGGGCAGAAGCGCAACGAGCCAGCGGAAAAAGGACACTTCGATCTGTGGTTGCATCTGAACGACTCCTGTCTGTGCTGGTGGGTGCCATCCGCGCCCGGCGGCACCGTCGTGGAACGAGGCCAGATCGAGTTACCAGCCGATTGCCATGCCCTCGCCACGCGGATCGGCGCCGCCTTGGAACACGCCGTTTTCACGGTCGAACCATATGGCCTGGGCGTGGCCCATGGTCTGGGACCAGTTCTCCACGTAGCTGACGTCGTGTCCCCTGCGACTCAGCTCGGCGGCGACGCCGTCGGGGATGCGGGCCTCGAGCTTCAACGACTTGGACTCTTCGCCCCAGGTACGGCCATAGAGCCAGCGAGGAGCCTCGATGGCTTCCTGCACGTTAAAACCATAGTCGACGATGCGGGTGAGCATCGCGGCCTGGCTTTGGGGCTGTCCCTCGCCCCCCATGGTGCCAAACAGGAGCGCCGGCTTGCCGTCACGCAGGGCCATGGCAGGGATGATGGTGTGGAACGTCCGCTTGCGTGGCTGCAAAGCATTGGGATGCTCCGGGTCGAGCTGGAAAAAAGAGCCCCGGTTCTGGAGGAGGATGCCCGTCCCCTCGGGCATAAAGCCGGAACCGAACTCGAAGTAGACGCTCTGGATGAGCGACACGGCGAGCCCGTCCTTGTCGGTGGCGCACATGTAGATGGTGTCGCCGCCCACGCCGGGGTCGATGCCGGAGGGAGGCTGCGCGCGCTCCATGTTGATCTGCTTCCGACGCTGCCCTGCGTACTTCTTGGATAGGAGCTGATCGTAGGGAATGTCCAGTGTCGTCGGATCCGTCACCCAGCGGTCGCGGTCGGCAAAGGCAAGCTTGATGGCTTCGGTCATGAGGTGATAGTAGTCGGCGGTTCCCTCGCCGATCTGCTGGAGATCGTGACCCTCGAGGAGGTTCAAGAGCATCAAGGTTGCGATGCCCTGGGTGTTGGGCGGCAACTCGGTGACCTCGTAACCCCGGTAGGTGGTCCGCAGCGGCTCGACCCAGTCCGACGTGTGCGCGCCGAAATCGCCGGCGGTCAGCAGGCCGCCGGCCTGCTGCAGGCCCTTGACCAGCCTCTCGGCCAGCTCGCCCCGATAGAATCCCTCGGCTCCCTGCTTCGCGACAAGCTTGAGCGAGCGCCCCAGATCCTGCTGGCGAAAGAGCGCGCCCGCAGCGGGAGCCTTTCCGCCGGGCAGGTAAACCCGGGCGGTGTCGTCGAACTGTCGCAAGACGTCGGCATAGCTGGCGATAAAGTCGCGGAACTTTTGCGAGATGGGGAAGCCGTTGGCCGCGTGGTCGATGGCCGGCTGCAACAGCTCGGCCCACTCCAGACGGCCATAGTCGGCGTGGAGCCTGGACCAGGCATCGACCACGCCGGGCACCGTGTTGGCGGCGAGGGGGCCCCGGGACTCGATCTTGGTCCATCCCCTGGACTTGTAGACGTCGATGGTCACACGCTCGCCCGAACGTCCCGAGCCGTTCAGGGCGCGTACCTTTCCCGTGCGCGGATCCCACACCTGGGCAAAGAGATCGCCGCCCAGCCCCGACATATGGTTGTAGACAACAGCCAGCGTGGCGTTGGCGGCGATGCACGCGTCGACGGCCGAGCCACCGCGCTGCAACATGGTAAAACCGGCGGCACTTGCCAGGTAATGTGAGGTGGCGATCATGCCACTGGTGCCCATGGTCACCGGCCGCCCGGTGGCCTGCTGATAGCCCTGTCGCAAAAAAGTCATTGGCCCCGCTCCTTTCTGTTCAGTCAGACAAATCTAGACATAACAAAACTTTCGTCGCAGAAGGGGCGGGCACGACCGCGGGGCCGCTTGCAAGCAGCATATCATAAAAGGGGGAAAGTTGTCAATGTATCGATGTATATCCAGGAGGTATATTTAAGGATACATATCGGCGGGCAGGCCTATGGCACGAGATGTTGCTCCGCAGAATCGCGCGCGATCTCGCTCTGGAAAACGAGCAAGAACGTGGCGGGCTCCTGGCTCCGATTCTGCCAGCAGTGGGGCAGCCGGGCCTCAAAGAGCAGGGCATCGCCCGCAGCGAGCGGGTAGCTCTTGCCGGCGATCTGGTACTCGACCTCGCCCCGAATGCAATAGACCATTTCGTGACCGTCGTGCTCGATGGCGCCGGTGCCGCTGTCGCTGCCTGGCGGCAGTGTGACGGCAAACAGCTCCATGGCCTGGTCTTGCAGGCCCGAGCCGAGGCTCTCCATGTGGATGTTCCCGGTGCCGAGGAGGCGACGTTCCCCGGCCCGGGTCAGGATGACCTCAACCTTGCCCTCCGGCTCCTGGAAGAAGGAGGTGATGGGCACGCCGAGGGCGGTGGCCAGGCGATGTAGTGTGGCGACGCTGGGGGAGCTGTCGCCGCGCTCGATGAGGCTGATGGTGGTAGGCGACAGGTCGCACAGCTCGGCGAGGCCGCGCAACGAAAGGTTGCGCTGGCGACGTAGAGCCCGCAGGTGCCTGCCAATGTCCGGTGGTTCACGTTCGCTCATGTAGTCAACTCCGGTTCGCGATCTGGTAGACGCATTGTACCACACTTTTGGACAGACCGGCAACTGCGAGGGCCAGCGTCTCTACCTCCTCACCATGCCGGTGTGACATCGTGTTACAAATTGAGCTAGTTTTTTACATCACGAGCCACTTGGTTTGACGTATGTCCAGAATTGTGGTATCGTGCGCTGGGCCGGCGGAGGCGAGCGCGGCCGACGGAGACGCAACAAAAATGGACGACTTGCTCACGACGCGACAATTGCAAGAACTGCTCCAGGTGGATCGGATCACGATCTATCGCATGTTGAACGATGGCCGCCTACAGGGTTTCAAGGTAGGCGGGCAGTGGCGCTTCTCGCGGCAGGCCGTCGAGCTGTGGCTTCAGGATCAGCAGTCGCGGGTGGAGGCTTCCGGCGCGACAAGGTTGGCCACGGCTGAAGGCTCGGACCTGCCCCTCTCCTGCATGCAGTCGATTCAGAACATTCTGGCGGATGCTGTGGGGATGGGGGCCCTCACTGTTACGCCGGACGGACAACTCCTGACGAAACCGAGCAACCCCAACGCGTTCTGTTCGCTGCTGCTGGGCTCGGCCGCACGGCAGCGCTGCGCGGACTGGTGGCGAACGACGGCCCAGGGTCTCAAGGGCCGGGTACAGGTGCTTACCTGCCACGCGGGGTTGCGCTGCGCCTGTGGGCGTGTCGACGTACAGGGCCGGCCGCAGGCGGTCCTCTTTGCCGGGCAGTACGTGGACTCGGCGGTCGACCCACAGGGCCGGGATCAGCTTGCCAGGATGGCCGCGCTGCAAGAGGCTGTGCACGATGTTCCCCCTGCCAGCCTGCTGCAGGCGCTGAAGGCGGCGCCGGTGCCCGACGAAGACTGCCAGGCAAGGTTGTTGCACCTCGCGCCCCGGGTGATTGCCGCTTTTGCCGAGATCATTGACGAGCGAGCCAGGCTCATGGGCCGGCTCCGCCGCATTGCCGAGATTACGAACCTCTAGCACGTTGGAAGGAGAAAGGCCGATGAAGACGCTCAAGCCCCAGATCCAGGACGAGCTCGTTCAAGTTTTCGGGCCACGCGTGACCTTTGACCCCGTGGAGAGGATGTTCTACAGTCACGACGTCGGCTCGCTGCCGAGCCTCATCAAGCCCCTCGTGGGGAACACTCGGCCGGCGGGCGTCGTCCAGCCGCGCTCGGAACAAGACGTGGTGCGCCTGGCGGCGCTGGCGCGGACCCACGGCGTGCCGTTGGTGCCGCGGGGCAAGTCCACGTCGGGCTATGGCGGCGTGCTGCCCGTCCGCGGCGGGTTGGTGGTCGATTTCGCGCACATGAACCAGATCGGGGCCATCGATCCCGAGGCCATGACCGTCACGGTTCAGCCGGGTGTCGTGTGGGAAAAGCTGGAGAAGTCACTGAAGAAGCAAGGCCTGGCGCTGCGCACCTATCCCTCCAGCGCCCCGTCGTCCACCGTGGGCGGCTGGCTGGCGCAGGGAGGGGTTGGCTTTGGCGCCTACGAGTATGGGGCCTTTCGCGACAACGTGATCTCGTGCCGGGTGGTGCTGCCCGACGGCCAGGTGCGCGACTTTGCCGGCGAAGAACTGGACCTCGTCAGCGAGGCAGAGGGGATCACGGGGCTCATCGTCTCGGTCACCCTGGCGGTGCGGCGCGCGGAGGCCGAAGCGGTGTGGGGCGCCCGCTTTGACACCCCCCAGGCGCTGGGCGAGGCGCTGCGGGCCATCCGCCACGCCGGGCTGCCCCTGTGGTCCATCAACTTTATCAACCCGCGCATGGCCGAGCTCAAGAACCAGCTCCCCCCTCGCCTGGAGCACGGGCACCCGGTGCACGATCACCGGCCGGAAGTGCCGGTGGCCTACGTGGCCGTGGTGGTGGCCCCCGAGTCGCGCCGTGGGGAGGTGGAGGCTCGCCTGTCCGGCCTGGTAACGGCTGCGGGCGGGCAGATGGTTGATCTGGAATTGGCCCAGCACGAATGGGACGAGCGCTTTGACCTGATGCACGTCAAGCGCCTGGGCCCCAGCCTGGCGCCGGCGGAGGTGGTTGTCCCCCTGGACCGGCTCGATAAGGCGCTGGCGGCCATCGAAGAGCGCATCGCCCTGCCGATGGTCATGGAGGGCATGGTCAGCGGCAATGGCGAGGTGACGATCCTGGGCTTTATCTTGCACGACGAGCGCCGGTTCACCTTCAATTTTGCCTTTGGGCTGGCCCTGACGGTGCTCAAGATCGCCAGGGAGAACGGCGGCCGGGCGTACTCCACCGGCCTCTACTTTGCCCGGGAGGCGAAAAACGTGCTGGGTGCCGGCCGGGTGGACCGGCTCCAGGAGTTCAAGACCAGGGTCGATCCGCAGGGCCTCTACAACCCCGGCAAGGTCCTGGCCGGGCGGCCGCTGTTGTCGGCGTTCATGGGCGTGGCCGGCGCCCTGGAGCCGGTGGTCCGCACCCTGGGCAATGCGTCCGGGGCGCCCGTCGGCGAGCGGATCGAAGGGCAGGGCCGGCGGAGCATCCCCGACGACGTGGCCTGGTACGCCTATGCCTGCTCGCAGTGCGGCTATTGCGTGGACGAGTGCGATCAGTATTACGGCCGGGGCTGGGAGAGCCAGACGCCGAGGGGCAAGTGGTATTACCTGCGCGAGTTCATGGCCGGCCGGGCGCGGTGGAATCAGAAGATGGTCGACGCGGTCATGGCCTGCACCACGTGCGAGCTGTGCAACGTCCGCTGCTGCCTGGACCTGCCCATCGAGCCGAGCTGGCTCAAGCTGCGCGGCCAGCTCATCCACGACGAGGGCCGGCTCACCTTCCCGCCCTTTGAGATCATGCGCGCTTCGCTGCGCAAAGAGCTGAACATCTGGGCGGCCTATCGGGTCGACCGCCCCCGGTGGATGCCCGAGGACAAGCAGGGCGCGCTGCCCGAGCGGGCGGAGGTGGCCTATTTCCCCGGCTGCACGGCCTCTTTCGTCGAGCACGACATCGCCCAGGCGACGGCCTGCCTGCTGACAAAGGCTGGGGTCGAGTTCACCTACCTGGGCCACGACGAGGCCTGCTGCGGCATCCCCATGCTCGTCTCGGGCCTGTGGGATGCGTGGGAAGAGATCCTGCGCCACAACGTCGAAGCGATGAAGGCTCGCCGCGTCAAGACCGTGGTCACTTCCTGCCCGGCCTGCTGGCTGGTGTGGCACACCCTTTACCCGGAGTGGGCCGCGAAGCTGGGCATCGATTATTCCTTTGAGGCCAGGCACTGGAGCGAAGTGGTGGCCGACCAGATAGCCGCCGGCAAGATGGCCTTCGACCACTCCCTGGACATGAAGGTCACCTGGCACGACTCGTGCCACATGGGCCGGGCCGGCAAGATCTACGAGGCGCCGCGCCAGGTGATCCAGGCCATCCCCGGCGTCGAGCTGGTCGAGATGGAGCACAACCGCCAGGAGGCGCACTGCTGCGGCTCGGTGCTGAGCCTGGTGGCCGATCCCCCGGCCGCCGCGCGCATCGGCGATCTGCGGCTCCAGGAGGCCAGGGCCACGGGGGCACAGGCCCTCATCGCCTCGTGCCCCTGCTGCGAGGTACAGCTCCGGGTGACGGCCGACAAGACGGGCAGCGACATGCCCATCATCGACCTGGCGCACCTGGCATGCGACGCGGCCGGCCTGGAGCATCCCGACCCGACGCCCTATGCCCTGGCCATGTGGGGCGTGTTCGAGGGGATGATCAACCTGCTGAAGCCCAAGGCCATGGCCGAGTTCATGGCCAGCATGCTGCCCGAGATGATCGAGGCCATGCCCCAGCCGTTCAGGGGGATGATGCACATGGTCAAGGCCGCGCCCGGACCGGTGCGCGATGGCATGATCGCCATGATGAAGCCGGTGATGCCGTTCCTGTTTCCCCGGCTGCTGCCCGGCATGATGCCCAAGGTGATGCCGGCAATGCTGGAAGGGGTGAGCGCGCGCATACCCATGCCGGCCGAGATGGAGGAACAGATGCCCGACCTGATGCCTGCGGCCATGGACAGCCTGATGCCCAAGATGCTGCCGGAGGTCATCCCGCACTTTATGCCGTACATGGAAGCGTACCTGAAAAACCAGCAGCAAAAGGAGACTGGAAAGTGAGCAAAAAGATCGTTGTCATTGGCGGTGTGGCGGCCGGACCCAAGGCTGCTGCCCGGGCGCGGAGGCTCGATCCCAGCGCCGAGATCACTATCGTGGAGAAGGATGAGCTTCTTTCCTATGCGGGCTGCGGCCTGCCGTACTATATCTCTGGCCTCGTCGAGGACCGGCGGCAGCTGATGGCGACCCCCATCGGCGTGATGCGCGATCCCCAGTTTTTCGCGCAGGTCAAGAACATCAAGGTGCTGAACAGGACGCTGGCGACGGCCATCGACCGGGCAGCCCGGGAGGTCGAGGTCCAGGGCGTGGACACGGGGGAGGTGAGCCGCCTGCCCTACGACAAGCTCATCATCGCCACCGGCGCCGACCCCCTGGAGCCGCCCATCCCCGGCAAGGACCTGGAGAACGTCTGGCGGCTGAAGCAGGTGGAAGACGCAGACCGGTTTCGGGCATATCTCCAGACCGACTGCTGCCCCAAGGTGGCCATCATCGGCGGCGGGCTCATTGGCATGGAGATGACCGAGGCCGTTGTGGAGTGCAAGGGGGCCGTGACCATCATCGAGATGCTGCCCCACGTTCTGCCCATGCTGGACGCCGACGTGGCCTACCTCCTGGAGAAGGGCATGCGAGACGCGGGGGTGACGGTGGCCACTTCCGCCCGGGTGGAGCGTATCGAGGGCGACGAGAATGGCATGGCCCGGTGCGTGGTCACGACAAAGGGTACCTTTGACGCCGAGTTGGTGCTGTTGAGCGTGGGCATCCGGCCCAACGTGGAGCTGGCCCGGCAAGCGGGACTGCTCATCGGGCCGTCGGGGGGCATCCACGTCAACGAGTACATGCAGACGAGCGATCCGAACATCTATGCCGCCGGCGACTGTGCCGAAAAGTCGTGCGACATGCGCGGCACGTGGTGTGCCCTGCCCCTGGGCTCGGTGGCCAACAAGGAGGGCCGGGTGGCCGGCTCCAACGCCGTGGGTCACGTCGATCGCTTCCCGGGCGTGTTGGGGGCCACGGCGCTCAAGATCTTTGACTGGAACGTCGGCCGAGCGGGGCTAAGCGCCGAGCAGGCGGCCGAGTTGGGCGTTCCCGTGGTCACGGCCACGGTGGCGGCGCCCGACAAGCCGCATTACTTTCCCGGCAACCAACCGATCATCCTGAAGCTCGTCGCCGAGAAGGCCAACCGGCGCCTCATCGGCATCGAGGGGGTGGGCCTGGGCGACGTGATGAAGCGCGTGGACGTGGCCATCACGGCCATGACGGCCCACATGACCGTGGACGACGTCGCCCAGCTTGACCTGGCCTACGCTCCGCCCTACTCGGAGGCCATGGACGTGCTCATCCACGGCGCCAACATCCTTCGCAACAAGCTCGACGGCCTGCTGAAGGGTGTCACGTCCACGCAGTTGAAGGCAGCCTGCGATGCCGGCGAAGACCTGATGATCCTGGACGTGCGGACGCCCGACGAGCACCAGAGCGGCCGCATTCCCGGCAGCACCCTGATCCCGCTGGGGGCGGTCCGCAACCGCGCCGGCGAGATCCCGCGCGACAAGCGCGTGGTGGCCTACTGCAAGACCAGCCTTCGCGCCTGGGAGGCCATCTGCATGCTGAACGGGCTGGGGTACGACAACGTGGAGATCCTGGACGGCGGCTTTACGGCCTGGCCGTTTGACGTCCATCACGGGGCGTAGCTGGTGGAAGCTACAGCGAATTGGAGGAGGAACGGGCTCTAAACTCGCCCTCTCCAATTCGCTGTAGTTTGTCCAGGTCGTAGAATCACCCTCAGGCCTCAGGCCCGTACATCTGGTCTGGCCCGAGGATATCGGGAAAGCGCCCCCGCAGTGCCCGGCGGGCGTGGTCGCAGAGGTGGCAGGCGTCGGCATAGGCCTCTTCATGGGGCAGGCCGTACTCCTCCACCAGGCCGGCCGGGCCCGACCGCAGCAGCGGGCCGGCAATGGGGTGCGTCTCGGGGTCATATTCCCGGCAGATGTCACGCAGGGGGCGGTTGTAGAGGTTCCCCACGACCAGGCCGTGGCAGATGTGCAGGTTGCCCAGGGGATCGACGTGCACCCGGCCCGGCTCGCGGAGGTCTTCGTGGGGGCAGGAGCGGAACTGCTGCCAGGGTTGCCCCGGAACCCGCGGGGCGAGGACGCTGGCCGCCCGCCCCCGGTACATGACGCCCGACTCGCCGGGCGGGAGCTGGCCCGTAACCCGGGCGACGTCCAGGGCCTCGGGGCAGGCGACGCTCAGGACACTGGCCGGGATGCCAAGCTGCCGGGCGGCGGCCGAAGCCGCCTGGGCCTGCCGGCTCAACATCTCGTCGGCGTGGTACAGGTCGCTGCTGACGGTGAGGTCTCCGACGAGGCCGGCCATGGGCCGCAGCCACTCCAGGGCATCCTCCTCGCTGGTGGCCCAGTAGGCGTTGGTGACAATGCCCACCTTGAGGCCGGCAGCGGCCGCCTCGCGGATGCCGGCAAGCATGGCGCCATAGTAGAGGAACGGCTCGCCGCCCTCGAAATAGATGCCCGTCACGGTGCCCACGTCCAGTCCCTCGCGCAGAATGTGCCGCACGTCGCGCAGGGTCATGGTCCCCGCCTGTCTCGGGCCGCCCCAGACGAAGCAGTGATCGCACTCGTAGTTGCATTGATAGGTCAAGAGCAAGTGCAGTCCTGTCAGTTGCATTGGTCCTCCACGCAAATTCTTGTCGCCGGGCAAACGCAAGGGTTGCCCCTACGTTTCGGTTGGCGGGCAACCGCAAGGGTTGCCCCTACGTTTCGGTTGGCGGGCAAACGCAAGGGTTGCCCCTACGTTTCGGTTGGCGGGCAACCGCAAGGGTTGCCCCTACGTTTTGGTTGGCGGGCAAACGCAAGGGTTGCCCCTACATTTTGGTTGGCGGGCAACCGCAAGGGTTGCCCCTACGTTTCGGTTGCCGGGCAAACGCAAGGGTTGCCCCTACGTTTCGGTTAGAAACTGCTGACGCAGGCGCTGTGGCAGGCGCTGTGGCACGCCGAGTGGCAGTCGCAGGCGCTGTGACAGGCGCTGTGGCAGTTGGAATGGACGCAGGCCGAGTGGCAGGCGTCGTGCACGCAGGCGCTGTGGCAGGCGCTATGGCACGCCGAGTGGCAGGCGTCGTAGCAGGCGGTGGCCACCTCTCCCGCCAGGCCGGCGATGGTGCGCTCGATGCCGCCGGCGGTGCGTACCGCCAGGCCCTCGAGTCCCCCGGCCACGCTGCCGGCCGCTCCCTCGGCGATGCCCGCCAGGTCGCCCGCGGCGCGGACCAGGGGCGCCTCGCGAACCGACTCCAGGATATCGCGGCCGGGCTGCGCGGCGGCAGGCCCGGCGACAGGTCCCATGGCAGGGCGGGGCGTTGGCTCGGGCCGATAGTGGTCGGAGAGGATGATCCAGGGAATATAGTTGTGCTCGACCTCGACGCGGCGGGCCGGCGGCATGTGCTGCCATTCGTCCCACAGGTCGTCGGCGCGCCGCCGGTAAACGCGGCGCGTCTCTTCGGGGTCGGCGTTCCATACCTTTTTCTGCAGCCGCGCCGAGATGAGGCGCATGACGCGCTGGATGGTGTCCTGGGGCAGGGTGCCGTCGTCGGCGATGCCGGCCACCAGGGCTTTTTCGTAATCCTCCGTGGCCAGCGACTCGTCGTTGACCTCGAGCTGCAGCGGCCGCTTGTTGAGGACCGTCACCGCGCCGCGCTGGACGAGGCCGAGAACCACGAGGGTCAGCACTCGGGCCGTGTCGCCGATGTAGAGGGCGGCCTCAATGGCCTCCAGGTCGGGCACCAGGCCGGGCTGCTCAAAGGTCTCGATCTCGATCTCGGGCGCCTCGTAGCCCTCGGGGGCGGGCTTGGGCGCCACCCAGCGCATGACGCCCACGACGATGCCGCCGGCCAGGAGCAGGCCGCCGCCCAGGGCCAGGGCCAACAGCAGGCCGGTTGGCGACCGGCCCTCGGCCCCTTCGGGCTGCGCGGTAGCGCCCGGCACCACGGAGGTCACCTGTGACGGCGGCGCAAAGGGTGAAGGCTCGGGGGTGGACGTGGCGCTGAAATAGCGTGCCGGCAGGTAGACGCCGCGGACGACCATGGCCTCGTTGGCGGCCAGGGTCCCTTCGGAGACATAGATGGAAAGCCAGTTTCGGCCCGTGGCCTGGTCGGGGGTCGGATAGTAGACCCACCGGTCAAAGCTCTGCACCACGTCCTGCTCGACGAAAATCGCGGACTGGTCCACCAGCTCCTGGGTGACCTGCTCGGGCTGGCTGACGTCCTCGGGAAGCTCGATGGGCAGGATAAAGGTGACAATCTGTTCTTCGATGGGCAGAGACCACTGGGGCGGGGCCCAGGCGACGACGCGGTAGGGCACCCCGTCGATGGCCGTGGTATCCAGGTAGCGCTCCACCAGGTAGCGTACCTGCAGGGTGTAGGTTCCACCGGGCCGGGTGTCGACGTCGAACTCGGCGCGGTACTTCTCGTCGCCCAGGGGCACCAGGCGCACCGGGCTCTCGCCGCCCTCGTGCTCCAGGATGGCTTCGATCTGTGAATGGCCGGGATCGAAAGGGCCGATGGTATTGATGGAGCGGCGGCTGGCATCGTCGACGAAGGTGAGCCGGTAGCGCACCTGGTAGCGGCCGTCCTGCAGGATGGTGACCTGCGATTCGACCTGCGTCAGGGTTGGGGCAGCGTGGGCCGGCAGGGCGGCCAGGCCCAGCAAGGCGAGGCTGAGGAGGAGCAATGTGATACGCACGGCTCTGTTCATACGCGCACCTGCTTTCTACCCGGCCAGGCCGGGTGTCCGGCGGCTCCCGAAACGGCGCTGCGGGCCCGCGTGGCAGGTATTATACTGCATAACAGAGACAGGGGCAAAGATGGGCAGTGAGAATAAAAAAAAAGCCCCGGGACGGGGCCCGGGGCGAGGAATTTCTGGTCAGGTTAGACGGACTCGGACATCTCGGTCGCGGCGACCTCGAGTGCCTTCG
The DNA here is from genome assembly GCA_034428935.1 of Anaerolineae bacterium. Classification (GTDB taxonomy): domain Bacteria; phylum Chloroflexota; class Anaerolineae; order JAAYZQ01; family JAAYZQ01; genus JAAYZQ01. Next base: position 34,440 of record DAOUHB010000084.1, on the reverse strand, counting down.
GCCCCTTGGGAGTGTTCTCGATGTAGAATTGGACGCGCTCGCCCTTTTCGAGGTTCTTGAACCCCTCGCCTACGATGTTCTCGTAGTGAACAAAGACGTCCCTATCGCCACCGTCGGGCTCAATAAAACCCCAGCCCTTCATTCTGCTGAACCACTTGACCGTCCCGTATGCGTAGTGGTTCTTCGGAAAGCCTTCATTGCTCTCAGAGACGACATGGTCTTCCATCACTCAACCTCCTCTGTCCTTATCAACTTCGTAATGCGCGGAAGCCGGCTTCACGGCCCCCTTCTGAGATGCGGGCAAGAGGATAGCACAGAGGCACAGTCCTGTCAAATCGATGCTCGATTCTTGTACATTGACACAAGGCCCAAAAGGGGCTAGAATGGGAGTGGATAGTGCGACGCGTGCTTGAAAGGGATAGGAGGCGGAATGAGCGAAACAGGGCGTATCTTTGTCCGGCAGCGCCGCGACGCTGCCGAGGGCACCGGGCGGCCCCGGTTTGCCATCGTCGCCGTGCAAGGCATGGACCTGAAGGTGTTCCAGAGCCACGTGCGCCGTGGCGAGCTGGAGACGATCGCGGCCGAGACCGGCGCGCAGATCGTCTACCTGCCCCGGGGCGAGGGCGAGGGGCCCCAGAGCGAGGGCGGCGGCGGGCGACGTCGCCGGCGGCGCCCGGAGGCCTAATCGCCTGGCCCGGCCGCTGGCGGCACTGACGCCGCCTGGGCGGCAGCGGCGCGGTAGATGCGGGTGCCCGGGTTCTCGCCGGCCAGGGCACGGGTGAGGCTGCCGGGCTCCCGGCCGTTGACCAGGAGCACCTCGTGCACGCTGCGGGCGTGGACCATGGCGCGGAGCATGGCCCGCTCCACGGGCAGATCCTCCAGGTCGAGGGCCAGGAGGTCGTCCAGGGTGATCTCGGGCAGAAATCGGGCGCCGGGCTCTTTCTTTGGATCGGCGGTAAAGAGACCAGGCTCGTCTTTGACCAGAATGCAGCGCCGGGCGCCGACCACCTCGGCGGTGAGAAACGTGCCCACGTCGGTGCGGTGGGGTGGGATGCGTCCTCTCTCGGCGGGCAGCTCCCAGAGGCTGTAGGGCGGCATGGCGTGCATGACGGGGATGGCCTTGAGGGCGAGGTAGGCCGGCAGCTTGACGACGTCGTCGTGGCCGATCTTGAGGCCGCCGTGGGGGGCCAGGAGGAGCGAGATCATCAGGGCGTTCTGCTCGCTGATGCTGGCGCCCAGCTTGGCCAGGACGCCGGTGGGCATGCCAAGATCGAGGGCGATGGCGTAGGCGTGCCGGCTGCGGGTCCCGCCGCCGGTCATGACCAGCAGTTGGTGCTGGTTGCGTGCGGCTACGATCTCGTCCAACAATGGCAGGACCACTTCGCGCCCGCGGTCGATAATACTCTGTCCACCCAGCTTGATGACCTGCAGGTCGGGCATGGGGCGAAAGACCCTGTCGGTCTCGGTGCCCTCCAGGAGCCCCTTGTCCATCAGCGACTCGGCCATCAGGCTGGTCTTGATGTGCAGCCGGCCACTCTCGTCCCGCACCAGGCTCATGTTTTCCTCCTTGCCCCGTTATGGTCTGTCCAGCGAGTATAGCGGATCCACCGCCGCCCGTCAAACGCGGCCGTCAGGCGCGCTCCCGGCCTTCGGCGGCGCGCCTGGCGATGATGCCTGCCATGGCCCCGGCGCCGATGCCGTTGTCAATGTTCACCACGGCCATTCCCGGCGAACAGGTCTGCAGCATCGACAGGAGGGCGGCCTCTCCGCCGCCGCCCAGGCCATAGCCCACGGAGGTGGGCAGGCCGATGACGGGCACGTCCACCAGGCCAGAGACCACGGATGGCAGGGCGCCGTCCATGCCGGCGGCCACGACGATGACATCCACCCCTACCTCGTCGAGGAGGTGGTGAAGCGGCTCCCAGAGGCGGTGCAGGCCGGAAACGCCCACGTCATAGATGGTGTGGACGTCGCAGCCCATCTCGCGGCAGAGGATGGCCGCCTCCTCGGCCCAGGGCACGTCCGACGTGCCGGCGGTGAGGATGCCGACCCGGCCGCCGCATCGCGGCCGCTCGTCGCCCGGCCGGCGCAGGACGGCGGCCCGGGGACCGGGCAGCCAGTCGACGTCGGCCTGGCCCTCAAATTCGTCGCGCAGGCGCTCCTCCAGCTCGGGCGAGACGCGGCTGAGGATCGCCAGGCCGTTGACCTCCAGGAAGCGGCGGGCGATGGCCAGGGACTGCTCCACGCTCTTGCGCTCGGCCAGGATCACCTCCGGCACACCTTTGCGCCGGTGGCGCTCGAAATCGGGCCGGGCAACCTCGCCCCCGGCGGCGGTTTTCTCATTCCAGCTCATCGTTCAAACTCCCCATTCGATAACCTTCCAGATCCAGTGTGATAATACGATAACCCAGGGCGCGCAGGGCCTCCACGGCGGCCGCTCGCAGTTCGGGCGCGGCCAGGCGGGCGATCTCCTCCGGGGGCACCTCCAGGCGGGCCAGGGGGAACTGGTCGCGGAGGCGAAGCTGGCGCACCTGCCAGATGCGGTGGAGGGCCGCTTCGCCGGCCTCTACGCGGGCCAGCCCCTCGGCCGTCAGGCGCGTGCCGTAGGGAAAGCGGGTGGCCAGGCAGGCGTCGGCCGGGCGGTCCCAGGTGGGCAGTCCGCGCCGGCGCGACAGGGCGCGGACGTCGGCCTTGGTCAGGCCCGCCTCCCGCAGGGGCGCGCGCACGCCCAGTTCCTCGGCGGCCCGGCTGCCGGGCCGGTAGTCGTGGGCGTCGTCGGCATTTTCGCCGTGGACCAGGTGCGCCAGGCCCTCGGCGCGGGCCACCCGCCACAGCAGGTCAAAGCGGTCGAACTTGCAGTGGTAGCATCGATCGGGCGGGTTGGCCACGATGGCCTCCCGGGCCAGTTCGTCGTGGGGTAGGACCACGTGGCGGGCGCCAAGGCGCGCGGCCAGCGCCCGCGCCTCGGCCAGCTCGGCGCGGGGCATGAGGGGCGAGTCGGCCGTGACCGCCAACACTGCCCCGGCGCCCAGGGCTTCCAGGCTGGCTGCCAGGAGAAAGGCGCTGTCGGTGCCGCCCGAGTAGGCCACGGCGACGCTGCCGAGGCCGGTGAGAATGGCGGCCAGGCGGGCCGCCCGGGTTTCCAGATCATCCATACCGTTCGATCTCCTGGGCTCCATGGCGCGCACCCTAGCTTGCCGCCAGCCAGGGGCAAAGGCGCTTTTGCAGGTTGTCCACCACGAAATAGAGGGCCAGGCCGAGCAGGCTCATGGCCATCACCCCGGCGTACATCTGGGCATAGGCCAGGCGGCCCCAGGTCTCGACGATGATATAGTAGCCCAGGCCAGAGCTGGTGGCAAAAGACTCGGCAAAAAAGAGGACGGCGATGGCCGTGCCGATGCTCAGGCGCAGGGCAGTGAGCACGGCCGGTAGGCAGGCAGGTAGGTAGACAAAGCGAAAGATGGCCCGCCGCCCGGCCCCGAGGGAGCGCACCGAGGCGACCAGCTCGGGCCGGATGTTGGCCGCCTCGTCGCGGACGACGACGAGTACCTGGAAAAAGAGGATGAGGGCAATGATAAACACCTTGGACAGGTTGCCAATGCCCAGGAGGAGCAACACCACAGGCAAGAAGACGATCTTGGGGATGGGGTAGATCAGATAAATGACGGGCGCCGCCAGCCGGCTGGCGGTGGGGCTGAGTCCCAGGCCCAACCCCGCGGGCACGGCGGTGACCAGCGCCAGCAGGATGCTGGCCACCACGCGCCAGGCGCTGACCAGGGTGTGGATGCCCAGGTCGCGGGGCAGGGCCCGCACAAAGGCACGCAGCACGTCCCAGGGCGGCGGCAGCACGGGGCGGTCGATGACCAGGGCCGCCGCTTGCCAGGCAAGGAGCACGCCCACCGTGGCGAGCAAGAGATCACGCCGGCGCATGGGCCGATTCTTCCAGGAGGGCGCGCAACTGGTTGCAGCGCGCCTGGAACTCGGGCTGCTGGCGATAGCCGGGCTGGCCCGCCTCCCAGTTGTCTACCACCAGGGGCTCGCAGTGGGGCGGCCGCCTCAGGACCAGCAGCCGCTGTCCCAGGTATACTGCCTCCTCGATGTTGTGGGTGACGACCAGGGTGGTGACCCCCGTTTCAGCCCGCAGCTCCAGGGTCAGCCTCTCCAGGTCCTCGCGGGTGAGGGCGTCCAGCGACGAGAAGGGCTCGTCCATGAGCAGCAGGTCCGGGTTGAGAGCCAGGGTGCGGGCGATGGCGGTGCGCTGGCGCTGCCCGCCCGAGATCTGGGCCGGGTACTGGTTGGCCAACTCGGCGATGCCCAGCCGCGCCAGCCAGAAGCCGGCGCGCTCGGCGATCTCGACCCGGCGCAACTGCTGGCCTGAGGGTGCATGGCGGCCGTCGGGCCCGTAGAAGCGACGGACGCGCAGGCCGAGGGCGGCGTTCTCGGCCACCGTGGCCCAGGGCAGCAGGCCATAGTCCTGCAAGATGAGGCCGGTCTGCGGCCGCGGGCGGGCCAGCTTCTGGCCGCCTATCCGGATCTCGCCCGCCGTCGGGTGGCGCAGGCCGGCCAGCAGGTAGAGGAGCGTCGATTTGCCGCAGCCCGAAGGGCCGATGACACACCACGATTCGTCGCCCGTCACCTGCCAGCTCAGCCCCTCGAAAAGGGGGGGCTGGCCGGGATAGGCGAAGGTGAGATCGCGAACCTCGATCATCTCGGGCATGGCGGGCATGACAGGCACGGTCAGGCCCACCCTTCCGGGCCCCTAGGGCAAAAAGCTGTCATCCACGATCTCATCGTAAGGGACATCGTTTTCTATCAGGCCTGCTCCCAGCGCCCACTGGACGGCGTCGGCCACCTGCTCGGGGTCCGGCACCAGGTCTTCGGGGAAGGGCGGCATCTGGAAACTGCCCTGGATCGACTCGGGTACGCGGCCGACCTCGACGAGGAGCGTGTCGTAGGCTTCGGGGTTGCTGTTCATCTCGTCAACGGCCATGCTCCAGGCGCGGAGGAAACGGCGCACCGCCTCGGGCCGGGCCTGCAGCGACTCGACGCTAAAGGCCACGATGGAGAGCGACAGGTCCGAGATGGCCGTATCGTCCATCAGGAGGACGGCACCGGCGGCCATGGCCCCCGAGCCCAGGGGATCGGGCAGCGTGGCGGCCTCGATCTCGCCGTTGATGAGCAACTCAAAGCGTACCGGGATGGCTGTGACCTCCTGGACGGCGATCTGGTCGCCCGACAGGCCGGCCTTTTCGAGCATGCGGTGGGTGATGTACTCGATGACCGTGTTCTCGGAGACGGCCACCTGCACGCCGGCCAGGTCCGCCGGCGAGGTCCAGTCGCTGCCGGGCCGGGCCAGCAGGCGAAACTGCGGCGCGCCGGGATAGACGGCGCGGGCGGTGCGCACGGCCTTGATCTGGGCGCCGTGCTGGTTGAACACCGCCGCGGCGATGAGGTCGCTGACCATGCCGTCCGCCTGGCTGGTTTGAATCAGCGTGTCGCGCTCCTGGGCACTCTTGACGGCCAGCCCCTCGACCTTGACGCCCACCTGCTCAAAGTAGCCGTTCTGCTCGGCCACGTGGAAGGGCAGGACGTCGAGGATGGGCAGCAGGGCGATGCGTAGGGTCTCCACGTCGCCCTGGTCGCCCGAAGCGGCGGGGGATTCGGCCGCCGGCGGAAAGGGCGAAGCGACGGGACCGCAGGCGCTCAACAAGACAAGAACCAGGATCAGGGCCAGAAGCCTATGGGCGCTCATTTGTTGCTTTCCTCCTTTGGACCATTGGCTCTCACGACGGGAGCAACACTGCCGCCAGGACGGCGACGAAGGCGATGACGCTGACATAGCCGTTGACGTTGAAAAAGGCCACGTCGAGCCGCGAGAGGTCGTCGGGCCGTACGAGCGAGTGCTCGTAGACCAGGAGGGCGACGATGGCGGCGAGACCCAGCCAGAAGGGCCAGCCCAGGCCGGCCAGGAGGGCGGTGGCCGCCAGGAGCACCACCGTCACCACGTGGTTGACGCGCGCCAGGCGCAGGGCGGCGGCGTTGCCAAAGCGAGCCGGCACGGAGTGGAGCCCGGCGCTCCGGTCGAACTCGGTGTCCTGGCAGGCGTAGAGCAGGTCAAAGCCGGCGATCCAGGCCGTGACCGCCAGCCACAGGAGCCAGGGCACCGGGTGGAGCAGGCTGGCCGGATCGGGCCCCGGCTGCATGGCGATCCAGGCGCCCATGGCCGCGGCGCCGTCGGTGAAACCCAGCACCCAATGGCTGAGCCAGGTAAAGCGCTTGGTGTAGTGGTAGCCCAGGAGCAGGACGCCGGCCAGGGGCAGCAGCCAGAGGCAGAGGGGATTGAGCAGCCACGAGGCCAGGGCCAGGAGCAGCGCCGCGATGACTGCCGCCGCCCGGGCGCTGCCCAGGCTCAGCCGGCCGGCGGGGATGGCCCGTCCTGCCGTGCGAGGGTTGCGGGCGTCCAGGTCGCGATCCGCCAGCCGGTTGACCGTCATGGCCAGGGTCCGGGCCGATACCATGGCCACCGTGATCCACGCGAATTTGAACCACGACGGCCAGCCGTTTGCGGCCAGCACCATGCCCAGGTAGGCAAAGGGCAGGGCAAAGACGGTGTGCTCGAAGCGGATCATCTCCAGGAAGGTGCGGATTTGCTTCATGGTTGGCAGCCTCGCCGTCGATGGGCTGCGAAATGGAGCGTCATAAGCCGTACTCCTGCCAGCGGCGGTCGACGAGCTCCCGGATCTGGTCCAGGTTGCATACCTCTTCGGGCCAGCCCCGGGGGTGACCGTCCTCCGGCCCCTTGGACGTGGCGTCCACGCCGATCTTGGCGCCAAAGGCCGCCCGCGGGGCCGAGTGGTCCAGGTCGTCTACCGGGCCGTCGGCAATGATCACGTCGCGGCGCCAGTCTACGTTGCCCAGCACCCGCCACGCGACCTCTGACAGGTCCTGGACGTCGACGGTGGCGTCCACGACGACGATGGCCTTGGCCAGCATCATCAAGCCCAGGCCCCACAGGCCATAGATGATCTTGTGGGCGTGGCCCGGGAAGCGCTTGCGGATGCTGACGATGACCAGGTTATGAAAGACACCCTCGGCCGGCATGTTCACGTCCACGATCTCGCCCTGGAAGAGGCGCATGAGGGGCAGGAAGAGGCGCTCGGTGGCCTTGCCCATCCAGTAATCTTCCATGGGTGGCCGGCCGACGACGGTGGCGGGATAGATGGCCTGGCGCCGGCGCGTGATGGCGGTGACGTGAAAGGCCGGGTAATAGTCGGGCGGCGTGTAGTAGCCGGTGTGGTCGCCAAAGGGCCCTTCCAGGCGCCGGTCCCCCAGGTCGACATAACCCTCAATGACGATGTCGGCCCCGGCGGGCACCTCCAGGGGCTGGCTCACGGCGCGCACAAAGCGCACCGGCTTGCCCCGCAGCCAGCCAGCCAGCAGGTACTCGTCGACGTTGGGAGGCAGGGGCGCCGAGGCGCACCAGGTCTCGGCCGGGTCTCCGCCGAGGGCGATGGCCGCCGGAATCCGGTCCGCCTGCTTGTCGCGGGCCTGGCGCTCGTGCTCGGCGCCGCCCTTGTGGCGCTGCCAGTGCATGGCCAGGGTGCGGGCGTCGAGCTGCTGCAGGCGGTACATGCCCACGTTGCGGACGCCGGTGACCGGGTCGCGGGTGATGACCTGGGGCAGGGTGATGTAGCGGCCACCATCCTTGGGCCAACACTTCAGGATGGGCAGCTCGTCGAGGGAGGCGTCAGCGGTGCGCACGATCTCCTGGCACGGAGCGCGGCGTACCATCTGCGGGCGCAGCCCGACGCTGCGCAGAGCCTGCCACAGCCCGGCGCCGCGCGTCGCGGCGTCGCCCAGGCCCTGGGGCAGGCGGGTATCCAGCAGGGCCGAGAGGTTGCGGTTGAGGTCGTCCAGCTCGCCGACTCCCAGGGCCCAGGCCATGCGCCTGGCGCTGCCCATGGCATTCACCAGGACCGGCATGTCGTGCCCCTTCACGTTCTCGAAGAACAGGGCGACGTTCCTTGCCGCCGGCCCCTTGCTCACCCGGTCGACGATCTCGGTAATCTCGAGCTCGGCGCTGACAGGCGCGCTGACCCGCTTTAATTCTCCCCGCTCCTCCAGCAGCGAGACCAGCTCTTGCAGGCTATCGAAGGCCATGCTTTCCCTTCGTTTCTGGCACGGATAGTTGTTGGAACTGTGAATACAAAAACTCGTGCGGCCGAACTATACCATAGATGGGAGGGGGCAGCAAGTTTGAGGCTGCTGTTTCATCTGACGTGGCGGGCTCACGGATAGGCCGTTGCTCACGCGTGACATCTGCACGCAAAAATGATATAATCTTGTGGCGGTATCGTGGTGAGCCCTGGGGTGCATAGTACGCTGGCAGCCCGTTCGGGGGAGAGATGGAAGAGACCTTTGCCGCATGCATAGCCCTGGGACGCAGCCTGGGCTTTGAAGAAGAGCATTCGCGGCAGGATGCGCGCCTGGCCGCCCTCCTGTTCGACCAGACGTCGGGCCTGCATGGCCTCGACGACGCCTACCGCGACCTCCTCATCTGCGCCGGCCTGTTGCACGACATCGGCTACGTGGAGGGCTACGAGGGGCACCACAAGACGGCCTATCGCTACATCATGAAGGCCCGGCTGCCCGGCCTGGGCGAGCGAAAGAAGCGGATCGTGGCCAACGTCGCCCGCTACCACCGGGGCGCGCGGCCCAGCGCGAGCCACACTGGCCTGGCCGGCCTCGAGCCCGAGGAGCGCGAAATCGTGGAGGTCCTGGGCGCCCTGTTGCGCCTGGCCGATGGCCTGGACCGCAGCCATACCGACGCCGTCCGCCACCTTGAGGTCTGGATCGACGGTGGCCGGATGGAGGTCTCGCTCGAATGCCCCTTTGGCTGCGCGACCGAAGTGTGGGCCGGCGAGAAAAAGGGGCGCTGGCTGGCCGAGCTGTTCGACGTCGATCTCGACGTTCGCGAGGGGCCGGACCGGCCGTAGGCAAGACGGCGACGTCATCGATGCTAGCCGCCGGCGGCGGCTGACCACCTGGCGAAAAGGAGGGCGAGTCATGGCGGACTATCAGGCGTTACGGGCCAGGGTGCAGGAGCTGGCGGAGAGAGACTGGGACCTCCCGGCCATTGATGCCAGGCTCAAGAGGCTGGCCGCGGAGGGCATCCCCCGGAAGATCCACGACCGGGAAGAGATGGTGGCCCACAAAGCGCAGATCCTGGAGCGCGTTCAGCGGCGGGGCGAAGAGTACAATCTCCTGGCCTGCAACTGTGCCCGGGGCACGGCCCTGGCTGCCCTGGAAGAGCTTGGCCTGGGCTCGATGGAGATCGTGAAGGCCCTGTCTCCCTTCCCCGGCTTTGGCGGGACGGGCTGGATGTGCGGCGGCGTGACGGGCGGGCTCATTGCCCTGGGGCTGTACTTTGGCAGCGAGGATGTGTTGGACCAAGAGGCGGTGGGGGCGACGATGGGCGCGGCGCAGCAGTTCATGACCCGCTTTGAAGAGCAGGTTGGCTTTGTCCTCTGCCCCCAGATCCACGAGCACGTGGTCTTTGGCCGGTATATGGACCCCGGGGCCAGCCCGGAAAACATGGAGGCCTTTGCCCGGGCCAAGGGCTTCGAAAAGTGCGGCCTTTTGCCGGGCATTGGGGCCCGGCTGGCTGTCGAGATCGTCATCGATAGCATGGAGTAGGGGGCCGGACGGCGGCGACCGCGAGCCGTTCCGGCTTCAGTCCATCGGGGGACACGCATGGATGCAAGAAAAGCACGACTTATGGACATTGTCGGCCCGGGTGGCGTTTTCGAGAGCCCGGGATTGGGAGAGTTTCTCTCCCTGGATCACCACCTGATCCCGCCCCAGAGCCCCAGCTTCCTGGTCAAGCCGAGGGATGTGGATGAGGTGCAGCAGATCGTCCTGTGGGCGAACGAGACGGGGACGCCCCTGGTGCCGCTCAGCTCGGGCGGGCCACACCTGCGCGGCGATACCCATCCCACCGCCCCCGAAGCGGTCCTCGTGGATCTGTCGGGGATGAAGCGCATCCTGAAGATCGACCGCAGAAACAGGCTGGCGCTCATCCAGCCGGGGGTGACGTACGGCGAGCTCCAGCCCGAGCTGCGGAAAGAGGGCCTGCGCATGATCATGCCCCTCATGCCCCGGGCCGACAAGTCGGTCATTGCCGGGCTCCTGGAGCGAGAGCCGGTCACCTCGCCCCGGTACCAGTGGAACCTGGCCGAGCCCCTGCGCAGCCTGGAGATCGTGTGGGGCAATGGAGAAAAGTTCTACAGCGGCGGTGGCACCTTGCGGGGGGAGAGAGAGGAGGACTGGCAGCAGGGGTTGGTGCCCGTCGTGGGGCCCGGGCCGGCACAACTGGACTTTTACAAGTTCGTGTCGGCAGCGCAGGGCAGCATGGGTATCGTCACCTGGGCCTCGGTCAAGTGCGAGGTGGAGCCGGGCTTTCGCAAGCTCTTTCTCGTCCCCGCGGACCGGCTGGAGGACCTGACCGGCCTGGTTTACCGTCTCCTGAAGTTCAGATTTGGCGACGAGCTGTTTATCGCGAACCATGCCTGCCTGGCCTGCCTCCTGGCCCGCGACGCGAGTGGCGTCTCTGCTCTGAAGGACGTGTTGCCCCCCTGGACGGTGGTGGTGGGCATCACGGGCCCGCAGATTCTGGCCAGGGAAAAGGTCCAGGCCCAGGAAGAGGACATACGGGACATTGCCCAGGAATTCGGCCTGGAGATGGCGCCCGCGGTCCCGGGCTGCCGCGGCGGCGACCTGCTGGAGCGTCTCCTGGGTCCCTCCGCCGAGCCCTACTGGAAGCTGCGGCCGAAGGGTGGCGCGCAAGAGCTGTTTTTCCTGACCACGCTCGACAAAACGCCCGGGTACGTGGCGACGATGGCCGCGGCGGCCAACGAGCATCAGTTTCCGGTCCCGGAGGTTGCCGTCTATCTCCAGCCGGTGCACCAGGGGGCCGGCTGCCATTGCGAGTTCATCCTGCCGTTTGACCGCCACAGCGAGACCGAGACGCTCAGGACCGCGGCCCTGTTCCGCGATGCCAGCCGGCGGCTGTTTGACCAGAAGGCCTACTTCTCGCGGCCGTACGGGATATGGGCGGGCATGGTCTACAATGCCGACGCCGCGACGGCGAACGTCACGACAAAGATCAAGGACATCTTTGATCCCAACCACGTGATGAATCCGGGAAAGCTCTGTTTCTAAGCGCACAGGAGAATGGGAGATGCCACTCGAGGATTTCGCAGCAGAGGCGGATCGATGCAGCCAGTGTTCGTATTGCAAGTGGATCCCCTTTGACCAGATGAAGAGCTGGCGGTTCGCCAAGAACTGCCCCAGCATTTCGTACTATAACTTTAACAGCTACTCCGCCCGCGGCCGCTACGCGGTCGCCCGTTCCCTCCTGAGGGGGCAGAGCGGGTATTCCGATACGGTTCGGGACATTGTCTTTACCTGCCTGACGTGTGGGTCGTGCGCCGTGAGCTGCAAGGTCTGCCGCTACAACCTGGAGCCCCTGGACATGGTCCGCGAGCTCAAGTTCAGGCTGGTGGAGGACGGCCAGGGATTGGATGCACACAAGGCCGTCGTCCAGAGCCTGGGCCAGGAGGGGAACACGATGCACCAGCCCCGGGCCACGAGGGGCGCCTGGGCCGACGGCCTGGACGTGCCCCGGCTGGCTACGGAAAGGGCGAGCGTGCTGTTCCACGCGGGCTGCCGGTTCAGCTACGATCCGGACCTGCAGGCATCGGCCAGGACGGCCGTGGGTCTCCTCAAGAACGCCGGGATAGACGTCGGCATCCTCGGCGAGCGGGAGATGTGCTGCGGCGGCAGAGTGTATGCCATGGGTTACAAAGACGAGTTCGTCCGGCTGGCCAGGGCCAACCTGGCGGCCTGGGACCGGGCCGGCGTGCAGACGGTGGTCACGTCGTGCGCCGATGGCTATCACGCCTTCAAGCACCTGTACCCGAGGCTGGGGTCGCAGGTGCAGGTGTTCCACACTGTGGAATACCTGGCGCGCCTGGTGCAGGAGGACAAGATCGTCTTTCGTTCCGGGGTGCCCATGACCGTCACCTACCACGACCCCTGCCACCTTGGCAGGCAGGGAGAACCGTACGTGCCGTGGGATGGCGTCGAGACCAAGATCAAGGGCCAGATCGTCGTCTACGAGCCGAAAAGGCCCAGGTACAACGGGGCGTGGGGCGTGTATGACGCCCCGCGAGAGATCCTGAGGAGCATCCCGGGCGTGGAGCTGGTGGAGATGGAGCGCATTCGGGAGTATAGCTGGTGCTGCGGCGCGGGGGGAGGTGTCCGGGAGGCCTATCCCGACTATTCGCAATGGACCGCCGGCGAGAGGATCGCGGAGGCCAGGGCGACCGGTGCGGAAGCGTTGGTCAGCGCCTGCCCCTGGTGCGAGCGAAACTTTTTGGATGCCATGAGCGTCCAGCGAGAGCCCATGCAGGTCTACGACATTGTCGAGATCGTGCAGAAGGCGCTATAGCGGAGGGACCGATGACACTGCCCAAGAACGTTTACAAGGCGCTGGAGGACATAGTGGGGGCGGCCAACATCTCGGACGATCCAGCGCTGCTCGATTCTTACCGCTACTCGCTGGCCCACACGGCCATCCATCTCGGCCCCTACTACGACACCCATACCCCCAGGGGCGCGGCCGTGCTCTTGCCGGGCAGCACCGAGGAGGTGCAGGCCATTGTCAAGCTGTGCAACCGCTACAAGATCAAGTTCAAGGCGTCCAGCACGTTCTGGTCGGCCCAGGGCTACCCGTCGGAGGATGACACCATCCAACTGGACATGAGGCGGATGGACCGCATCCTGGAGATCGACGAGAAGAACATGCACGCCGTCGTCGAGCCGGGGGTCATCGCCGCGACCTTGCAGGCCGAGGCCATGAAGGTGGGCCTGAACACGCACATTCCCGGCTCCGGCTGCAGTTGCTCCCCCCTGGCCAGCGCCACAAGCTACTTTGGCTCGGGGCCGGGCAACCTGTACGGTGGCTGGTACTATGATAATCTCCTGGGTATGGAGTGGGTGATGCCCACGGGCGAGATTCTGCGCACCGGTTCGCTGGGCTCCGGCTGCGGCTGGTTCTGCGGCGAAGGCTCCGGCCCCAGCATGAAGGGCGTGGCCCGGGGTTTCCTCGGGGCCAAGGGCGCCATGGGTGTCTTTACCAAGTGCGCCATCAAGCTCTTTGCCTGGCCCGGCCCGGCAACCCTGCCCGTGGAAGGGACCATCCCCGCCTACAAGGTCTCGCTGCCCGATAGGCTCAGGGCCTACACCCTCGCCTTCCCGTCGTGGAAGGCCTGGGCCGACGCGGCCCACCTGATCTGGGATACGGGCATCGGCTACCTGGCCCACCGGCAGTTCAGCATGTTCGGCCGCGATCTGAAGTACGCCATGGTCAAGATCCTCACCGAGCCCACCAGGACCCTGGGAGACCTGGGGGAGCTGCTCGAAGACCCCGAGGTCCAGAGGGTCACCGAGGAGTCCATCCGCGACTTCCAGATCGTCCTGGCGGGCATGACCGCCCGCGACCTGGAATGGCAGGAGAAGGCCCTCGACGAGATCCTGGCCCGGACGGGAGGCTGGAAGGTCGAGGCCATGAACGATCCCGACGTGGCCGATTGGACGTTGCTGTACATGATCCGGCTGGGGCACAAGAACCTCAACCTGGTGTTCGGCGGCTCGTACGATGGCTGTTTCGGGCTGCTGGGCGCCGCCGACTTTGGGACGGCGCACGTCGAAGAGGCGGCCGCGTTCAAGAAAGAGTGGGAGAAGCGGGGCGCTGTCGTGGAGGCCGGGGGCGACTGCATGATGGGGCCCATCGGCGGCCAGGGAGGCGGCGGAACCTGCCTGTGGGAAAACTTTACCTGCTTTGATCCCAGCGATAGGGAATCGGTGGAGGGCACCCGCGCGTTGTTCGACGCGGCCACGTGCTTTGGCCTGGAAAAGGGTTGGGGCGTGGGCATGGAAAAGTGGAACGCCCAAAGCCGGGGCGCCGACGGCAGGACGACGCCCAAAGAGGAGCGTGACAGAATACACCTGTCGGCGCCGCAGCCGTCCGTCTTTCGCTACCAGCACAAGGTCCGCGAAGCCCTCAACCCCAACGAGCTTGGGGACGAGTACTTTGAGACGTTGGACGTCGATCCCTGAGCCAGGCTGGCCGGACCCGATCACCGGTTCGAGAAAACAGGGCCAATCAGATTGCTGGTTGGCCCTGTTCCGATCCGCCCGCTATACGGGCGCAATACTGCCGATGATGTTCCCGGCGAGATATCACCTCAGGACTACCTGCACCTGCACCCTTTCTGTCCCCGGGGCCGGCAGGGGCACGACGTCACCGGCGATGGGCTGGCCGTCGACCGTGAGGGAGACGGCGTTGCCCTCGCCGGCGCGCTCGACGGTGATGTCGTAGGCCGTGCCGCGGTACAGGCGAGTGGCCCGAAAGCCGGGCCAGCCGCGGGGCACGACGGGCGCTACGCGCAGGCCCTCCAGCGTGGGGCGGATGCCCAGGATCCACTGGGAGATGGCCACGTAATTCCACGCCGCGGTGCCCGTCAGCCAGGAGTTCTTGGCCTCGCCGTGGGTGGGCGCGTCCCGGCCGGCGATCATCTGGGCATAGACGTAGGGCTCGCAGGCGTGAACCTCGCTGGCGGCCTCTCTCACCGAGGGGTTGATGCGCCGGTAGTAGTCGTGGGCGCCGTCGCCGTCGCCGGTCATGGCGGCGGCGATCATGATCCAGGGGTTGGTGTGGCAAAAGATGCCGGCGTTCTCCTTGTAGCCCGGCGGGTAGGACGAGATCTCGCCATACTCCAGGTAGTAGCGGGTAAAGGCGGGCTGGTGGAGGACGATGCCGTGGGGCGTCGCCAGGTGCTCGCGCACCGCGGCCAGGGCGCCCTCGGCCCGGCCATCCTCCAGGCCCAGCCCGGCCATGACGCACATGCCCTGTGGCTCGACAAAGATACGCCCCTCCTGGTTCTCGCGGGAGCCCAGCTTATGCCCGAAGGCGTCGTAGGCGCGCAGGAACCAGTCGCCGTCCCAGCCGTGCTCGGCCACCGTCGCCGCCATGGCGGCGGCCCGCTCCAGGATGGCGGCGGCCTCTTGCTCGCGTCCCAGCCAGCGGGCCAGGTCCGCCATCTCCTGGGCGGCCAGGCAGTAGAGCCCGCCGATGAACACTGACTCGGCCACCTGGCCGTCTCGCGTGGTCGCCGTCTGGAACGACTCGCCCGGCTGGCTGGAAAATGTGTTGAGGTTCAGACAGTCGTTCCAGTCGGCCCGGCCGATGAGGGGCAGGCCGTGGGGGCCCAGCCGCGCCTCGGTGTAGGCCAGGGAGCGCTGCAGGTGCTCGTAGAGGGGCGTCTCCGAACCCGGCCGGTTGTCGTAGGGCACCATCTCGTCCAGGATGCTCCGGTCGCCCGTCTCCTTCAGGTAGGCAGCCACGCTCAGCACGAGCCACAGGGGGTCGTCGTTAAAGTTGCTGCCCACGGCGTCGTTGCCCCTCTTGGTCAAAGGCTGGTATTGGTGGTAGGCGCCGCCGGTCTCTAACTGGGTAGCCGCCAGGTCCAGGATGCGCTGCCGGGCGCGCTCGGGCACCATCTGCACAAAACCGTGGATGTCCTGGTTCGAGTCGCGAAAGCCCATTCCCCGGCCGATGCCCGACTCGAAATAGGAGGCCGACCTGGACAGGGTAAAGGTGACCAGGCACTGGTAGGCGTTCCAGGTGTTGACCATGCGATCGGTGTCGGGGTCGGGCGTTTCCACCTGGAGCGTGGCCAGCAGATCGGCCCAGTAGGCGCGCAGCGCCGCGAAGGCGGCGTCAACTTCGGCGGGCTGCGTGTAGCGATCGATGATGGGCACCACGCCCCCCTTGGCCAGGGACTGGGAGCCGGGCGGGTCGAACTTCTGGTCGTCGGGGTTTTCGCCATAGCCCAGGAGAAAGACAATCTCCTGCGTCTCCCCCGGCTCCAGGGCCAGGCGAACGTGGTGCGAGCCAATAGGGGCCCAGCCGTGGGCCACCGATCCCGTCGCCTGCCCCTCTTCCACGACCTGCGGGGCATCCCATCCCCGGTAGCGTCCCAGGAAGGCCGCTCGCTGGGCGTCAAAGCCGGCCGGCGGGACGGAACAGGCAAAGTAGGCAAAGTGGTTGCGCCGCTCGCGGTACTCGGTCTTGTGATAGATGACGGCGCCGCCCTGGTCCACCTCCACCTCGCCGACGTTGAGGTTGCGCTGAAAGTTCGTGGCATCGTCCAGGGCATCCCACAGGCAGAACTCGACGGCCGAAAAGACGGACAGGGAGGCCGGAGCCTCGCGGTTGTTGGTCACGGACAGGTGCCAGATCTCCAGCGTCTCGCCGGGGGGCACAAAATAGCGGATCTCGGCCCGGATGCCCCGGTACGTCGAGCCGATGATGGTGTAGCCCAGGCCGTGGCGGCAGCGATAGCCTTCCAGCTCGCGGCGGACGGGCTGCCAGGTGGGCGACCAGAAGTCGCCGTCTTCGTCGTCTCGAAGGTAGACATAACGTCCGCCACTGTCGTAGGGCACGTTGTTGTAGCGATAGCGGGTCAGGCGGCGCAGGCGCGCGTCGCGGTAGAAGGAATACCCTCCTCCGGTGTTGGAAATGAGACCAATGTACTCCTCGCTGCCCAGATAGTTGATCCAGGGTAGGGGGGTGTCCGGTCGGGTGATGATGTACTCGCGGTGGTCGTCGTCGAAAAAGCCGTAGCGCATGGTCCTGTCTCCTCCAGGTGGCCTCAAAACCGGTTGGCCCTAGCCCCTATCCCCATACCACCGCCCGCTGGCCTTGACGATGCGCTCTTGGGTGCGGTAATCGACATAGATGAGCCCGAACCGCTTGGAAAAGCCGTGGGCCCACTCAAAGTTGTCCATGAGAGACCAGACGAAGTAGCCGTGGAGGGGCACGCCAGCCTCGATGGCCCGCGCCGCAGCGTCGAGATAGCCCTGCAGGTAGGCCACCCGCCGCCGATCGTCCACGACGTTGCCGGGCCCCACCTGGTCGACAAAGGCGGCGCCGTTTTCGGTGACGTACAGCCTCTCAAAGGGATAGTCGGCATGCACCCGCGTCAGGATCTCGAACAGGCCGTCGGGATAAACCTCCCAGCCCATCTCGGTCCGCTCCTTGACGGGGAAAATCTCCTGCCGGGCGTGGGCATCCTTGCTGCGGATGACCTCGCGGATGTAGTAGTTGATGCCCACAAAGTCCAGGGGCGTGGCCATAACCTCCACGTCACCGTCCTCGACGACGGGCTCTACCATGCGCTGCCACTCTTCCAGGTCTTCCGGGTAGCCGCGACCAGCCAGAGGATCCAGGAACCAGCGGTTGACCTCGCCATCGCGCCGGCGGGCGGCCGCTTCGTCGGCCTCGTCGGGCGAGGCGGGGGTCATGAGGGTCATGTTCATGGCGATGCCCGCGTGGGCGCCGGCGCTGTTGGAGCGGAGCACCGGCACGGTCCAGCCGTGGGCCAGGAGAAGGTGGTGGGCTGCCGCCAGGGCTTTTTCTGCCTCGGCCAGGCCGGGAGCATGGCGGCCGTGCTTGTGGCCGATGATGGCGACGACCTGGGGCTCGTTGAGGGTCATCCACTGCTTCACCCTGTCGCCCAGCGTCCGCGATGCCAGGTCGGCGTACTCGACAAAGGCCTTGGCCGTGTCCCTGGCCGGCCAGCCGCCCCAGCCCTGCAGCGCCTGGGGCAGGTCCCAATGGTATAGAGTCGCAAAGGGCTCGATGCCGGCTTCCAGGAGGCCGTCCACCAGGCGGCTGTAATAGTCGAGCCCGGCGCGATTGGCCTGGCCCCGGCCCATGGGGAGCAGGCGCGGCCAGGAGATGGAAAAGCGGTAGGCGTCCAGGTTCAGCTCTTTCATGAGGGCCACGTCTTCGGGCCAACGGTGGTAGTGGTCGCAGGCCACGTCGCCTGTGTCGCTGCCCTCGATTTTGCCCGGGGTGTGGCTGAACCTGTCCCAGATGCTTTCGCCCTTGCCGTCCTCGTCCCATGCACCTTCAATCTGGTAGGCTGCGGTGGCGGCTCCCCAGCGAAACCCGGCGGGAAATCGGGCCAGAAGCTCGGACTCCATGGGTGAACTCCTTGCTGCAGGATGTATGTCGGGCGGCGTGCGCCATCCCTGGCACGGTATACCATGCCTGGGGCCATTTGTCAAGAGAGGCGCTTGGCCTCGGCCCAGTTCTTGCTCAATTTGGGCGCCTGTGTTATACTCGCCTGGCAGCCTGCCAGGCAGACTTGAGCCCGGCTCGCTTTTGTGGTACACTGTGGACATTGCAGCCAATCTCAGGTCATATCGGGGGGTTCCATGCACCGCCTGCTGGTCATCAATCCGGGCTCGACGTCTACCAAGGTTGCCGTGTACGAGGACGAGCAGCCTTTGTTCGTGGAGAGCCTACGCCACTCCAGCGACGATCTCGCCGCCTACCCGCACATCCTGGACCAGTATGGGTTCCGCCTGGAGGCTGTCCTGAAGCTCCTGGAGGAGCGAGGCATTGCCCTTGCGTCGCTGGCGGCCGTCATCGGCCGCGGCGGGCTGCTGGCGCCCATTCCCAGCGGTACCTACCGCGTCAACGACAGGATGCTGGCGCGCCTGAGGCAGCGGGACAAGGAGCGGGAGCACGCGTCCAACCTGGGAGCGCTGCTGGCCGACGAGATCGCCCGGCGCGTGGGCGTGCCGGCTTTTATCGTGGACCCCGTCTGCGTTGACGAGTTTGACGACGTGGCCCGCATCTCGGGTCTGCCCGAGATCGAGCGCAAGAGCCTGTCGCACGCCCTGAACCTGAAGGCGGTGTCGCGGCGGGCGGCGGCCGACCTGGGCCGCCCGTACGGCGAGCTGAACCTGGTGGTCGTGCATCTGGGGGGTGGCATCTCGGTGACTGCCCACCGCCGCGGGCGCATGATCGACGTGAACCAGGCCCTGGACGGCACGGGTCCCTTTGCCCCGGAGCGCGCGGGGGGGCTGCCGGTGGGCGACGTGGTGCGCCTGTGCTTTGGCGTGGCGCCCTACGAGGGCCTCGAGATGACGTATGAGAAGATGTTCAAGAAGCTGGCCGGGCGCGGCGGGCTGGTGGCCCACCTGGGCACCAACAGCGCCGTAGAGGTGGAGCGGCGCATCACGGCGGGCGATTCTCGCGCCCGCCTCGTCTACGAGGCCATGGCCTACCAGATTGCCAAGGAGATCGGCGCCATGGCCACCGTGCTCATGGGCCAGATCGACGCCATTGTCATTACG
Source organism: Anaerolineae bacterium (assembly GCA_034428935.1). Classification (GTDB taxonomy): domain Bacteria; phylum Chloroflexota; class Anaerolineae; order JAAYZQ01; family JAAYZQ01; genus JAAYZQ01. Next base: position 15,165 of record DAOUHB010000084.1, on the reverse strand, counting down.
GGGGGCCTGGCCCATTCCGACGTGCTCCTGGGCTGGATCCGGGACCGTGTGGCGTGGATCGCCCCTATCCTGGCGTACCCGGGCGAGGACGAAATGCTGGCGCTAGCCCAGGGAGCGCTCCGCGTGTTGCGGGGCGAGGAAGCCACTCGTACCTATGGAGCATAACCGGCATCGGCGTACGTGGTGCGAGGAGGGTATGCCGGCTCACGCGCCCATCAGGGGCATCGACGGGCCGGTGCGGGGAGGTAGCAGTGGAAAGCAAACGGGTGTTGTGCATCGAAGATCATCCGGAGATGATCGAACTGATCCGGTTGATCCTGGGCAGGCAGGGCTTTGAGGTCGAGGGTGCCATCGGCGGCCGGGAGGGCCTGCGGATCATGCGCGATAACCCCCCTGACCTCGTCCTCCTGGACCTGATGATGCCCGACATCGACGGCTGGGAAGTTTACCGCCAGATCAAGGCCGACGAAGTGCTCAAGGGGGTCCCGGTCATTGCCGTGACGGCCAAGGCGCAGAGTATCGACCGGGTCCTGGGCTTGCACATCGCCGGTATGGACGACTTTATCACCAAGCCCTTTGGGCCAAAGGAGTTGATCAGTAGCGTGGAGCGGGTCCTGGCCGGACACGGTCGAGCCGAGAGGGTCTGAGCGGTGTATTGGGTGCCCACCACCCGATGCTGCGGGGTGGAGCGATGAGAACGACCTTGGCAGCCTGGCTGCGGGAGAACGAGCGAAGCATTGCCCCGGAATGGATCAAGCTCGTGCGCTCGCGGGGCGGAGAACGAGATCGAAAGCTCACGACCAAGGAGCTGGAACGGCAGTTTTTTGCCGATTTTTACCATGCCCTGGTCCTGGCGGTGGACGCCGAGGACCCGGGGCGCATGTCGGAGGTCATCGACCGCATTGCCGTGACGCGCGTCGAAGAAGAGTTCCAGCTCGGCGAGACGATGGAGATCCTGTCTCTGCTGAAGGAGCTCATCTGGGAGCGCCTGATCCGATCCTGCTCTGCCGAGCGTGCCCTTATCGACCTGCGCACCCTGGAGCCCGTCTTTGACGGCTGCTCGCGTCTCCTGGGGCAGGCGTTTACCCGCGCCAGCCGCAAGCTACTCTCGGATCGGTTGGTAGAGACCGAATTCATGGCGCGGCGGCTGGCCATGGCCACCGAAGAGGCGGACCGGGCTCTTTCGCGGCTGAGGGTGCTGTACAACGTATCCCGTGCCATGAGCTCCACGCTGGACCTGAAGCAGATGTTTGCCGCCATCGTAGAGAACCTGGCGTCGCTGCCCCAGATCGATCGGTGCGCGGTCTGGCTGGCTGACCGAGAGGCCAACGAGCTGTCGGTCGCCGCCGCCGGCGGAATCGATGCCCAGGTCTTGACCGGGGCATACCTGCCCATCCAGGAGAACCACTCGGTGTTGGGCCGCGCCTTTCGATCGCGCAAGCTGCAGATGATGAGCCAGTATGATTCCGGCGACGAGATCCTGGGCCCCCTGTTTCCCAAGCGCAGCATCGTGGCCATCCCCATCCCTGGCGAAGACCGGCCCGTGGGCGTTGTGACCCTCGATCGCCTGGCGCTGGACCGGCCCCTGGAGACGGCCGTCCTTGAAATGGCCCAGTCGGTGGTCGACCAGGCCGGCGTGGCGTTGCACAAAGCGCGCCTCTACGAGGAGCTGGTGGAGCTGAACCGGCACCTGGACCAGCGCGTTCAAGAGCGGACCGAAGAGCTGGCCCATCTCAACCGCGACCTGGGCAAGCTGAACAAGAAAAAGTCGGACTTTGTGGCCATCGCCGCCCACGAGCTCAAGACGCCGCTGACCCTCATCCAGGGCTATGCCGAGATGCTGGCCGAAGGTGGCCTTGAGCAACTGCCTCCCGAGACCGTCGAGCGCCAGTTGACGGGCATCATCAAGGGTGTGGATCGCCTGCGGACCATCGTCGAGGACATCATCGACGTCTCGCTCATCGACACCGAGGTCCTGGCCCTGAACATGGAGATGGCGTCGCTCTATCACATCATCGACATGGTCTTTCGCGATTGGAGGGATGCGGCCCGCGAGCGCCGGCAGACCATCGAGCTCGCTCCCTTCCAGGATTTGCCCTACATCGAAGGCGATGCCCTGCGGCTCCACCAGGTGTTTGGCAACCTCATCGGGAACGCCATCAAATATACCCCGGATGGTGGGCGCATCTGCGTGACGGCCCGGCTCCTGGAGGCGCAGCCCGACCGCCCGGCCTTTATCGAGGTCGTCGTCTCGGACACGGGGGTCGGCATCGACCTGGAGGAACAGGAGCGCATCTTTGACAAGTTCTATCGCGTGGAAAGCCCCGACCTGCACTCCAGCAGCAAGACACGCTTCATGGGGGCGGGGCCCGGTCTGGGCCTGACCATCGCCAAGGGCATCGTCGACGCCCACGGCGGGCGCATCTGGGTGGAGAGCTCCGGGCACGACCCGGCGCATTGTCCCGGGAGCCATTTCCACGTCCTTTTGCCCCTTCGCTCCGCCTGGGGCGACTTTCAGGCGCGAGAGCCCTATGAACAAACTATCGCTTACGGAGAGTAAACAGGAATGAAAGTAGCAACTCGCCTCGAAAGCTTGCCGGCCTACGTGTTTGCCAGCCTCGGAGAGAGGCTGAAAGAGCTGGCTTCACAGGGGGTGGACATCATTCGCCTGGACATTGGCAGCCCCGACCTGCCGCCCCCGGACAATATCACCGACGTCCTTTATCGCTCGGCGCAAAAGGCGTCGAACCACGGCTATGGGGGCTATTACGGCACGCCCGAGCTGCGGCGCGCCATGGCCCGCTACTACGAGCAGCGCTTTGACGTTTCCCTGAGCCCCGATAAGGAGGTCGTGCCCCTCATCGGTTCCAAGGAGGGCATCGCCAACGTGGCCCTGGCCTTTGTCGATCCCGGCGATACGGTCCTGGTGCCCGATCCCGGCTATCCGACCTACTCCATGGGCGCGTTCCTGGCCGGCGGCAGGCCCTATTGCTTTCCTCTGACGGCGGAAAGGGGCTTCTTGCCCGACCTGGAGGCCATCCCCGCCGAGGTGGCCTCCGCGGCCAAGGTGCTGTGGCTGAACTATCCCAACAACCCCACCGGGGCCATCGCTCCCCTGGAGTTTTTCGAAGAGGTGGTGGCCTTTGCCCGGCGCTACGATCTGTTGGTCTGCCACGACAATCCCTACTGCGACGTCACGTTCGACGGCTACGATGCACCCAGCCTGCTGCAGGTGCCGGGGGCCAGGGACGTTGCCCTGGAGTTCAACTCCCTGTCCAAGACCTACAACATGGCCGGCTGGCGGGTGGGCATGGCCGTGGGCAACCCGGTGGCCGTGGGTGCCCTGGCCCGGGTCAAGACCAACATCGACTCGGGCCTGTTCCGGGCCATCCAGGATGCCGCCGTCCTGGCCCTCACGGGCGACCAGGGCTGGCTCACGGAGCGCAACGGGATCTATCGCGAGCGGCGCGACCTGATCATGGACGTGCTGCCGGAGCTGGGGATGGAGGCCGAGATACCGCAGGCCAGCTTGTACATCTGGGCCAGGGTGCCCAGGGGCTACACCTCGGCCCAACTGGCAACCCGCGTCCTCGACGAGGCCGGGATCAGCATTACCCCGGGCACCGCCTTTGGCCAGCAGGGCGAAGGCTACGTGCGCATCTCGCTGGGGGCGGACACCGATCGGATCCGCGAGGGCCTGGAGCGCCTGAAGAAGCTGGACCTCCGGGCCCCTGTCAATGCTTAAGGAAAGGAAAGTCGGAAACCTTTGATTGAAACCGAGGCGCCCGCCGAGCGGGCACTGTTGGTCGGCGTTCAGCTCAAGAGCCAGCAAGGTGGCTGGGACGTCCAGGACTCGCTCCAGGAGCTGGCCCAATTGGCCCGCACAGCCGGGCTGGAGGTGGCCGGCCAGACCTGGCAGCGCCTGGATCAGTATCATTCGGCCACGCTTGTGGGCTCGGGCAAGGCCGAAGAGTTGGTCGAGTTGCGGCGCGACCTGGCATGTGACGTGCTGATCATGGACGAGGAGCTGTCGCCTCGCCAGTTGCGCAACCTGGAAGAGCTCATGGGTGAGGACTTCAAGGTGCTGGATCGCACCAGCCTGATCCTGGATATCTTTGCCCAGCATGCCCGCACGCGGGAGGGCCAGCTCCAGGTGGAGCTGGCCCAGTACCAATATCGGCTCCCGCGCCTGACGCGTGCCTGGACGCACCTGGCGCGCCAGGCAGGCGGAGGTGCGGCCCGGGGTGGCAGCGGGGGCGTCGGGCTCCGCGGCCCGGGCGAGACGCAGCTAGAGTCGGACCGCCGCGAGATCAACCGGAGGATAGCCCAGATCAAGGGCGAGCTGGAACAGGTGCGGCGCCACCGGGCATTGCACCGGCGGCAGCGCCAGAGGACGGCCATTCCTGTGATCGCCATCGTCGGCTACACGAACGCCGGCAAGTCGACGCTACTCAACGCCTTGTCGGGGGCAGGGGTGCTGGTTGAGGACAAGCTCTTTGCGACGCTGGATCCAACCACGCGGCGCGTGCTGTTGCCCAGCGGGCGCGAGGCGCTCTTTTCCGACACCGTGGGCTTTATCCAGAAGCTGCCGACGCAGCTCGTGGCGGCCTTTCGGGCCACGCTGGAAGAGATCAACGAGGCTGACCTGCTCCTGCACATCGTGGACATCACCCACCCCCAGGTCTCGGAGCAGAGTGAGGCGGTGATGGATACCCTGGCCGATTTGGAGGTTATCGACCGGCCCATGCTGTATGCCCTGAACAAAATCGACCGCCTGGAGGACAGGGAGGTTCTCGACGACTGGCTGGAGGAGTATCCCGGAAGCGTTGCCATCTCGGCGACCCGGGGCCAGGGGTTGGAGCAGCTCCTGCAAGAGGTCGAGGACATGCTCAAGGAGAACCTGGTGTACGTGACCCTCCGGCTGCCCTACGATCGCGGCGACCTGGCGGCGCTGTTTCACCAACAGGGGACCGTGGTCAAGATGTCCCACGGGGAAGAGGGCACCAACATCGAGGGCTATTTGCCCCGGCGTTGGCTGGAAGAGGTTCGGCCCTACCTGATCTGAGAGACTGGCGAATGGAGAAAGGAGTCTGCCATAGAGAGTGGGTTGGTCGCGCGCGCTGCGCAAAGCAAGCGGCAGCCCGCCCGACAACCGCTCCGCGGCAGGCGGCAAGGCGTGGAGGCAAGTGACATCATGGACAAACGACGCTGGACCTTGCTGATCGTGGGCGTTGCCGTTGCCCTGGTGGTCATCCTGGCCGTGGTTTTCTGGCCATGGGTGCGCCTGTGGTTGCCCCATCCGAACCTCATCACTGCCTGGTTCCGGTACCTGGTCATCGATCTCAACATTGCCCGCTGGGGCCCGGTAGCCACGCTGCTGTTGGTGGCCATCATCGAGTTGGTATGGGCGCTCAACCTGGGACGCCGCAGCAACGCCTTTGACCGGCATTGGACCCGGCTGGAGCGAATGCACAGCCGCGAGCTGGAGGTGCTGAACCAGGAGGTGGCCCTGCTGAAGGAGGAGCGGCGCGCACTGCGGGGCGAGCTGGAGCTTCGCGAAGATCTCATCTCCGAAGAAAAGGCCCGCCTGTGGACCCGCTTTGAGGGCCTGCAGCGAGCTTCCGGCCTGCCGCGGGAGCTGCCGGCGGGTACGGACCCCAGCTCGGGCGTTCTGCGCAGCCGAGAGGTGCTGCCCGATGCCACGGATCTGCCGGCAGACCTCCGCGGCGAGTGGCGGCAGATCATCTCCCAGCTCGAGCGCATCGACACCATCAGCTCTGTTTCGGGACGCAAGCCGCAGAGCGCTCTCCAGGCGCAGCAGCGGACCGACGAGCTCCTGCGGCTGGGATCGGCCTGCTATCGCCTGGGCCAGTACGAGCGTGCCCTGCGGCATTACAACAAGGCCGCCGAGTTGGCCCCGGTCGACGCCGCGGCCCTCATCAACCGGGCGGTGGTGAACCAGGAGCTGGGCCGTCCCCAGTCGGCACTGCAGGACCTGGACCGCGCCCTCAAGTCGGGCGAGAACGCGTGGGCGTACCTCTATCGCGGGATCGTTCGCGAGCAACTGGGCGAGGCCAAGCGCGCCCAGGAGGACTATGGGAAAGCCATCCGCATGGATGGGAGCCTGGCGGAGGCCTACTATCGCCGGGGGCTTCTCTATGCCGAGATGGGAGAGCACGACAAGGCCTTCCAGGACCAGAACCGGGTCCTGGAGCTGCAGCCGCGGAATGCAGCGGCGTTTACCGCCCGGGGCGTGGCCCGCGCTGCCCTCGGCGATTCGCAGTGGGGCCTCAATGACCTGGACCTGGGGTGCAGCCATGCACCCACGTCCTACCGGGCCTTTTACGAACGCGCGCGGGTCCGCGCACGGCTCCAGATGGACGAAGAAGCCCTGGTGGACCTGGAGCGGGTCATCGAGCTTGAGCCTTCCTTCGGTCCGGCGTACCTGGCGCGAGGTGACGTCTACGTTCAGATGGGAGAGCATGCCAAGGCCATCGCGGACTTTGACCGGGCCATCGAGCTCCAGCCCAAGAACCCGGCGGTATACTATGCCCGCGGCCAGGCACGGGCCGCCATGCGCGAGTACCGGCACGCCATCGAGGATTACGAGCATGCCCTGGATCTCGACCCCGGACACGCCCGGGCGCTTGCCTGCCGGGGCTCGGCCCGGGAAAAGATCGGGGAGTATGCCGAGGCCATCCACGACCTGGATCGCGCCGTCGCCCTGGACCCGAACCTGGCCATTGCCTACTACAACCGCGGCCTGGCCTACGGCAGCCTGGGCGAATACGACCGCGCCAGCCGCGATCTCAACAAGGCGGTAGAGCTGGATCCGTCCCTCAGCAGCCAGATCCAGGCTTCGACGGGCGTGATGGCCGACTAGGGCGGGAAGGTAGACGACGATGATGAGTCATTTCCTCGATCGGCTGGAGAGGGTGCGCGGACTGCCGGTGCTCCTCGGCGCAGGGCTGGTGTTTCTGAACTTTTTGGTGCGGCTGGTGATCTTTTTCCTGGTTCCTGGCGAAGGGCCCGGGGGGGTGGTCTTTTTTCTTCTGACCGACGGTAACCTGTTGTTGCACCTGGGCATCATCGTCGGGCTGCTGGGAGTTCTCATCGGCGACGTGCTGTGACGCCACACGCGCGATGACTCGCGCCCAGGGGCGGCGAGCTGGCCTGCGGGCCAGCCGCTATTCTTCAGGCTCGACGTCGATAGGCGGCTCCTCGTCGGGCCCTGAGCTGCTGGGAGCGCTCGGGGTTGACCCCACGTTGTCCATGGGCTGACTCTCATCCTCTTCTTCGATGGGTGGTGGAGCATAGCCGCGGACGTGCTGCCACGCTGCCCGCGCCCGCCGCAGCCATTCTCGCTCGGCCTCGAAGGTGATCTGTCGCATTGCTTCTTCCCAGGGCATCCACCTGGGCTCGAACTGCTCCTCCGGATCATGGGGTTCGCTGCCCGCCGGCGCGGACATCAGAAAATAATACTCCTCGCGGATATAGCGGTAGCCCTTCCAGCTGAACTCGACCGTCTGTTGCCCAAGGGGAGCCATGAGTTGCAAGCGCTGCAAGCCCGTCTCTTCACGGATTTCGCGCATGGCGGCCTGGTGCCGGCCCTCGCTGGGGTCGACGTGACCTTTGGGCAGCCTGACTTCGGGCCCACCATCCGGCCCGGCACGATCGGGACGCACCAGGACGATGACGTATTGGCCGTTGGCATCGACGACGACACCACCGGCGGCAGTGTAATTTCGAGTTGGTAGTCGATCTTTCATGTTCTGAACCCCGTGGTTCCCTGAACCGGCGGCCTGCCACAAGGCAGGCCGCCGGCCCGTGAGCCCGGCGCGACCTAGGGCGCGTAGCGGAACGGGTGGCGGGCAGACTGGCCCTCGGCCACCAGCTCGGACAGCACCGGGCGTTCTTCCAGCGCTTTGCGAATCGCGCCGCGCATGGCCTTATAGTTGTTGATCTTGACCCGCTGGCGAATGCTCGCCGCCGGGTGAACGAATACGTTGGCGATCATGCAAATGTCGCCCAGGATCGCGGCAGGCAGGTTGTGATGGTCGATGGCGTGCTCGATGGCCAGCCGCACGCCGTTTGCCGCCTCTTCGTAGACGAGTTGCCGGGCCTTGTTGCCGCGCACGGTGACCGTCGGCACCATCAACGTGAGGGGCCGATCGCACACCACGGCGACTTGGTGGCCCGGGCGTGGCTCGTTTTGGGCGCGCTCCAGGGCCCGGCCCACGGGCCCGTCAATGCGGCCGATGAGAAGGTCCACGTGCGCTATCTCGGAAAAGGGCGGGCCGGCAAATCCCTCGCCAACGCACATCGTGAGGTCATCGCGCGGCGGCTGCACGTCGGCCGGCAAGGCGTAGAGAACCTCCTTGCCGCCCAGGGTCACCGTCTGCAGCGGGATTTTGCCCAGGTTTTCGAGCTGGGTACGCAGGTCCTCATAGTCCTCGCGCTCGAACTCGCCGCCCTGGATGAGGGGCAGGCGCGCGTTGCTCATGGCCGGCAGGCCGAGCATCCGCAGCCCCTCCTTTACCGCCTGGGGGCCGCCCTTGCGGACTACAAGGCGCGTCAGGATCTGGAGGTCCTTTTGCCGCTGCCGCACAAACTCCAGGTCGCCTTGCAGGGCGGCCTGGTAGATCTCTTGCCAGACGTCGGGCACCAGGTTGGCGGAGGCCAGGATGGCGCCGTCGGCGCCGGCCAGGAGGGCCGCGCCGACGACCTCGTCGTGACCGACGAACAGGCCAATGGTGCCCCGCAACTTCTCGAGGGCGGCCATAAAGAACGGCACGTCGCCGGAAGAGTCCTTCATGCCGACGACGTTGTCAAAAGCCAGGCCCATGCCCTCGGCCGTCCACCAGCGAAAGTGCGTGCCGGCGGTCTGCGGGATGTTGTACAACACCAGGGGCAGGCCTACTTTGTCGACCTCCTTGTAATGGTCGTAAACCTCGTTAAAGGTGGGCTTCAGGAAGTAGGGCGCTACCACCAGGGCGCCAGTGGCCCCCGCCTCCTTTGCCCAGCCGGTAAGCTCCACGGTCTCGATGGTGCTCTGGCAGCCGGTGCCGGCCAGCACCGGGACGCGGCCGGCCACCTCGTCGATGCAGATCTCGATGACCCGCTGCTTTTCCGCGAACGTCAAGGAGCTAAACTCGCCCGTAGTGCCGCAGGGCACTACACCGTCGACGTGGGGCAGCACGAAGCGAATGAGCTGGCGGTAGGTCTCTTCGTCCAGCTCGTCGTCTGCCGTGAAGGGAGTTACCAGGGCGGGAAAGATCCCGCGAAACCAATCGGTCTTTTTGCTGGCCATTCTATTTGCCCTCCGCGAAGGCGCCGTCGATGGCCAGGCAGGTGGCCTCGTAGGCGTTGTGGTGCACCGCGCGGCGATCCAGCGCGCCGGGAGGCACGGCCGCCTGGACGAACATGACCTCGGAGTGCATCGCCGCCTCGGGGATGATGCCCTGGGCCAGCTTGTGCACGATGGCCTGGGCCACCCCGTTTTGAATGGGTCCATAGATCATGTTGGCCTGGCGCAGGTCCTTCAGCTTGTTCACCGGGACAATGAGCGTGCTGGGCCGCACCGTCAGGTTGGGCTCAAGGATGGTCGTCAGGGCTTCGTATCCGTGGCGGGGATAGGTGAGCTGGTAGGCCCAGGCCTCGCCCACCGGCCCGTCCTTTGCCCCGCTGAGGAGGTCGATCTGCACGGCTTCGACTCCTTCGCCGGCGCTGCCCGTTCCCGCCAGGACGGCTGCCCCGGACAGGCTCTCCACGCCCAGGCCGACCCCTTCAAAGCGCCCGGTCAGGGGACCGGCCGGCACGCGTGCCTCGGTGGCGCGGGGCTCGATCATGCCCAGTTTCTCCAGCTCCAACTGGATTTCGGCCCGGTCCTCGTGGATGAGGGCACCCCCGACGCCCTTGAGGGGGCTGCGGGGCCGGCCGGCGTCGATGCCCATCAGCTTCAGGGCCGCCTTGACGGCCACGCCACCGCCGTAGCGGCAAAAGATCCGCGACAGCTTTTGCACGCGACGCTGCAGCGCCCGGGCTGTCTCCAGGTCGCCGCTGCGCATCGCCTGTACGATCTGTTGCCACACTTCGGGGTACACCTGGGCCGAGGCGAGGATCATGCCGCTGACGCCGCCGGCCAGGGCGTTCAACACAACCTCATCGTGACCGACGAGGACGTTGATGCGGTCGCCGGCGAATTCCAGGATTTCCATGGTGTAGGTCAGGTTGCCCGACGAGTCCTTGAGCCCGACGATGTTCGGGACGTCGGCCAGGTCTTCGACCACGCGGCGCGGCAAATAGGCGTCCACCACCTGGGGGATGTTGTACAGGATGATGGGCATGTCGGGCAGCGCCCGGGCAATCTCGTAAAAGTGCTGGTAGATCCCCTTGTCAGAGGGGTGCATGAAGTAGGGAGTGACGATGAGGCAGGCAGTGGCGCCTGCCTCCTGGGCGCTGCGCGCCAGATCCAGGGCCAGCCGGGTACCGGCTGCCCCGGTGCCGGCGATGACCGGCTTGCCCTTGGCCTCTTCCACGGCGATGCGCACCAGCCGCCGGTTCTCTTCGGGCGTGAGGTAATTGAACTCGCCCGTGGTGCCGCATGGCACCAGTCCGTCGACGTGGTCGATGACGTGCCTGATGAGGCGTCGGAAGGCTTCGTCATCCACCGACTGATCTGGCGCAAAGGGCGTGACCAGGGCGGGATTCACGCCGCCCGGGCGGAACGGTTTGTCAGCCATGATGCTCCTTTACCTGTGCAGGTTGCGCGCGGCGATGAACGACAACCCCTTTTCCGTCAGGACACGGGCTGTGCGGTTCACGGCGTCGTGCTTGTCCAGGAAATTCAGCTCCAGCGCAGCCATGTCTCCCGCCTCTTCGATCTCGGACTTGTCGCGGAAGTATTCCAGGATGTCAGACGGATGTTCACGGGCGCTGTCTACCTCGGGAATGCCGCCCTCGTGTTTGGCCGAGATGTTGGCCACGTGGTCGGCAAGCTCAACCAGTTCCTCCGTGCGGTCGTATGGCTGGCGCACGATGCTCTTCCACGTCTCGGTGATGTGGTGCTCGAACCGGACAATGTCCTCCAGGGCCAGGGCCTTGCGCACCTCGGCGGTGATCTCGATGGTCTCGTTGTTCACCGAGTTGCTCCAGTTGAAGCCTATGAGGGAGGTCGTGCCGTCCTCGCGGGCAAACAGCCTGGCCCCCAGGAGCGTCCAGAGGGCGGCGTAGGGATTGTCGTTGCCCATGTAGACCGAGATCTTGAACTCGATGTCCACACCCAGCTTGTGCAGCAGGTAGGCCAGGAGCACGGTGCCGGGATTGACGTTGAGCACCTGCTGGATTCCATAGTGGGTATAGTAGTACAGGAACTCGTCCAGCCACTTGAGCGGGTAGTGGTTTGGCTGCCCGATGCCGCCAAAGTAGCCGGTGATGGTCGCCGGCCCGTCCAGGTGGACGTTGGAGCCGTCGGTGCCCTTGGTATCCAGGGTCTCGACATAACTAGCGCCGATGATCTGCATGGCCGCGGCTACGGCGAGGATGTCGCCATTGTCCGCTTCCTGCTCCTTCATTTTGCGCACGCGGATGTAGCGCCCGGGCATCAGCTCGCGGTTGCTGATGGCCTTCTTGGCTTCGGCGCAGAGGAAAGGAAAGTACTGCAGGGCGCTGATCTCCAGGGTAACGGCGAAATCGTCCTTGAAGGTCATGGAGTCGGCGCGGCTACCCAGCACCTGGCGTCGGTAGTCGGCCAGGCTGATAAAGGCGCCCCGATCCCGCTGTTCGACGAGCCACTCGAGGTCGGAGAGGTATGGGGAGTTTATGGCCTTCAGGCGGGCCATGAGGTTGGGGAGATGCCGGGCTTCATGCGCTCTCTGGTTGATCTCTGCTGGCGTACCGTGTTTTTCGACCACGGCCAGAAAATCCTTGACGACACGGCTCGACGGATCGAGGAGCAGAGCGTTTATCTCGTCCAGTCGGTCTGGCGCGATCCTGAGCCTCTGGATAAGATCCTCTTCCACAGTACCCTCCTTGTTCCAGATTGGTCTCGGCCAGGCAAGAAGCCAGGAGGCCGGCGATTTATTGTAGCATATATTTACCGGCCTGTCACCTTCGGTTTAGGCCGGGGTGCCGCCACCTTACGATCCTAGACAGCATGCTGCCCTCCTTCCAGGCCCTCGGGCTATTGCAGCACTTCCCGGCAGGCAGCCAGCGCCGCCTCGATGTCCTCGGCCTCGATCCCATAGTGGGTCACGGCCCGTACCCGCCGGGCGCTGACCGGATTCATCTTGACACCGTGCTCTGCCAGCGCAGCCAGCAGCTCGGCCGTGGACGGCGCGCCGGGCGCCATGTCAAAGATGACGATGTTGGACTCGATGTGCGCCGGGTCGAGGATAATGCCCGGCAGGCGAGCCAGGCCATCGGCCAGGTGGCGGGCGTTGGCGTGGTCGTCGGCCAGGCGGTCCACCATGGCCTCCAGGGCGACGATGCCGGCGGCGGCCAGGATGCCTGCCTGGCGCATGCCGCCGCCCAACATCTTGCGCTGCCTGCGGGCACGCTCCACGAACTCGCCTGTCCCGCAGACGACAGAGCCGACGGGCGCCGCCAGGCCCTTGGAGAGGCAAAAGCTCACCGAGTCGACGTGGCAGGCGATTTCGGATGCCGGGATGCCGAGGGCCACGGCGGCGTTGAAAATGCGGGCGCCGTCCAGGTGGACGGCCAGGCCGTAGCGGTCCGCCAGGGCGCGGACGCTGGCCATGTAGTCGGGACGCAACACCGCGCCGCTACAGCGGTTGTGGGTGTTCTCCAGGCAAATGAGGCGGGTGGGAGGATTGTGGTGGTTGTGCGGGTCGCGGATGGCTGCTTCCAGGTCGCCCAGGGCGATGGTGCCATCGGGCTGGTTGGGCACGGTGCGGGGATGGATGCCGCCGACGGCCGCCGAGCCACCGGCCTCGAAGAGAAACGTGTGGGCCACGTGGCCCATGATCGCCTCTTCTCCCCGGGCGCAGTGGCTCAGCAGGCAGGCCAGGTTGGCCATGGTGCCGCTGGGCACGAACAGGCCCGCCTCTTTGCCCAGGCGCTCGGCCGCCACGGCTTCCAGTTGATTGACGGTGGGATCCTCCCCGTACACGTCGTCGCCCACCGCGGCCTGGGCCATGGCCTGGCGCATGGCCGGCGTGGGCAGGGTTACAGTGTCGCTTCGCAGGTCTATGATTCTGTGCTCGTCCATCGTTCCTCGCTGCTCTTGTGAAATTAAACGGCCTGGCAGCCAGTTGGCTGCCAGGCCATTGTACTGCAAAATGCGGGGGGCAGCAAACGACGAACGGCTCTCTACTGCCCCTCGGCCTCCTCAGGGTATTTCAGGCCGCGATCCAGGTCACCCGCCCGGGCGAGAAGGCCAGCCACACCGATTGGCCGGGGCTCAGCGCTCGATCCGTCGGGGTATGGGCCCGCAGGGTCCAGTTTCCTACCTGGATGCGATAGTCGACGATGTCACCCAGGTATGCCCCTCGCAGCACGGTTCCCTGGAACAGGTTGGCCGGCGGCGAGGCTGGCAGGGCCTCGGTGTCGTCATAGACCTCCATGTGCTCCGGGCGGATGGCCAGGGTAAGCTTCTGGTTCTGGGTCAGGCCGGCCGCATTGGCCCGGATCACCAGGTTGTCGGGCGTCTCCACGATGGCGTGGCCGTCCTCGAAGCCCGTCACCTGTCCCTCGATAAAGCTGGTCAGGCCGATAAAGCCGGCCACGAACCTGTTGCCCGGACGGTTATAGATCTCCTCGGGCGTGCCCACCTGCACCAACTGGCCCTCGTGCAGGATGGCGATCCTGTCCGAGAGCACCAGGGCTTCGGCCTGGTCGTGGGTGACGTATACGCTGGTCACCCCCAGTTTTTTCTGCAGCTCGCGGATCTCGAAGCGCATTTCCTCCCGCAGTTGGGCGTCCAGGTTGCTGAGGGGCTCGTCCAGGAGGAGCAGGCTGGGCTCGATGACCAGCGCCCGGGCCAGGGCGACCCGTTGTTGCTGTCCCCCCGAAAGCTGGCGGGGATATCGCTCCTCGAACCCCGACAGCCTGACCATGGCCAGGGCATCGTCGATCCTCTTCTTGGCCTTTTCCTTCGACACCTTCTTGAGTTGGAGGCCAAAGCCCAGGTTCTGGAAGACCGTCATGTGCGGCCAGAGGGCATAGTTCTGAAAGACCAGTCCGACGCCTCGCTTCTCGGGCGGCAGGTCGGTGATTCGCTTTTCGCCCAGGTAGATCTCGCCCTCGTCGGGCTTGAGGAGGCCAGCGATGCAGCGCAGCGTCGTGGTTTTGCCGCAGCCGCTGGGGCCCAGGAGTGTCATGATTTCGCCGTCGTGGATCTCCAGATCCAGGTTTTCCACGGCCATGGTCTTGCCAAACTGCTTGCCCAGGTTCATCAGGCGTAGATCAGCCATTGGCACGCCTCCCTTCGTTAGATTTTCGCCTGTGGCTCGTCCCTTTCATGGCCTCACACCCCGATCCCGCCGATGTACTCGGCCTTCAGGAAGCGCTCGATGATGACCATGAACAGGATGCTGGGAATCAGCAGCACGATGGCAATCACCGAGGCAAACTGGAGGTTAAAGCCGCTCGACGAATAGAGCAGCATGGGCAGGGTGCTGACGAAGGGCAGGCCGATGAAAAAGGTGCCGGTGAACTCGTCCAGCGAGGTCAGGAACACAAAGACCGAGCTGGCGAGGAGCCCCGGCATGGCCAGGGGCAAGGTGATCCGGAAAAAGGTCCGCAGCCCCGACGCTCCGACGCTGCGGGCTGCTTCTTCCAGCTCGGGCGGCACTGCCTTGAAAGCCGCGGTCGAGATCCAGACGGCAAAGACGAGACAGACCATCAGGTGCACCATGAGGACTCCTTCGATGGTGCCCGCCAGGTCCAGTTTGGTAAAGACGAGGAGGAGGTTCACGAACACCGGCTGCTGTGGAAAGGCTTGCGGCATCAGGAAGAGGAGCAGGATCGCGCCCTTGAAGGGGATGCGATATCGGGCCAGGACAAAGCCCACCGGCGTGGAGAGGAGCATAACGATGGCAACCACCACCACGGCCAGGATGAGGCTCGTGCGCAGAGAGCCGGTGATGCTGATGGCACCGACGGCCAGGCTCTTTTGCAGGCCCAGCGCCTGCAGCCAGTAGTCAA
>DAOUHB010000083.1:0-34449 GCA_034428935.1 Anaerolineae bacterium | reverse complement strand
GCGTACAACTACCAGACGTCGTTGAAGGATCCTGGGGCGTATGCCCACGGGGGGAAGTACATCATCGCGTTGCTGTACGACTCTATCGAGAACCTGAACGAGATGCTGGGGGAGCCGGTGGACCTTACGGCGGCGCACCGGACGGACCACGGGCACTTTGCGGGTTCGGAGGAGGCGTTCCGGCACTGGGACGCGGAGGGGATGGTGGAAGCGAGCTGCGCGACGTGCCACTCGGCGGACGGGCTGCCGTTCGTGTTGGCGCACGGGGTGCAGATCGAGCAGGAGTTGTCGAACGGGTTCGAGTGTGAGACGTGCCACGCGAGCCTGGAGGATTACAGTGTGCACAGCATCGAGTCGGTGACGTTTCCCAGCGGGGCGGAGGTGACGGCGGACGACGCGGCGGCGAACCTGTGTTTGACGTGCCACCAGGGGCGGAGCTCGTCGGCGACGGTGGACCGCGCGGTGGGGGACGTGGAAGCGGACGTGGTGCTGGAGAGTGGGCGGTTCATCAACATCCACTACTTTGCGGCGGGGGCGACGCTCTTTGGGACGGAGGTGAAGGGGGCGTACGAGTTCGAGGGGAAAGAGTACGCCGGTCGTTTTGAGCACGTGGAGCCGTACGACACGTGCGTGGAGTGCCACGACGTGCACCGGCTGAGCGTGGTGGTGGACGACTGCCGGGTGTGCCATCCGGAGGCGGAGAGCGCCGCGGATCTGGGGGACATCCGGCTGGTGAGCACGGACTATGACGGGGACGGCGACGTAGAAGAGGGGATCGCGGGCGAGATCGAGACGATGGTGGAGGCGCTGTACGGGTCGCTGCAGGCGTACGCGGCGACGACGGCGGGGACGCCGCTCCACTATGACACGGCGCAGTACCCGTACTTTTTCGCGGACGCGAACGGGAACAACGCGGTGGACGAAGGGGAGGGGGCGTACAACGCCTGGACGCCTGCGCTGCTAAAGGGGGCGTACAACTTCCAGGTGGTGGCCAAGGACCCGGGCGCCTTTGCCCACAACGGGACGTACGTGTTGCAGTTCCTGTACGACAGCATCGAGGCCCTGGGCGGCGACGTCACCGCCATGACGCGGCCATAATACAGAACCGGGCCGTCCAGCAGGCCACGGCCTGCTGGACGGCCCTTTCATGTCGAATCTCCGGGAACTCTCGGCGCCTCTTCCGCGTCTCTTGAGTGAGACCGTGAGCGGAGGAGGCAAACGATGCGCAAGCTTGTTCAGACACTATTGGGAATCCTCGTACTTCTGGCCCTGCTGTTGATCCCTGCCGTGCCGGCTGCCGCCGACGGCGTGATCATCCCGGTGCCGCCCCCCGACGTGCCCATCGTGGACGTGCCCTACCTGACGGTCAAGTACCACCGCGTCACGGTGACCATCGAGGACCAGGTCGCCACGACCCACGTCGACCAGGTTTTCGTCAACGAGTCGCGCTTTGAGGTGGAAGGGACCTACGTCTTTCCCCTGCCCGAGACGTCGACCATCAGCGAGTTTGCCATGTGGGTCGACGGCGAAAAGCTGGAAGGCAAGGTCCTGGAGCGCGACGAGGCCCGCCGCATCTACGAAGACATTGTCCGGAGCCGCAGGGATCCGGCCCTGCTGGAGTACATCGGTCGCAATGCCTTCCAGGCCAGCATCTATCCCGTTCCGGCCGGCGGCGAGCGTCGCGTCGAGCTGGAGTACAGCGAGGTCCTGCCCGTCGACAATGGGCTGGTGGAATACGTCTATCCCCTGAGCACGGAGAAATTCTCGCCCCGCCCCCTGGAAGAGGTGGCGGTCAACGTCACGATTCGCAGCCGGGAGCCCATCAAGGCCATCTACAGTCCGAGCCACCAGGTGGACGTGGTGCGCCAGGGCGATCACGAGGCCCTGGTCGGCTACGAAGAAACGGGCGTCACCCCTGACCGGGACCTTGTCCTTTACTACACCGTCTCGCAGCAGGACGTGGGCGTGAACCTGCTCAGCTACAGGCCCCCGGCCGGCGGCGATGGCTTTTTCCTGCTCCTGGCCGCTCCCCAGGTGGAGGTGGAGGAACGGGAGGTGGTGGCTCGCGACGTCATCCTCGTCCTCGA
The DNA here is from genome assembly GCA_034428935.1 of Anaerolineae bacterium. Classification (GTDB taxonomy): domain Bacteria; phylum Chloroflexota; class Anaerolineae; order JAAYZQ01; family JAAYZQ01; genus JAAYZQ01. Next base: position 32,362 of record DAOUHB010000083.1, on the reverse strand, counting down.
CGTCTCGGGCTCCATGCGCGGAGCAAAGATCGAGCAGGCCAGGGATGCCCTCCAGTTCGTGCTGGAGAACCTGAACGACGAGGATCGCTTCAACGTCATCACCTTTAGCACCAGCACCCAGCATTTTGCCCGGGACCTGGTGCCGGCGTCGCAGCGAGGCGAGGCCCAGGACTTTGTGGCGCGCCTGGAAGCCACCGGCTCCACCGACATCAACCGCGCTCTCCTGGAAGCCCTGGACCTGGCCGGTGACGACCGCCCGGCGGTCATCATCTTTTTGACCGATGGCCTGCCCACCGTCGGGGAGGTCAACGTCGACCGCATCATCCGCAACGTCGGCGATGCCGCCCCCGACAACGTGCGCATCTTTCCCTTTGGCGTCGGCTACGACGTGAACACCGCCCTCCTGGACACCATCGCCCAGGATCACCGCGGCGCCAGCGGCTACGTGCGGCCCGAAGAGTCCATCGAGGAAAAGGTGTCGGCGTTTTACGCCAAGGTAAGCACGCCCCTCCTGGCCGACCTGGAGCTCGATTTCGGCGTCGAGGTGTACGATCTCTATCCCTATCCCCTGCCCGATCTCTTTGCGGGGACCCAGTTGGTGGTCGTCGGCCGCTACCGCGAGGGCGGCGACGCCGTGGTCACCCTTGCCGGGCAAGTGAACGGCCAGCGCCAGGTCTTTGAGTACGACGACCTGCTCTTCAGCACCGAGGGCGGCGACGACTTTATCGGCCGCCTGTGGGCCACGCGCAAGATCGGCTACCTGTTGCAGCAGATCCGCCTCAACGGCGAGGAGAAGGAGCTGGTGGACGAGATCGTGGACCTGTCGGTCCGCTACGGGATCGTGACACCCTACACGTCGTTCCTGGTCGAAGAGCCGGAGATGGCCTTGCGGGAGGGTGGCCGGTCAGAGATTGCCGAGCAGGTGGTGGCCGACAGCAGCGCCGGGGCCGAGGTGTCGGGCGAGGCGGCCGTCAACCGTAGCTCCCAGGAAAAGAGCCTGTACCAGGCCGAGGCGCCGGCGGCCGTGCCAGAGATGGGCGCCGGGGCAGGCGGCGCGGCCGGCGCGCCGGGCGAAGCCGCCCCCGTCCGCCACGTGGGCGACAAGACGTTTGTTCTCCACGAGGGGATCTGGACCGACACGACCTTTGACCCCGACCGCATGGAGGCAGTGCCGGTGAGCTTTGGCAGCGACGACTATTTTGCCCTGGTGACGGCCCGGCCCGACTGGGGACGCTACTTCTCGCTGGGCAGCCACGTCATCGTCGTCCTGGAGGGCACCGCCTACGAGGTGCGGGAAGGAGATGCCCCGCCCCTCGCCCTGCCCCCAGCACAGCCCGATCCCGGTCCCACGCCCACGGCCCAGCCCGGCCCGGATGACCTGCCCGCGGCCGAGGCGCAGTCCGTGGCCCTGGAAGGTCCCGGCAGCGGCATCCTGGAGGCCATCGGCAATGCCCTCCAGGATCTGTGGAACCGGTTGGTCGACCTTTTCAACTAGCCCCAGGGTCGTATGCCGGATTCCGCCCACGGAGTCCGGCAAAGGGCGAGCCTTGCCTGGCAAGCTCCAACCGGGTGAACCTCCGCAGCAGCGCGGCGCTCTTTCTTTGACACCGGGCGCGACCTGTGTTATATTGGATCTGGGATACAGGATCCCATTGTCCAGCAACGAGGAGGAGAGCGCCGATGCCACAAGACTCGTTTGCCACCACGCCGTTGGTCCTGCAGACGGTCCAGGATGCCGTCGTCGAGCGCCTGCGCGCCCTCATCCTGAGCCGCCAACTGCAGCCGGGCCAGCGCCTCGTGCAGGCCGACCTGGCCGAGCAGCTCGGCGTCAGCCGGACCCCCATCCGCGATGCCCTCACCCGCCTGGCCCACGAAGGCCTCGTGAACCTGACCTCCTACAAGAGCGCCACCGTCGCCTGCTTTTCCGCCGCCGACCTGGAAGAGATCTTTGCCGTGCGCATCGGCCTGGAGAGCTATGCCGCCTTTATGGCTGCCCGCCACGTCGCCGATGCCGAGCTGGAGGGGCTCGAGGTCCTGTTGCACGAGATGGCGCAGGCCTTCGAGCAAGACGATTTCGAGGCGCTGCTGACCGCCCACTATCGCTTTCACGCCGACATCTATGCCGCCGCCCGCAAACAGCGGTTGCACGACCTCATCATCAAGCATATGGACCTGGCCACCGTCTATCAACGCATGGCCCTTAGCATGGGCCGCGGCGCCAGGGACCCGGTCGTGGAGCACCAGGATCTGCTGGACGTCCTGCGCCGCCGGGATGCCGGCGCTGCGGGCGCAATGCTTCGCGCCCACCTGGAGATGACCGCCGCCGAGCTCCTGGAGTTGTTCCGGGAGCAACCATCCGGGTGTTAGAGCCCGATCCCGGCCCCGCTCGCTTCCGCCTTCTCCCAGGAGAGCCCGTGCGCGGGGCGAAAGGAGGTGACGATATAGCCAACCGTCGACAGGTCGTGCAGAGTGAATTATCTGAAGGAGGAGAATGATGCCTAACATGATGCGTTACGTCCTGGTACTGGTTGTCATCGCTGCCATCCTGGCCGGCTGCGGCCCCACCGCCGCACCCGAGCCCGTGACCGAGCCGACGACTGCAACCGAGGCGCAGCCGACCGAGCCGCCGGCGGAGCCGACTGCCGTGTCCGAGCCCGCGGAGCCCGAGCCTGCCGCGCTCAAGTCCATCATCATCCAGCAGGGGGCCAACGATCCCCACAGCATCGATCCGCAGCAGGCCATCGACGCCAGAGATATGACCCTCACGTCGCACCTCTTCCCCAGCGTCACCATTCAGGACGCAGAGACCAACGACATCGAGCCGGGCATGGCCAGCGGTTGGGAGGTCTCGGACGACGGGCTGGTCTACACCTTCCACCTGCTGGAAAACGTTCCGTGGGTGCGCTATAATCCCGATACCGACGCTGTGGAAGAAGTGACGGATGAGAGCGGCAGCGTTCGCTACGTCACCGCCGCCGATTTCGTCTACGGCTTCACGCGCGCCCTCGACCCGGCCACTGCGTCGCCGGCGGCCTACATCCTGGCTCCCTACGTTCAGGGGGGCGTCGAGTTTAACGCCGGGACCGGCACCGCCGAGGACCTGGGGCTCAGGGCCGTCGACGACTATACCTTCGAGGTCACCGCCCCCGAAAAGGTCGGCTTTGCCCTCGGCATCTACAGCATCATCAACGCCCGCGCCACCCCTCAGTGGGCAGTCGAAGACAGCGCCGAGGTGTGGACCGAGCCCGAGAACATTGCCACCTACGGGCCCTACGCCCTCAAGTCGTGGGAGCACGAGGCCAGCATGACGTTCGTCAAGAACCCGTTCTGGCCCGGCTCCGAGGGTATCCGCCAGCCGATGATCGACGAGATTGTCCACCGCTTCATCGACGAGGCCGTCGGCCTGCGGGACTATGAGGCCGGCACTTTGTCGGTGACCACGGTGCCCAGCGACCAGATCGCCCGGCTCCAGTCCGATGCCGTCCTGAGTGAGCAGCTCATGATCGTGCCCGGCCAGTGCACCCAGGCCTGGGGCTTTAACGCCACCAAGGCGCCCTTTGACAACGTGCACATCCGCCGTGCCTTTAACTATGCCGTCGACCGCGAAACGCTGGTGCGGGACGTGTTGGGCGGCGGCGAGATCCCGGCGGCGTTCTTTACTCCGCCGAGCATCACCCTCGCCCCCGCTGGCACGGACGCCGTTGCACAGGGCGTCTACTTTGATGCCGCCAAGGCACAGGAAGAGCTGCAACTCGGCCTGACCGACCTGGGGCTGGCCTCGGCCGCCGACCTGCCGGCCATCACCGTCGAGTTTGGCACGTCGCCGGTCCTGAGCGCCGTTGCCCAGGCCCTCCAGACCATGTGGCAGCAGACCCTCGACGTCCAGGTGGAGCTGTCGCAGATCGACAACACCGTGTACTGGTCCAAGCAAGAGCAGGACCCGGGGCAGATCTTTCGCGCTGGCTGGTGCCCCGACTATAACGACACCAACAACTACATGGCGGACGTCTACCGCTCCGACTCGATCTATAACTATGGCCACTGGACCCACCCCGACTATGACCCGCTGGTGGACGAGGCTCGCGTCGAGACCGACGCGGCGACGCGCCTGGAGCTGTACACCCAGGCCGAGATCCTGCTCAACGTCGACGATGCGGGCACCATGTCGCTCTACTATCCCGTCGTCGCCCAGCTCACTCAGCCCAACGTAGAGCGCACCCATTCGATCAACGGTGCCCAGGCCTTCTGGGACTGGGACGTGACGGAATAACGAGCGCCTTCGGAGTAGGGGGTTGGAGGACGATGGCCTCCAGCCTCCTACTCCCTCTGGGGGAACCTGCAACCTCCATCGGAACCGGAAGGAAGCCCTATGACACGGTTCATAATCCGGCGTATCTTGTGGATGTTCCTGGTGTTGGTGGTCGTCTCGCTCATTACCTTCACCCTCATGCACGCTGTGCCCGGCGGCCCCTTTACCCAGGAAAAGCGGCTGCCGGAGGCCACCCTGGCACAGCTCAACGCCAAGTACAACCTCGACGCGCCACTCTACGTCCAGTATCTCGATTATGTGCGCGACATCGCCCTGCCGGTTATCACCAGCGGCAAGCAGTCCAGCTACCTCGATCACCAGTACCTGATCAACGTCTCGCTGCCCTTTGGCGACGATGCCACGCTGCGCTGGATGAATTTTGGCCCGTCGTACAAGTCGGTCAGCCGCACGGTCAGCGACATCTTTCGCGACAACCTGCCCGTGTCCATCAAGCTCGGCGCTGCCGCCCTGGTCGTCACAGTCACCCTGGGCTTTCCGCTGGGTGTCATTTCGGCCCTCAAGCGCAACACGCTCATCGACTATGCCGCCATCGGCGCCGCCGTCGTCGGCGTGTCCGTGCCGGTCATCATCCTGGCGCCCGTCCTCCAATACTTGATGGGCGTCGAGCTGGGCTGGCTGCCGGTCAGCGGCTGGGGCGACCTCAAGCACATCATCCTGCCGGCCATCGCCCTGGGCGTCGCCGACGCGGCCATTGTCGCCCGCCTCACCCGTGCCAGCCTGCTCCAGGTACTCAACCAGGACTATATCCGTACCGCCCGGGCCAAGGGCCTGGCCGAGAAGGCCGTCGTCGTCCGGCACGCCCTCAAGAACAGCCTTGTCCCCGTCGTCACCATCCTGGGGCCCATGGTAGCCTACATCCTGACCGGCACGTTCGTCGTCGAGACCATCTTTGGCATCCCCGGCATGGGCAAGTTTTTCGTCACCAGCGTCTCGGGCCGGGACTATCCGGTGATCATGGGCACTGTGCTGCTGCTAGCCGTCTTTCTCGTCGTCGCCAACACGCTGGTCGACCTGGTCTACATGTGGCTCGACCCGAGGATTCGCTATGAATAGCGCCCAGACCCGCACTCTTCGTCCCGAGGAGCCGCAAGGCGCCTCCGCCCCCGTCCCCGCCTCGCCGCCGGCTGCCCTCCGCGGCCGAAGCCTGACCTCCGACGCCTTTGCCCGGCTGCGCCGCAACCGGGCGGCCATGATTGGCGCCGTCATCGTCCTCCTCAACATCCTGGTCGCCCTCCTGGCGCCGGCCATTGCCCCAAAGCGGTACGACGACGCGGTGTTGCCCGATACCAACGCTACCCCCACCTGGGTCACCCGCGTCTTTACCGGGATGAAGCCCCGGGACGAGGGCGGCTACGTCAAGATGAGTGAGGATTATCTGCTGGGGGCCGACAAGCTGGGGCGTGACCTCTTTAGCCGCATCCTGTACGGGGCCCGCGTCTCTATCGCCGTCGCCTTGATGGGCCCGCTGGTCAGCATCCTCATAGGCTTTTTCGTCGGACTTGTGTCGGGCTTCCAGGGCGGCAGGGTCGACAACCTGCTGATGCGTTTTGTCGACATCATGTACGCCTTTCCAACAATGCTGCTTATCATCCTGTTGATGGCTTTTTTCCGGGCCGGGTTCAGCGCCGAGCAGCACGGGACCCTGGTGGGCACCCTGGCGCGCCTGGACACGGCCATGGGTGGCCTGCTGTTCATCTTTATTGGCATCGGCCTCACGGCGTGGATGGGGGCTGCCCGCCTGGTGCGCGGCCAGGTCCTCTCGGTCCGGCAGAACGAGTACATCATTGCCGCCCAGGCCATCGGCGTTCCGACCCCACGAACGATCATGCGCCACATCCTGCCCAACATCATCGGCCCGCTGATCATCACCGAGACCCTGTCCATCCCATCCTACATCTCTTACGAAGCATTCCTGAGCTTTATCGGGCTGGGGGTGAACCCGCCCATGCCGAGCTGGGGGAGCATGATCTCGGACGGGTCGCTGGTTATTGCCAATTATCCGAACCAGGCGATCTTTCCGGCTCTGGCCCTGTTCCTGCTCATGTTCGCCTTTAACTTCCTGGGCGACGGTCTGCGCGACGCCCTCGACCCCACCCTGCGGGGCTGGGACTGATCCACAGCGGAGGTGCTGACTTGAAAAAAGACCTGGATAGGCTCATGGCCGAGCGCGGCCTGGATGCCATCGTCGTGTCGGGCAAGATGAACGGCAACCCGGCCCTGTACTATGCCGCCAACGGCGCGCGCCTCATCAGCGGCTGGGTCGTCAAGAAGCGCGGCGAGGAGCGCGTCCTCTTGTCGTCGGCCATCGACCGCGAAGAGGCCGCCGCCAGCGGCCTGCGGGTCGTCACCCTCGACCAATATGACTACGAGACCGTCGTGCGTCAGGCGCCGGACCGGCTGGCTGCGGAGGTGGAGCTGTACCGCCGTCTGTTTGCCGACCTGGGCGTGAGCGGCAAGGTGGGCTTTTACGGAATGGGGGACCAGGGCAGGGCGTGGACGCTGCTCAACGCCCTCGCCGGCGAGATCGACGGCATCGAGGTGTGCGGCGAGCGCGACACCACCCTCATCGACGTTGCCCGCGCCACCAAGGACGCCGAGGAAGCGGCCCGCATCCGCGAGGTGGGACGGCGCACGGCGGCCATCATGGGCCAGACGGTCGAGTTTCTGCAATCCCACCGCGCCGTCGACGGTGTCCTGGTCCAGGCCGACGGCACGCCGCTGACCATCGGCCGGGTCCATCGCCAGATCGGCCTGTTCCTGGCCGAGCAGGGGCTAGACGTGCCGGAGGGCGTCATCTTTGCCATCGGGCGCGACGCCGGGGTGCCCCACAACAAGGGCACGTCCACCGACGTGCTGGCCCTGGGCAAGACGATCATCTTTGACTTTGGCACGCGCGAGGTGGGCGGCGGTTACTATTTCGACATGACCCGTACCTTCTGCCTGGGTTATGCCCCGCCCGAGATCGAGAAGATTTACCGCGACGTACGCGACTGCGTGGAGATGCTGACCGGCGCCTATGGTGCCGGCATCGACACCCGGACCTACATGCAGATGGCGTGCGACCTGTTCGAAAGCCGCGGGTATCCGACCATCGGCGGCACACCGGGCACCCGGACCGGTTTCGTCCACGGCCTGGGCCACGGCATCGGCCTGGCGGTCCACGAGGAACCGTTCTTTTCCCTGTCGCCCGTGAACCTGACCGTCCTCCAGCCCGGCCACGTCTTTACCTGCGAGCCCGGCCTGTACGACCCGGGCCGCGGCTATGGCGTCCGCATCGAGGACGTCGTCTGGATCGACCAGGATGGCGTCGCCCAGGACCTGACCGACTTTCCCAAGGAGCTGGTGATCCCGGTCTAGAGCCAGGCGGCGAAGGCCGGTCGTCCGGTGATTGGCCAAGCCGGGGCCGGGGGGATGGCGCCGCGGGTGGCTACAGGTTGGCCTTGAGCTGCTCCGCCGCCTTGCGGTTCATCCCCGGCACGGCGGCCAGATCGTCCACGCTGGCGGCGCGGATGGCGTCCAGCGAGCCAAAGTGCTTCAGGAGGGCCGAGCGGCGCCGCGAACCGATGCCGGGCACGTCGTCGAGCTGCGAGGTGATGGTCTGGCGCCCGCGGAGCTTCCGGTGGTAGCCCAGGGCAAAGCGGTGCGCCTCGTCGCGGATGCGCTGCATCAAGTACAGCGCCTCGGACGTGCGCGGCAGCCACAGCGGCTCCGGTCGTCCCGGGACAAAGATCAGCTCTTCCTGCTTGGCCAGGCCTACGGCCGGCACCTGGTCGCGCAGGCCAAACTCGTCGAGAACTTCGAGGGCGACGTTGAGCTGGCCCTGGCCGCCATCGACGACCAGCAGGTCGGGGATCAGGTCCCACGACGACTTTTTTCCGCCCGGCTCCCGTTCGGCTTCCTCTTTCAGCCCGGCATCCGAGGCCCGGTGGAACCGGCGGTGCAGCATCTCGCGCATGCTGGCATAGTCGTCGGTGCCCTCCACCGTCCGGATCTTGAAGCGCCGGTAATCGCTCTTGCGCGGCACGCCCTTGACAAAGACGACCATGGCCCCCGTCGTCTCGCTGCCCTGGGTCGTGGAGATGTCGTAGCACTCGATGCGGTTCGGCGGCGACGACAGGTTGAGCTGCTCCTGAAGCTCGGCCAGGGCGCTGGCCTGCTTGCCCTCGTCCGCGATCCATTGGGCGCGCAGGTGGGCCAGCGTCGCGGCGGCGTTTTCCGCGGCCATCTCCACCAGTTCGCGCTTCTCGCCGCTGTCGGGCACCTGGAGCACGACCTTGTTCCCCCGCCGGCTGCGCAGCCATTCCTGGATCACCAGGGCCTCGTCCACCTCGTGGGGCAGCAGGATCTCGGGTGGCACGTAGGCGGCCTCGTCGTAGAACTGCTTGATGAAAGAGCTGACGACTTCAGTGTCACTCTCTTCCGCGGTGCCATCCAGGACGAAATATTCGCGACCGATGAGGCGGCCGTGGCGGATGAAAAAGACCTGCATGCAGGCGTCGCCGTCCGAGCGGGCAAAGGCCACCACGTCCTGGTCGGCCATGACGGGGGAGACAATCTTCTGGCGCTCGATCACCTTCTGGATGGCTGCCAACTGGTCGCGGTAGGTGGCCGCCTGCTCAAAGTCCCAGTGCTCGGCAGCCGCCTGCATCCGGTCCTCCAGGTCGGCCACGATCTCGTCGGCCTTGCCCTCCAGGAAGCGGCACAGGCCGTCGATCATGGCCCGGTACTCTTCTTTGCTCGCGGCGCCGACGCAAGGCGCCAGGCACAGGCCCAGATCCTTGTAGAGGCAGGCTCGCTCGTCCTTGCCGGTAATGGTCCGGTTGCAGGTCAGGTAGGGAAAGACGCGGCGCAGCGTCTGCAGCGTCTGCTGCACAGCCCACGATGCGGTGAACGGCCCGAAATAGCGGGCGCCGTCCTGTTCCATGCGGCGCACGATCAACACCCGGGGATAGTCTTCCTGCCAGGTGATCTTGATGTAGGGATAGCGCTTGTCATCCTTCAGCCGCACGTTGTACTTGGGCTTATAGCGCTTGATGAGGTTGCTCTCCAGGATGAGGGCTTCCAGCTCGGATCCGGTGACGATAAAGTCCAGGTCGGCCACGGTGGCCACTAGCCGCTGGATTTTGGGGCTGTGGGCCGCCGCGGCGTGAAAGTAGGAGCGCACCCGCGGGCGAAGGTTGACCGCCTTGCCGACGTACAGGATCGTCCCCGCCGCGTCCTTCATCAGGTACACGCCGGGCCTGGTCGGCATGTTATCCAATTTCTCTTGCAGAACTTCCGACTGAATTGCCATAAGCACATTTTAGCACAGTTCACAAGCTTTCGTCAACGGCCCTGGCGCTTCGGGCCGGGGCCTTGTCAAAGTCACGAGTGCTACCCACCAGCCTGGCATCTGCTCGCGTGGATAACAATCCGGCGCCCGATTCCGCCGGCGCGAGCCTCGTCGTCAAGCCACTTCAAGACAACCGTGCGGCGTGGGGGCGAGCGCCCTGCTCCGCTTGCGTCCCCCCTGGAACGTGGTATAATTGACCGGGGGGGAGGAAAACTCAAGACGGATGACCGCCAAGCTGCTGCTCGTGGACGATGCGCACGATTCGAATGTGATGCTGCAACGCGTCCTGAGCCAGGACGGCTACGAAGTCCGGATCGCCAGCAACGGGATCGAGGGGCTGCGCCTGGCCTATGACTTCCGGCCTGACCTCATTCTCCTGGACGTCATGATGCCCGGCATGGATGGATGGACCATGCTCCAGCGTCTTCGCGAGTTCTCGGACGTGCCGGTGGTGATGCTCACCGCCCTGGCCAGCGACGAACACCTGGTGGACGGGCTGGATGGGGGCGCCGACGACTATTTGACCAAGCCCTTTAGCATGACCGAGCTGAAAGCCCGCATTCGCGCCGTGCTGCGGCGCACCACCGGGCGGCCAACACCGCGGCCTCGCTCCCTGCACTTTGACGGGGGCCGGTTGGTCATCGATCCTCCCTCGCAGCAAGTCCTCATCGATGGGCAGCCCGTCAGCCTGACGCCGACCGAGTACCGGCTTCTCCTCTGCCTGGCCTACAACGCGGGGCACGTCCTCACCACGGACCAGATCCTGGAGAACGTATGGGGACCCGGCTACGAGGACAGCGAGGCGAACGTCAAGCTGTACATCTGGTATCTGCGCCGCAAGATCGAAGTCGACCCCCGAAAGCCGCGCTATATCCTCACCAAGCGCGGCGGGGGCTACTACTTTGACGACATTTAGGCCCTGTCCCTCCGGAAAATTCTAACCAAACTCATACCCAATTCTAACCGGTTTCAGACCAAGATCTGTTACACTATCCCTTGTGAAAAGACAAGGGGGAGTACTTGGGCAAAGAGATATTGGTCGTGGAGGAGGACACAGAATTGTGTGCAAGCCTGGCCCGTTGCCTGACCGACGCAGGGTACAGGGTTGTGACCTCCCCCGACCGTGCCGGAGCGCTCTTTCAGTTTGGCCTCCACAAGCCAGACCTGGTGGTCCTCGGCGACACGGAGCCCGACCTGCTGCCCCGGGTTCGCGAGCTGACAGAGGGACCGATCATCGCCCTCACGGCCGACGACCTTGCGTCACGCATCGGCACCCTGGACCAGGGGGCCGACTTTGTCGTCGTCAAGCCGCCGAACAACCGGGAGCTGATGGCCAAAGTGCGCGCCTCGTTCCGTCGCCTGGAAAAGCCTCGCCGCCAATCCTGGCCTCAAGAGGATGTTGCGAGCACAGAGGCATGAACGGACGGCTGCCCACCCCCTTTGCTTTGCCGGCAACGGCGCGGGCCGCGAGGCCCATCGCGCCCGGCAGCACCGTTGCCTGGAAGACCGCCAACGAGCAGGTCCCCAAGTGTTTGAACCTTTTCCGCGCCGGTTCGTCCGACGGCCGCCGCGCCCAGCTCGACGATGCGCTGGTGGCGGCGGGGCTACCTGGCAGCCATCTCGGCCAGACCTTCAGCTGCACCGGCCCTGGAGTGGCGCCCGGCGCGAGCCTCGATTACGGGCTCGAAACATTGTACACGAACGGCATCGTCCAAACGGGCGGCCCGGTCAGCGTCAAGGCCGGGTCCGGCACCATCCCTCATCTGGATCTGCCCATCGCTCCAAGATAGACGCTCGAGCCCCAGTACCTCCCTCTCCCCGGCCCCAGGCACCCTGGGGCCGGGGCGTTTTTGGGGCGTGCCCAATACTGTAACTGATTGTTAACCATTTCTCAACTGCCTATTAACTATTCGTTGTTAAGATAGAGGCACCTGAGCAAGGGAGCGGGAGGTGGCGTCTTCTGACGCGTGGTGCTGCGATCGTCCACGAGTCCGCGAGATAGGACCTCAAGCTCGAGGGAGGTTAACATGCGATCTAGACTCTACCTGGCCCTGATGATCTTGATTGTCATCTTGTTGGCGGTTCCTGCCAGCCTGGTAACGGCCGCCGACCCACCCGAGCCCACCTATGTAGAAGAGTTGCCCGTGGTCGATGGAGATATCACCGAGTGGGACCTGGATTTCGACTTCTTTAGCGACCTGTACAAGCACTTTGACGATGATCCCCCGAATTTCGTCGTGGGCCAGCTCTATCTGCAGTACGACTGCGGGAGCAACGTTCTGTGTGCCCTTGTCCTCGTCGATGATGATCCCACGTGGGAGCCTCCCCTGTCGCTGGATACCACAAATCCGGCGGCGCAGTTTATGAGCCTCGGGGCTGAGGTTCTGGTGGACGGCACGGACCTGAACAGTGGAACTTTTCCGGACATGGCCTGGGTATACAACGGCCAGGGGGTTGTCATCGGCTGGGAGGCCTGCGTCGAACTGGAAGAGGGAACGTACGACAACTTTAACGTCCAGGCCCAGGTCTTGCTCCAACCAGGCAATTCGGTCATTGGCGCGGTGATAGATCAGGCCATCACCCTGGAGCTCATTTGCGGGATCACGGCCGTGGACCTCGCCTCGTTCACAGCCGAGGTCGCGGGCCCGGCCATTGAGCTCAAGTGGCAGACGGTAAGCGAGGTTGACAACCTGGGATTTAACCTCTACCGTGCAGAGTCGGCGGGGGGCCCCTACACCCGCCTCAACGCCGCCCTCATTCCCGGCCAGTTGCCGGGCAGTCCCATCGGCGGCACCTACAACTTCCTGGACACCACTGCCCTCAGAGGCGTCACCTACTACTACTGGCTTGAAGACGTCGACCTCTACGGAAACACCGGGCTTTACGGTCCGGTGACCGCCTCCCTCAAGGCCTACGTCAACGTCCTACCCGGCCGGCCGCGGCCCGCACTGGCACCCGTCCGCGTGGTGCAGCAGATCAATTAGTAACCCGTTCCCCTTTCCCAACTCTGCACCCCCCCTCCCGCTACGGCGGGAGGGGGTATTTATTTGCCCGTGGGGTAGGGGCTTCGCGGCCTTGACAAGGCGTGGCCTGATGCTATAATCCGGTCATGCGAGTGATTCTCTTGCGCCGGGCAAGGCCCGGCGCCACCGTCGCCTGGCAGGTTGCCGATGGGGAAGGATGGCATGGACGATCTCTTTGACCGCGCCCGCATGGAGCGCCTGGAGCGAGAGGCACCCCTGGCCGCCCGGATGCGCCCCCGCACCCTGGAGGAATTTGTGGGGCAGGAGCACCTGGTGGGGCCGGGCCGCCTGCTGCGCCGGGCCATCCAGGCCGACCAGCTCTCCTCGGTCATCTTTTACGGCCCGCCCGGCACCGGCAAGACGACCCTGGCGGCGGTCATTGCCAACACCACGCGCAGCCACTTTGAGACGCTGAACGCTGTCCTGGCCGGTGTAGCCGACGTGCGCCGCGTGACGTCCGAGGCGCAGGAGCGCCTGGCCCTCCATGGCCAGCGCACCATCCTGTTTGTCGACGAGGTGCACCGCTGGAACAAGGCCCAGCAGGACGCCCTTCTGCCCTGGGTCGAAAACGGCACGGTCATCCTGGTGGGCGCCACCACCGAGAACCCCTACTTTAGCGTTAACCGCCCCCTCGTCAGCCGCAGCCGCATCTTTCAGTTCAAGCCCCTTACCGAGGAGGATCTGCGAAGCGTCGCCCACCGCGCCCTGACGGAGGCGGAGCGCGGCTATGGCGGGCTGAAGGTGGCTCTGCACGACGATGCCCTGGCACACCTGGTGGACGTGGCGAACGGCGACGCCCGCGGAGTGCTCAACGCCCTGGAGCTGGCCGTGGAGACGACACCGCCCGGCGACGACGGCACCATCGTCCTCGACATGACCGTGGCGGAGGAGAGCATCCAGCGTCGCGCGGTGCTGTACGACAAGGACGGCGACTATCACTACGATACCATCAGCGCCTTTATCAAGTCGCTGCGCGGCTCGGACCCCGACGCGGCCCTCTACTGGCTGGCCAAGATGGTGTACGCCGGCGAGGACCCGCGCTTTATCTTTCGGCGGATGCTCATCTTTGCCGGCGAAGACGTGGGCCTGGCCGATCCCGGCGCCTTGCGGGTGGTGAATGCCTGTGCCGAAGCCTTTGACCGCGTGGGCCTGCCCGAGGGGCGCTTTCACCTGGCAGAGGCGGCCCTTTACCTGGCCACGGCGCCCAAGTCCAACTCTATCCTGGCCTTCTTTGACGCCCTGAGCGTGGTGGAGCGAGAGCGCGAGAGCGAGGTGCCCACTCACCTGCGCGACAGCAGCCGCGACAAGGAGGGCTTTGGCCACGGCGAGGGCTATCTCTACCCCCATGCCTACCGCGACCACTGGGTGGCCCAGCAGTACCTGCCCGACGCGCTCCAGGGCCGTACCTTTTACCAGCCGGGCGAGCAGGGGTACGAGCGGAGCATTCGCGAGCAGGTAGCGCGCCGGCGTGAGGCCCAACTGGAGGCCATGCTTGACGTGCAGGGACCGCCGGAGGTCCTGACGTTCCATCCCGGCGAGCGGGACCAGGACCGCTGGCTGCAGCGCACGGTGAGCAACGCCGGCGAGCGCCTGGGCCGCGTGCGAGACCGGGTGCTGGACGCCGCCCGATTGCAGCGTCACCACGTTGTCCTCGACCTGAATGCCGGGTCGGGTCTCCTCACCTGGGAGATCTTGCGCCGCGTGCCGGAGGGAGGCACCTGGGCCCTGGGCCGCGACACCCGCTCCGGCGAGGCGCTCCGCCAGCAGGCCGCGCGCCTGCCCGAGGTGGAGCGCCCTGTAATCCTCGTCGGCGAGCCCGGCGAGCTGGGGGATCTCCTCGGACTGCGAGGTGAGGGCGACCTGCGCTTTGACGCCATCGTCGGCCGCAACGCCCTGGGCTCCTTGCCGGACAAGGCGGCCATTATGCAATATCTGGCCGGCTGGCTGCGGCCCGGCGGGCGCCTCAGCCTCGCCGAGACCGTCGCCCGGGCGGGCCAGCGCCTTTACGACCTGGTGGACCTCTCGACCCTGGACGAGGACCTTCGGCAGCGCCTGGTGGAGGCTGAGGAGGCCATCTATGCCGCGGAGGACGACCCCCTGGTCAACTGGGAAGCCGGTGCCCTGCAACAGGCCACGGCGGGGGCAGGCCTGGAAGATGTTTCCATGGAGGAAGAGACCCACGAGGCCGAGATGCTGGTCAGTGGCGGCACCCTCGACCGCTGGTTCTCCGCGGGCGGCGAGGGAGGGCGTCCTTCCTATGCCGGGCGCCTGGCCCGGCGCCTGTCGCCCGACGAGGTGGCGCGCGTGGAGTCCCTCTTTCGCCGGCAGCTCACCGGCCAGGCCGTGCCGTGGCGCAGCCGTCTGGCCTTTGTCACCGCGCGGCGGCCGCTAGAGGGGCGGTAGGCGATCCTCCAGCTCCGGGTGGCGGGCAAAGTATTCCTCTCGCAGCAGGTCGGCCATGATGGTGTCCAGCACCTGCCCGCCCTTGTAAACCGACTCTCGGAGCCTGCCCGACACCTGGAAGCCTGACTTCTGGGCCAGCTCGATGGCCCGCGGGTTTCCGCTGTGGGTCCAGAGGCGCACCACGCGCAGGCCCAGCTCCACGAACAGGAAGCGCAGCAGCACCTCCTGGGCATCCAGCGCCAGGCCCGTGCCCCAGAACTTCTGGTGGACCATGACGCCTATGGTGGCCGAAAAACGGCGTTCCATCTCGCTGTAACTGATGCTCCCTGCCCGCTCGCCGGTCTCTTTGTGGACGATGATGAACCTGCCCAGCAGAGGGTCAAACGAAAACTCGCGCTCCTCGAAGCGCTTGGCGAACATGACCTCGGTATAGTCGGGAGGCAGCGTTTTGCTCCAAGCCTGTGTCTCCAGGTCGTTGCGCAGCGCCCGCAAAAAGTCCAGGTCGTCTCGCCGCTCTTCGCGCAGGATCACCAGCATTCCCTCAAGGGGCATGGCCCGCACCCCCGTCGCGGCTGGCAGCCTTCCCTGCCTGCCACTCGCGGCGCAGCAGGTCCATGGCCACCAGGTCGAAATAGGCGCCCTGGCGCAGGCCCGCGCGCCGCATGCGCCCCGAATCGTGAAAGCCGTGCCGGGCGGCAAACCGTTGCCCTTCCTGGTTCCAGTCCGCGAGCCAGCAGGTGACGGTGTTGGCCGGTGTGTAGTCGAACAGGTGGCGCAGCAGGAGCGCCAGGGCCTCGGAGCCGAGGCCCTGCCGCTGATGGGCAGGGTCGATGACCACCGATACCGACGGGTTGTGGGGGTCCCAATCCCACTCGCCCTCGGCATGGCCCACCACCTGGCCCGTGGCCTGCTGCACCACGGCCAGCACCAGCCCCTTTTCCGTCTCGGCCCACTTCTGGACGATGGCGGTCACCTGTTGGCCGGAAAGGGGAGCAGTGTCGGAAAAGGACCAGGGGACGTAGCGCCGCCCGAGCAGGGCCGGGTGGTTGAGATAGGCCTCTACCGCCGGCGTGTCACCCGGCTCAAAGGCCCGCAGCCGGATCAGCCGCCCCTCGAAGGGTGCGTCGGCCATGGTGCTCCTCCTTAGCTGTTTGCCGGCCTCTTCCCGGGCCGCCACTTTCTGCTCAAGGTCAGGATGGCGATAAGGCTCCAGACAATGTTCACGGTCGAGGAAGGATAGGAGCCGTAGTAGACCGTGTTGACGATCAACAAGCCCCCGCCCGCCAGGTTAAGAAGCTGGTAGGGCACGGAGTCGCCCTCCAGCTTCTTGAGCGAGACCAGGCCGTAGGCGCTCAGCAGCATCACCGCTCCTGCCCAGCCAAGGATGTCGACGATCAGGTTGTGCTCCATGCATCCCTCCCTGGCTCCCCTTTGGCGCCAGCGCTATCTATTCTCCCGTCACAAAGCTCAAGATCAGGCCGTGGACCACCTGCTCCACCGGCGCCTTGTCGTCAGTAAAGACCATGGTGGGCGTCGTGAACTCCTGGGCGCGGGGGATGGATGCGTCGGCCACCGCCCGCAGGATGGGGTCGGCGAGCAGGCTGGCGTTCTGCTCCAGGTTCTCCAGGGAGGTCGGTTGTTTGGTGGCCACCACCAGGACGTTGATCAGATCCTGGCCTGGCTGTTCCAGGTCGACCATATAGACGTTGGGAAACTCGGCCTTGAGCGTGCTGGCCAGGACCTCCACCAGGCTCCAGTCGGTGCGGGTGCGGCCGACGTTGATGGCCACCACTCCGTCGTCGGTCAGGTGCTCGCGGACCTGCTGAAAGAACTCGCGCGTGGTGAGGTGGAAGGGGATGTAGGGCGGGCGGTAGGCGTCGATGGCGATGACGTCGTAGGTGCTCGTGCTGTTGGCCAGAAAGTAGCGCCCGTCCTGGGCCACGGCCCGAAAGTTGGGCTCGGTCATGTCAAAGTACTGGCGGCCGACCTCGATGATCTCGGGGTCGATCTCGGCGCCGTCGATGGGGATGGGCCCGTACACCGCGGTGTATTGCTTGGCCACCGTGCCCGCCGCCGAGCCGATGAGGGCCAGGCTGTCCACCTCGCCGGCGGTAAAGGGCGGGTTGTTGAAATAGGGGGCGATGAGAAAATAGTCCCAGATGCCGCCCACGAGGACCGAATCGGGGTCATAGATGGAGTGTACCCCCTGGCCTTCGTTCAGCTTGAGCCACACCTCGTCGCCCCACTGCACCACCTGGATATAGTTGTACATCGACTCCTGCTCGTGGATCAGCTCGCCGAATTCCACGGGCTTGACGATGCCGCCCCCGGCAAACAGCGCCAGGGCCACCAGGATCACGGGCATGGCCAGGTAGAGCACGGCTCGCCTACCCAGCTCCCAGAAGAGCCCCACCAGCGATACGGCGAGGAGCACGAAGGCAAAGAGCAAGAACGTATTGCGCGTGCCGATGTTGGGGATGAGGACCAGCACCGGCAAGAAGGTACCCGCCAGGCTGCCCACGGTGGACAGGGCATAGAGTCCGCCGGCCACGTTGCCCGACGACTCGACGCCTTCCCCTTCCATGGAGAGGCGGATGGCAAAGGGCGAGATAAAGCCCATGAGGGTCACCGGGATGGCAAAGAGGGCCACGACCCCCAGCAGGGAGCCGGCCAGGATTCCGGCGCTGTACTGGGCAAAGCCCTGCATGGACCATAGCAACACCGGCCGGGCCACAAAGGGCACGATGCCCACCAGGAAGGCCGACCAGGCCGTGAGCTGGTACAACACCGAGTAGTACGGCTTGCGATCGGCATACTTGCCGCCAAGGTAATAGCCGACCGTGAGATAGAGCAGCACCATTCCGATGAGCACTGCCCAGATGATGAGCGAGTTGCCAAAGAAGGGGTCCAGGAGGCGCGACGCTGTCAGCTCGACCCCGAGGCTGGTCATGCCCCCCACAAACACCAACAACAGCAGCAATCCACGTTTTGCCTTCACTGGTTCTCCTGTCTGAGCCCGGTCTCGTCCGTTCCTCTATGTAGTTCCGGCCTCTGTCCGGCCGGCTTGCAGGCCCGGTGTTGAAGCGCGTGGCCTGGATTTTGAGATTATACCGCTTTTGGCTTAACCTGGCAAACAACCTTGACGGGCGGGCGCTTTGCTGGTATAGTGCAGCCTCATGGGGGAAAAGTTGCCAACCATTGTACGTGCATTTGCCGGATCTCTCGCCGACGCCGAGGGCCTGTTGGCCGTGGAGCGGGCAACCTTTGACGAGTCGCCCTACAGCGCTGCACAGATCCGCGCCATGCTGAGCCGCGGCCCCGGTGGGCAGCAGGCCTGGCTGGCCCTCGTCGACGGCGTGGTGGCCGGCTTTGTCGCCGCCTTTGCTACCCACGGCCTCCTCGGGCCTGCCTGGGAGATCGACCTCCTGGCCGTCCATCCCGACGCGTCGGGCCAGGGCCTGGCGGCGCGCCTCATCCGCGCCGCCGCGGCCCACGGCGCGCGCCTGGCCGGGCGCGCCCGGGCCGTGGTCGCCGCCGAGAACGAGCGGTCGGCGCGTGCCTTTGTGCGTGCCGGGTTCCGCGACGACGGCCGGCCGTGCCGCCTGTTGATCCATCGACCCGGGACCCGCGACGCGCCCTCCTGGCCCGGCCCGGAGGTGGCGGTCCGTCCGGTCACGAGCCTGTCGGAGGTGGAGGGCTGGCTGGCTGGGTCCCCGTCGCCGGGCGCCCTGCCGCGCGAGGGGCTGTCGCTCCTCGTCGCCGAGGAAGGTGGCCGGCCAGCCGGCTACGTGGAGCTGCTGGACGTGCAGACGCTGCTCTACCGCGGGGCCTGGATCGAGTCGCTGGTGGCGGCCACCGACCGTGCCCGGACTGCCCTGGTGCAGGCCGCCCTGGCCCGAGCCGCGGCCGGCGGCCTGGATGAGATCGGCGCCATGGTGCCCGAGGGCGACGGGCCATGGCTGCGTGCTTTGATGAGCCTCGGTTTCGAATCGCTGGGAGAGTTTGGCTGGCTGGTCGCCCGGCTGCCCCTGCCCGGCGTGGCTGCCTCGCCGGGCGCCACGGTGACCCTCGGTGCGGTCAATGCCTGATGAGCCGGGCCCGCCAGAGCCGGGAGGCTGGCGGTGGTGGCCCTGGCTGCTGGCCGGCCTGGTCGTAGCCGGCCTCGTCCTCGCCCTGGTCCTCTGGGGCCGGCCGCTCACCCATCTCCTCACCCAGCGCGAGGCGCTCAACTCCTGGCTGGCCGACCTGGGGGCCTGGGGCCCGGCGGCCATCATCTTCCTGGAGATGGTTCAGACGCTGGCCGGCCCGGTCCCGGGCACCGCCATCGAGGCCGCCAGTGGCTTTCTGTTTGGCCCCTGGTGGGGCACCCTGTATGCCATGACCGGCATCGTGACGGGTGCCCTCATCGCCTTTTCCCTGGCGCGGCGCTTTGGCCGGCCCTTGATCCAGCGCTTGCTGCGGCGCCACGACGTCGAGCGCCTGGACAGTCTTCTGGACGGCGGCGGCTCCATGCTCTTTTTTCTGCTGTGGCTCTTTCCCCTCGTGCCCGACGACCTGGTCTGCCTGGCCGCGGGCATCATGGGCATGTCGCCCCGCCGGTTTCTACTCCTCATGGGCGTGGGCCGGCTGCCGGGCATTTTCGTTTCCGTCTGGCTGGGGGCAACCGCCACACGCCTGAGCCCCGCCTGGTGGCTCGTCGCCCTGGCAGCCCTGGCGCTCCTGGCCCTGGCGACCTGGCGCTGGGGCGCGCGGCTGCAGGCTGCCCTGGTTTCGCTGGCCAACCGCTTGAGCGCTTTCGTGGGCCGCGCCCCCCGGAACAACGAGGATCTGTGATGCATCCTGGCTGGCCCGGGTTGGCAAAATGGGCCAGGAATGCTATACTTGGGTCGAGAACAGACCGATTGGGGTTTCCACATGGCGAACTGGATCACTCTGGCCCGGCTTCCGTTGCTGATCGGAATCGTCCTGCTGCTGTACGTCGACGTGCCCGCAGTACGGATTGCCACAGCACCGCTCGTCTTGATCCTGATCTTTATGGATACATTGGACGGGATCGTGGCTCGCAGGCGGCACGAGGTGGGCATGCTGGGCAGCAAACTGGACATCGGCGTCGACCGCATCGTAGAGCTCGTGCTCTGGATCGTCTATGCCCACCTGAACCTGATCTCGGTGGCTATCCCCATCATCTTTGTCATCCGGGGTGGGCTCGTAGACACGGTGCGCAGCTTTAGTTTGGTTTGGGGCGAGACCCCCTTTGGCATGATGCGGACCAAGTGGGGGCGCCGCCTCGTGGCCTCGGGCTTTATGCGGTCGCTGTACGGCGTGTCCAAGGCGGCGGCTTTTTGTCTCCTGGCCCTGGCCCTGGGCCTGCGCGGCCTGTGGGCCGGCACACCCCAGGCGGAGGCGGCGGAAGTGGTGTGGATCGTGGCGGTCGTTGCCAGTTGGATCGCCACGGCCATTTGCATCGTGCGCGGCGCCCCTGTCCTGGTAGAAGCGCGGACGCTTCTGCGGGACCTCGACGCGCGAGTCGCCCACCACGCGCCACCGTCATGAGGCTGCCCGACTTCGTCAGTCACCCCCGGGGTATCCAGCTTGGCCTGTTTTTCAGCCAGCGGGTCCCGCCGGGAATTGCATACCGCTCGGCGCGGTGGCTGGCAGGGCTTATGACCCGCCTTGGGCCGGAACTGGTGCGCATCCTGCGCGCCAACGTTGGACAGGTGTTGGGGCCTGATTGCGGCGAGGACGCGAACAGGCTTGTCCGGCAGATCCTGACGAATTTTCTGCGCGGCTACTATGACCTGTTTCGGGCCTGGAACCTGCCCCAGGAGCAGATGTCGGACCTCATCAAGGTCCCGCCCTGGCTTTTCGAGGCCATGCACGCCGCCCGCAGTGCCGGCCGGGGTGTTGTCCTGGTGTTCCCCCACGTGGGCAACTTTGACCTGGCGAGCCAGGCCGTGGCGGGCTATGTGCCAAGCGTGCAGGTATTGACCCTGCCCAATCCGTCGCCCGGCTTTCAGCGCCTCAACGAGATGCGCGGCCGCGGAGGTGCCCAGATCACGCCGCTGTCGCCGGCGGCGCTGCGCCAGGCCCTCCGCAGCCTGCGCCAGGGTGGGGCCGTCGCCTTCGGGGGCGACCGGCCGGTGAGCGAGCTGGACACGCCTTTTTCCTTTTTCGGGCGGCCCGCGCGCGTACCTTCGGCCTCCGTGCGCCTGGCCCTCAGGACCGGGGCACAGGTAGCCGTCATGGCGGCCGCCTGGGATGCCGAGCAGGGCACGTATTGCCTCGACGTGGAGCCATTCCTGGAGATGGAGCGCACCGGCGACGAGGATCAGGACATCGCCCTGAACATGCGCCGCGTTCTCGATGCGCTGGAAAGTGTCATCCGGCGCTGGCTGGACCAGTGGTTCATGTTCGTTCCAGTCTGGCCAGACTTGATGGAAGACTGAGAGGGGATCTATGCGCACGTTGATAACCGGCGGGGCCGGGTTCATCGGCTCCGCCCTCGCCAATCGCCTGGTGGCCGAGGGACACACCGTCCTCGTCCTCGACGATCTCACGGCCGGAGATGCCCGGCAGCTCGACCCTGCCGTGCTCCTGACCCGGGGCGACGTTCGCGATGTGCCCAAGTTGTGGAGCCTGTTACAGCAGGTCGATTGCGTCTACCATCTCGCCGCCCGGGTCCGGGTGCCCGAGTCGATCTACTATCCGCGCGACTATAACGAGGTGAACGTGGGCGGCACCGTGGCCGTCATGGAGGCCATGCGCGATACGGGTGTGCGCCGCGTCGTCTTTGCCTCTTCGGCGGCGCTGTATGGCGAGCAGGCCCAGCAGCCCATCAAGGAGAGCCAGGCGCCCAGCCCCAACTCGCCCTACGGCGTGAGCAAGATCGCCGCCGAGTACTATGTCTCGACCCTGGGGGCCCTGTACGAGATCGAGACGGTGTCGCTGCGCATCTTTAACGCCTATGGGCCCGGGCAGGACCTGCCGCCCAGCTACCCACCCGTCATCCCGCAACTGCTGCGCCAGGCGCAGACGGGGGGCTCGCTTGTCATCTTTGGCGACGGGACCCAGACGCGCGACTTTGTCTACGTCCAGGACGTGGTCGACGGTCTGCTGCTGGCGGCGACGGTCGAAGGCGCCAACCGGGCTGTGATCAACATCGGCTCCGGCCAGGGCATCTGCATCAACGAGCTGGCCGAGCTGGTGGGGCGGGTCACGAGCCGCGACGTCGGCTTGCTCCACAACCAGGGCCACTCGGGCGGCGTCTGCCGGCTGGTGGCCGACGTGTCCCTGGCCGACAAGCTGCTGGGCTGGCGGCCGCGAACCGGGCTCGAAGAGGGCCTGCGGTGCATCCTGGACCAGGATCCCCGGTTCCAGTAGTCCAGATCCAACTAGAAAGAAGGATAGCAAAGAATATGTGTGCCCAACCGACAAGCAGACCGGACAAGCCCTTGACCCTGATGGCTGTCTTTGCCCACCCCGACGACGAGTCCTTTGGCATCGGCGGCACCCTGGCACGCTATAGCGACGATCCCGACGTGCGGGTGGTACTGCTGTGCGCAACCCGCGGCGAGGCGGGTGAGATCAGCGATCCCGGGCTGGCGACCAAGGAGCGCCTGGCCGAGGTGAGGGAGGCGGAGCTGCGCTGCGCCGTCGAGGCCCTGGGCGTCGACGAGTTGCTGCTCCTCGACTACCGCGACTCGGGCATGGCCGGCACCGACGACAACCTGGACCCGCGGTCGTTGAACATGGCCGACTTTGACGAGGTGGTGGGCAAGATCGTGTACGAGATCCGGCGCATCCGGCCGGACGTCATCGTCACCTTCGATCCCACCGGGGGCTACGGCCACCCGGATCACGTGGCCATTCACTATCATACCCGCGCCGCCTATAGCGCCGCGGCCGACCCGTGCCGCTACCCGGAACAACTCCAGGGTGGGCTGACGGCCCACCAGGCGAAAAAGCTGTACTATACCGCCATCCCCCACCGCTTTTTCGTGGCCGTGGCCCACAGGATGCAGGAGATGGGCATGGACGTGCCTCAGCGTTACCTGGATCGCCTGGAAGGCCCCTTTGGCCTCCCCGACGGCGCCTGCACCACCGACGTCGACGTTGAGGGCTACTGGGACGCCAAGTACAAGGCTGTGACCTGCCACGCTACCCAGCTCCACCCCGACAGCATCTTTGCCACGCTGCCGCCGGAGGTCATGCGCGGCCTGCAGAACTGGGAGTGCTTCCAGTTGGCCGTCAGCCTCGTCGGTGGCGACGAGGGCAGCCACGACCTGTTGGCCGGGCTGCGCTAACGGGTCCCCGCTTCCCCGGGGCTCGGCGGCCTGGCGCCGGACGACGGGGTCCGGCGCACATCGGCGCTCTTGCCGTGGGGGTGTCACTGCCAGGAGCGAGGCATCATGGGTAACTATCCGTGGGTTCTCTCCGCCCTGCACGCTGAGCCCTTGTTGCGCGCCCGCAAGGCCGGCCGCGGAAAGGCCACCACGTCCCTGGATCTGGGCCTGAGCCAGGTCGAGCTGGCCGTGGAGGCCGAGGGCGTCATCCTGCCCGGCGGCGAGGGCCTCGCCTGGGAAGAGGTGGAGCGCGTCGCCGCCAACGCGGCGGCCTGCTTTGCCATTGAAAACGGCCAAGCGGCCAAGATCCAGCGCTATTCAGAGGTGCGAAACCGCGTCAACGTCCTGCTGCCCACCAGCCGGGCGCCCACCGTCCTCATCTCTGGCGTGCAGATGCACCGCGTCCGCGACGTCGACCCCTGGGCGGACACCGAGCGCAAAATCCGCACCATCGCCCCCGTCACCGGCCGCGTCCTCGACACCTGCACCGGACTGGGCTACACGGCCATTGCCGCGGCCAGGACGGCCGCCGAGGTGGTCACCATCGAGCTGGATCCGGCCATTCTGGAGGTGGCCCGGCTGAACCCCTGGTCGCGGCCGCTCTTTGAGAACCCTCGCATCCGCCAGATCGTGGGCGATGCCCTGGACGAGGTGGACACCTTGGCCGACGGGTCCTTTGGGCGTATCATCCACGATCCGCCCATGTTCAACCTTGCCGGCGATCTCTACTCGGGCGAGTTCTACCGATCCCTGTACCGCGTTCTGGCGCCCCGCGGCCGCCTGTACCACTATGTCGGCGATCCGGAGAGCCGCTCGGGACGGAGCGCCACCAACGGCGCGCTGCGCCGCCTGCAAGAAGCTGGCTTTTCCCGCGTCGTCCGCCGGCCGGAAGCGTTCGGTCTCCTCGCATCCAAGTAGCCATTGTTTCCCAAAAATTAACCGCGGCCCCATTGACAAAGCATGAAATCCGTGATACAATTTAAACATATGTTCTAACCCTGGCAGTCATGCCGTTCGGCGAAAGGAGAAGTCAGTGGCACATCAGGTCGTTCATTTCGAGATCCCGGCGGAGGACGTACAGAGGGCGGTCCAGTTCTACAGCAGGCTCTTTGGCTGGGAAATGGAGGAGGCGTCCGGCTATCCGGATTACTACATGTTTGACTCAAGCGGTGGCCAGGAGCTCCAGGGGGGTGCCGTCCAGAAGCGCCAGCCCGGGATGGAGTCACCGGTCAACTATATCAGCGTCGAATCGGTCTCGCAGATGGTGGGCCGCATCAGGGAACTGGGCGGCGAGATCCTGATGGACAAATCACCCGTCCCCGGGATGGGCTGGATAGCCATCTTTCACGACACAGAGGGCAACACGTTCGGGCTGTGGGAGAACGATCCAAGCGCAGCCTAGGCATTGAGAACAAGAGGTGAGGGCTCCCTACCCCCGGGTAGGGAGCCTGCCATTTTGCCCTCCCGGCAGCGCATAGGGTGCGCGGGGATATCCGAGGCCCGGCTGTCTGCTACGTTTGTACCACGACCAACCGGTCCAGCCCGGCATAGTCCTGGTGCACCTCTACCCGGGCCCCGGGGAAGTGCTCGCCGGCCAGCGCCCGTGCCGCCGCCCCCTGTTCGGCGCCGATCTCCAGGAGAACCGCTCCCCCGGGTCTCAGGTGGGGGCCGGCCGTGGCCAGCAATCGGCGGATGACCTCCAACCCCCCGGGGCCTCCGTCCAGGGCCGCCCTGGGCTCGTACTCCCGGATCTCCGGGGCCAGCGCCCCCCACTCTTCGCTGCCCACGTAGGGCAGATTGGCGCATACCAGGTGCATCACTTCGGGCAGTGGGGTCAGTAGGTCGCCCTGGAGGCAGAGGACGCGATCCGCCACGCCATGGCGCCGGGCATTTTCACTGGTCACGGCCAGGGGGCCCGGCGTTTCGTCCAGGGCATAGACCGTGGCGTCGGGTAGGTGCACGGCCAGGGCGACGGCGATTGCCCCGCTCCCGGCCCCCACGTCGGCAACCAGGGCGGGCCCGGACAGCCGCCGGGCCAGGTCCAGCGCCCGTTCCACGAGCAGCTCGGTCTCGGGGCGGGGGATCAACACCCGGGGATCGACGGCCAGATCCAGCCCGAAGAACTCCCGGCGGCCGGTAATGTAGGCCAGGGGCTCGCGGCGCGCCCTCCGCGCCGCCAGGTCTCGAAAGCGCGTCAGCTCCTTGGGCGTCAGCGGCCGCTCGGGATGGGCCAGCACCCAGGCGCGGTTGGTCCCCGCGGCGTGGGCCAGGAGCAGCTCTGCCTCCAGGCGCGGCGACTCTACGCCCTCGCTTTCCAGTGTCTGCACCGCCTGAAGCACAGCCTGGCGGACGTCGACCATGGCCGGCCCGCTACTCTCCGATGGCCTGCAGCCGGTCCGCCTGGTCGGTCGTCGCCAGCTCGTCGATGAACTCGTCCAGGTCGCCGTTGATGATGCTCTCCAGGCGATGGATGGTCAGGCCGATGCGATGGTCGGTCACCCGGTTCTGGGGATAGTTGTAGGTCCGGATCTTTTCGCTGCGCTCTCCCGAGCCCACCTGGAGCCGGCGCGCCTCGCCCCGCTCCTCGAGCTGCCGCTCCTGCTCTATCTCGTACAGGCGGGCGCGGAGCACGGCCATGGCCCGCTCCCGGTTTTGCGTCTGGCTGCGCTCGCTTTCCGACGCGGCGACGACGCCCGTCGGCTTGTGGGTGATGCGCACGGCGGTGGCGTTCTTTTGCATGTGCTGCCCGCCCGGGCCCGAGGAGATATAGACGTCGATGTCCAGGTCGGCGGGGTTGATCTCGATCTCCACGTCGTCGACCTCGGGCAGCACCGCCACCGTGGCCGTGGAGGTGTGGATGCGACCCTGGGCCTCGGTGGCCGGCACGCGCTGCACGCGGTGCACGCCGCTCTCGTATTTCAGGCGGGAATAGGCGCCCTTGCCCGCGATCTGGAAGACGACCTCCTTGAATCCGCCCACGCCTGTATCGTGAAAGTCGATCATGTCGGTCTTCCAGCGGTGGGCCTCGGCGTAGCGGGTGTACATGCGGTACAGGTCAGCGGCGAACAGCCCTGCCTCGTCACCGCCCGTTCCGGCCCGGATCTCCATGATGACGTTCTTCTCGTCCTTGGGGTCGCGGGGCAGGAGCAGCAGGCGCAAGCGGGCATAGAGGTCTTCCATCTTGGCCTCGATGCGCGACACTTCATGCCCGGCCATCTCGCGCGACTCCTCGTCCTCTTCCATCTCCATGAGGGCCCGGGTGTCGGCCAGCTCGGCCTCCAGGGCGTTGTAGTGGCGATAGGCCTGCACCAGCGCCTCGAGCTCTGACTGTTCCTGGGCATATTCGGCCACTTGGACATAGTCGGTCACGACCTCAGGATCGGCCATGAGGGCGTTCAATTCTTCGTAGCGTTTTTCGATCAGCTTGAGCTTTTCCAGCACGGGCAGAACTCCTTCGCATTGGGCCGGGCATGGCAGCGAACCTTGCCCGCCTGTTGCCCATCATACGGCAAAATGTGCGCTGCGTCAAGGCGCTGGCGCGGCAAGACTGCCGTGCGCCGGCGGGGCCCGGCGGGCGTGGTTGGGTTGCCGGTCGCTCTTGCCCCGGAGCCCCTCCTGGAGTATAATAGCCGCAACTTACGCATGGAGCAAGAGGTGCGAAGAACCACCCTGGCGGTGCTGCTGGTCTCGATCGTCCTGAGCCTGCTGCTCACCTATCCCCTTTCCGCTCACCTGGCGACGGCGGTGGAGGACCGTCAGGACGCGCTCCTCAACGTGTGGATCATGGCCTGGGATGGCCACCAGCTCCTGGCCGATCCCCTGCATCTCTTTGACGCCAATATCTTTTATCCCTACCCGCGCACCCTGGCCTATTCCGAGCTGCTCCTGGGCAGCGCCCTCCTGGCGCTGCCGCTGACGGCCGCCAGCGGCAACCCGGTGTTGGGCTACAACGCTGTCCTGCTGCTGTCATTCGTCCTCTCGGCCCTGGGCACCTACCTCCTGGTCCTGAAGCTCACCCGCTCGCCGGCCGCCGGGCTCGTGGCAGGGCTGGCCTATGCGTTTTCGGCCTACCGCATGACCAACCTGGCCCAGGGCCAGCTTCTCACGGCCCAGTGGATGCCCTTTGCCCTCCTGGCCCTCTATGGCCTGCTGCGCCGGCCGGGCCCGCGCCCCGCGGCGGCCCTGATCCTCTTTTTCTGGCTGCAGGCAGTGTCTTCCTTCTACTATGCCATCCTCCTGGCCCTGGCCCTGGCCGGCCTCGCCGTCTACGAGGGTTTGGCGGCCCTGGCTCCCGGGCTGGCCCGGGGGAAGGATGCGCAGGCGGCCCGTGGCCCGCGCGGCCGGGCGCTGGCAGCGCTGCTCCTGGCCGCGGCCTGCTGCCTGCTCTCCGTCCTGCCCTTTGCCCTGCCCTACTTTCGGGTGCAGCGCGAGCTTGGCTTTGAGCGAAGCCTGGCCGACAGCGAGCCCTTTTCGGCCAGCCTGCGGCAATATGCCATGGTGCCGCCAAACAGCCTGCTCCATGGCCACTGGCTGCCCAGCGACGCGACGCCCATCGCTGGCGGCTACCCGGTGGATGCCCTCTTTCCGGGACTGGCCGTCCTGGCGCTGGCCGCCTGGGGGCTGCTGCGCGGCGCCGGCCGCCGTCGCTGGTTCTTTGTCCTGCTGTTCGTGGGCGCGCTGATCCTGTCCTTCGGCCCGCGCTTGTACCTGGCGCCCGGCAACCCGGCGGGCCTGGACGTGGCGCTGCCCTACGCCTGGCTGTACGCCCTCGTGCCCGGGTTCAAGGCGCTGCGCGCGCCCGTGCGTTTCGACGCCCTGGTCTCCCTCTGCCTGGCTGTGCTGGCGGGCTACGGGCTGGCCGCCATCCTGGGAAGAGGGCCGGGCCGGGCGCGCCTGGCGGGTCCCCTGGTGGCTGCCTGTGCCCTCCTCGTCGTCGCGGAATCGGCCGCCTGGCCCGCGGCCCGGGCCGAGCCGGTGCCCGTGGGCGACGAGCTGCCCCCGGTCGTCGAGTGGCTGGCGGGCGAGGCGCCGGAAGGGCCCATCCTGGAGCTGCCCATGGCCTTCACCCCCGGCGGGCCGCGGCTCGACTACCAGTACCTGTCCACCTACCACTGGCGTCCCACGCCCGACGGCTACAGCGGCTTTATCCCCCCGGCCCACGGCCAGATCGTCTACGAGATGGAGCGATTTCCCGCGGAGCGTGCCGTGAGCTTGCTCCAGGCCCTGGGCGTGCGCCTCGTCGTCCTGCACGGCGGACGACTGGCGCCAGAGCGCCTGGCCGAGGTGGAGGCGGCGCTGCCCGCTGCGCCCGACCTGGCCCCCCTCGCCGTCCTGGCCGGCACGGGGCCCGGGCAGGGTCGCGACCAGGTCTATGCCGTCTCGCCCCGCGCCGTGGACCCCGCCGGTCTCCAGGTGAGCGTCTACTTTCCGCCCCAGGCCCTGGCCGGCCGGCCCTACACCGCCTACCTGGTGGCCCTCAACCCCGGGCAGCGGAGCCTGGCCCTGCCGCCCACGGCCCGCCTGCAGCCCACCTTTGCCTGGCAGCCGGCCGGCGAGAGCGCCGGTCAAGGCACCGCCACCGCCGCGGCCCTGCCCCTGGTGACCTCGCCCGATGGCGGCGCGGCGGTCGTCGCCCTCACCGTGGAGGCGCCGCCCGGCGAGGGCAGGTTTCGCCTGGCCCTGGGTGAGGAGCGAGGCCCCCTGGGCAGTTGGCAGGCCACGGGGGAGGTGGAGTTTGGCGCCACGGCCAGCCTTGACCAGCCCGTCCCGGCGCGCCTTGTGGACTGGGAGCACCCGGCCGCCGTCCGGGCCGGCGCCGACCTGGACGTGGACCTCACGTGGCGCGCCCTGGGCAAGATCGACGCCTATTACAGCGTCTACCTGAAGCTCCTGGACGCCGGGGGCAACGCCCTGGCCGGCTGGGATGGCGAGCCCGGCGGCGGCCAGGCGCCAACGCTCCTGTGGGTGCCTGGCGAAACCGTCGAGGATCGGATTCGCCTGTCCATCCCGGCGGACACGCCCGCCGGCGAGTACTGCCTGGTGGCCGGCATGTACCGGGCCGAGGACCTGGCCCGCTGCCTGACCCTGGACGCCGGCGGCCGGCCCATCCCGGAGATCCTGCTGGGGACCGTTCGCGTCGAGCCCTGATCTCTCGCGGAACAGACATCCTTTTCAATTTTTCCTTTGCCCCCGGCCGGGGTATAATATCGACACCTATGGAACACGCAGCGCGCCGCTCGCAGACAAATAGCAGCCGCTGGTTGGTCCGTGCCCTGTGGGTCCTGGCCCTGGCCGGGCTCGTCTACCTGGCCGCCCTCACGGTATGGCTGGCCGTCAGCGGGCTGTTCTTTCCCTACCAGCTCGACTATGGCGAGGGCTACCTGTTGCACTTTGTGCGCGAGTGGTCCCGGGGAGAGCCCATCTACAAGCAGGCCGCCGGCTACCCCTACATCGTGGCCAACTACCCGCCCCTGGACATTGTCCTGGCCCTGGCGCTGGTGCCCGTCCTGGGGCTGAGCTATGCCGCGGGGCGCATCTGGACGCTGCTGGCCGTCGTGGCCGTCGCCGGCCTCGTCGCTGCCTGGGTGCGCCGCGAGGGGGGGCGCTGGCCCGTGGCGGCCGCCGCCGCCCTTCTCCTGGCCGGCTCGCCCACGATCTATCACTGGGCGCCCCTGTTTCGCGTGGACCTCCCGGGCCTGGCCCTGACCCTGGGCGGGCTGTACGTCGTTGCCGTGGCCTATCCAACCGGCAGCGCCCCTGCCCGCCCGCGCCTGTTGTGGCTGGCCGTCGTCCTCTTTGTGGCGGGGTTGTATGCCAAGCAGTCGTTCCTGTTCGCTCCCGCCGCGGCCGTGGCCTACCTTCTGGTCGTCCAGCGGCGGGCGGCCGTCGTTTTGGTGGCGGCCATGGGCCTCCTGGGCGGAGGACTCTTTGTGCTGATCAATTATCTCACCGGGGGCGGCTTCTGGTTCGGGCTGGTGACCAGCAACGTCAACCCCTTCCTCTGGCCCGAGTTCTGGCAGCAGCAGGCCGATTTCTGGGGCACCTTTGCCCCCATTGCCCTCCTGGCCGCTGCCTATGCCGTGGAAAAGTTCTGGCTGCGCCGCCGGGAGCCCCTCCTTCCTCGCCTGAGCCCCCTGGACTTTTATCTCGTGACCGCCCTCCTCAGCCTGTGGCTGGCGGGCAAGGCCGGCGCCTGGGAGAACTATTTTTTCGAGGCCCAGGTGGCCCTGACGCTGGCCGCCGGCGTGGCCCTGGCGCGCCTCGCCGCCCGTCCTGCCCTCCTGGCCCGGGCGGCGGTACCCCTCCTGGTACTCCTCCAGGTGGGCTTCATGTGGCACACTCCCCGCGCCGCCGAGCGCTTTATCAGGCTCACGGCCGAGTCCAACGAGGCCATGGCCCCTATTCTGGCGGCCACGCCCGACCCCATCTTTTCCGAGGACATGGGGCTGCTGGTGACCAACGGCAAGGTCCTGGACTACTGCTCCTTCCAGTACAGCCAGCTTGCCCGGGCCGGCCGGTGGGATCAGGCCTGGGAGCTGGACCGGCTGCGCAGCCGCGCGGCGAACCTGGTCGTCCTGGAGCGGGGCACGCGCCAGGACGTCGATCGCTACCAGCGCTTTACCCGCGAGTTCCTCTCCGAGCTGGACCGCAACTACCATCACGAGGCGACGGTGGGCAAGTACGAGCTTTACCGGCCCGATGCCCTGCAGCGCGAGAGGCGGGCGGCCTTTGGTGCCGACCTGGCCCTGGTGGGCTGGAGCGTGGAGGGGCTGGCCGGCGTCGAGCTGGTGCCCGGCGACCCGCTGACCCTGACGGTGGTGTGGCAGGCGCGGCAGGCGCCGGCCGCCGACTATACCGCCTTTGCCCACCTGGTGGACGAGGCCGGGCAGGGTTGGGCCGGCGACGACCACCAGCCCCACGGCGGCCTCTACCCGACGACGGCCTGGGGCGCCGGCGAGATGGTGCGCGACCAGTTCAGCCTCGCCCTGCCGGCGGATGCGCCCCCTGGCCTGTACCACCTGGAGGTGGGCTGGTACGAGCCGGCCGGCGGCGAGCGCCTGGCCGTGGCCGGCGGCAGCAGCCTGCGCCTGGCCGTCCTGCCCCTGGCCTGGAGCGGCACCGGTGGCGCTGCCCTGGAGCCCCTGGCCGCCCCCTTTGGTCCGGCCATCGACCTGGCGGGTTGGACGTGGCAGGTTGAGCCGGACACTCTGGTCGTCACGCTACGCTGGGCGGCGGCCGCCTACCCGGAGACGGACTACACGGTGTTTGTGCACCTGGTGCAGCCCGGCGACGATGGGGCCCTGGCCCAGGGCGACGGGCCGCCCCTGGGCGGAGGCTGGCCCACTTCTCTGTGGCCGCCCGGCCTGCTCCTCGACGACGAGCATCGGGTGCCCCTGCCCGACGGCCTGCCCCCGGGCCCCTACGAGCTGCTGGTGGGCCTCTATGACCCCGCCACCGGCGCGCGCCTGCCCCTGGCCGATGGCTCCGACGCCCTGCGGCTGCCCCTGCGCCTGAATGGGGAGTAAACGCGGCGCCGGGCGACGGGCTCATAGTCTTCCACCGTGGCACCCTGCCCCTGCCGGGTAGCGCTCGGGATCGCTCTCGATGGACACCACGTTGGGGTTCCTGCGCATCCTGTCCATGGCCTTGCCAGGCATGGTGACGGCCAGGACATTCATGTCCGCGAATTCGTAGCGGATCTCGGTGCGCCTGAGAGTGCCGGGGCGCAGGACGAATACGTGTTACGGGTTCGAGACACACCGCCCCTTACTTGCTAGACGGAATGGCGGCGAAAAGGCTACGGGTCGCCCGTGCTGAGCAGACAGAGCGAAACGAGTATTTGCTAACTCGGCGCGAATGTGGTAGAATGTCCTGGCGAATCGAGGTTCGCAGATGCGACGGGGCGTAGCGCAGTCCGGTAGCGCACTTGAAT
>DAOUHB010000082.1:0-30956 GCA_034428935.1 Anaerolineae bacterium | reverse complement strand
TGGTGGGCGCCACCACCGTCACTGATTTGGTGAGGCAGGTCTGGACGCCGTTCCGGATCTGGAAGCTGTAGCTGTAGGTGCCCGCAGTGCCAACCCGGTCCTCCCAGCGCCAGACGTAGTAGCTGCCGCTTTGGTCCACGCCGTTGAAATGTGGCTTGCCCCCGCCGGCGAGCAACACCTCGACGTAGCCCATAAGCGAGCGGACCTCGATGGTAAACGCCTTGCCGGTCAAGGGGCTGGCAGGGTTGAAGGTCATGGTGTCGCCGGTCCGGCAGACCATCTGCGGTGTGGCCGTCGGAGCCCGGGTGTTCGTGGCCGAGGGAGTCAGCGTCGGCCCGCGGGTGGCGGTGGCGGCGGGCCGCCGGGTGGCCGTCGGCAACGGACGGTTCGTGGGAACGGCCCGCGGCTGGGTGGTGGTCGCCCGCAGCGCCGGCGTCGCCAGCGGCGAAACAAAGGTATCACCAGCGGCGTTTACAGGCGAGACCGTAGGGGTTGGCGAGGGCGGCTGCGGCGTCACCGTAGCGGTGTTGGTAACCTGCTCGGTTGGAGTCAACGTCGCGGTCGCCGTCCAGGTAGGAGACAATGTGGCCGTGACCGTAACCGTGTCCGTGGCCGTCGGAGGCGGCGTGTCGGTCACGCGGGCCAGGAGGCCCAGCCGTGAAACGCCCAGGCCGCCCAGGGCCAGGACCAGTACCGCCAGGAAGGCGCAGCAGCCCAGGGCCACCACGCCGGCCAGGCTACCCCCAATCGCCAGCAACCGGGGCGCAGGCTTGCGCGCCTGGTGCCTTTCAGCTTCCACGTAGCGGGCGCACCGGCCAGGATGACCGGCCAGGCAAACGCTTTCCTGAAAATCAAGCGCGGCGCGCGCCGGTTGAAGTGACGCGACCGCGTAACAGCGGTTGGCCACGTCCGGCGTGGGAAAGTATGAACGCTGATCGTCAACGGTGCCCAGGTATGGGCACACTTGAGTGTTCATGGTCTCGCGCCTCACAAGGCCTCCATTAGAGCGAGTCGCCCCTGTGCCGCCCGAAAATTCGAATGGTTGCCCACCCGCCCCTCTACCTCAATGCGCATCGTATCTGGATTGTACCTCAAATTGCCGCGGTCCGCAATCTGGCCAGAGGGAGAGAACATTGTGACACAAAACAGGTCAATCGCTGGTATTGGACAAGAAAACGGATACCCACGTGATGGTCAGGCCGCTCATCTCATCCACGCGCAGGGTGACCTCTCCGATGGGGACCTCGTCGCCCACCTCGGGGCGGCAGCCCAATTCGGCCCACACCAGCCCGCCGATGGTGTGCACGTCGTGGTCGCCCGCGTCCAGGAACACGTAGGGCTCCACGTCCTCCAGGCTCATGGTCCCCTGAACGACGAGGTGCCCCGGCGCGACCAGCCGGAGGGGCTCTTCCTCCTCGACGTCGAATTCGTCGCGCAGCTCGCCCACCACCTCTTCCAGGATGTCCTCCGTCGTCACCAGGCCGAGGGTGCCGCCGTGCTCGTCGAGGACGATGGCAATCTGCTGTCGCTGCTTCTGAAAATCCGCCAGCAGCGCCTTCACCGGCAAGCTCTCGGGGACGAACGGGACCGGGCGCAGCAGGGCATGGAGGTCAAAGGGCCCATCCGAGAGCTGCTGGCGCACCAGGTCCTTCAGGTGCAGCACGCCGACGATGTCGTCGATGTGCTCGTGATAGACCGGCAGCCGGTTGTAGGGCGTCGCATCAAAAACGGCAAGAAGCTCCTCCTCGCCCAGGTTGTCGGGGATGGCCGTCATGAGGGGGCGAGGCACCATGACCTCGTCCACCCGTTCTCCCGACAGGTCGAGAATGTTGGCCACCAACGCCTGGGCGCGCTCCTCGACCAGGCCCTCGGCGTAACTTTCGGAAAAGAGCAGCTCCAGCTCTTCCAGTGAGTAGAGCCGGGTGCCCTCCCCGGCCGGCGGGATGCGCAGCACCTTGAGCGTCCAGAAACCGATGCGGTTCAGAAAGGTGACCGGGATGCCAAAGATCTTGCCCGCCAGGCGCATGGGTGTGGCGAGGGAGAGGGCGGCCCGCTCGGCGCCCTGGAGCGCCAGCGACTTTGGGACCATCTCGCCGACCACGACGTGCAGATAGGTGATCAGCGCCAGGGCGATGACAAACGAGATGGTGTGCACGATGGTCCCTTCAAGGCCGAACCAGTCGTGCAGCGGGGGCTCTATGAGGTGGGCGATGGCCGGCTCGGCGTACATGCCCAGGCCCAGGCTGGCAAGGGTGATGCCGAGCTGGGCAGTGGCAATATAGCGGTCGGTCTTGCGCCGGTCATCGAGGATGCCGCGCACCCAGCGGGCGGCCAGGTTTCCCTCCTCGGCGAGTTGCTTGACGCGTGTGGGGCGAACGCCGATGATGGCAAACTCGGCAGCGACAAACAGGCCATTGATCAGGACGAGGAGGAGAATGACGGCAAAGGACAGGAGCACGGGCATCACGCCGCTCCTCCGGCGCCGGGGAACACGCGAACCCTGGCCACCGAGTGATGCTCCACGGCCTCCACCCGCAGGCGGATGCCATCGATCGCGACCTCGTCGCCCACCTTCGGGATGCGGCCCAGCTCCTCCATGACCAACCCGCCGATGGTGCGCGACCGGCCGTGAGGCAGATCGAGATCGAACATGTCGTTGAGTGTGGCGATGAGCAGGTCGCCGCGCACGCTGACCTGCCCGCCCGCCAGGGGCGTGATGAGTGCTTGCTCCTGGTCGAACTCGTCCTGTAGCTCGCCAAACAGCTCTTCGATCAGGTCTTCGCGCGTGACGAGCCCGCTGGTGCCGCCAAACTCGTCAAAGACAATCGCCATATAGCTCTCGGCGTCGTTGAGGCGCTGCCACACCTCGGTGGTGACGAGTGTCTCCGGCACAAAGGGTAGGGCCCGGATGATGGGCTGGATGTTCGCCCCCGGGTCGGTGCGGTACAGGGCGAACAGATCCCTCAGGTGGACAAAGCCGACGATGTGGTCGATGTCGTCCTCGTAAATTGGGATGCGCGTGTAGGCCGAGTCGGCCGCCAGCTCGAGGACCTCGCGCACCGGCCGGCCGGCCTCGGCCGCCACCATGTGCGTGCGCGGCACGGCGACGTCCACGGCGCGCATCTCGCCGCTGCGAAAGACGTTTCGCAGGAAGCGGTGCTCGTCCGCGGCGATGAGGCCGCCGCGTTGGCTCTCCTGGGCCAGGATCAGGATCTCCTCGGGCGAATGGACGTGGGGGTGGCCCCCTCCCTCCGAAGCGCCCAGGAGCTTCAGGAGGAACCGGCCGCTGCCGTTCAAGAGGATGATGAGCGGCTTGAGCAGATAATCGGCCGACCACGTCATCGGCAGAGCCGTGGCAAGCGCCAGCCTTTCGGGATATTGGATGGCAATGGACTTGGGCACGAGCTCGCCCATGATCACCTGGAGCGTGGTGAGGCCAAAGAGCACCAGGGTAGCGGCAATGCCAGTGGCGGCAACGTGGGTGCCGGCTTCGGAGGCGCCACCGAGGGGGAGCCGGGCGATCCAGGGAGCGAGGAGGGGCGCGATCTGCTGCTCGCCATAGATGCCGAGCACGATGCTGGACAGGGTGATGCCGACCTGGCTGGCGGCGATGTAATTGTCGAGTTTGTGGGGATCCGTGATCACGGGCAGCAGGGCGCGGGCGAGTCGGTTACCCTCTTCGGCAGCCTGCCTGATACGCGTCTTGCGGGCACTAACGGACGAAAACTCGCCTGCGACATAGAGGCCGTTTATAAAGATGAGAAGCGTGACGACGAGGGGGATGGCGAGCAAGAGGGGCATCACCGACGGCACTGCCCCCCGCTATGTTGGTTACTTTCTTCCATTCCTGCTTCCTCGCCCGGCAAGTTTGCGCACATTATAGCACATAGCGCCGGATCGCGCCATTCTCGGCATTCCTCAGGGTCGGAGGCCAGGGATCCTCTCTCCGTAGCCACAGCACTAGAGGCCCTCCAGTAGAAGCCACAGCACCAATCCAAGGAACGCGATGGCCACAATCAACAGACATCCAGCTTGGATGCTGGAGGCAACGACTTCAGCCGGCGTTCTCCTGGTGGTGGCAACAATCACCTGTGGTCGACTGGCTTCTGTCATTTTTATGTAAGCAAGATACAACCGCTGTAGAAGAAAGCCCATGATACCCGCGACAAGAAT
This sequence comes from Anaerolineae bacterium, assembly GCA_034428935.1. Lineage (GTDB taxonomy): Bacteria > Chloroflexota > Anaerolineae > JAAYZQ01 > JAAYZQ01 > JAAYZQ01. The sequence continues at coordinate 26,783 of DAOUHB010000082.1, read as the reverse complement.
ACCCAACAAGAAGCCCGAGCAAAAGTCCTCATTCACTCCAATACTCCGCTAATCTCTCTACTGGGAGAGCCATGCCGCCGGTAGCGCAAGTTGCACTCCCGTCTATGCCTGTGGTATAATAACAGAACAGATGTTCTATTCTTGTAAGCATTTGGGAGGCAAATGTGGCGAACGAGCTTTGGAAATTGGGAATCAGCTTCGATTGGATTAGCCCCTTGATCGCGATCGCCGGGGATATCGCCAACGGCAGAAACACGCGCACGTTCTTGATACCAGCAAACTGCGGCTGGACCGGCCGAGAAATCGAAAGGCTGCTCAACCGCAATGGTATCACCACCTGGGGCCTCATGATCATCAACGGGACCTTTACGGTTAGCGTACGTCAATCACAAGCTCAATGGGCTCAGTACATCCTTGAGCGGGCTGGCATACCGATGGAAAACTAGCAAGCCGTCTGAAAAATACCATCCGGGCGCGCAAAAGCGCGCATTTCGGGCTCCTGCGGGCGGGACCAACTCGGTCCGCCTGTTGACTTATCTGGCCTACGCCTTCCCCATACCCGCCAGCAGCCCGTAATAGTGTACCAGGGTCTCGATGCCCCGGTAAAAGGTGGGCAGGTGATATCGCTCGTTGGGCGCGTGGGCGTTGTCGTCGGGCAACCCAAAGCCCATGAGCACCACTGGCGCGCCCAGGACGTCCATGAGGTCAGACACGATGGGCAGGCTGCCGCCGGCGCGCATGTAGACGGGCGGCCGGCCAAAGCCCAGCTCGTAGGCCCGATGCGCGGCCCGGATGGCAGGCGCCTGGTAGTCGATAAAGGCCGGCCGCGCAAGGCCCAGGGTCCGCACGGTGTACTCGACCGTCGGCGGCATCAGCGACTCCACGTGTTGGGTGAACAGGCGGGCGATCTCCTCCGGGTCCTGGTCGGGCACAAGGCGCATGGAAACCTTGGCCAGGGCGCGGGCAGGGATGACGGTCTTTTTGCCGGCGCCGGAGAAACCGCCGGCAAAACCGTGGATATCGAGGGTGGGCCGCACGGAGGTCCGCTCCATGGCGCTGTAGCCCAGCTCGCCGGCCAGGGCGCGGACGCCGGCCAGCCGCCGCGTCGTCTCGTCGTCGGTGGGCACCTCGGCCAGCAGTGCCCTCTCTTCGTCGCCCAGGGGCCGCACGCGGTCATAAAAGCCGGGGATGGCCACCCGCCCGGTCTCCACGTCCTGCAACCGGGCAAGGACGCGCACCAGGACGTTAAAGGGGTTGTCCACCGCGCCGCCAAAGGTGCCCGAATGAAGGTCGGTGGCCGGGCCTCGGACCTCGACTTCCATGTAGGCCATGCCCCGCACGCCGTACTGGATCGCCGGTTGGTCGGGACCCAGGATGCTGCCATCGCTGATGAGGATGACACCAGCGGCCAGGCGCTCCCGATTCTCGCGGATAAAGGCAGCCATGTGCGGGCTGGAGATCTCTTCCTCCCCTTCGGCCATCACCTTCACGTTGATGGGCAGGCGCCCTGCCGTCTTCAGGTAGGCATCGAGGGCCGATAGGACGGCAAAGAGCTGCCCCTTGTCGTCGGAGGCGCCCCGGGCATAGAGCATGTCGCCCCGCACCGACGGCTCAAAGGGCGGGGTCTCCCACTCTTCCACGGGATCGACGGGTTGCACGTCATAGTGGCCGTAGGCCAGGAGCGTTGGCGCCTCGGGTCCGGCCCCCAGCCACTCGCCATAGACCACGGGATACCCTTCCGTGGGCAAAAGCTCAACCCGCTCCAGGCCGGTACGGCGCATGTGCTCGGCCAGCCAGGCGGCTGCTCGCTCCATGTCGGGCGCTCGCTCGGGCAGCGTGCTGATGCTGGGGATAGTCAGCAGGTCTTGCAGCAGCGCCAGGTACTCACCCCGGTTCTTGTGTGCGTGGGCCAAGGCGTCGTCGATCATGATCGCTCCTTGTCTGGCAAACACCCCCGGCAGCAGGCCGGCAGGCAGGATCATCTCCGCTTCCTATTATGCCCCCATCCGTCCCCGATGTCAACTCCCGGGGGCGGCGGCAGCCGCGCGCTGCTGCCGGCCTGCCCCTCCCCGCCATCCCGGGGAGGGGCCTTATCCAGGAGGGGTTCCCGCCGGGAAGGGTTACCTTGACGGTTTCGACCGAGTGGGATTATAATGGGGGCAGCCCGGCCGTCCGTGCCACATCCGGCACCGGAGAACCGTGGGGAAGAGGAGAGCAGGCCATGTCCGAGGTAAAGCACTATGCCCTTGTCCACGATCAAGAGCCGCTGCGGTTGTTCCGCTCCGACTTCCTGGAGTTCTTTACCCACATCCATCCCCTGGTGGTGCTGCTCATCTGGCTGCCCGTCAGCGGCTATTTCGCCTTCCTGGCCGTCCGCGATGGCAGCGCCCTGAGCGTGATCATCGGCCTCCTGGTGGGCCTCTTCCTGTGGACCCTGACCGAGTACCTGCTGCACCGCTTCGTGTTTCACTTTCCGCCTCGCAGCGAGCGCCAGGAAAAGATCCTGTTTCTTTTCCACGGGGTACATCACGCCCAGCCCAAGTGCAAGACGCGCCTGGTGATGCCCCCGGCGGTCAGCATTCCCCTGGCGGCGCTGTTTTACGGGCTCTTCTGGCTGGTGGTGGACCAGGCCCTGGGGCTGCCAGCCTGGCTGCCGCCCATCTTTGCCGGGTTTATCGCCGGGTACCTGGTCTACGACATGACCCACTATGCCACCCATCACTTTCCCATGCGCCGCCGCCTGCCCAAGGCCCTCAAGCGCCATCACATGCAGCACCACTACAAAACGCCGAATGCGCGTTTTGGCGTCAGCTCGCCGCTGTGGGACCTGGTGTTCGGAACCATGCCAGGGTAGCAGGGACTGGGGGACCCTGCCTGTACGAACCGGGAGGGAGTGCGATGCAGATCACACACGTGGAGGTCGTTCCGCTGCAGCTCGGGTTGCGGCTGCCCTACCGGGCGGCTGCCCACGAACAAGAGATCGACCGCATCGACTGCGTTTTTGTGCGCATCGAGACGCGGGACGGCCGCGTGGCCTGGGGCTGCGCGGCCTTTGATCCGGCCTTGACGGGCGAGACACCCGAACAGGTGCTGCGCGCCTGCCGCGCCTGCGCCGACCGCGCCCGCGACCTGAACCCCCTGAACACCGAGTATGCCCTGGCCGAGCTGATGCCCCTCACCGAGGGCACGCCCTCGGCCTGCTGCGCCTTTGACGTGGCCTTTTACGACCTGCTGGGCCTGGCAGCGGGCCTGCCGCTGCACCGCCTCCTGGGCGGCTACCGCTATCGCATCCAGACGTCCATCACCCTGAACGTGGCCCCGGCCAAGGAGACGGTGGACATGGCCCGGGAGCGCGCCAGGCAGGGCTTTCGCATTCTGAAGCTCAAGGGCGGACTGGACCCCGAGGAGGACGTGCGACGCGTGCGAGATGTGGGGCGAGCGCTTCCGGAGCTGACCCTGCGCCTGGACGCCGAGCAGGGCTATACCATCCAGGAGGCGCTGGACGTGGCCCGGGCGCTGGAGGGCAAGCTGGAGATGCTCGAGCAGCTAACTCCCGCTGCCGATGTGGACGCCCTCCGAGAGGTGACGAGGCAATCGCCCGTCCCCATCCTGGCCGACGAGTGCGTGAGCAGCCCCGCTTCGGCCCTCCAGATTGCCGGCCAGCATGCGGCCCACGGCCTGAGCGTCAAGCTGAGCACCTGCGGCGGGCTGCACTGCGGCCGCCAGATCGACGCCATTGCCCGGGCGGCGCAGATGTCCACCATGGTCGGCTGCATCAACGAGCCCGCTCTGCTCATCGCCGCCGGGCTGGGCCTTGCCCTGAGCAGTCCCAACGTGCGCTACGGCGACCTGGACGGCCACTTTGACCTCATCGGCGATCCCACGCTGCCCGGTTTTGCCTTCGAGGATGGCTGGCTCGTGGCGCGGGACGTGCCGGGGCTGGGCTGCACCGTCGAGCTGTAGGAGCTTTGGCCGAGGCATGCCAGCGTCCAGCCGGAAAAATCTCCCGATAGCGAGGGAACGAGAACGTTGCCATCATTGTCGCCCGACCCTGTAACCCCGGGACCGGAAAGCCCGCGGGAGCTGTCCCTGCGGGCCCAACTGGCCATCATCTTTGTTGCCCGCACGATCCTGAACACCTCACACCGCATCGTCTATCCCTTCCTGCCGGCCATCGCCCGCGGACTGGGCCTCTCGGTCGCGGCGGCGGGCAGCCTCGTCACGGCACGATTCGTGGCCGGGTTGGCGGCGCCATTCCTGGGCCCGTGGACCGATCGCCAGCCACGGCGGCGCATCATGCAGGTGTCGCTGGGCATCTTTGCCCTGGCCGCCGCGCTCATGGCCGTCAGCCGGGGACTGGGCCTGGCCGTCCTGGCCTTTGCCCTGTTTGGCCTGTCCAAGGTGCTCTACGACCCCGCGGTGCATGCCTACATGGGCGATACGGTGCCCTACGATCGGCGCGCCTGGGCCGTCGGCACGGTGGAGCTGGCCTGGTCCGGGGGCTGGCTGCTGGGTGTGCCGGCCACCGGCTTTCTCATCGAGCGCTTCGGCTGGCGCTCGCCCTGGGTGGCCATGGCCGTGTTGGGCGTGCTCAGCATGGGGCTGACGCGCATCAGCCTGCCGCTCGGGCGGCCGGCAGACCGCGCGCCCGGCAGCAGATCCGCGCTGCGCTCCCTCCTGCCCACCTGGCGGAGCTTGTTGCGGCGCCGCCCGGTGATCGTGCTGCTGGCCACAACCGTGCTGATCCTGGCCTCCATCGAGATCCCGTTCATCGTCTACGGCGCCTGGCTGGAAAGCTCCTTCGGCCTCAGCCTCAGCACCCTCGGGCTGGCCTCCATCGCCATCGGCGCGGTAGAGGCGGTGGCCGAGTTCGGCACCACGGTCATCACCGACCGCCTGGGCAAGCGGCGCAGCGTGCTGATGGGCCTGCTGTGCCTGGCGGGCTGCCTGCTCCTGCTGCCAATGCTGGCCAACATGGGGCTGGTCCTGGCCATGTCGGGCCTGGTGGCTGCCGTGCTGTGCTTCGAGTTCAGCATCGTCTCACTGCTGCCCCTGGCCACCGAGCTGGTCCCCGAGGCGCGGGCTTCGCTGCTGTCGCTGAACATGATGGCCATGAGTGCGGGCCGCATGATCGGGGCCACGTCGGGGGGTTGGCTCTGGGAGTGGCAGCCGGAGGGCATCGGCGTCCAGGCGGCGGCGGGCGCCGGCTGCGCCCTGGTCGCCGCCCTGCTGCTATGGCGGGGCATGACCGAGATTCCTGCCGCGGCTCCTGCCGCGCCCGTGCCCGGCTCCCGGCAGGCGGAGGACTCCTGACAGGCACGGTGGGCGGTCGGGCCCTGGCCTGGCCGACCACTCGACCTCACGACAGCCGCAAAGCGTGTGCTCGCGCTCTTGCAAGCAAAAGATGGATTATGGTATAATGTGCGACAGGAGTTTGACTCGAACAGCGTCACCATCACTGGCCGGCTGCGCCAGGAAGGGCGGAGCCGGGTTTCGACCGTGAACTTCGAGGAGGAGAGATGTCCGAAGACGAACGCAGGCGTCAGTACGGGGAAAAGGACGAGAAACAGGAAAAGGAGGAAGAGAAAGAGGAAAAGACCTGGGACGAGAAGTGGCGCCGGGATCCCATCAACGCCGCGGTGTGGGCCGTGATCCTGATCTGGGCCGGCCTCGTTCTCCTGGCCAGCAACCTTGGCCTCTTTGACCGGTTCGAGGTCATAGACGGGTGGGAGCTATTTTTTGTCGGTGCCGGGATCATCCTCCTCCTGGAGGTCGTGTTTCGCCTGCTCGTTCCGGCCTACCGCCAGCCCATCATCGGCAACATGATCCTGGCCATTGTCTTTTTGGCCATCGGCCTCGGCGGCCTGGTAAACTGGGGCGTCATCTGGGGCCTGGCCATCATCGCCATCGGCCTCTACCTCCTCCTCGGAGGATTGCGGCGCCGGCGGGAGTAACCTGACCCCCCGGCTCCCTTCCCTTGCAGGGGAGAGGCCGGGGGAGAGGTCGCTCTACAGCCTGCCCAGGTTGCCGGTCCGGAACTCGTCCCATCCGTAGCGCAGCGGCGTCCACCACTTCTCGCGGCCGATGCAGCGAAAGTAGGGTGGCTGCATGGCTACGATGAGGTCGCCGATCTTGTAGCGCGCCAGGATGGGCGTCGACACGACGAGGCTGCCCATCTCGCCGCGTCGCATTTCGTGGAGCATCTTGATGCCGGAGCGGGTCTGGACTTCGAAGAAGAACAGGTCATAGTTCGGCACCCAGGCCCGTTTTTCGTCCCGCTGCTGCCCGAACATCCCCTCCGTGGCACCATAGATCTCGCGGATGGCAGCCGGCCCGTAAAGGGCCTGGAGGACGGGGACGTAGGCGGTGTTGATGGCGGGCACGCTGCCCAGGGTCATGATCTGCGTCTTCCACAGATCCCTGGGATAGGCGCGGTGGGTGCGGTGCACGTAGCGGCCAAAGTGGACCGCCGTGGTGGCCACCCCCCCGACCAGCGTGACGTTTTCGTCCTTGCACTTTTGATAGGCCAGCTCGAAACGGGCATCCCAATCGGCGGCGGTCTTGCCGCCACCCAGGGCATCGATCTCGGCCTGGGAGGGCACGGAACGGATGGGCGTCGCGGCCGAAACGTGCCGGGTATAGATGCCCGAGCTGTAACCGTACTCTACTTCCCGGTCGCCGACGCGCACGGTGCCGACGATGGATGGAAAGTTGAGGTTAAGATTCACGCCCTGAAAGAGGTCCATGCGCCCGGTGGTGGCCACATAGTTCATCATCGCCCGCCCGGCGCTGACCCGCATGCGCAGGTCGGTGGGGGTCATGGGGATGAATTTCGATTCGCCCTTCGTGGTGCCCCGGGTAATGGCCCAGCCAATGGGCTCCTCGTTGAGGAGCAGGCCGACGTCGCCGGCCATCACACGCTCCATGAGGGGCTTGTAGTCGGCGTCGTAGGTGGTGACGGGAAATGCCCGGCGATAGTCCGCCAGGCTGCCCACCTGGGCCGCGCCATGCCGCCGGCCGTATTCGGTCTGGGCATAGGTCTGCAGGTAACGATGCAAGACGGCTTCCTGGGCCCGTTGCGGATCGGCAATGGACTCGTTCCAGGGCTGCAAGAAGCCCTTCAGCCTGTCGACCGCCGACGCTCTTTCCTGGCTAACCATGGTTCTGCCTCCTTGAAGGAGCTCGACATTGGAGCAGGCCAAGTATAACATAGAGGATCGAGGCAGGCAAACCGGCATCCGAGATCGTGTGCCTCGGGCGCCGGGACGTGGCCGCAAACGAGATGATTTATCGATGTGATTCCGACCAGCCCCTGGCGGAAACCAACTTTGCCGTGTTCGACGTCGAGACGACGGGCCTGAGCCCGGCCTATGGCGACCGGGTGTGCGAGGTGGCCTGTGTGCGCCTCACGGGCGAGCTGGAAGTGGAGCGGTTCGAATCCTTTGTCGATCCGGGCAGATCCCTCTCGCTCGGGGCGGCGGCGGTGAACGGCATCACGCCCGACATGTTGGCAGGCGCGCCTCCCTTCTCGGACGTGGCCGGGCGCCTCCTGTCGCTTCTCGACGGTGCCGTGCTGGTGGCCCACAACGCCCCCTTTGACCTGGGCTTCCTGGCCATGGAGCTCGAGATCGCGCACGTACCCCCACCCGAGGGCGAGGTGTTGGACACCTTGACCCTGGCGCGGCGGGCCTTTGGCTTTCCGCGCAACGGCCTGCAGGCACTGGCCCGCGCCCTCCAGATCGAGGCCGCCACGGTCCACCGGGCCCTGGGTGACGCCTGCACGACGGCCGAGGTGCTGGCGCGCATCCTGTGGGAGGTGGAGGCGCGCTGGGGCGTGCGCACCCTGGGCCAGCTCCTGGACTTTCAGGGGGGCTCTATCCCCTATCCCTTCCCTCAGTCGCTGCCGCTACCCCCGCCCATCGCCGAGGCCCTGCAGTGTAATGGGCAGGTGCGCATGCGTTACGTCGACGCCCGAGGGCAGGAAACCGTCCGCCTGGTGCGCCCCCTCCACGTGCGCGAGCAGCGAGGATACCTCTACCTGGTGGCCCACTGCCACCGGGCGGGCGAGTTGCGCACTTTCCGCCTCGACCGCGTGGTCGAGCTGGCCGCGGAGGACTGAGGCGTGAGCGACACGACCGAGCAGGTATACGTCGAGCTGGCCGACCTCCAGGCCTTTTTACGCCAGGTGGAAGGCATGGACGACCTGCCCCCGGGCATTACCTTGCGGCCGGTGAACCAGGCAAGCGACGAGGCTGTCATCGCCGAACTGTACAACGCCGCCTTCCGCGAGCCCCTGGAAAAGGTGACGGCCCGCGACGTCGCCGGCTATGCCCGCCACCCGGGACTGGAGCACGAGGGCGTCTTCCTGGCCTTTGACGGCCCCCTGGCCGTCGGGCTGGTGGTGGGCCGCGTGGACGTGCCCGCGCCGGGCGGCGACGCGCATCGCGGCGCCGTGGAGCTGCTCGCCATCCGGCCCGGCTACCGGCGACGCGGCATTGGCCGGGCACTCATCTTCCGGGTCTTTCGCTGGCTGGTGGAGCACCAGGTGTGGCGGGTGGGAGCCGCGGCGGAAAACCCGGCCATCGTCGGCATCCTGGAAAGCTACGGCTTTCGCCCCACACCCCCACCCGGTCCCTGAAACATGCACCGGCCGCCTGGCGATAACTAGACCAAACCAGTCCTATTGTGATCTTGCTTACTGTACGCCGGCCCCTCTTGCATATACTGGATGCACTCCTTTCTCCTCCTTGTGAGGGAAAGAGCGGGGTCTCACCCGAGGCCTCGCTCTTTTTCATTTCCCCGGGATGGTTGTATAATCTGGCGCAAGAGAACCTAATCCCCCGGCCCCCTTCCCTACAAGGGAAGGGGGGGATCCCCTCCTCACCGTATCGAGGATGGGCCGGGAGAGGGGCCAAAGGCGCGTCAATGGACGGCGAGGCAACGCGAGAGTACGGATCGGTGATGGTTGGCGGTGAGGCGGTGCAGTTCGAGCTGCGCACCGTCGATGCTCGCTCGGAGGCGCGGCGCGCCCACGACGCCCGGGCCGGCCGGCCCGCGGGCAACGTCCTGATCCTGGTCCCCGGACACGGCCAGACCGTGGATGGACCCCGGAACCTGCTGGCAACCGCCGCCGAGCTGTCCCGCTCGGGCATCGCCTGCTGCATCGATCCGGTGCCCGCCCGGGGCGGGGATCACGCCGAGGCAAAGGCGATCGTCGCCATTGCCCGCGAGACCATCGCCTGCCTGTTCCCGGGGGAAATGCAGCACGGCGTGCCCATCCAGGCCACGGTCGTGGGCTGGTCCCACGGTGGGGGCGAGGCCCTGCGGGCCGCCAGCCAGGACCCGGACCTGTTCCCCCAGTATCTTGGGCTCTGCCCTGCCGGCCTCGTGGAGCGGCGCCCCGCGGAGCTGGTGTGCAGCTTTTTTCAGGAGTCCATGCGCGTCGCGGGCCGCAACCTGGTGCGGGGGAACATGCGCTGCATCCTCACCATCCTGCGCGTGGGCGCAAACCTCCTCAAGGGGCTCCTGTGGGATCTGGCGCGCAGCCGCTCTTTGCGGCGGCTCATCGCCGACGTGCGCTGGGCGTGCAGGCGGGTTCCGGGCCCCACCTTTGGCTACACAGGCGAGGTCGTACTCCTCTGGGCTGAGGGCGACAGCGTGGTCCGCTGGCGCGACGCGTTCCAGGGGTGCAATTGCGGCCAGGAGATCGAGCGCTCGCTGCCCAACTTCTCCCGGGACAACTTTCCCCTCGCCAGCCGCGTGGAGGTGCTGATCCTGCCGGGCGATCACCTCTCACCCGAGTTGGACAGCGCCTCGTTCTTGACGGCGGGCCTGGGCCTTTTGGGACAACTCCGCCAGCCTCAGTGAACCTCGACGGCCAACATGGTCATATCGTCAAACTGGTCGGCCGTGCCCTGGTGGGCCGCCAGCTCGGCAAAGAGGGCGTCGCACAGGTCGGCGGTCGCCACCCCGGCCCTGGCGCGAAGTTGAGCGATGAGGCGCTCGCGGCCAAAGGCCCGGCCGTCGGGCGAGATGGCGTCGGTCAGCCCGTCGGTGTACAGCACCAGCCGATCCCCCGACTGCAAATCGATGGTCTCCTGCGAAAGATAGAGCTCGTCCATGTCGGGAAAGCCCAGGGGCAGCCCCTCACCTCGCAACTGGTGCACCTCTCCCGCCCGCAAGAGGATGGGCAGGTCGTGGCCTGCGCGAACGTAGGTCAGGCGCCGGCTGGCCGTGTCCACCACGCCGTAAAAGACGGTGATAAACTTGCTGGACCGGCCGAGCTCCTGGAGGAGCCGGTGCACGGTGTGCAGTACCTCCTCGGGTGGAGGCGGGGAACCCGCGCCGCCCGATCCTAGCGGCGCGCCGGCCATGCGCTGGCGGCGCGCCTCGGCACGGATCAGGCTGTGCACCTGGGCCATGTACAGGGCCGCCGGCATGCCCTTGTCCGACACGTCGCCGATGACCAGGCCAAAACGGTCGGCGTCCAGGAGGATGACGTCGTAAAAGTCGCCGCCCACCCAGCGGGCCGGCTCGCTGCGAGCGGCAAAGGTATAGCCCGGCACCAGGGGAAAGACCCGGGGAAGGACGCTCTGCTGTACCTGCCGGGCCAGCTCCATCTCGCGCTCCAGGCGCTCCTTCTGCACCAGCTCCACCTGGGCAGCCTCCAGTTGGCGGACCTTGTCGCGGAGGGCCTCGGTCAGCCCGGCGCGCTGGATGGCCATGGCTGCCTGGTTGCCAAAGGCGCGCAGCAGGGCCACCTCGCCGGGGGCAAAGCGCGCTTTCTGGCTGGTGTGGACGATCATCAGGCCCACCGGCTGGCCTTCTGCCACAAAGGGCACGCGCAGGGCGGCACGCAGGGCATCGGCCGTCACATCCGTGGGCTGCCTGGGCACGCCCGGGGGAAATCCCGAACAGGGCTCCGGCTCGTTGCCCACCTGCGAGCCAAACACCGACTGCGCCTCCAGCGACATGCCGACGAGAGAGGGATCCCAGCCGGTCACGGCCAGCACCTCGGCCGAGCCGGACTCGGGCCGCAAGAAGTAGAGGATGGCGCGGTCGGCGCCGCACAGTTGCGAGGCGTTGCGGCACAGCCGGCCGGCCAGCTCTGACAGGTTGGTGGAGGCAATGAGCGCCTGGCCGATGCTCTCCAGGGAGATCAGGGCCTCGGTGCGCTGCTGGAGCACCCGGTTGGCCGCTTCCAGCTCGGCCAGCCTGCGCTCCAGGGCCACCTTGGCCTCGAGGGTCGCCTGCTCGCTGGCGCGCAAAAGGCGGTAGGTGCGACGCAGCCGGCCCGCCTCCAGGCGCTGCACGTCGCCGGGGGGCAGGGCTCCCCGGGCGGCGAGGCCCAGGACGTAGGCCGCGATGGGCAGGCCACTGGGCTGCTCTTCCACGGCTCCTGCCCCGGGATCCGGATGCCAGATGTCAAAGGCCGTCACCTCGCCCTCGCGCCCCGTTCCCCGACAGCGGGCGCAGCCCTGCTCCCGGAAATAGGTACCCTCACGCAGCAGCGGCTCGAAATCGGAGAAGCTCTGGCACCAGCCCTCCAATTCCTCGGGATCCGGCTGCGCCGGCACCTTGCAGTGGGAACAGAGGGTGGGCAGGCGCTCCACGGCCACGACCCACGTCAGGGCCGACAGGAGCTCTCGCGACACGCCCAGGTCGAGGAGAAATCGGGCGACTTCTGCGCCGCGAAAGACCGTGTCGACCTGGGTCAGGACGCGCAGCCCTCCGGCCGCCGCGTGCAGGGCAGCCGACGCGCTGCCGGCATCCAGCCGCTCCACAAGGAGCAGATCCGGCCCGCGTGCCGCCGCCTCGGCAATGGCCTCGGCGTGTGACTTGCCGGGCGGCCACGAGGCAAACTGCACCCGGCGCCGCAGGTCGCGGGGCAAACGCTGCGACGGATCGCCGGTGACCAGCAAGGCCTGCTGGCGGGGACGGGCGTCGAGCATCTCGCGCATCAGGATCCGCCAGATGGTGGCCCGGCCGCTGGGCAACAGCCCGGCCTCGCCCCGGGGCAGGACGGCAGTCCGCGGGTCGAGGCCCGCGACCACGACGAGCCCCGGCCCTCCGGCCGCGATCTGGGCGATGAGGCCCTCGACCTGCGGCAGGTGGGTCAGGTCATCCAGCTTGAGCATCGCCGGCGACACCCCACAGGGGCTTGACCGAGGCTATCCAGGCCTCCATGCCATCGGGGCTTTCGGGAAACGCCTCGTAGCGCTCCCGGATGCGGGCAGCCCGGCCCGAGACCTCGAGGAGCCGGCCCAGGCTGGCCCGGGAGAAGCGGCGCGTGGCCACTCCCCAGAAAAGCTTGGCGCCCATGGCCAGCGTCTTGGCCAGGTCCATCTCGGTGGCATAGTGAAGGTTCATCTGCTCGAAATCGCTGCTGCCAAAGATCAGGTCCTGGTGAAACAGGTAGTCCACCTCGGCCCGCGACAGCTCGGCGGCGGCGGGGAGCTGGACAAACATGGAGGCAAACCTGGCGCCCTGATCCCGAAAGTAGCGGACGTTGTAGGGCCACAGGGCGGCGCGGCTCGCATCGCCCCGGCGCAGCGCCTCGACCACCACCTCGGCGGCGATCTGGCAGGCGGTGAACGACGACGTCACCCCTTCTCCCGAGAATGGCTTGGTCTGAAAGGCGGCGTCGCCCACGACGAGAAAGCCGTTGGCCACCAGCGAGTAGGGCGAGCGGCGGTAGGGTGTCCGGCCCTGGGTCCGCTTGACCACGCGGCCCGGATCGCCGAAATACTCCTCGCTCCACTGGCGATGCCGCTCCCAGGCGTACTGGTAGCTGCCCGGCTGGCCGATGCCCAGGATCGCACCCTCGCCGCGGCTGGGGTTCCAGAAGGCCTTGTGGTAGGGATAGAAGTTCAGGCCGCGGGGCGTGCCGGGGGGCAGGTCCTCGCGGAACTCCAGGCAGACAAAGAGGGTGTCGGTCGGGCGGATGGTATCCGTCTCGACGCCCAGGCTGGCCGGCAGGCGGGTCCGCACCACACCGTCGATGCCCGAGGCGTCGGCCACGATGGCTCCCCGCACCTCCAGGGGCTCGCCGCGCCGCAGCGCCCGGACGCCCGTCACAAAGCCGTCCTCCACGACGGGCTCTACGACCTCCACTTCCTCCACGAACTGGGCCCCTGCCTCCGCGACGTAGCCGTGCAGCCGCCTGTGAAAGGCCGGCTTGTGCATGACATAGAAGGCATAGCGCACCGGGTTCTGCACCTGGAGGTCGGGCGACCAGGCCAGGCCGGTGGGATAGTGGCCGATGAGCTCTTCTCCCTCGGGATGGGGCAGCCCGAACTGGTCAAAGCGCACCTCGTCCATGTGAAAGATGTCGATGGCCTGCCCGCCATCGGCCAGGCATTGCTTTTCCAGGACGAGGACCTGCAGGCCCGCCTGGGCCAGGCGCCACGCCAGGTAGCAGCCGCTGGTCCCCGCCCCCACGACGACGACGTCAGCCTCGAGCTTGTGTGTCATCTGCACCCCCTCGTCAAACACAACTGAAGCCAGCCCTACGCAACGACACAAAGTATAGCACGAGACAGGGCCAGGCGCAAGGACCGATCCCGGGCGTTGGGCTTATTCACCTCGGCAGGGACGGCTACGACGAGATCTGGCCCAGGAGCTCCTCGTTGGTCGGATACTTCTCGATGAGCTGGAGCAGGGTGAGCAGCGCGTCCCGGGGCGAGCGATCGGCCAGGGCGCGGCGCAGCTTGGTGAGGCGGGCAAACTCGTCGGGCGGATAGAGAAGCTCATCCTTGCGCGTTCCGCTGCCCCGGACGTTGATGGCGGGAAAGATGCGAGCCTCGGCCAGGGCCCGGTCGAGAAGGATCTCGCAGTTGCCCGTGCCCTTGAATTCCTCAAAGACCACCTGGTCCAGGCGCGAGCCGGTATCCACCAGGATGGTTGCCAGGATGGTCACCGAGCCGCCGTTTTCCACGTTGCGGGCCACGCCAAAGAAGCGGCGCGGAATCTGCAGGGCGCCGGCCTCCAGCCCGCCCGACAGTGAGCGGCCGCCACCTCGCCCGGGCCCCTGTAGGTTAAAGGTGCGCGTCATGCGCGTCAGGCTGTCGAGGAGGACCACCACGTCGTGGCCGCACTCCAGCTCCACGCGAATGTGGGCCAGCATCAGCTCCGCCAGGGCTACGTGCTCCCGCTGGGGGCGGTCGGCGGAGCTGGCAAAGACCTCGGCGTCGAGCCCGCGCCGGAAAAAGGTCACCTCCTCGGGCCGCTCGTCGATGAGCAGCACGACGATGCGCACCTCGGGGTCGGTGGCCCGCACGGCCTGGGCGACCTGCTCCAGGAGCATGGTCTTGCCCGCCTTGGGCGGTGAGACGATGAGCCCGCGGGTCCCCTTGCCGATGGGCGCCACCAGGTCCACGATGCGCATGGCCGGCTCGCCCGTGGCCGCCAGCGGGAACCGCTCTCGGGGATCGAGGGCCACCAACCGGTCAAAGGGGATGCGGGCGGCAAAGGCCTCGGGCGACAGGCCACAGATGGCATCGACCCCCACCAACTCGGGGCCTCGCCGGCCACCCTGCACCGGGCCGGTCACGCGCGCCCCCTCCACCAGGCCCAACTCGCGCACCAGGCGGGCCGGCACCGAGACCTCGTCACCCAGCCGGTCGAGGTCGACGAGGACGCCGGCCCCCCGGTTCAGATGCAACAGGCCGCTCTTGATTTCAGCCATTTTTTCCTCCTGCAAGCCGTCAGGCTGTTGCCGGGCTCTGCAGCACAAAGGGGTCGTACTCTTCCTCCAGTTGGCGACGGAACTGGCGTGTGTAGAGCCGGTGGTAGTGGCCGCGCTGGCGGAGCAGCTCGGCGTGGCTGCCCATCTCGGCGATGCGGCCCTTTTCGATGACCAGGATGCGGTCGGCGCGCTTGATGGTTGACAGGCGGTGGGCGATGATAAAACTGGTGCAGTCACGCATCAGCGTCTCCATACCGCGCTGGATGAGGTCTTCGGTCAGGGTATCCACCGAGCTCGTCGCCTCATCCATGACAAAGATCTGCGGCCGGGCCAGGATGGCCCGCGCCAGGCTGATGAGCTGCTTCTGGCCCACCGACAGCAGGTTGCCGCCTTCGCCGACGGGCTCGTCGTAGCCATCTTCCAGGGTGCGGATAAACTCGTGAGCCCCGGCCAGGCGGGCGGCTTCCTCGACCTCCTGGTCCGTGGCCTCCAACCGGCCGTAGCGAATGTTGTCGCGGATCGAGCCGGAGAACAGGTGCGGCGTCTGCAGCACGACGCCGATGCGCGATTGGATCGCGTGGAGCGACAGGTCGCGATAGTTCCGCCCCCCGATGCGAATCACGCCCCGCTTGGGCTCGTAGAAGCGGCAAACCAGGTTGACGATGGTCGACTTGCCGCCCCCCGTGGGCCCCACCAGGGCGATGGTCTCTCCCCGCCGCACCTTCAGGTAAAAGTCCTTGAGGACAGGGTTGTCGGGCTCGTACCAGAAGTCCACGCCGTCGAACTCGATGTCGCCCCAGACCGTGCCGGGATCGACGGCACCCGGCCGATCCCTCACCTCCGGGACGGCGTCGATGAGGGAAAAGACGCGCTCGGCCGAGGCGATGGCCTGCTGCATCTCGGCGTAAACGCGGGCCATCTCCTGGATGGGCCACAGCATAAAGGTCACGTAGGATACAAAGGCCTGGATGCCGCCCACGGTCATGCCCAGGGCAGCGGCCGCCGTGGGCAGGGCCTGCAGGCCCCCATACCAGACGATGACGCCGATGGCTACGGCGCTGATGATCTGCACCACGGGCAGGAACAGGGCCGACAGCCAGGCAGCCCGGTAGGAGGCTCGGTACATCTCGCCCGTCAACCCGCCAAACTCACCCAGGTTGCGCTCCTCGCGCCCCAGGGCCTTGACCACGCGCACGCCGTTGATGTTCTCGTTGTAGGCGCCCGTGATCTTGCTGTTGATCTTGCGCACCTGCCGGAACTCGACCAGGATCCACTTCTTGAACTGGATGGCGACGACGATCAGAACCGGGATCACCAGCAGCACCAGGAGGGCCAGCTTCCAGTTGATCATGAGCATAAAGATGACCGCCGTGATGATGTTCATGATGCCCCAGGTCATGTCCAGGAGCCCCCAGGTCACCAGCTCGGCGATGCGGTCCGAGTCAGAGTTGACGCGGGCCATGATCCAGCCCACCGGCGTGCGGTCAAAGTAGGAGAAGGACAGCTCCTGGAGATGCTCGAACATCTTTTTTCGGAGGTCGTAGCGCACGCGCTCGCCCAGCACGCCCGTCAGATAGATGAAACCGAACACGCCGATGGCCTGCACCAAGATCAGCGCGCCATAGATCGTCACGATCTCGACGAGGGCGGTGCGACTCCCGGCCAGGATGCCCTCGTCCACGATTCTCTTGCTGAGGAAAGTAAAGTACGAGTCCATGGCCGACACGGCCGCAACGGTCACCAAGAAGCCGACGACCCAGCGCCAGTGCGGCCGCGTCTGCGCCAGGATGCGCAGGAACGTCCGGCCGTTGAACTGGCTCGTGAATTCTTCTTCCTCAATCTCGAAATCTTCTACCATGTGACAAGCTCGATTCTGCGCGACGGGATTGCCGAATCCCTGCCAGGCTGCGGGCCACCAGGGGCAGCGGCGTTCGGACTGAGCCTACTGCCTACGACCCCGAGGCCGCAACCGACTCCTGCTCCGGCGCATCGATGCCGGCCAGCTCTTGCTCCAGCTCGACCTCGATGCGCGCCTGCATGTCATAGATGCGGCGGTAGATGCCTTCCTGGGCCATGAGCTCCTCGTGGGTGCCGCGCTGCACCACGCGGCCGTGCTCCAGGACCAGGATCAGGTCGGCGTTCATCAGGCTCTGGATGCGATGGGCGATGATGAACGTCGTGCGACCGCGCATCAGGCGCTCCAGGGCCTCGCGAATCTCGGCCTCGGTCTCGGTGTCTACCGACGAGGTCGAGTCGTCCAGGATGAGGATGCAAGGATCCTTCAACAACGTGCGGGCGATGGCCACCCGCTGCTTCTGGCCGCCCGACAGGGTGACCCCCTTCTCGCCCACGAGGGTGTTATAACCCTCGGGGAAGGTGAGGATCGATTCGTGGATGGCCGCCGCCCGTGCCGCTGCCTCGACCTCGTCGTCCGTGACCCGGCGGTCCACGCCATAGGTGATGTTCTCGCGTATCGAGCGCGAGAAGAGAAACGGCTCCTGTTCCACGATGCCGATCTGCTGCCGCAGGTAATGCCTGGGCAGGTCCTTGAGCTCGTGGCCGTCCAGGGTCAGGCTGCCGCTGTTGTATTCGTAAAAGCGAGGCAGGAGGTTGACCAGCGTCGTCTTGCCCGAGCCCGTGGGGCCCAGCAGGGCGATGGCCTGGCCCGGCTCGGCCCGAAAGCTGATGTCGTGCAGCACCCGCTCGTCGCCCTCGCACCGTCCCGACGGTCCGGCGTCGGGATAGCCAAAGGCAACGTCGCGGAACTCGACGGCGCCATCCAGGGAGCCGTTGGGCTGGATCGCGCCCTCGTCCAGGGCCTCGCGATCCTGGCGGATAACCTCTACAACACGTCCGAAGGAGACCAGGCCGGTGGACATCTGAACGATAAAGCGACCCAGGTTGCGCATGGGCCAGATGATCCACTGGACGAGGCCGGCATACACCAGGTAATCACCCACGGTGATGGTCCCATCGATGGTCATGAGAGCGCCCGCCACAAAACCGCCCAGCATCTGCACGCCGCAGACAATGTCGGACAGCGGCCAGAACGAGGCGTGCATGGTCAGGAGGCGGCGGCCCCGCAGGTACTTTTCCCAGTTGTCCACCTCGAATTTGTCCTGCTCGTATTGCTGGCGGGCAAAGGCCTTGACCACCCGTACCCCGGTCAGGTTCTCCTGCAGCGTGGTCGACAGGACGGCATCCTGCTCCTGGAACCGCTCGTACGCCTGCGACACCTTCCGGAAAAAGATGGCCGACGTGACGACGATGATCGGCACGGCGATGATGGACAGGAGCGCCAGGCGGACGTTCAGGGCCAGCAGGACCGCCAGGTTGACGATGAACAACAGCAGGATGCGCCCCACGCCGATGGCCTGGTCGGCAAAGAAACGACGCAGGGCATCGACGTCCGACGTGCTGCGCTGGATCAGCTCGCCCGTGGGCGTCTGGTCGTGGTAGCTGAAGGGCAGGCGCTGGATGTGATCGTACAGGTAGTTGCGCAGGCCACGCACCACGCCCTCGGCCGTCTGGGCGGCCAGCTTGCCGCTGACAAAGGTCGATGCCCCCTGGACGACCGCCAGGAGGATAAAGCCCAACGCCAGGAGGGGCAGGCTGCCCCTCGCCGCCTCGTTGCCCAGGACCGTGTCTACAAAATGGCCCAGGAGCAGGTAGCTGCCGACGCGGGCAATGGCCGCCACGCCCAGGCTCAGGTTGGCCCAGGCGTACGTAGCCCGATGGCCACGCATGAGCCGCCAAATGCCGACCAGGCGGTTGCCGGTTACAATGGTTTTCAGATCGTGAGGCCGCGGCGCGGCTGCCAGAGACAAAGAATTCCCTCCCAGAATGTATTTTCACCGGGGAACGCGACGGGCCGTGTCTACATCCGGACGAGCCACATCATACACGAAAACGCCCGAAATGCCAACTGTGTTCACGTTGCTGGAACCTAACCCCCCAACCCCCTTCCCGATACGGGAAGGGGGAGCGCCCCCCTCCACTCGCAGGCACCTGTCCCAACGGCGGACGGTGTCGGGAGGAGAACCCAACGCCTGTGCCTGCGGCCCAAGCGCAGGCGGGCCAGATCGCACCTGTCCCCCTGCACCCGACGCAGGACGGTGTGGCGGACGCACCGTCCCGACACTTGCGCCCCCTGGCGCTGCCCCAGGCAAGTGTGCGCCCAGTGCGGGTGTGGTCCGGCGTCGGGAGCGTCAGGAGGCCGGGGGAGAGGTCGGTCCCGCCCACGCCCTCACTTTGGGCAAAGCCGGCTTTCGAGTATAATGGGTCGCATGAGCCTGGAATTCACGCTGTTCGACACCGACGCAGGAACCGAAGGACGCCTGGGGCGCATGGTCACACCCCACGGCGAGATCGCCACACCGGCCTTTGCCCCCGTGGGCACCCAGGCCACCGTCAAGACCCTGGATCCGCGCGACTTGCACGAGCTGGGCGCGGAGCTGATCCTGGCCAACACCTACCACCTCTACCTGCGCCCCGGCGCAGACCTGGTGGCCGAGATGGGCGGCCTGCACGGCTTCATGGGATGGGCTGGGCCGATCCTCACCGATTCGGGCGGCTACCAGGTTTTCAGCCTGGCGCCCACCCGCCAGGTAAGCGACGAGGGGGTCCTCTTTCGCTCGCACATCGACGGCTCGTCGCACCTCTTCACGCCCGAGCTGGTCATCGACGTCGAGGAAAAGCTGGGCGCCGACATTATCATGTGCCTGGACGAGTGCGCCGAGCCCCGCGACCGGGCCTACAACGAGGCCGCCCTGGCCCGCACCCACGCCTGGGCCGAGCGCTGCCGGGCGGCCCACTCCCGGCCCGACCAGGCCCTCTTTGGCATCGTCCAGGGCGGCATCTTCTCCGATCTGCGCCAGCAGAGCGCCCGGTTCCTCGTGGGCCTGGACTTTCCGGGTTACGCCATTGGCGGCCTGAGCGTGGGAGAGACCAAGGCCGAGATGTATGCCACGCTGGAGGAGACGCTGCCCTACCTGCCCGCCGACAAGCCTCGCTACCTCATGGGCGTGGGCGCGCCGGAGGACGTGCTGGAGGGTGTGGCCCGGGGCGTGGACCTGTTCGACTGCGTGCTGCCCACCCGCCTGGCCCGCAACGCCGCCCTCCTGACGCGGCAGGGGCGCATCAACATGCGCAACGCCAGGTTCGAGCGCGACGCCTCGCCCGTGGAGGCGGGTTGCGCCTGCTACACCTGCCGCCACTTCTCCAGGGCCTACCTGCGGCACCTGTTCAAGGCCGAAGAGATCCTGGCCAGCCGCCTGGCCACCATCCACAACGTGCACTTTATGCTGGAGCTCATGCGCGATATCCGCGCAGCCATTGCCTCCGGCAGCTTGGCCGCTTTCAAGGACGAGTTCCTGGCCGGCTATCCCATCATGGGGCGGAAGTAGGCGCCAGGCCGGAGCCATCGGGCCAACAGCCTTGACCATCGAGGAAGCATGGACATTTTACAAGCGATCGTGTTGGGTATTCTGCAAGGCGCTACCGAGTTTGTTCCCATCTCCAGCTCCGGGCACCTGGTCCTCGTACCCTGGCTGCTCGGCTGGCCGGCGTCGGGCCTCGTGTTCGACACCATCGTCCACTGGGGCACGCTGCTGGCCGTGGTGGCCTACTTCTGGAAGGACTGGTGGATGATCATCAGCACCGGGCTGCGCGGATTGTTGCGCCGGGATTGGAGCGATCCCCGCTCGCGGCTGCTGTGGCTCCTGGTCCTGGGCAGCGTGCCGGCAGCGTTGATCGGGTACTGCCTGGAGGACTTTTTCGAGAGCCTCTTTTCCGAGCCGGTCTGGGTGAGCATCTTTTTGCTGGTCACGGCGGCCCTGCTGGCTGCCAGCGAATGGATGGCCCGCCAGGTGCGGGAGGCCCGCGACTTGCGCTGGCAGGATGCGCTGACCATCGGCCTCAGCCAGGCGGCGGCCATTGCCCCCGGCATCTCGCGCTCCGGCGCGACCATCAGCGCCGGCCTGTGGCGCGGGCTGGAGAGGACAGAGGCGGCGCGCTTTAGCTTCTTGCTGGGCACGCCCATCATCTTTGGGGCGGGGCTCTTTCAACTCATGGACCTGTTCGCCATGCCCAATGCAGAGGCCCAGGTCTCGCTCCTGGCCGCCGGCTTCGTGGCGGCGGCCGTCAGCGGCTACGTCTGCATCTGGACGCTCTTGCGTTATCTGCAGCGCGGCCGGCTCTATCCCTTTGCGGTCTACTGTGTGCTGGCCGGCATCTTTTTTCTTCTCGTGTCTCTTTTCCGCTAGGGAACGGCGGGGGACTCGTATGCACCGCCGGCTGACGCTGTTGCCAGGGCTACTGAGCCTGCTGGTCGTGCTGGCCGCCTGCGGCGAGCCCGTGGCCACGAGCCAGCCGGTGCTCCTGGAGGCCAGCGGCTCGGCCTCCATGGCCCCCCTCCTGGCCGAGCTGGCGGCGGCCTTTGAGGAGCAGGCGCCGGGCGTCCGGGTCGAGGTCTCCGGGCCGGGAACAGCCTTTGGGCTGCAGGCCCTGGAGGAGGGCGAGATCGACGTGGCCCTCGTGTCGTGGCTGCCGGGCGGCACGCCTCCGCGCCCCCGCTGGCGGGCGACGGCCATCGCCCGCGACGGGCTGGCAATCGTCGTCCATCCCGATAATCCACTGGAGGGCGTGGGCCTCTTGCAGCTTCAGGATCTCTACAGCGGGCGCATCTACGACTGGGAAGCGTTGGGGCTGGCCCCACGCGAGGTGCTGCCCGTCAGTCGCGAGGAGGGCTCGGGCGCTCGGGCGGCGTTCGAGGACCTGGTCATGGAGGACAGGCAGGTGACACCCCGGGCGCTGTTGGCGCCCTCGCCCGAGGCCGTCCGGGCCGCCGTGGCCGCCAACCCGGGCGCCATCGGCTACCTGGCCCTGGGCAACGTCACCCCCGAGGTCAAGGTCCTCAAGGTGGAAGGCGAGCTGCCGTCGCCCCAGAACGCGGCCCAGGGCACCTACGCCCTCACCCGGGAGTTGTGGCTGGTCACCACCAGCCCGGCGCCCGCCGCCGTGGACCAACTGCTGGCCTTCATCCTGGCACCCCGCGGCCAGGAGATCGTGGGCCGGCGCTACGGGCGCATACGCTGACGTAGGGGTCAGCCGATCGAGTACTCCAGTGCCTGGCGCAGGTCGGCGACCTCGCGCCGAAAGGTCCCCACGTTCAGGTAAAAGAGCAGCGCCGTAGCCACGAGCATGCCCAACCCCTCGATGCCAAAGATGGACGCGTAGGCCAGGTGGCTGCTGCCCCCCGCGCGCAGCACCAGATCGTGAATGCCGCCGCTCAGCACAGAAGACCCAAACTTGGCCAGGGCCTGGGCCAGGGTCCACGCCCCGACGAACAGCCCGGCCTGCCCGCTGACCGTCAGGTCCATCATCAGCGATACCCCGCCCACGGTAAAGGCGCCGGTCCCCAGCCCCACGAGGGCGATGGCGATGGGCACCGGCCCGGGCTCGCGCCGCAGGGCAATGGCCACCAGGAGGGCAAAGGCTACAATGCTGATGGCGTTGCCCAGGGCGGTGACCCGCTTCTTGCCAAAGCGGGGAATGGCCCACGCCCCACCCACGAGCAGGCCGGTGATGACGCCCACCATGTTGTAGGCGTTAAACAGCGTGGTCTGGCGGACGCCCAGGCCCAGAACCTCGCCGCCAAAGGGCTCCAGGATCACGTCCTGCAAGAAGTGGAAAAAGAGGCCCAGCAGCATGAATGTGAAAAAGAGGCGCGTCTGCCGGCTCCGCCTCAGGATCAGGAGTGCCGCGCGCAAGGGGTGCTTGCCGGCCGCCAGGGGCACGGTCCGCCGGTGCTCCAGCCGCCACACGGCCAGGATCACCATGACGACCCCGGCCGCAGCGGTGATGGCGAACAGGGCCACCAGCCGCGAAAAGGTATAGGTCTCCAGGAAGGCGGCGCCGCCCAGAGCGGCGACCAGGATGCCGATCATCATCATCGTCCAGATGATGCTCACCACCCGGCCTCGCTCTCCCTCGCC
This sequence comes from Anaerolineae bacterium, assembly GCA_034428935.1. Lineage (GTDB taxonomy): Bacteria > Chloroflexota > Anaerolineae > JAAYZQ01 > JAAYZQ01 > JAAYZQ01. The sequence continues at coordinate 4,103 of DAOUHB010000082.1, read as the reverse complement.
GGTTTCGTCCGTCACCAGCGCCAGGTATGTGGTGGCCCCCACGTTGATGCCGAGGCCTTCCACGAAAAAGAAGGCAAAGGCCAGCGCCAGGCGCCCGAGGGAAGGATCCTGAGCCACCCAGAGGGCTACGAAAGGAGCGGTCACCACGGTGACCAGGGCCAGGGCCGTGCCCGCCAGGATATAGGGCAAGCGGTGATAGCCCCGGTACGGGTGCGTATCGGAGCGGTGGCCGATGGGGATGGAAACCAGGGCGGCCATGTAGTGGGCACCGCCAAGGAGGAGGCCGATGAGGGCCAGGTTCAGGCCCATCTCCACGCGCAAAATGCGGTTGAGAGTGCCGAGCATCAGCACCGACACACCGCCAAGCCAGAGCTGGTACAGAGAGAGTCTTAGATTGCGGGCAAGTTTCAAGTTCTCAGTCCTGCGGCTTTGCCGTCCCGTCCGCTTCGCTGGCGAGGACGTCAAAGGTGGTATCGTTCAGCGCCGCCACCAGGTGATCCTGGGCCCGGACCCACACCCGGTGCACGGGGCAGGTCTGATCCCGGGGGCATACCCCGGGGTCGAGGACGCAGCGATTCAGCCGCACAGGGCCGTCCAGCGCTTCGATGACCTGGAGCAGGTTGATCTCGGAGGCGGGGCGCGCCAGCCTGACACCTCCTCCAGCGCCGCGATGGGTGTTCACCAGCCCCGACAGGGAGAGCTGGGAAATGATCTTGGCCAGGAACGGCGCCGGAATGTCCTGTCGCTCGGCGATCTCTTGCGTCGATGCGCGCTCTCCGTCAGGCAGACCCGCAAGGTCGAGGATGAGTCTGACGCCATAGTCGGTCCGTCTACTGATCTCCATCGGTCTTCCTTTCGTGGGGCGTCCCCGGCATGGATGCCTGGCCCCGGATGTCTGCCGAATCGGACAAGTTTGGCCGGATTGTTCACCATTATATCTGGCGGCTTGTTTTTTGTCAAACCGGCACATCGCGGTTATAATGGCCGGCAGCAGGTGCAGGATTCCAGTAGGGGAGCAAAGATGAAGGAAAAGGTCATCGGCCAGCGGATGCAGAGGCCCGACGCGGTGGGCAAGGCAACCGGGCACACGCGTTTTCCGGGCGACCTGGAGATGGACAGGGCCCTGTGCATGAAGGTCCTGTTTTCCGACCGCGTCCACGCCCGCATCCTGGCCATCGATACCACCGAGGCGGAGCAGGTGCCGGGCGTCGTTGCCGTCCTGACCCACCGCGACGTCCCGGTCAACGAGTACGGGTTGATCTATCCCGACCAGCCGGCCCTCTCCGGCGACAGGGTGCGGTCCATCTTTGACCGTGTGGCGCTGATTATCGCCGAGAACCGCCGGGCGGCGGCCCGGGCCAGGGACCTGGTGCGCGTCGAGTACGAGGACCTGCCCGCGCTGACCGATCCGCGGGAGGCCATGAAACCGGGCGCGGCGACCATCCACGACCGCTGGCCGGACAACGTGCAGAGCCACCAGCGCATCCGCAAGGGCGACGTGGAAGCCGTCTTTGCCCGAGACGACGTGGTGATCGTCGAATCGGACTATTATACACCCTACCAGGAGCACGCCTACCTGCAGCCCGAGGCGGGCATCGGCTTTATCGACGACGAGGGACGAGTGGCAGTCCACGCCACCGGGCAGTGGTCCCACGACGACCAGCACCAGATCGCTCACATGCTCGACCTGCCCCTGGAGCAGGTGCGGGTCATCTATGCTCCCGCGGGCGGAGCCTTTGGCGGGCGCGAGGACATGTCGGTGCAGCACCTCCTGGCCCTGGCCGCCTACTGCCTGGACAGGAGGGGCATCCGCCGGCCCGTCAAGGTGGTCTGGGATCGCAAGGAGTCGTTCCGCGGCCACCACAAGCGGCATCCTTATTACATGCATTTTCGCTCGGCGGCCACGCGAGAGGGCCGGCTGCTGGCCGTGGAGGCGAACCTCATCGCCGACATCGGGGCCTATAGCTCGTCCAGCTCGGCCGTGCTGAACAACGCCATGAGCGTGGCCACCGGCCCCTACGAGGTGCCCAACGTCAAGGTGGACGGCTACAACGTTTTTACCAACAACATCGTGTCTGGGGCCTTTCGCGGCTTTGGCTCGCTGCAGGCCACCTTTGGCGCCGAGATGCAGATGGCCCGCCTTGCCGATGCCCTGGGCATGGACCCGGTGGTCCTGCGCCTCAAGAATGCCCTCCACGAAGGCTCCATCCTTGCCACGCAGAGTGTCGCCCCGGCGGGCGTTTCGGTGCGCGAAACGCTGCTGCATGCCGCCGAGGTGGCAGGCTGGACCGAGGACGGCAAGCCCCAGCCCGGGGACGCCCCGGCCGAGGGCCGGCTGCGGGGCATCGGCGTCGCCGCCGGCTTCAAGAACGTCTGCTACAGCTTTGGCTTCCCCGAGAAGTCATCGGCGCGCTGCGAGCTGTACGGCGAGGACCAGATCGAGCAGGCCGTCGTCAAGACCGGTGTCTCGGAGGTGGGCCAGGGGGTGCTGACGGTCGTGGGCCAGGTGGCCGCCGAAACCCTGGGGGTTGCCTACGAGCAGGTGCGGGTGGTCAACGAGGACACGTCGGAGGTGCCGGAGGCGGGCAGTTGCAGCGCCTCGCGCCTGTCGTTCATGGCCGGCAATGCCGTCAAGCTGGCCTGCGAGGCGGCCCTGGAAGCCTGGGAGGCCGGCCACCGGCCCGCCATCGAGGAGCGCACCTACCGGCCCCGGCCGACGACCATGTTCGACCCGGAGACGGGCGTCTGCGACCCCCACGTGACCTATGGCTACGGCACCCAGATCGCCGAGGTAGAGGTGGATACCGAGACCGGCGAGGTCCACCTGACGCGGGTGTGGGCCGCCCACGACGTGGGCAAGGCCCTCAATCCCCTCCACGTCGAGGGCCAGATCGAGGGCGCCATCGCCCAGGCCGTCGGATGGACCCTGCTGGAGGATTTCCGCTCGGAGAACGGCCGGCTGCGCACCCGCAGCCTGGCGGACTATCTCATCCCGACGGTGCACGACATGCCCGAGATCCAGCCCCTGGTCCTGGAGATCGCCGACCCACAGGGGCCCTACGGCGTCCGCGGGCTGGGCGAGATGCCGATGTTGGTCCTGCCGCCGGCCATCCTGGACGCCATCCACGACGCCACGGGGCTGTGGTTCCACCACCTTCCGGTGCGGGCGGAGGACGTGCTGCTGGCCCTCAGGGCAAAGGAGCGGGCGGCGGTCCAGGAGGACGCCGGCCAGCCTGCTGTCGGGGGGGAAGCATGACCGTCGAAGCCAGCGTTACCTGGGTGGAAGACAGGCGATTCGTGGGCGTGGCCTCCTCGGGCCACGCCATCGTCGTGGACGGCAGCGGGCTCAAGACCGGACCCTCGCCCATGGAGCTGCTGCTAATGGGGCTGGCGGGCTGCACCGCTGCCGACGTCCTCGAGATCCTGCACAAGAAGCGCCAGTTCATCACCCGCGTAGAAGTACATGCCCGGGGCGAGCGGGCCGAAAACCCACCGCGGGTGTACACCGACATCCACCTGGAGTACATCGTCTGTGGCCACGATGTCTCGGACAAGGCGGTGCGTGACGCCATTCGCCTCTCCAAGGACAAGTATTGCTCGGCGTCGGCGATGCTGGGCAAGACGGCCGCCATCACCTCCAGTTATCGGGTCGAGGAAGCCAACAGCCGGGGTTAGCACATGGACAGCCTGACGGCGGCGAGCATTCGCGCCGGGTTGGGGACGGCGTTCGTCGGCCAGGAAGTGCACGTCTGGCCCGAGCTCGGCTCGACCAACGACGAGGCGCGGCGCCTGGCACGAGAGAGCGCGCCGGAAGGCACTCTGGTCCTCGCCGAGCACCAGGCGGCCGGCCGCGGCCGGCTGGGACGGCGCTGGGAGGCACCCCCGGGGAGCAGCCTGCTCCTCTCCCTCATTTTTCGCCCCACATTGGCCCCGGCCCAGTCGCAGCGACTGACCATGGTCTGCGGCCTGGCCATCGTCGAGGCCGTGGAGGCGACGACGGGCCTGGTCGTCGGGCTGAAATGGCCCAACGACGTGGTGGCCGGCGGCGCCAAGCTGGGCGGCATTCTGGCCGAGCTCGAGCTGCGCGACCAGGCCGTGGCCTA
>DAOUHB010000081.1:0-10833 GCA_034428935.1 Anaerolineae bacterium | reverse complement strand
CGTTGGCCACCAGCAGGAACAGCCAGATCCCGCCCAGGATCAGCACCAGGGTCAGCAGCAGGGAGAACTCGACACCTTTCAGCCAGCGGCCCGCGGCGGCCAGCCAGGCCCGGCCCGGCAGGTCTTGCATTCCACGCACCTCACGTCCCGGCCCCCGCGCATCCCGGGCTGGCCGTGCCTCGATTATACCCCGGCTCCCCGGCACCGTCAAGGGCCGGGGGAGGGTTCAGGATGTAGGGGCGAACCCCACCTGCACTGCGCGCAGGCGCAAGTGTTGCGGTCGCCCCCGTTGGGCAGGTGCACAATGCTGTCAACGAATCAAGGAACGAATAAATGAATTAGGAAACGCTAGAATTCGTTTATTCGTTGCCTATTCGTTGACAACTCCTTGCCGCACCCGGGGCCGGGGGGAGGGGTCAATGGTTGTGCCCCCGCCCTCTTTGGTGTATAATAGTCGCCACGCCCCTGGTCCCGCGCAACGCAATGGGGGGTGCAGGGCGGTGGCCGTTTGGCTCCGGGGTTGGTGCGCAGCAAGGATCCACTCGAACGCGAATGTAGGAGGCTTTCATGTCCGATCAGAGCTTGCCCGTTGAGCCCGCTCGCCGTGGGGTGGCCTACGCCCGCCCCTGGTCTCTCGTCGCCGGCCTGGTGCTGGTGGCCCTCGTCTTTGGCCTGGTGCTGCTGCGCGGGCAGGAGCCGGCGCCCCTGCCCGTCGACGCCCCCGCTTCCGAGTTCTCCGCCGGGCGGGCCATGGCCCTCCTGGGCGAGCTCCTGGCCGAGGGCCGGCCCCATCCCGTGGGCAGCGAGCTGAACGCCCGGGTGCGGGAGCGCATCGCCGGCCACCTGCAAGCGCTGGGCTACGAGGTCGAGGTCCAGGAGACCGTCGTCTGCCGGGGCTGGACCGGGACCCAGGCCACGTGCGCCCCGGTGCAGAACGTCCTCACCCGGCTGCCCGGCCAGGTCGACGGCCCGGCCGTCATGATCATGGCCCATTACGACTCCGTGGGGGCCGGGCCGGGGGCCGCCGACGACACCCATGGCGTGGCCGTCATGCTCGAGATCGCCCGCATCTTCCGGGCCGAGGGCCCCCTGCGCAACCCGGTCATCTTCCTGTTCACCGAGGGCGAGGAGGTGGGCCTCATGGGCGCCGAGGGCTTTGCCGCCGAGCACCCCTGGGCCCAGGACCTGGGGGTGGTCATCAACCTCGAGGCCCGGGGCACCAGCGGCCAGAGCATCATGTTCGAGACCAGCGACGACAATGCCTGGCTCGTCGACGCCTATGCCTCGTCCGTCCCGCTGCCGTCGGCCAACTCGCTCACCTACGAGGTCTACAAGGTGCTGCCCAACGACACCGACCTGACGGTCTTTCGCGACAGGGGGATCGCCGCGCTCAACTTTGCCTTCATCGAGGGCGTGGCGCACTATCACACGCCCCTGGACTCCCTCGACAACCTGCACCCCGGCAGCGTGCAGCACCAGGGCGAGAGCATCCTGGCCGTGGCCCGCACCCTCGCCGGCCGGGACCTGGCCGGCCCGCCGCCGGGCAACGCGGTCTACACCGACGTGCTCAACCTGGGCATCATCCGCTGGCCCGAGGCCTGGACCCTGCCCCTGGCGGTGGCGGCGGTCGTCATCCTGCTCATCTGCGCCGTCCTGGCCATGCTGCGCCGCGTGCTGACCGTGGGCAGGCTGCTCCTGGGGCTCCTGGCGGCCCTGCTGTGCGTCGTCGTGACCATCCTCCTGGGCATGGGCATCATCTGGGTCATTGCCCGCTTTGGCAGCGGCACCCAGCCCTGGCACGCCTACCCGCTGCCCACGCGCCTCTCGCTGTGGGCCGGGGCGCTGCTGGCCGGGGGGTTGGTGGCCGCCCTCCTGGGGCGCGGCGCCGGCCTGTGGGGCATGGGCCTGGGCGCCTGGCTCCTGTGGGCCATCCTGGCGGTGATCCTCAGCCTGACGCTGCCGGGGGTGGCGGTCTTTCCGCTCCTGCCGGCCCTGTTCGCCGCGCTCCTGGCCGTCGTGGCCCTCCTCCTGGGCCGGCGGTTCGCGCCGGCCGGCGACGTGGCCCTGGCCGTGGGGGCGGCGGGCGCCGGCATGTTTTTCCTGCCCCTGGCGCTGACCCTGGAATCGGCCACCGGCTTTGCCATCAGCCCGGCCATCACCCTGCCCCTGGGCATGGTCGTTGCGACGCTGCTGCCCCTCCTGGCCCTGCCCCGGGACCGGGCCGGGCTGCGGAGGGCCGTCACCCTCGTCAGTGCGGCCGTCGTGGTCGGGGCCGCCGTGGCCGCGCTCCTGGTGCCGCCCTACAGCGAAGGCAGCCCCCAGTTGCTCAACCTGCACTACGTCGCCGAGGTGGGGGGGCAGGCGCGCTACGTCTCCGAGCCGAACGACGACGCGACGCCGCCGGCGCTGCGGCAGCACTTTGAGGCCGAGACGCTGGCCGTCTTTCCCTGGTCCGGCACGCAGTACCTCGTCGCCCCGGCGGCAGAGGTCGCCGTCGAGGGCCCGGCGCTCCAGATCCTGTCCGACGGGCAGTCGGGCGAGAACCGGACGGTGCAACTGCTGCTGCGCTCGCCCCGGGGCAGCGCCAAAATCGACCTGCGGGTGCCGGCCGCGCGCCTGGCGGCCATCACCGCCGCCGGCCACAGCCTGCCCGTGGACGCCGGCGGCGCCCAGGGCGAGGACTATGTCCTGTGGTGCTACGGGCTGGCCTGCGACGGCCTGGAGGTGACCCTGGAATTGGTCGGGGGCGAGCCCCTCCCCGTCCTGGTGGCCGACTACAGCCCGGGCTTGCCCGCCGGCGGCGAGGGCCTGCTCGGCGCCCGCCCGGCGACGGTGGTGCCCTTCCAGGAGGGCGACGCGACGATCCTCTGGCGGCGCGTGGAGCTGTAACGGCCCGGCGCCGGGGTGCCCTTCTCGCGCAATTCGGATTCCCGGTCGTCGAGCTCCTTTGGCGAATCGGGTACGGCGTGGTATAATCTCCCGGATGGGGCGGGCAGGCGGAGCGGCCGCATGCCCGCCTCTGCAACAGTCAAAGGAGGTTTGCGTGGAGCCTGAAAGCGGCAACGGGCCCGTCCTCAGCCGTCCCGCGGTGCTGGTCCTGTCGGTGCTGGCCGCGGTCGTCATCCTGGCGGGCGCCTATCTGCTCTATCGTCTCGTCGACTCGCCGCCGCCGGCCGCCCTGGTGGAGCCGGCCGAGGGAACGCCCGAGGCGTGGCCGGCCGCGCCGGCGACCTTTACGGCCACTCCGCGCTCCTCGCCGAGCGCGACGCTGCCGCCCCCGGCGACGGCCACGCCCACCCCCACGCCGACCCCCCTGCCGCCCCCCGTCTGGGAGGAGCTGGGCCACCTGGCGAGCATCCGCTTTACGACGTCGACGGTGGTGGAACGGGAGCGGGAGCGGCAGGGCCTGAGCAGCCTCCTCGGCACCGACCGGGTGCTGCTCATGGCCGTGGGCGAGGTCCAGGCAGGTGTGGACCTGAGCCAGATCGAGCCCGAGGACGTAGAGATAGAGGGCACCCGCGTGCGGGTCGCCGTGCCCCACGCCGCGGTCACCAGCGTCGAGCTGCTGCCCGGCGAAACGCGGATCTATGACAGCGAGCGGAGCTGGATCCTGTCCGATTACGAGGGGCTGGAGACCGAGGCCCTGGAGCAGGCACGGGTCCAGCTCCGGGAAGAGGCGCTGAACAGCGAGGGCATGATGGCCCTGGCCGACCGGGTCGCCAGGCTGCAACTGGCGGACCTGCTGCACACGCTGGGCTTTACCGAAGTGGAGATCGTGTTCCAAGATGGATGAGACGTTCGAGACCGAAGAAATCTACGAGACCGAGACGGCCGAGCCGCGATCTTGCCTGCGGCAGGTGTGGGTCATCGCCCGCAACGCCCTGGCCCTGGTGGCCGTGGTGCTCATCGCCGCCTGGCTGTACAACGCCGTGACCGATCGCCTGGCGCCGCCGGAGGCGACGCCCGCCGGCCGGCCCGAGACCGCCTCGGACATTGCCTCGCGGGCAGCCATCCTGGAGCGCGTGCAGCGGGTCAACAAGCAGGTCCTCGTCCAGCACTACAATGCCGTGGACGTGCGCTACACCGAGGCGCCCGAGGGCTTCCTGGGCTCCCTGGGCGTCAGGCAAGAGTTCGTCATGCTCATCCGCGGGCACGTGCCGGCCGGCCTGGACCTGCAGCAGCTCTCGGTGGACGACCTGTGGATCAGCAGCGACGGCCGGCGCGTGCAGTTGACGCTGCCACCGCCGGAGGTGTTTCGCGACCAGGTGTCCATCGACTTTGAGAACAGCTACATCCTGTCCCAGCGCGACACCTGCCCCGGCTTTATCTGCCGCGACGACCTGGAGGCCTACCAGAGCGAGATCTTGCCCACGGGCCGCGATCTGCTCGTCGAGTACGGCCTGCGCAACGGCATCCTGGAGCAGGCGGCCCGCGACGGGCGCTCGTACTACGAGCAACTGCTGTCGGCCCTGGGCTTTGAAGAGGTGCGGGTGATCGTGACCGGGTACGATGATTGAGCCGGGGTTCTGAAATTTTATTTGACAAATCGGCAGAGTTGTTGTATAATCTTTCATGTTGGAAACTGCCCCGGAGGGTTCAAACCCAACTCGTCGAGGAGCGATAGTGTCTGATATTGCATTGTCTACCATGTGGGCCATCGGCCAGTTCGAAAGGCTGGCCGATTTTTTCCATGCGGGAAAGGCCCTGGGATTTACCCACTTTGAGCTGAACCATGGGGTCGACTCGGCCATGCTGGAGGGCCTGTCGTTGAACGGCTGTATCACCAGCGTGCACGAGCCGTGCCCGGCCGACGTCTCGATGGGGACCCTGAAGGCGCGCAACTGGCTGGTGTCGGCGCTGGACGAGGACGAGAGGCGGCGGGGCGTGGTCGCCGTGCAGCGCAGCATCGACCTGGCCCACGAGCTGGGAGCCGGGGCCATCATCGTCCATCCCGGGCGGGTGGACGTCGATCCCGAGCTAGAGTTCCGGCTGGTGGCGCTCTACCGCCAGGGCAAGGCCGGCGGGCCGGAGTACGCGGCGGCCCGCGAGCGGCTGGCGGCCGCCCGGGCAGCCCGGGCCGGGGCCAACATGCGCTCCGTCCGCCGCAGCGTGCTGGAGCTGGCCGAGTACGCGGAGCCGCGGGGCGTGCGCCTGGGCCTCGAGAACCGCTACCACTACTTCGAGATCCCTCTGCCCGACGAGGTCGACGAGCTGCTCAACCTCGGCTGCGGCGACACCGTCGGCTACTGGCACGACGTGGGCCACGCCGAGGTGCTCGAAAACCTGGGCTTTGGCACCCACGAGGAGTGGCTGCAGCGCTTTGCCCAGCGGATGGTGGGCATTCACCTCCACGACGTGGTGGGCGTCGACGACCACCAGGCCGCTGGCCTGGGCAACGTGGACTGGGAGCTGGTGGCCCGCTACCTGCCGGCCGGGGCGCTGCTCACCTGCGAGTTCCAGAACTATAACTCTCCAGAGCAGGTCAAGGCCGGCCTCGACCTGCTGCGGCGCGCCGTGGGCGAGGGCCGGCCGGGCGCCTGACGCCAGGTCCGGCGACGCACAGGAGGGAGAGGAACCGGCATGCCATTCCTGTTGATGCTGATCATTGCCATCGCCCTGGTGTTCGACTTTTTGAATGGCCTGCACGACTCGAGCAATATCGTCGCGACCATGATCTCGTCCCGCGCCCTGTCGCCCCAGAAGGCGCTGGGCATCACCGCCGTCGCCGAGTTTGCCGGCCCGTTTCTCTTTGGCGTGGCCGTGGCGACGACCATCGGCAGCGAGGTGGTGGACCCGGCGGCCATCAGCAGCGCGGTCATCATCGCCGCCCTGGCCAGCGCCATCAGTTGGAACCTGCTCACCTGGTACTTTGGCTGGCCGTCGAGCACGTCCCACGCCCTCATCGGCGGGCTCATCGGCGCCGTGGCCATGGCCGCGGGTTTTGGCACCGTGGAGTTTGCCGGCCTGAAAAAGGTGCTCATCGCCCTCTTCCTATCGCCCGTGCTGGGCCTGGTGGTGGGCTTCCTGGTGCTCAAGCTTCTCTACTTTCTGTCGCGCGGCGCCAGTCCCAAGGTGAACACCGTCTTCCGGCGCGCCCAATTGGCCACCTCCCTGGCCCTGGCCCTGAGCCACGGCACCAACGACGCGCAAAAGACCATGGGCATCATCGCCATGGCCATGGTCTCCACGGGCTACGCGACCGAGTTTCACGTGCCGTGGTGGGTCATTGCCATGAGCGCCAGCGCCATCGCCCTGGGCACCGCCACGGGCGGCTGGCGCCTGATCAAGACCCTGGGCGGCAAGTTCTACAAGATCCGGCCCATCCACGCCTTTGGCTCGCAACTGACGTCGGCCGGCATCATCCTCGGCGCCGCGCTCCTGGGCGGCCCGGTGAGCACCACCCAGGTGGTCAGCTCGGCCATCATGGGCGCCGGCTCGGCCGATCGGGTGTCCAAGGTGCGCTGGACCGTGGCCCGCGACATTGCCGTGGCCTGGGTGCTGACCATCCCCATCGCCGCGCTGCTGGCCGCCGTGCTCTATCTGGTCATAGGTCTGTTCTTGTAGGGGGGACGAACCGTGGGACTGAAAGAGTTCTTTAAACCGAGACAGGACAAATTCTTGCAGTCGCTGACGGCCCAGGCCGAGATCACGCTCCAGGGCATGAACGCCCTGGAGGCCTACATGAAACGGGGCTCGGAGAAGCACGCCGCCGCCGTGGCCCAGGCCGAAAAGGACGCCGACGAGGTGCGGCGCATCCTCATCGACGACCTGAACCGCACCTTTGTGACGCCCCTGGACCGGGAGGATATCTTTGCCCTGTCGCGGGCCATCGACGACGTCATGGACTATGCCTACTCGACGGTGGAAGAGATGCTCATCCTGGAGGTCGAGCCCAACGATTTCTTGCGGCGGATGGTGTCGCTCCTGAACGACGCGGCCATCGAGATCCACCTTGCCATGCAGCGCCTCAAGGAGAACCCCGGCGTGGCCGTGGAGCACGCCACGCGCGCCAAGGCGCTGGAAAACCGGGTGGAGCGGGTCTACCGCGAGGCCATCGCCGCCCTGTTCACCGACGTGGAAGACATACACCAGGTGACCAGCATGCTCAAGCTCCGGGAGATCTATCGTCACCTGAGCAACTGCGCCGACCGCGGTGACGAGGCGGCCAACATCATCCACGACATCGTCGTCAAGACTACCTGAACAATCCTCCTTGACAAAGTGCCCCTTCCGGTGTATAAAACTGTTGCACGAAACGGTGTGCACCGGCCCCCCGATGCTGAGCGGAGCTCGCACTCGACCGGCCACCTGGCGTAATCTGACCGGCACGTGGCGGTTGTCCCCTTGCAATGGCGCCTCACACCAATGCACCATCATCCCTTGCCTTGAGGAGGCTGTCCATGAGATCCCTTGTGACCGTGGCAGCGCTTGCGCTTGCCCTGCTGTCGATACTCGCCGGCTGCACAGCCGATACCACTCCGCGCCTGACCTTTGCCACGCACATGTCGGTCAACCCCGGCAACGAGACCGTCGTCGTCGGCGAGGTGCGCAACGCCGGCTATATCCACATGCGCTCCCTGGGGGCCCTGGACGGTGTCCTCCAGATCCGCGACGCGGGGGGCGTCCTCGTGGCCTGCGCCGCCGTGCCCGAATTCACTGCCGCCGTCCAGCCCGGAGGCAGCGACTTTCCCCTGCACTGGCAGGGCCGGCTGGAGCCGGGCAGCTACGAGCTGACCTGGGGCGCGCCGGCCTACGGCGCCGTCCGCTCCAGCTTTGCCCTGGTGGAAAGCGAGAACGGGCTGCGCCTGGAGCGCGGCACGACGGCCAGGCTACAGGCCACCTCGGGCCTCACCACCTGCGAGGCGGCCCGCTCCCAGCCCTCCGGGCAGGCCCAATAGCGCGCCCGTCGCCCGCCGAAGCGCCAGGATCGCCGGGCACCGGCTCGGCAGGTTGCGTGTGGAGGGAGATGCCGAGCAGGCGCTCGGCGGTCCCGGCAGGGGCTGGCTCGGCAGGTTGCGTGTGGAGGGAGGTGCCGAGCAGGCGCTCGGCGGTCCCGGCAGGGACTGGATTCAACAGCAGCGGGCTGCGAAAATTCGCTCTTGACAGCCGGAACGTACTGTGCTATAATTGAATATCGTATACGATATACGGAGGGTGCGGTGAGCAGCTCAGCCCAATTGGAACGTGTCGATGCTTCTCCTTCGTTGAAGGACCGGGCCTACAGCGCCATCAAGGACGCCATCCTGTCCCTCAGGCTGGAGCCGGGCTCGCCCATCGTAGAGACCAACCTGGCCGAGCAGTTGGGCATCAGCAAGACCCCCGTCCGCGACGCCCTGCAAGAGCTGGAGCGCGAAGGCTTTGTCACGCGCGTCTTTTTCAAGGGCACCTACGTCACCGACGTAACCATGAAGGACATCCGCGAGGTCTTTGAGCTGCGCGCTGTGCTGGAAGGTTTGGCGGCGCGCATCGCCGCCACCCTCTTCGAAGACGACGAGCTGCGGGCCGTGGGCCGGCACCTGGAACAGGCCCGGCTGGCCCTGGAGGGAGGAGACCTCGTTCTCTGCTCGCAACACGGGCAGCAGATCCACCACGCCATCAGGCAAAGAATCGACAACGAACGGCTGGCCGTAATCATTGGCAACCTCGACGATCATCTACGGCGCTTTCGCGGCCTATCCGACCAGATCAGCGGCCGCTTGAAGAAATCGCTCGCAGAGCATGAGCGGGTCCTGGCCGCCCTCGAGCGGCGGGATCCGGGGGCTGCCGAGCAAGCCATGCGGGACCACCTCTTCAGTGTTCTCTACGATCTGCAAGAAACAGGTTTGCAGCGGCACGACGGCGACGTAAACGAATAACGCGACGGCGTCCTGAGACTGGCGGCCGGGCACGGGGCAGAGCCGTGCCCGGACCGGTGACCGAGGAGGGTTGCCATGAAACTCGACGGGGGCCAGCTTCTCGTAGAGATGCTCAAGGCCTACGACGTCCGATACGTCTTTGGCGTTCCGGGCGACACCGGCCTGGCCTTTTACGACGCGCTGCGCCAGGCAGCGGGAGACGTCACCCACGTCCTCGCCCGCGACGAGCGCTCTGCCGCCTACATGGCCGACGTCTATGCCCGGGTCAGCTTCCGGCCCGGGATATGCGAGGGCCCCAGCGGGGCGGGGGCCACCTACCTGGCCTCTGGCCTGGCCGAGGCCCACGCCTCATCCATCCCCGTCATTGCCCTCCTGACCGACACGCCCGTGAGCCGCGAAGACTGCAACGTCCTGACCGCCCTCGACCAGCCGGCCCTCTTCAGGCCCATCACCAAGTGGACCACCGTGGTCAAGGAGCCGGGCCGCATCCCTGCCGCCGTGCGCCAGGCGTTTCGCGTCGCCACCAGCGGCCGGCCGGGGGCGGTGCAGCTCACCCTGCCCATGGACGTCATGGCCGGCAGGGTGGACGCTCCTTCGCTCCACGCCGAGGGAGCCTGCCACACCTATCCCGCCTATCGCACCCGGCCCGACCCCGCGGCCGTGGAGGAGGCCGCCGCGCTCCTGGCCGCCGCGCGCCGGCCGGTCATTGTCGCCGGCGGCGGTGCCGTCACCTCCGGCGCCTGGGCCGAGGTGGCCGCCCTGGCCGAGGCGGCGGGCGCGCCGGTGGGCACCTCCATCTGCGGCAAGGGGGCCATCGCCGAGGACCATCCGCTGAGCATGGGCGTGGTGGGCGGCAACGGCGGGCGGCCCTATGCCAATGCCCTGTTGGCCCAGGCCGACCTGATCCTCTACGTGGGCTGCAAGACCGATTCGGTGACCACCGAGAACTGGAGCCTGCCCGGGACGTCCGGTGGCACGGCCATCGTCCACCTGGACGTCGATCCCACCGAGATCGGCCGCAACTATGAGACCGTCGTCGGCCTGGCCGGCGACGCCCGCCTCGGGCTGGCCGACCTGGCAGCCGCCCTGCGGGCCCGCGCTCCCCAGCCGCGCCCCAACCCCCTGCTGGAATGCCGGGGGGAGATGGCTGCCTTCTGGGCCGAGTTCGAGGTCAAGGCGGCGGCCACCACGGCGCCCATCAAGCCCCAGCGCGTGTTCCAGGCACTGGCCCGGCTGCTGCCCGCGGGCAGCATCGTCGTCGCCGATGCCGGCACGCCCACACCCTTTGCCGCAGCCTACCTGCGCTCCGAGGCCGGCCGGCGGATCATCATTCCCCGCGGCTATGGCGGCCTGGGCTACGCCCTGCCCGGCGTCGTGGGCGCCCGGCTGGCCAGCCCCAAGGCCACCGTCGTCGGCCTCATGGGCGATGGGAGCTTTGGGATGAGCGCCGGCGAGCTGGAGACCATCAGCCGCCTGGGCCTGCCGGTGACCCTCATCCAGTTCAACAATGCCTGCTTTGGCTGGATCAAGGTCAGCCAGGAGCTGTTCCACGACGGGCGCTGTTTCGGCGTAGAATTCAACGACGTCGATTACGCGGGCATCGCCCGGGGCTTTGGCCTGCAGGCCATGCGCGTCGAGGACCCGGAGGAGGTCGAGCCGGCCCTGCGCCAGGCGCTGGCTTCCGAGTGTCCGACCTTTGTGGACATTGTCACCGAGTGCGAGACCGGCGAGGTGCCGCCCGTGCTCAAGTTTCACGAGGCGAGCCAGAAGCGCGAAGGCATGAGAAGGGAGGAGAGCCATGCCTAGGATCGTCGTCATTGGAGGAGGCTGGGGCGGTTGCGCCGCGGCGCTGGCGGCCAAAAAGGCCGGCGCCGAGGTGATCCTGGTGGAAAAGACCGACTGCCTGCTGGGCACCGGCCTGGTGGGCGGCATCATGCGCAACAACGGCCGCTACACGGCGGCCGAAGAGATGATCGCC
>DAOUHB010000080.1:0-25521 GCA_034428935.1 Anaerolineae bacterium | reverse complement strand
GTCGGAGCGGATGGTCAGGCTCACGCCGAGATAGTCGATGCGCGGGATATCGTAGGGCGACATGCCCATGCTCAGGGGATCGGCCACGTGGCAGTTGGTCAGGATCAGGCCATCGGGCGAGATGATGGTGCCCGATCCAACGCCGGCGCCGTAGAGGCCATCCGCTCCATCGTCTTCACTCCCCTTCCCGGACCGATCCGGGGGATTCGTGCTGGAGCGCATTGTACCCCATCATGGGCCGAAGCAGCAAATCCGGGGGTGAGGCAATTTCAAGGCGGGCCGTCGGACTGCCCACAAATGGCTCCCTTGACAAAAACGCACGCATGCTGCAAAATAGGTGGGCGTCGTCGGCGAAAGAGGAATCGGTGGTCGAGGCATAAGCATTGCCATGAAGAGGTTGCGTTGGGCCTTGCTCTCGATCCTGGGGCTGCTGCTGGCCTATGCCGCGGCGAGGTTGTTGCTGGCAGAAGCGCAAAAGTCGAGGATGGACGCGGCAGCCGAGGCGGCTGCGACAGCGGGGCAATGGCCCGAGGCATCCAGGCTGTTCCGCGAGTTGACGGCGCTCGATCCGGATTATCGAGACGCTGCCACCCGGCTCGACGAGTTGATCGACCTGGCAGTGCGTGCCCTGCCGGGTGAGCAGGATGCAAAGGCCGAGATCGAGTTGCTGCGCTGGCTCGACGCTTCGGCCGATTGGGCGAGATTGGCCGTGGCATTGGACCGCAGCCGCATTCTCATACCGGCCGGCGAGTTCCTCATGGGCAGCGACACGGGACGCGACGACGAGCGCCCCCAGCATGCCGTCTCCCTGGACGCATTCGAGATCGATCGTTACGAGGTTACCAACGTTCAGTATCGCCGCTTTGTGCAAGAGACCGGCCGCGACGGGCCGCTTTACTGGTCCGGGGACGAGTATCCAGCCGGGCAGGCCTCCTACCCTGTGCTCGGCGTGAGCTGGGAGGAGGCAAACGCCTATTGCACGTGGGCCGGCAAGCGCTTGCCGACCGAGGCCGAATGGGAGAAGGCGTGCCGCGGCACCGATGGCCGCCTGTACCCCTGGGGCGAGGCCTGGGATCCGCGCCGGGGCAACGTCGATGTCTCGGCCCAGGCCTTGTCGCCGGCGGCCCGGGTTGGCTCTGAGGAGGCGTGGAGCGCGGCCTGGCAACTCTTGCGGGAAACATCCGCGGAGGCCGGGGCGCCTGGGCTGCGGCCTGTTGGCTCGTATCCCGAGGGCTCCAGCCCCTACGGGGTTATGGATCTGGTTGGCAATGCGTCGGAGTGGATATTCGATTGGTACAACTGGGGTGGCTACTCGGACATGCCGGCGCACAATCCCCTCGGCCCAGGGCCGCCATGGAATCACTGCGTGCGCGGCTCCCCGTGGCACGATCCGGTCGGGACCGCAGCCTGGGTGCAAGACATGAGCCGCTGTTCGGCACGAAACTCCTCCCACGGGAGCCTGGATCCGCGGGCCGGGTTTCGCTGCGCGCGCTCCGTTGCCGCAGAGCAGTAGCAGCCGCGGGGGCGCCCCCACGGCGGCTCCAGGGTCTCGTCCAACTGCCCATTGACAAGCGGCACGACCTGTGCTATCTTGTGTTCTGCGCCGCCGCGGCCCGCGCCCGGCGGCCGCGAACAGAGCCGTTCCCCCACTCGACCCGATAGCAAAGCCTTTTTACGGCCCCGGCCGCGGCGCCAGCCGCGAGGAGGAGGACGATGAACTGCGAACGATGTGGCCAACCGTTGACCCCGGACCAGGTGTGCTGCCATGCCTGCGACACACCCGTTGCCCTGCCCGTGCCCGACCTGCCCATCCCCAGGGAAACCTTGAAGGCGGCCGCGGATTTCGTCGGCCGGACCTGGGTCCTGGACGAGGTGGAACTGTGGCAGGCGCACGGCGCCGAGCGGATGCTGCTCGTCACGGGCGAGCCGGGCTCGGGCAAGACGGCCCTGGCTGCCTGGCTGGCAGGCGGCGGCCCGCCCCCCGGCGACGGCCCGGCAGCGGCGACCTGGCAGCGCCTGTCGCAGGGCTGGAGCGCGGCCCACGTCTGCGTGGGCGCCGACCTGGGCGGCTCCATCGATCCCGTCACCTTTTCCAAGAGCCTGGCGGCGCAGCTCGCGCGCCGGTTCCCCGCCTTTGCCCGGACCCTCCGCGAGCTCCACGACCCGACGACAAGCTACACGGTCACCCAGCAGGCCGGCACCAACATGGGCCAGATGATCGCCCTCAACATCGAGGCCTTTGTGGTCAACGCCAGCAACGCCCGGGACACCTTTAACCGGCTGGTGCGCGATCCCCTCGTGGAGGTGGCAAGAAGCTGCCCCGGGCTCCAGGCGTGGATCCTGGTGGACGGCCTGGACGAAGCGCTGGACTTTCCCGCACCAAACATCGTCACCCTCCTGGCGGGAGCCGGCGACCTGCCGGAGGGCGTCCGGTTTCTCCTCACCAGCCGGAACAATCCCGGGGTGTTGGACCGCCTACCCGGGGCGCGGCGCCTGAATCTGTCGGACCCCGCCTACCAGGCGCTGAACGTGGCCGACCTGCGGGACTATGTGCGGCGCCGCCTGTCTCGCATGGGCGCGCCGGCCGGGGCCGAGGAGGCCATCGTCGAAGCGGCAGCGGGCAACTTCTTGTACGTCACCTTTCTGTTGGACGAGATCGCCTCCGGGCGGCGCTCGCCGGCCGAGCTGGGGGGCCTGCCGCCCGGGCTCTTTGGCCTCTATCGCGGCTATCTCCACCGCCTGGTGCCCGACGGCGACGACCTGAAGCCCGACGGCCGGTGGCCGCGCACCTACCAGCCGCTGCTGGGCAGCCTCAGCGTCGCCATCCCTGCGGCGCCCCTGGACCGGCTGCCCGGCTGGACGGGAAAAAGGGCCGGCGAGGTCCTTCCCCTGCTGCAGCAGGTCCAGCCCCTGACCGAGTACGATCCCGACCCGGGCGGCTATCGCCTGTTTCACCGCTCCATGAACGACTTCCTGGCCACCCCCGAGCTGGCCGCGGCCGGCGCGCCGGACCTCAACCCCTTTTACACGCCGCCGGCCGACGAGCACGCCCGCATCTGCCGCTACTACCTGGACTCGTACGGCGGGCATTGGGAAGAGTGCGACACCTATGGCCTGCAGCGCCTCGGCGCCCACCTCCGCGCCCGTCTCATGCCGGACCTGACCCCGGCGGAACGGCGCAAGGTAGCGGAAGAGCTGTACACCCTGGTCCTGGACGACGACTTTCGCACGGCCCAGTTCGAGAGGCTGGGCGACGCCCGGGCGAGCCTGGACGACGTGCGGCTGGCGGTGGAGGTGGCCGTCCAGCTCGGGCAGGTGAGCCGCGTCCTCCAGCTTGCCGGCCTCTACCGGCGAATCACGCGCTCGTCGAGCATCGCCCGGGCAATTTTCGACGACGTGAAGCGGGACAACCTGGACCGGGCGGTACAGCGGGCCTCGTTCTTTGGCATCGCGCCCCGGCCCCGCGGCCGGTGGGCCGAGGCCCTGCAGCTCTACCTGGCCTGGGAAGCGGCGGTGCGCGGCGAGACCGCCACCCTGCAAAAGCTGTTCGAGTCGGCCGAGCGCCTGCCCAGCCTGTGGAGCAGCCCCCTGTCCGACGCGCTGCGCGCCCACACGGCCCGCATCCTGGCCCGCACGGACGCGGCGGGGCGCACGGCCGCGGAATGGCTGGCCACGCTGGCGCCGGGCGATGACCCGCAGCAGCTCCTCCACCGGTACAGGACCGCCGAGCCTCCGGACCCCTCCGGGCGGGAGGCGCTGATCCAGGAGTTGGGGCGCTGGCTGGAGGGCTATCGCCACATCGTGGGCGACCAGCCGGCGAGCGAGGCCACGGTCTGGATCTATACCCTGGATGCCGACGCGGCCTTTTTTACCTCCACGCTGACGGACATCTTGACCGCCCTGGCATCCGAGCCCATCGGGCAGCAGGGCATCGACGACATGCTGGCCATGGTCATCCCCAACGCCTACCCTCATTACCGCGACCTGGGGCTCGTGGCCCTGGCCAGCGCCTGCCTGGCCGTCCCCGACGTGGATTGGGTGCGGGTCCGGTTGCAGGCCATCCTGGCCGTTGCCCTCGACCGCGAAGGCGTCATCTTTGCCCTCGACCTGCCCTCCATCCTGGAGGGCGAGGCGGCCCGGCGCGGAATGGACGCCGGGCTGCCGGGGCTGCAAGACGTGCGCGACTACCTGACCGCAGCGGCCGCCGGCGACGACCAGTGGGGGACGGCCATGCGGGCAGGCAGCGCCCGGGCGGCGGCCCTGTTCTGGCAGGGCCGGCGGGAGGACGCCTTTGACGAGCTGATCAAAGCCAGCCAATGCGACGGCGGCTTTGCCGGCTTTGGCACCCTCTCGCTCCTGGCCCTGGCGAGCCGCTGCCACGAGTTCGGTGACCCGGCCCGCACCCGGCAGCCCATATGGGGCCGGGAAGGGAACGTCTCCCTGCTCGACGGCGCCCAGGGCATAGCCGGGCGCGTGCACGCCGATAGCTTTCGGCAGGAGCGACTGGCCCTCGTCGACTCCTACCTCACCTGGATGGCAGAAGACGCCCCCGACCTGCGGGCACTGCACAACAAGCTGTCCACGGTGCCCGACCCGGACGTGCGCCGCGCCTACAAGGACCTGGCCAGCGCCCGATGGGCGAGCCCCGCCGGCCGGGACGAAGTCAGCCTCGCCGGCCTGATCCCCATCGTCCTCAATGACGGCTCGACCCTCGACGCCCTCCTCGGTCGCTGGATCGGCCCGCGCCTGGCGCGCCTGCCCGACGCCGAGCTGGCGGAGGCCATCCGGCAGTGTGTGGCAGGTCTACTCGACCTGCGGCCGTGGGAGTTGGGCTACTCCGGCGAGGCCGGCGAGGCGCTACGTCATTTGTACTAGCCGCTTCTGAGGGCGGTTGCGGCTTTTGACAGAGGGGATTTGGGCCTGGACGCCGATGCGCGGCAGGCCACCAGGTGATATACTGGCGGAAACCGTGCTGTGAAGGCGTCTGACCCTATGGCAACAGAAGGAAGGCAGTCTCGACCCCTGTCGCGCCGCGCATTCATGCGCCTGGCCGGCGCCGCGGCCGCGAGCGCCGCGCTGGCGGCCTGTTCCCCCACCCTCAGCTCGCGGGCAAGCAGGGATGGCAAGGTCCAGCTCGTTTACCAGGATTGGCGCACCGACTGGTTCCCGGAGATGGCCCAGCAGATGCTGGAGGAATTTCACGAGACCCACCCCAACATCCAGGTATTCTACACGCCCGATCCCGAGAACCTGCTGGAGCAGATGCCCCTGGACATGGAGTCGGGGACGGCCCCCGACGTCCTGGCGGGCTGCTGCGATTGGCTGCCGGCCTGGGGCCAGCAGGGCTACCTGCTGGACCTGGCACCCTACGTCCGGGCCGACCTGGACCGGGAGACCATCGAGGAGTGGGACCCGGCCCAATACCGCGCGCTCTTTACCCCCGATGGCCTCCAGTTCGCCCTGCCCAAATACCACGGGGCCCTGGCGCTCTATTACAACAAGGGGCTGTTCGACGCGCGCCGCGTCGATTATCCCGATGCCTCCTGGGACCACGAGGATTACCTGGCCGCCATGAAGCGCGTCTGCGGCGACCGGAACCGAGCCGGGGTGCCCGAGATCTGGGGCAGCATGATGGACGTTGCCTGGGACCGGATCCAGGTGCACGTCAACGCCTGGGGCGGGCGTTTCGTCAACCCGGCGGACGCCACGCTGAGCATGATGGCCATGCCCCCCTCGCTGGAAGCCATGGAGTGGATCCGCGGCCGGATGTGGGACGACCGGCTGATGGCCAGCTTCCTCGACGTCCAGAACGTGGAGACGCGCCGGGCCTTTGTCGACAGCAGGATCGCCATGGTGGAGGATGGCTCCTGGGCGCTGAAGGACATCCTGGCCGGGGCCAATTTCTCCGTGGGCGTGGCGCCCATGCCCGCCGGGCCCGTGCGGCGGGCCACGCTGGCCACCACCGACGGCTTTGCCATCTATTCCGGGACGCGTTATCCGGAGGCGGCCTGGGAGCTGGTCAAGTTTCTCATCAGCCGCGAGTACGGCCTGGCCATGGCCCGGGCCAACTTCTTGCAGCCGGCTCGCGCGTCGCTCATCGATCAGTGGGTGGAGATCGTGCGCAGCGAGTTTGCCACCCGGACCCGGGACGTGGACATTGCCGTCTTTGCCGACGGTCACCTCAACGGCTATTCCGTCACCGCCGAGGTCTTTGCCAACCAGGCCGAGGCGAGCCGCCTGGCCAGGGCTGCCTGGCAACAGATTTTTACCCTGGGGCAGGCCCCCGTCGACCTGATGCGCGAGGTATCGTCCCAGATCGAGGCGCTTCAGAAGCCGCGCCGGGAGGGCTAGGTGGTGCGTAGCCGGTGGCGGCAGCTCCGCGCGCGGATTCTCACCTGGTCCTTTGTGCCCACGGTGGCCATCCTGGCGGCAGTCGCCGTCCTCACCTTCCTATCCTACGAGGGCAAGCTCGAGGACGAGATCGAGGCCCGAAACCGGGAGCGCACCTACCAGGCGGCCAGCCGCCTGCGAGAAGAGGTGCTCAAGTTCTCGGAGCCCCTGGTCAGCCTCGCCCGGACCCTGGCGATTTACGAGGACTATCCCGTGGGCCAGCGCTCGGCGCTGCAAGACGCCCGGCGGCGCCTGGCGTCCTTTGACGGCGGCGTGGTCCTCCTCGACAGCCGCGGCCAGGTGATGGGCGCCGAGCCGGGCCGCCCCGAGATCTTTCGCCAGGACTGGTCGGACCGGCTCTTTTTCCGGCGCCTGCTGGGCGGCGAGGGCGTCGTCGTGTCGGACGCCCTGGCCGACGGCCCGCAGGGAAGCCAGGTGGTCGTCGTCGCGGTGCCCATCACGAGCCACCGCGGCGACTTTCTGGGGGCCCTGGCGGGCATGTTTCGCCTGGGCGAGCCGACCATCAGCGCCTTTTACGCCAGCCTGGTGCGCCTGCGCATCGGCGAGCAGGGGACGGCCATCCTCGTCGACTCCAGCGGGCAGGTCATCTACCACCCCGAGGCGGACCAGATCGGCACGCAGTTCGAGGACCCCGACCTGTTGGGCCGCGTCCTGGCGGGGCAGATCGACGCCTACCGCGACGGGGAGCGGGTGGTGGGCATCGCCCCGGTGCCCGGCACGCCGTGGGGCCTCGTCACCGAGGACGAGTGGGCCAGCCTGACCAGTGCCAGCCGCAGCTATCAGCGGCTCCTCCTGGGGCTGCTCATCCTGGGCATTGTCCTGCCCGCCGTGGGGTTCGGGTTCCTGGCCCACGAACGGCGCCGCGAAGCCCTGGACCGCGCCCGCCTGGAACAGCAGATGCGCGTGGCGCGGGTCATCCAGCAGACCCTGCTGCCCAAGTCCATGCCCAACCTGGCCGGCTGGCGGGTGACGGGCCATTACCAGCCGGCGCAGGCCGTGGGCGGCGACTTTTACGACTATGTGAGGCTGGACGACGGCCGCCTGGGGCTGCTCATCGGCGACGTGACCGACAAGGGGGTGCCCGCGGCCCTGGTCATGGCCACGACGCGCAGCCTGTTGCGCTCCACGGCCCGTGGCTCGGGGTCGCCGGGACAGGTGTTGCAGCAGGTGAACGAGCTGCTGGTGCGCGAGATCCCGCCCAAGATGTTTGTGACCTGCCTGTACGCCATCCTGGACCCCAAGACGGGCAGGCTGCGCTTTGCCAACGCTGGCCACAACCTGCCCTACCGCACGCGGAACGGGGCGCGCAACGGCAGCGGCCAGGCGGTCGAGCTGCGGGCCACGGGCATGCCCCTGGGGCTCATGTCGGGCATGGTGTACGAAGAGGTCGAGACGACCATCGAGCCGGGAGAATGCCTGGTCTTTTACAGCGACGGGCTGGTGGAAGCCCACAACTCGCACCGCGAGATGTTTGGCAACGCCCGCTTGCAGGCGATCCTGAGCCAGGGGGCCGCCCAGTGCCCGACCCTCATCCAGCGCCTGCTGTCCGAGCTGGAGAGCTTTACCGGGCGGGGCTGGCAGCAGGAGGACGACGTCACCCTCCTCACCCTGCACCGGGGCACGCCCGAGGATTGCGGGCCCCGGGACAAAGCCGGGTCGCCCGGCGCGGGCCACTGGCAGATCCTGGACCACTTCTCGCTGCCCAGCGAGCCCGGCGGCGAGCACCACGCCATTGAGAAGGTGAGCCGGGCCGTGGAAAAGCTGGGGCTGTCGCCCCGGCAACTGGACCGCCTGCAGACGGCCGTGGGCGAGGCGACGATGAACGCCATGGAGCACGGCAACGAATATCGCGCCGAGCTCCCCGTGGACATCGAGGTGCTGTGCTCTTCCGAGGCCATCGCCGTGCGCATCACCGACCAGGGGAACGGGCCTCCCCCCGGCGAGCCGGAAGAGCCCGACATCGAAGCCAAGATCGCGGGGCTCCAGTCTCCCCGCGGCTGGGGGACCTTTCTCATAAAAAAGATGATGGACTGCGTCAACGTCGTCCAGGACGAGACAGGGCACACCGTGGAGCTCGTCATGCTGCGAGCGCAGCAAGGAAAGGAAAACGCCGGTGCAGCACCTTGAGGCTGGCGTGCGGCGCCGGGCAGGCGCCGCCATCGTCGAGATGCGCGGAGAGGTGGACGGCTTTGCCGAGGGAGTGCTCGGCAGGGCCTACACCGCCGCCGAAGAAGCCGATCCCGGAGCCATCATCCTGGACATGGGCGACGTGCGCTACATCAACAGCAAGGGGATCGCCCTGCTCGTCGTGTTGATCATGCGGGCCAGGCAGGCGCAGCGGCGCATCCTGGCCTACGGGTTGTGCGAGCACTTTCGCGAGATCTTTCAGATCACCCGGTTGTCGGACTATATCGCCATCTATGACGACGAGGAGAGCGCGCTGGCCGGGGCCGCGTGGGACGGCCCCCAGAACAGGGAACGTACCGGAAACGGGACAGGGTTTCAGGCAACGCCCTGAGCCATAAGGAGGCACCATGTCCAACTCGCCCAAGATCAAGGTTCGCGTTCGCCAGGCCGGCAGCGATACCTGCATCCTGGAGGTGCACGGTGAGCTGACGACCTTTGGCGAAGATCAGCTCATGGCCGCCTACAACGAAGCGTGCGACCGGAACGTGCGCAACATACTCCTGAATTTCGACGGCCTGGAGTACATGAGCAGCTCGGGCATCGGGCTGCTGGTGACGCTGCTCATTCGCGCCCAGCGGCAGCAAAAGCGGCTGCTGGCTTGTGGCCTCGACGAGCACTATCGCCACATCTTTGAACTGACGCGCCTGAACGAGGCCATCAGCCTCCACCCCGACGAGGCGTCGGCCCTGGCGGCCGCCGCCAAGCCGGCCGAACAAGCCTATCCCTGGTGAGGAAAGCCCTGGTGAGGGATGCCATGTTTGTCGATCGCGAACATGAATTGGCGAGCCTGCATCGCCACCTGGCCGAGGCCCTGGCCGGCAACGGCCAGATCTGCTTTGTGGCCGGCCAGGCGGGCAGCGGCAAGACGGCCCTGGTCCACCATTTCGTGGAACAGGCCTTTGCCTCCAATGCGGAGGTCGCGCTGGCCGCGGGAAGCTGCAACGCCCAGACGGGCGCGGGCGACCCCTACCTGCCCTTCCGCGAGGCCCTGGCGATGCTCACCGGGCAGGTGACGGCCAAGGGCGCGAAGGCAGGCGGCCCGGCCGAAAACGATCGCCGCCTGCGAACGGTGCTGGTCCGCTCGGTCCAGATCCTGGTGGAAGTGGCGCCCGACCTCGTGGGCGTCCTCGTGCCGGGGGGCAAGCTCATCGGCGAGTTCGGGAAGGCCATCGCCGAGAAGGTGGGCTGGATGGATCGCCTGGAGTTGCTGGCGGAGAAAAAGGGGCTGGCCGCCGGCGCGGGCGAGACACCGGCGGAGCAGAGCCGCATCCTGGAGCAGTACACGTCCTTTGTGCAGCGGTTGAGCCAGAAGATCCCCCTCATCCTCTTCCTGGACGACCTGCAATGGGCCGATGGCGCGTCCATCAACCTCCTCTTTCACCTGGGTCGCCGGTTGGAATCCAGCCGGGTCCTCATCATCGGCTCGTACCGGCCCAACGACCTGGCCGCCGGCCGCGAGGGCCAGCGCCATCCCCTGGAGCCCGTCCTGAACGAGCTGACCCGCTATTACGGCGACATCACGCTGGACCTGGACGCCATCCCCGAGGAGGGCCAGCGCCGGTTCGTGGACTCGCTCCTCGACTCGGAACCGAACGCCCTGGGAGAAGAGTTCCGCGCGGCGCTTTTCCGGCACACGGGCGGCCACGCCCTCTATACCGTGGAGCTGCTGCGGGCCATGCAGGAGCGCAAGAACATTGTCAAGGACGCCCGGGGGCGCTGGGTCGAAGGGCCAACGCTGGACTGGAGCACGCTGCCGGCGCGCGTCGAGGGCGTCATCGAAGAGCGCATCGACCGCCTGAGCGCCGACCTGCGCGAGATGCTGCAGGTGGCCAGCGTCGAGGGCGAGCGGTTTTCCGCCGAGGTCATGGCGCGCGTGCAGTCGATGCCCGAGCGAGAGGTGGTCCGCCAGCTCAGCGGCGAGCTCCAGAGGCGCCATCGCCTGATCCAGGCGGAGGGCCTGGTTCAGGTGGGCTACGTGCGGCTGTCGCTCTACCGTTTTGCCCACAACCTGTTCCATCATTACCTCTACAACAGCCTGAGCGACGCCGAGCAGCTCTACCTCCACCGCGACGTGGGCCAGGCGCTTGAAGAGCTGGCCGCCGGGCAAACGGAAGAGATGGCCGCGCAACTGGCCCATCACTTTGAGAAGGCCGGCCTGCTGGACAAGGCGGCGAGGTACCGGCTGCAGGCCGCCAACCGCGCCAGGCGGCTGTCGGGCTACGACGAGGCGGCGGCACACCTGGTGCGGGGCCTGGAACTGGCGGCCGGCCTGCCCCCGAGCCCGCAGCAGATGAAACTGGAGACCGAGCTGCAGATCACCCTGGGCATGGTCTTTATCGCCCTCTTTGGCTACGGCTCGCCCCGCGTGGACCGGGCCTTTAGCCGTGCCCGGGAGCTGGTGCATCTCATGGGTGATCCGCCCCAGTCGGCGCAACTGCTGCTGGGCCAGTTGGTCTTTTACCTGATGCGGGGCCAGGTGGGCCACGTTGTCGAAGAAGGCTCACGCCTCCTGGTCATGGCCCAACAGGCAGGCGACACGGCTTGTACCCTGATCTGTCACCTGCTGTTGGGCATCTCTGCCATGTACGGTGCCCGGTACGAGACCGCCCGGCAACAGTTGGAGCTCGTCATCGCCCTCTACAACCCGGGGCTCCACGCCGATCTGACGCACGCCTACGGCCAGGACCCCTGCGTGGCGGCCCATTCCTTCCTGTCGCGCACCATGTGGCTCCAGGGGCTGCCCGACCAGGCCCGGGAGGCGAGCAAGAGATCGCTGGCCCTCGCCGAGCAGGTCAACCACCCCTACAGCCGCACCATGGCCTCCATCCACGCCGCCAGCCTCCACTCCTACCTGCGAGAATGGCCCGAGTGCTATGCCGAGGCCGGCCGGGCCTTTGACCTGGCCCGGGAGCGGGGCTTTGGCGCCTGGCAGGCCAACGCCAGCATGCTGCGCGGCCTGGCCCAGGTCCACCTGGGCCAGGTGGAGGCCGGACTGGCCGAGCTGACCCAGTCCCTCTTCTTGTGGGAGGCCAGCGGCGCCGGGCTGGTGTCGTATGGCCGCACGAGCCTGGCCGAAGCCTACCTGGTGGCCGGCAGGCGGGCCGAGGGGCTAAGGGCCATAGAAGAGGCCCTCTACCCCAACGAGGAGGCCTGGTACCTGCCGGAGCAGTACCGGCTGCATGCCGAACTGCTCCTGTTGGAGCCCGGCTTTGAGGACGAGGCGGGCGAGCTGCTGCGCAAGGCCCTCGACCTGGCCGGCGAGCAACAGTCCCGGGCGCTGGAGCTGCGCGCGGCCCTCAGCCTGGCCCGCCTCTGTGCCCGCCAGGGCCGCCAGGCCGAAGGGCTGGCCGTCCTGGAAAGCTGCTACGCCGGTTACCAGGAGGGCCACGATACCATCGAGCTGCGGCAGGCCCGGGAGCTGCTGGAAACCGCCCAGGCGACGCCCGAGCCGGAGCAGCCCCTGGCTTGAAAGGGAACGTTATGTCAAAACCTATTCTGCTGACCATCGACGACGATCCGGAAGTCCTCCAGGTCGTAGGCCAGGACCTGCGGCGCCACTATGGCAAGGACTATCGCGTCTTGCAGGCGTCCTCGGCCGACGAGGCGCTGGAGACCGTCGAGCAGTTGCGCCTGCGGGGCGACTCGGTGGCCCTGTTCCTGGTCGACCAGCGTATGCCGGGCAAGAACGGCGTCGAGTTTCTGCAGCAGGCCATCGAGATCTATCCCACGGCCATGCGCGTCCTCCTGACGGCCTACAGCGATACGGAGGCGGCCATCCGGGCCATCAACGACGCCCGCGTGCACCACTACCTGCTCAAGCCCTGGCACCCGCCGGAGGAGCACCTCTACCCCATCCTGGACGACCTCCTGGCCGAATGGCAGGCCACCTTCCGCCCCTCCTTTGCCGGCGTGCGGGTCATCGGACACCGCTGGTCACCCAAGACGCACCAGGCCAAGGATTTCATGGCCCGGAACCAGGTGCCGTACAGTTGGCTGGACCTGGAAAAGGAGCCCGAGGCTGGCCGCCTCCTGGCCCAGCTCGGCCTCCAATCGCCGGCGCTGCCCCTCCTGCTCTTTCCCGACGGCGAGTGCCTCCAGGCCCCCAGCAACCAGGAGATCGCGGCCAAGGTCGGGCTGCAGATCCGGGCCGAGAGCGCGCTGTACGACCTGGTGGTCGTGGGCGGCGGCCCCGCCGGCCTGGCGGCGGCCGTCTATGGCGCGTCCGAGGGTCTCAGCACGCTGGTCATCGAGCGCGAGGCACCCGGCGGCCAGGCGGGCATGAGCTCTCGCATCGAGAACTACCTGGGGTTTCCCTCGGGCATTTCCGGGGGCGAGCTGGCGCGGCGGGCGGTCATCCAGGCGCGGCGATTTGGCGCCGAGATCCTCTCCACGCAAGAGGTGGTGGGGCTCGTGGTGCAGGGCGCCTACCGGGGCGTCGTCCTGCGCGACGGCACCGAGGTCGGCGCCCGGGCGGTGGTCATTGCCACGGGGGTTTCGTACCGGCGCCTGGACGTGCCCGGCACCGAGGCGCTGACCGGCGCGGGTGTGTACTATGGCGCGGGCATGACGGAGGGCCAGTCGGTGCGCGGCGAGGACGTGTACATCGTCGGCGGCGCCAACTCGGCGGGACAGGCGGCGGTCTATTTCGCCGACTATGCCCGCACGGTCTACATGTTGGTTCGGGGCGAGTCGCTGGCGGTCACCATGTCGCACTACCTGGTGGAGCGGCTGCAGGCCACGGAGAACATCTGCATCCGCACCTGCACGCAGGTGACGGGCGCCATGGGCAACGAGCACCTGGAGGCGCTCATCCTCACCGACACCAGCACAGGCCAGGCGGAAACCGTGCCCGCCTCCAGCCTGTTCATCTTTATCGGCGCCCGGCCCCACACCGATTGGCTGGGGCAAGAAGTGCTCCGCGACCAGCACGGTTTTGTCGTTTCCGGCCGCGAGCTGATGGACGGGGATCGGCCGCGGGCCTGGCCGCTGCAGCGCCTGCCCTACACCCTGGAGACCAGCGTGCCCGGCGTCTTTGTCGCCGGAGACGTGCGGCAGGGCTCCATCAAGCGCGTGGCGTCGGCCGTGGGCGAGGGCTCTATCGTCGTGCAGTTCGTGCATCGCTACCTGGCGGAGGTGTGAGGTGACTGACCAGAAGCCCCCTATCTCCACCTCCGCGGATGCGCTGCCCCTGACGGCCCCGCTTGCGCCGGACGAGTACAAGTGGCTGGCGGGGCAGGGCACCCGGGTACACCTGGACCCCGGGCAAGAGATCGCGGACAACGGCGAGCTGACGGACAACTTTTACATCCTCGTGGATGGCGAGGTGCGCGTCGCCCGGCAGGGCGACGCCGAAGAACGGGTCCTGACCTGTGCCGAGGACGAGGAGCCCCTCCTCATCGGCACGCCGTTCCTGGCCAGCGTGCGTGCCGTCCGGCCCAGCCGCCTGGTAAAGGTCGGCGCCGAGACCTACCTGCGGCAGGTGCAGGCCACCTCGCCGGCGAACCACCTCCTCGTCTCGGGCCTGGTGTGGCGCCTGCGGGCCGCCGAGTCGCTGTTGCACCAGAACGAGAAGCTGGCGGCCCTGGGACAGATGTCGGCGGGGCTCACCCACGAGCTGAACAACCCGGCCGCCGCCGGCCGGCGCGCTGCGGGCCAACTGCGCGAATCACTGCGCAGGCTCCACCGCCTGACCTTTACCCTCCAGGACCAGGACCTGAAACCGGGCCAGATCCTGGAGCTGGCCGCGCTCCAGCAGGAGGCCGTCGACCAGGCCAGCGCCACCGTGCGAAATCGCCTGGAGATCAGCGACAAGGAGGAGGAGCTGAGCCGCTGGCTGGAGGAGAGAGACATGGACGAGCCGTGGGAGCTGGCGCCGCGGCTCGTGTCCAGCGGCCTCGACCGGGCCAGGGTGGAGGAGCTGGCCGGCAGGCTGTCGCCCACGGCGCTGGAGGCCGCCCTGCGTTGGGTGGGCAGCGTGGCGGGCGTGGGCGAGCTGCTGCGCATCGTGGAACAGAGCACGGCGCGCATCTCGGAGCTGGTCGCGGCCGTCAAGGCGTACACCTACATGGACCGCGGCTCTCGCCAGGAGGTGGACGTGCACGCCGGCCTGGAGAGCACGTTGCTGATCCTGGGCCACAAGCTCCAGGACATCAAGGTGGAGCGCGACTACGAGAACGACCTGCCGGCCATCGAGGCCTTCGGAGGGGAGCTGAACCAGGTGTGGACCAACCTCCTGGACAATGCCATCGACGCCCTTGGAGAGGACGGAGGGCACATCCGGATACGCACCTGGCGCGAGGGGCCGCGGGTCGCCGTCGAGATCGCCGACGACGGGCCGGGCATTCCCGAGGAGGTGCGGCCCTTCCTGTTCCGCAGCTTTTACACCTCCAAGAAGCCAGGCCAGGGCACGGGCATGGGCCTCACCATCGTCTACCAGATCGTGGCACAGCGCCACGGCGGCGAGATCACGGTCACCTCGCAGCCGGGCGACACGCGCTTTCGCATCTACCTGCCCATCGAGGCCGAGTCGAAGGGAAACGGAGGCACGGAATGATGGCCAGGGCCGGGCGGCTACGCCATTTGTCGGAAGTCCTGGGGCAATTGACGCATCACGGCCGGCCGGAGGCCCGTCCTTTTGCCCGGACCCGGTTCCGGCATAGGGCCGATGCGTGCCCGGCCGGGGCGTGTTATGATTGAGCGATGGCAGCCAGCATGAAGGGACGGGGCATAGAAACAATGAAAACGGATACCCCGGCACTGATCGTCGCCCGGCCGGGCCGCCTGCGCGACGCCTGGCGGGCGCTGCTCATGGCCACCCCCCTCATTGGGCAGGTTCACCAGGCCGACGACGAGCCCTCGGCGTTGGGCCTGGTCGAGTCCGTCCAGCCGCAATTGGTCCTGCTCGACAGCGACATGGCCGACGGAGCGCCATGGCGGCTGCTGCAGCAGATCAAGGCCGACCACCCGGAGTGCGGGTCCGTAGTGCTCGTCTGCAGCCTGCGGGAACGGGCCCAGGCCGAAGCAGCGGGCGCCGACGTGGTTCTGCTGCGCGGCTTTCCCGCCGAACGGCTGTTCCAGGTCATCGAAGAGCTGCTGCACCGCCGGAGCATCGCCGGCACGCTGGGCGACGCGCCGGCCTGACGCGGATGCCGGGGCCCCTCCTCCTCGCGCCGCGCGCGGCAGCCGTTCCTGCCTCGGCCCGGCTTGACAAATCCGCCGGTTCACGGTAGCCTACCCCTGCATGCAACCTGGCGTTGCGCCCGGTCATTCAGAGGAGGAAGGAAAGATGGCAGAAAGGCTCGTCGTCATCGGCGGGGTAGCGGCCGGCATGAGCGCCGCCGCCAAAGCCAAGCGCACAAGGCGCGACCTGGAAGTGGTGGTCTATGAGAAGGGCGGCCATATCTCGTACGCCGCCTGCGGCCTGCCCTATTTCCTGGCCGGCGACGTGCCCCACATCGAGGAGCTCATCGTGCGCACCCCCGAGCAGATGGCCAGGCAGGGCGTGGAGGTCAAGGTCCACCACGAGGTGACGTCCATCGATCCTGGGGCCAGGACGGTGTGGGTCCACGACCTGGAACGCGACCGCGCCTTCGAGCAGCCCTACGACCGCCTGGTGATTGCCACCGGCGCGCGGCCGTCGTGCCCGCCCCTGCCCGGCTGCGAGCTGGGGGGCATCTTTGGCCTGCGCTCCCTGGAGTCGGGGCTTGCCATCCAACGCTATCTCCGGGAAGAAAAGCCCAAGAGCGCCGTCATCGTCGGGGGCGGCTACATCGGGGTCGAGATGGCCGAAACGCTGCGGCGCCTGGGCCTGGAGGTGACCATACTGGTCCGGTCGGGCAAGGTGTTGCGCGCCACCCTCGACGACGACATGCGCGAGCTGGTACACGCCGAGCTGAGCCGCCACGGCGTCGAGATCGCGGAAGGCCCGGCCGTCGGCTTTGAGGGGGACGACGACGTGGAGTCCGTGCAGGCCGTGGGCGAGGAGTATGCCTGCGACACGGTGATCCTCGGCCTGGGGGCGGAGCCCAACGTGGACCTGGCGCGCGCCGCGGGCGTCGCCCTGGGCCCGACGGGGGCCATCGCCACTGATGACCAGATGTGCACCAACCTGCCCGGCGTCTATGCCGCCGGCGACTGCGCCGAGGCGCTGCACCTGGTCACGGGCAGGCCCGCCTGGGTGCCCCTGGGCAGCACGGCCAACAAGCAGGGCCGCGTGGCGGGCAGCAACGCCGCCGGCAAGCCGGCGACCTTTGGCGGCATCCTGGGAACCATGATCGTCCGCTGTTTCGATCTGGCCGTGGGCTTTACGGGGCTGACGTCGCTGGAGGCGCGGGCCGCCGGCTACGACGTCCAGGAGTTCAAGATCCAGGCCAGTGACCTGTCGCACTATTTTCCCGGCGCCGCCGAGGCCCACGTCAAGCTCGTCGTGGACGGCGGCAGCGGGCGGCTCCTGGGCGGGCAGCTCGTAGGGCCCCACCGCGCCATCAAGCGCATCGACGTCCTGGCCACGGCCCTCTACAACCGCATGACCGTGCCCCAGATCCAGGAGATGGACCTGGGCTACGCGCCGCCCTTTGCGCCGGTGTGGGACCCCGTCCTGGTGGCAGCCAACGTGGCGGCGAAGGATTGAGGCCGGCCATGCCACGCACCTACGTCCGCAGCTTCCAGGTTCGACATTACGAGTGCGACGCCTACGGGCACCTGAACCACGCCGGTTACCTGCGCTACATGCAGGAGTCGGCCTTTGACGCCTCGGCCGACGCCGGCTGGGATATGGCGCGCTACGAAGCCATGGGCTTTTACTGGTTGGTGCGCGACACCGAGATCGAGTACCGGCGCCCCCTGTGCTACCAGGACCGGGTGCAGGTCAAGACCTGGGTGGCCGACTTCCGGCGGGTGCGATCGCAGCGCGTCTACGAGTTCCGGCTCGAGGGGCAAGACGAGGTGATGGCCAGGGCCGAGACCGATTGGGCCTTCATGCAGCGCAATGGCGACCGGCCAGCTGCCATCCCGGACGAGATGAAGGCCGACTTTTTTCCGGAAGGACTGCCCGAGGTGGGACCCCCGCGGCCGCGGTTTCCCGGTCCCCCGCAGCCGCCCGGGTCGGCCTTTCGCCTGGGCCGCCGTGTGGAGTGGCGGGACCTGGACCCGGCGGGCCACGTCAACAATTGCGTCTACCTGGCCTACGTCGAGGACGGCGGCCTGCAGTGGCTGCGCTCGCGGGGCTGGGGCATGACGCGCCTGGTGGCCGAGGGCCTGGGCATCGTCGCCCGGCAGCACCGCATCGAGTACCGGCAGCCCGCCCTGCTGGACGATGAGCTGGACCTTTACACCTGGGCGTCGGACCCGGGGACCACGTCCATCGTCCGCTACACGTTCATCGCCCGGCGCTCCGACGGCGCCCTGCTGGCCCGGGCGCGCACCCACCAGGTCTGGATCGACCTCCAGTCGGGCGCGCCCAGGCCCATGCCCGAGGCACTCCGGCAGGCCATGGCCTGACGCGACTGCCGGAAGCGCCTCGCAGGGCAACCCCGGACTCCATCCACGATCCCTCACCTAGCGCCGTTCGGCGCGCATCTGGCCGGCCCGAAGGCGCGGCCGGGGCGCCGGCCGGCGGGGGGCAATGCGCCCCAGCAAGGCCCGCAGGCGCGCCCAGGGCAATTGTGGCTCCGGGCCCGTCGGGGACAGCCCGGGCAGCCGCCCGGCGGCCTCCTGCTCCGCCCGGTTCCGATTGCGTACCGCCAGATAGTTTGCCACTTCTTGATGCTGGTCAAACATTTAGAATCTCCTCTTTCCGTTCGTCTGGCGCCATTATACGCGCCCGGAAAGCAGGCGTCGACCATCCAAAGATGAATCCGGGGGTTGATTTGGGGTTGAGGGGGGGGTTGACCGGGCAGAGAAAAGAGGCGGTGCCCCGTCCTATCAGCCTGTCGAGAGCCCGTTCGTAGTGCGCGCTTCAGCGCGGTTCTTGGGCGATAAATCGCCCACTACGAACCTGAAAAGAGGCGGTGCCCCGTCCTATCAGCCTGTCGAGAGCCCGTTCGTAGTGCGCGCTTCAGCGCGGTTTTTGGGCGATAAATCGCCCACTACGAACCTGCAAGCAAGCACCTCTCCGACTACCTGCTAGTCCAGGAGGCCCAGGGCGCGGGCGCGAGCTATGGCCTGGGTGCGGCTGCCGGCCTGGAGCTTGCCATAGATGTTGTGGGCGTGCTTCTTGACCGTGCCGACGGTGACCACCAGCGTCCGGGCAATCTCGCGGTTGGAGTGGCCGGCCGCAAGGAGGGCCAGCACCTCCAACTCGCGAGAGCTGAGGGGCTCGACGAGGGGCTGGCCATCCCCGGCGGCAGGGGCGGGGCGGACCTCGCTGGCCAGCAAGAACTCAGCGATCAGGGATGCCGCCAGGGACTCCAGGCTGGCCGTCTCGCCCCGGCTCCGAGCCGCGGCCGCGACATCGGCCGGCAGGGCGGCCGCAGCCTCGGCCAGGGCCGATTCGATGGTGTCGCGCTCGTAGCCCGGCCCCAGGGTTTGCAACAGGTGAGCCAGGATCTCGACGGCCTCGTCGTTGCGCCCCATGCGGTTCAGGGCCACGGCCATCTCGTACAGGTGCCATACGGCGCCCTCGTCGTCATTGATCTCGAGCGCCACGCGCAGGGCGTCGGCCAGGTAGCGAATCGAAAGGCCGTGCTCTTCCCGGAGGCCCAGGACGAGGCCCAGTTGGTGAAGCGAAAACGCCTCGCCCCCCCGATCGCCGACCTGCTGGCAGGCGCGCAGAGACTGCTGAAAGACCGCCACTGCCCCGTGGTAGTCGCCGAGGCGGGAGAGGACCAGGCCCAGGTTGTGCAGGGCATAGGTCGAGCCCCACCGATCGCCCCGCGTCAAAAAGCGGTCGCGGCTGGCCTGCAGCAGGTCGCGCGCCTCCTCGTCGCGGTGGGCGGCCCAGGCCAGGGAGCCCAGGGAATAGAGCGACCAGGCCTCGCCCCAGAGGTCGCCTGCCCGCCGAAAGGCAGCCAGGTTGTCCTCGTACAGCTCGGGCAGCCCGGGCGCGGGAGGCGCTGCCTCCTCTATGCCCAGCCAGCTCGTGGCCGCCAGGGCCATGGCCAGGGTGTCGCCCGTGCCGGCGGCGCGCAGCCCCGCCACTCCCTCGTCGACCAGGGCCCGGAGCTTGTTCTGGTCCATGGCGCTGGCATAGAACCAGGCCTGCAACAGGCGCAGGGCGGGCAAGAGCTCGCTGCCTCGCCCCTGAAAACGCTCCACGGCGACGTCAAAGGCCCTGGCGCCCTCGCGGAACAGGCTGCGCGCCTGGTAAAAGATGTGCAGGCTCCCCATGGAGTCGCGGATCTGATCTTCGAGGCCCTCGTCCACGGCCCAGCGCCAGGCGGCGCGGACGTTGTCCAGCTCGTCGGCGACCTCCGTCAGGGCGAGCACCTGATCATCACCCTTGAGGCTAGCCTCGCTACGGGCGAGAAAGCCGGCATAGTAGGAGCAGTGGTGCTGGTGGACCGCCGCCCACACCTCGGGCTCGGCGGCAAGACGCTCGGCGGCGAACTGGCGCAGCAGCTCGTGAATCTCGTAGCGGCCGGCGGGCGAGACCGACAGGAGAGCGCGGTCGACGAGGGACTGGAGCGTGGGCAGATCGGCACCGGCCACGGCGCCGGCCGCCTCGCGGGTCAATCCGCCGCGAAAGACCGACAGCCGGCGAAAGACCTCCTGCTCGGCTGCCGGCAGGCGGTTCCAGGTCTGCTCAAAGACCGCCCGCACGTTCCGATGTCGCTCGGGGACGTTGCGCAGGGTCGTGGTCAAAAAGTCCAGGCTGCCCTGGATCTCGCGGGCCACCTCGGCGCAGGGCAGGGCGCGCAGCCAGGCCGCGGCCAGCTCGATGGCCAGGGGCATGCCCTCCACCAGGCGAGAGATCTCGGCGGCGCAGCCGGCCTCGCGCTCCAGGGAAAAGCTGGCGTTCACCTGCCGCGCCCGCTCGGCAAAGAGCTGCACGGCGCTGTAAGAACCGGCTGGGGCGGCGCCCTCGCCGGGCGGAAAGGCCAGGCCGCGGACCGGGCGCACCCATTCCTCGCGCAGGCCCAGCACCTCGCGGGAAGTGACCAGGAGCTTGACGTGCGGCGCCCGGGCCAGCAGCTCGGCCAGCAGTTCTCCGCCGGGCAGCAGGTGCTCCACGTTGTCGACGACGAGGAGCATCCGCCGGTCGCGGAGGTAATCAAAGAGCTGTTCCCGGGGATCGTCGCTGCCGTAAAAGGAAAACCCGATGGCCTGGGCTACGGCGGGTCCGATGAACTCCGGGGCGGCGACGGACTGGAGGGGCACAAAATAGACTCCGTCGGCAAAATCGCCGAGCAGGGCAGCCGCGGCCTCGATGGCCAGGCGTGTCTTGCCGATGCCGCCCGGCCCGACGAGGACCAGGAGACGGCAGCGGGGATCGGCCAGCAAGCCGGCGATCTCGCCCAGCTCCTCCTGGCGGCCGACGAACGACGTGGCTTGTGCCGGTAGATTGTGCCCTCTCACGGCGGTCGTCTTGTGTTCCCCGCTCACTCGACCCTCCTGCACAGGGCCCTGGCCTGTGACCTGCAGGTCCTGGCTCCCTGGCAGCCACAGTATAGCACAAAGGCCCGCGAGATTCAAGGAACACGGCGGATTCCCGGCGAGGGCAGTGGCTCTTTTATGTGAAATTAATTGACTCTTTAGTAGAAATCGGGTATAATAGGCAGCAGTGAGCCCCCGTGAGCCGGCCACGGCTCGCCCAAGCGGAAAGGAGTGATCCGCCATGTTCAGGAGGTGGTGGCGCGTCCTGGCGACGACGCTGCTCGCCGTCCTCGTGTTACTGCCCGGCCCTGGCGCCGATGCCCGCGCCGCGCAGTTGGTCCACGTGGTGCAGCCGGATGAAAGCCTGGAAAGCATTGCCCGGCGTTACGGCATCGATCCCTCCAGGTTGGCGGAACGGAACGGCCTGTCCTGGCCCTACAATTTGGAGGTGGGGCAGACGCTCCTCGTCGCCGGCGATTCGGCCGGCAGCATCCCGCTACCCCGGCCGGCGCCGGCCCCGCGAATGCCGGCCCACCTGCCGCTCTTGCCTGCCCCTACGCGGACGCTCCAGGTCATCGCCTGGCAGCACAGCACGGGCGCCGGCCTGGTGCAGTGGACCAGTCCGCTGGCCAGCCTGGCTCCGTGGCCTGGCTTTGCCCTGCTGGTGCCCGTTCGCGCCCCCGGCGCCCAGGCCGAGGCGCGCCAGGCGTGCATCGAATGGCCCGCCGCCGGCGAAGCGCTGGTGGCCAGGGTCAACAACTGGGGGATCGGGCTGGCAGCCTTCGAAAGGCGCTGGAGCGAGGTCCTGGGCGGCCTGCGCTACGCCGGCGTGAACGTCTGGAGCGCCGAGTTTCAGGCCATCGAGCCCCAGGCGCGGCGCAGTGTCGTGAACGAGATGGTCGACCAGGTACTGGTGCAGCAGTGGGCCGCGCGCACGGGAACGACGGTCAGCGCCGCCGACATCGATGCCTGGCTCCAGGCTCGCGTCAGGGCCGCCGGCGGAGAGGAGCCCCTCTCGGCCTGGCTGGGCGAGACGTGGCTGACCTGGGAAGGCTACCAGCAGCAGGGATGCCACGAGCTCCTGCGCCAGGCCCTGGCCTTACGCCTCAGCAGGGGCTCGCAGGACCCTGAAAGCCAGGACGAGGCGCTGGCCGGATGGCTGTCGCAGCGCCGGTCAAGCTCCAGCATCGAGCTGTACGCTGCGGTGGCAGGGGCAGCGGGCAACAATTGGTCGGCGGCCGGGCCAGGCGGCCGGCAGGGCGTGTCGCAGACGCCGTAGGCGG
Organism: Anaerolineae bacterium; assembly: GCA_034428935.1. GTDB lineage: Bacteria > Chloroflexota > Anaerolineae > JAAYZQ01 > JAAYZQ01 > JAAYZQ01. The sequence goes on along the minus strand of DAOUHB010000080.1, from coordinate 3,109 downwards.
CTCGCGCCTCAGGGAAACAGGCGTCGGGCCTTGACCTCGGCGACGGCGTCTTCGCGGTAGCGGTAGAGCTGGGCCGGCCGGCCCTCGCCACTGCGGGTCCCGCCGGTGGGCTCGATGATGCCAGCCGCCAGGATCTTGCGGCGAAAGTTGCGCTTGTCCAGTTCCTCACCCAGGATGATCTCGTAGGCCTTTTGCAGCTCGCTCAGGGTGAACGTGGGCGGCAGCAGCTCGAAACCCACGGCGGTGTACTCCAGCTTGAAGCGCAGGCGGGTCAGGGCATAGCGCAGAATGTCGGCGTGGTCCAACACCAGGGGCGGCAGGTCGTAGATGGACCACCAGCGCACGCGATGCCCGGTTTCTGCGCCACACCCCGGCGCGGCCGCCACGCCCCCGGGGCCCACGTCGGCCGCCGACACGGCGGCCAGGTAGACCACGGCAATGACCGGCTCGCCGGGCACGCGGCCGGGCTGGCCAAAGGTATAGAGCTGCTCCAGGTAGACGTCGCGCAGCCCTGCCTGCTCCTCCAGCGTTCGAATGGCCGCCGCCTCCAGGTCCTCGTCGCGCCTGATGGGGCCGCCAGGGATGGCCCAGGCCCTCCCCTCCGGCCCGGGGCAGGCGAGGAGTACCTTCAGGTCATCGTCCCGCAGGCAGAATATGACCACATCCACCGTGACCAGCGGGCGAAAGCCCACCGCATCCCCCGGCGTCCCCCCGATCGCTCCCTTGGTGTCCATTATACACTAAATATACCAGCAGGTGGGGGAAATGTCAAACGGCCACACCCCCGACTTGTACATCGCCATCTATCGCACCAAGACAGAGCGCCCGCGCCTTCTTGCTGGCCTTCCAGATCCCACAGGCGCTGCCTCCGAAACCGCTCTCCCAGCTCCGACCGACATAGGCGACCTACTCCAGCCCTTCGGCAGGCTGAGGACAAAGCGTCGACTATGCTTGGGGTGGATCCACCGCCCTGTACGGAGCCCCGCCGGGTGGGGGGTCGGAATTGACAGCGCCGGGGGCGCGTGCTATAATCGCCGTGGTTCATAAACAAGACGGACATTGCATCTCCGAGCCTCGCGGCCTACAGGCCACCGGGGGGTGAGCCCAGGGAGCGAGGACGGCAGGGCGTGGCTGGAAACGGCCACACCTCCCAGGGTGGAAAGGGGATGCGCCGGCAGGGCTGCGGGCTCGGCGTCTCCTGGGAGACGCCTTTCTTTTTTCCGCACAGGGGCGCGTCTGCTGGCCGGCCGGAGGTGCAGCCTGCAAAACAACCAAGGAGATTCCACATCGACGAGATTGTAGGCGGCCTGGCGGAAGCCCTTCGCCTGATCGCGACGGCCGATCCGGCCCTGGTCGAGATCGTGGCGCTCTCTCTCCAGGTGTCGGGCATTGCCCTGCTGTTTAGCACCATCGTCGGCATCCCCCTTGGGGCGGCCATGGGCCTCACGCGCTTCCTGGGGCGGCGTTTTGTCATCGCCCTGCTCTACACCGGCATGGGCTTTCCGCCGGTCGTCGTGGGCCTGTTTGTCTATCTCATGCTCTCGCGCGGCGGTCCCCTGGGGGGGCTGCACTCGCCGCTCATCCCCGCGCTCTTTACGCCCGCGGCCATGATTGTGGCCCAGACCATCATCGCCTTCCCCCTGGTCGCGGGGTTCACCATGGCCGCCGTCATGGGCGTCGATCCGGCGCTGCGCCAACAGGTGCAGGCCCTGGGCGCGACACGCTGGCAGACGACGCTGGCGGTCCTCGCGGAGGCTCGGATCGGCGTCATCGTGTCGATCATTGCCGGGTTTGGCAGCATCATCTCCGAGGTGGGGGCGGTGATCATGGTCGGCGGCAACATCGAGCACAGCACACGGGTGCTGACCACGGCCATCGTGCTGGAGACGCGCAAGGGGAACTTTGAGCTGGCCATGGCCATCGGCGTCATCCTCCTGTCGCTTTCCTTCCTGGCCAACCTGGCCATGCTCCGCCTCCAGGGCAGGACCTTTGACGAATGAGCAACTACCTTTACCGCTTGCAGAACGTCACCAAGGAGTACAACGGCCGGCGCGTGCTGGAGGTCGACAAGCTAAAGATCGCCCGCGGCGAGATCCTGGGGATCGTAGGGCCCAGCGGGGCGGGCAAGAGCACTCTCCTGAGGTTGCTCAACTTCCTGGAGCAGCCCACGACGGGCCGCCTGCGCTTTCTCGACTTTGAGTTCGGCCCCCTCCAGACCATGCCCCTGGAGTACAGGCGCCGGGTGACGACGGTCTTTCAGCGCCCGCTCCTGCTCAACCGCAGCGTGCAGGCCAACGTCGCCTTCGGGTTGCAGCTCCGCGGCCTTCGCAAGCGGAACGAGGCGGTGGCCGAGGCCCTGGAACGGGTGGGCCTGGCGGACCTGGCGCGGCAGAGGGCCAGGACGCTGTCGGGCGGAGAGGCGCAGCGCGTGGCCCTGGCCCGGGCCATCGTCCTCCAGCCCGAGGTCCTGCTCCTGGACGAGCCGACGGCCAACCTTGATCCATACAACATCGGCCTCATCGAAGACATTGTCATGGGCCTCAATCGGGAGAAGGGCACAACCCTGGTGCTCGTCACCCACAACGTCTTCCAGGCCAAGAGGCTTGCGCACCGGGTGGCCCTCCTCCTCGAAGGCCGCGCCGTCGAAGTGGGCGACGTAGAGGGCTTTTTCGAGAGGCCGGTCGATCCTCGCACGGCGGCCTTTGTACGCGGCGAGATGGTTTACTAGCCCCCCATCGGAGAACCCGTTCGTAGTGCGCGGTTCTTGGGCGATGAATCGCCCACTTACGAACCTGCAAGCAAGCACCTCTCCGCCAGCCTGCCAGCAGCCTGCCGGAGAGCCCGTTCGTAGTAGTGCGGCCTGTCGCGAGCCCGTTCGTAGTGCGCGCTTATGAACTTTCAAAATATGATTCGGTAATAGAGCCGTGGCCTATTACCTTGTTGATAACTGGACTCTGGCGAAAATGAGGGCTTGAGCATGAGACACATCCTGAGTAGAATAGGTAGGGAGTCAACCAGCCTATTCGCCAGGAGGTTATCTCATGCTCACCCGTATTTTACACAATTCCGAGAAACTATGCACTTTTGTCGATCAGCTTGGCATTCAGCT
>DAOUHB010000079.1:0-83446 GCA_034428935.1 Anaerolineae bacterium | reverse complement strand
TCGGCCTTTGTCGGGCTGTCGCCGGACGAGTTCTTTTTGACCGACAGGGAGCTGGATTACACCCTCGTCGCCGTGCAGACCGAGCGGGCCGAGGGACGCGCCCTGGAGTTCGGCTGGAACCGGCTCACCGACGAGGAGGGCAAGGTCATCAAGGGCGAGTACGTGAACATCGTCCAGCACCCCAACGGCGAGCCGAAGCAACTGGCCCTGCGCGAGAACCGGGTCGAGGACGCCCTGGAACAGTGGCTGCACTATCGCACCGACACCGCGCCGGGCTCGTCGGGCGCGCCGGTGTACAACGACCAATGGGAGGTGGTGGCCCTGCACCACTCGGGCGTGCCCCGCCGGGACGACGAGGGCCGCATCCTGGCCCGCGACGGCCAGGTCTGGCAGCCGGCCATGGGCGAGCACCGCATCGACTGGATCGCCAACGAGGGGGCGCGGATCAGCCGCATCGTGCGCCACGTCAAGGCCCAGCCCCTGTCACCGGCGGCCGATCGCCTGCGGGCCGAGATGCTGGACAGCGCGTCCCCGGCGCTGCTGTCGACCCGGCTGCCGGAGCCTATCCAGAAAGAAGAGGGCCCCGAGCCGGCGGCGGCCTCCCAGCCCGCGCTGGGCGGCGGGGTCACCTTGACGATCCCCTTGCAGGTGACCGTGCACCTGGGGCCGCCGGTCCAGGCCCAGGTGAGCCAGGCGGCGGGTGCCATCACCGCCTCGACGCCCGGCGCGCCGGCCGGCGTGCAGGCGCCGGAGCCGCAGGCCGATGCCGACGTGGCCGAAGCCCTGGCCGAGTTCAAGATCGCTCCCCGGCGGGTCTACTACGACCCCTGCATAGACCATCCCGCCCGGGACGCCTACTATGCCGGCGTCGACCCGCAGCTCGGCCCCGAGGGGATGTACCGGCAGCTAAACGCCCTGCTCAAGGCCACTCACGCCGAGCAGCCGCGCTACAAGCCGTCCCGATGGGTTTATCCCTGGGTCGACCTCCATCCCGACCTCAAGATCCGCAGCATTTATTCGGGGATTACCTACGAGCCCGAGAGCTTGATCCTGGAGGACCTGGCCATCGACCAGGAACGGGCGCGGCGCACCAGCGAGCTACTGGCCCGCGAGTCGGCCCGCGGCGTGGATGGGCTCCTGGAGGAGCTGAACCTGCTGGAGGCCCAACTGCCCTACAACTGCGAGCACACGGTGCCCCAGTCGTGGTTCGGCAAGCAAGAACCGATGCGCGGCGACCTGCACCACCTCTTTGCCTGCGAGTCGGGCTGCAACAGCTTTCGAGGCAACCAGGCATATTACGATTTTGCCGATTTCGAGGAGGCCATCCGCGGCGACTGCGGCAGACGGGAGGAGAACCGCTTCGAGCCCTCCAGCCTCACGGGCAAGGGCGCCGTCGCCCGGGCGACGCTCTACTTCCTGCTCCGCTATCCGGGGCTCATCGCCGCCGCGGGCGGCGAATTCGACGCCGAGCGCCTGCCTATCCTGCTGACCTGGCACGCGGCGTCGCCGCCCGACAAATACGAGCGGCACCGAAACGCCGCAATCCATGCCATCCAGGGCAACCGTAACCCCCTCATCGACTTTCCGGAGTGGGCGGAGCGGATCGACTTTGGGCTGGGGTTTGGGTAGTGTCCTCCTGGCCGCTGGAAGCGGACGTCCTTGAATCGGTGCTGCGGGGTGATCTGCGCTGCCGCTTTGCCATCCATCTGCCGCCGGGCGCCCCGGGGATTGCGACTGCCGATGGCCTTTGATCCCAATGCCGATCAGGAGGGCTGCGAGCGCTATCTGGCGGGCTGCCTGGGCGGCCGCGTGCGCCTGGTCCGGGCGTCCCTGCTGCCCAGGAGCAGCCGCGATGCCCCGTGGCGGCTGGACGTCGAGCTGGACGGCGTGCCGCGCGCCTATGTCCTGCGCCTGGAGTCGCGGCGCATCGAGCACGAGTACGAGATGCTGCGCGCCGTCGAGTCGCTGCCCATCCCCACGCCGCGGGCCTATGGCTGGGACCCCGAGGGCCGGGCCCTGGGGGTGCCCTGCTTCGTGGCCGACCTGGTGGACGGCGAGTCGCTATTGCCGCACCTGCTGGCGGGCGAGCCCTGGGCCGAGGACCTGTACCTCGACACCGTGTGCGCCCTGCAGTCCATCCGCCGGGAAGAGCTTGGCGCCGCTGCTGCCCGCCTGGAGCGGGAGGAGTCGGCCGCCGCCGTGTTGGAAGAGGCCCGCTCCTACTTTGCCACCGATCCGCAGCCCGTAGCCGAGGCGGCCTACGACCGGCTGCGCAACACCATGCCGCCGTTGCCCGAGTCCCGGTTCAGCAACGGCGACCTGTGGCCCGAAAACCTGCTGGTGCGAGACGGCCGGCTGGCGGGCGTCATCGACTGGGCCAACGCCGCCTTTGGCGACCCGATCTACGAGTTCTTATTGCTCTTCTTCTTGCGGCCCGAGATGCGCGGGCGCGGCCTCGAAGAGCGCTACTGCCGGCGCATGGGCTTTGACCCCGGGGTTCTGCCCTGGTACCGGGGCCTGGAGCTGTTCGACTCCTGGCACTGGGTGCGGCTCCTGGGCGAGCCCTACGAGCAGCACACGGACGAGACCCTGCGGGCAGACCTGGCCCGGTGGTTGGAAGAATCCGCGGCCGGGAAGTGAAGTTCGGAGGATCTTGTCCACTGTAGGTTCATAGGGTATAATGTGTCGGGATTGCAGCAACTTGTTCACGGTCCATATGCCGAGCAGCCTGGACACTGGCAGGGAGGAATACCATGTCAAGGATACCGCCATCGAAAGGAACATGCGCTTTCTGTAAAGGTGTCTTTCCGCGGGCGGGCATGACCCGCCACCTGAAGTCCTGCGCGGCTTATCAGGCCTCCCTCGGCTTGGAGAAGGGCCCGAAGGTGGCCAGGAGCCACTTCTTCCACCTTTTCGTCGAAGGCACTGACGCGCCTGAATACTGGCTGCACCTAGACGTGCTGGCCAAGGCCACGCTGGGAGACCTGGATCAATTCCTCAGGGACACCTGGCTGGAGTGCTGTGGGCACTTGAGCGCGTTTCACATCGAAAACCGGTACTTTGAAGCGAACACCGGCGCCGTGGATTCCATGTGGCCCATGATCTTTGGCCGGCCCGCTCCACCCGAGAGCATGCGGACACGGTTGAGCTCGGTCCTGCGTCCCGGACTCAAGTTCTCTCACGAGTATGACTTCGGCTCGACCACGAGGCTAATCCTCAAGGTCATGTCCGAGCACGAGGGTGCTTCGCTACAACGTGTCACTATCCTCGCCAGAAACGAGCTGCCAGAAATGCAGTGCAGCGTGTGCGGCAAGCCGGCCGCCTGGATCGACACCTTTGGCGAGTATGAGTTGTATTGCGAGGAGTGCGCCGATGCCGAGGGCAGAGACTTGGAAGGAATGCTGCCGGTGGTGAATTCGCCGCGCATGGGGGTATGCGGCTATACCGGTTGGTAACCGGCGCCCGGTCCCTCGTTTCTTCCAACACGCATCTGTAGCGGCCAGCACACGACCCGCTTTTGCGCCGCGTCGCCCCAGGCTGCAGCCAGCTCGGGCCAGATGATCTTCAGTGGGTTCGTTCCCCGCTCGTATGCATATTTGCGCGTGGCCGACCAGCTATGTAGAAATCCGAGGAGTTGCTCCAGTTCCCACTCGGCTTCCATCTGGAAGGCGGGCGGCGTCAGCTCAGGGAAGGGAAAGGGCAGGGTGCGGTACCCCTCCTCGATGTAGCGGATCCGCTCCGGCCAGTAGCCGTCCAGAACCTTGCCATAGTACCTGGCCAGCGCCCGGTCCACGCCCGCGTCGACCACGGGCAGGCCATACGTCCACACGGCCAGCACCCCGCCCGGCTTGAGCGCGCACCGCACCTGGCGGTAGAACGCGTCGAAATCGAACCAATGGACGGCGATGGCCACGGTGACCAGATCGACGCTGTCCGGCTCCAGGCTGGCCTCTTCGGCGCGCTCGACGCGGTATGCAATGCGCTCGTGCTGAAACGCCGAGGCGATCTGCTCGTCACTGGCGTCGGTGCCCACGACGTGCTGAAAGTGTTTGACCAGTTCCACCGCCGCCTGCCCGTTGCCCGTGCCGCAGTCCCAGGCCAACCGGCGGGCCGGCGCGATGGACGCCAGGTACTCGAACAGCTCCGCCGAATAGCACGGCCGGTAGCGTGCATAATCCTGTGCGTGTTCGGAAAAGTGGTCCTCGAAGGCCTGGTTCATCGTCTCTCCCTTCGGTTCCGAGGACTACGCTGTAGGGGGCCCGCCGTCGAGCCGAGCCATGAGGAGTGCCGTCAAGGCCGGTCGATTATAGCGCCGAATTGAGGCGCTGTCAATACCAATTTCCAGATTTATATCAATCAAATAATGTTACCGCGGGGCGATCTTGCATTCCTCCGCTTCCTCGGTTATAATAGGGGCCGCAAACGGGACGCCGGACAACAGATGGTCCCGTGGCATTGGTTCGCCCCCCCTGCAACGTTGCTCGCTGCCCAGGTCCAGCGCACATACCACATGCAGCTCTCTTTGGCTGCCTACACGAAAGGAGACCAGCATGTCCAACGTGGAGGTCCGGCAGCAGTTCAGCCGCGAGGTGACGGCCGAGCTTTACGGGCGCATCCGCCGGCTCTGGATCGACCACTCCCGGGCGGAGAACGCCCGCGACCTCGAAGGCCTCATCGCTACCCTGGCCGAGGATTGTGTCTACGAGGTGATTCCCGGAACGATTGGAGGAACTGACCATGTACAATAAGAGAACCGCGCCCCGGCCTTCCCTGCCGGCGCTCCTGTCCATGCTCGTACTTGTGGCCTTGCTCGTCGCAGCTTGCGGTGGCACGCAAGAGCCGGGACAGCCCACGGCGCCCGTCATGGGCACCCCGGGCGGCACAGAGACGCCCATGGATGCCGATACGCCCTTGGGCACCCGGCCGCCGGGAGCCTTTGAGGACATCCGCGAGGGTGTGCTGCGCGTGACGGCCTTTCCCATCGCCCAGACCGATCCGGCCCTCATCTCGTCCGACGCCGAGGTGCTCATCGCCAGCCAGGTGTACGACTACCTGGTGGACGTGGACGCCAACAACGAGATCCAGCCGCGCCTGGCCACCGACTGGACCGAGGGCGAAGACGGCCTGACCTACACCTTCAGCCTGGCCGAGGGGGTGACCTTCCACGATGGCAGCCCCTTCAGCGCCGAGGACGTGGTCTGGACCTTTGACCGGCTGCGCGACCCCGATTCGGGCTATCCCACGGCCGATCTGTACCAGAACATCGTCGAAGTAGAGGCTACCGGCGACCTGGAGGTGACCTTTACCCTGTCAGAGACCAACCCCTTCTTTCTCTACGACCTGAGCGACAACCACGCCCTGATCATGAAGGCCGGCACGGAGGATCCCACCGACTGGAACGGCACCGGTCCCTTTGTCGTGACCGTCTACCAGCCCGAGAGCCGCATCGTCATGCAGGCCAACGAAAGCTATTTCGTGGAGGGCCAGCCCCGCCTGGAGGAGCTCCAGATCCTGTTCTTCAGCGAGCAGTCGGCGGCGGCCGACGCCGTCCGCGGCGGGCAGGCGGACCTGACCATGGATCTATCCACGCCCCTCTACGAGAGCCTGAGCGCCCAGCCGGAGCTCGAGCCCTCTGACATTGCCACGAACCAGTTTGCCGTCGTCCGCCTGCGCACCGACCAGCCGCCCGGCGACGACCCGCGGGTGGTGCAGGCCTTCAAGCTGGCCACGGATCTGGACGCCATCTTCCAGTTGGTGCAGCAAGGCTATGGCGCCGTGGGCCGCAACACGCCCATCGGCCCGGTGTACGAGGAGTACTATACAGAGGATGTGCCCATTCCGCCCCGGGACCCGGAGGCGGCGCGGGAGTTGCTGGCCGAGGCCGGCTACGCCGATGGCCTGGAGATCGATCTGAACCTCCTGGACACCCTCAACTTTCCCGACCTGGCCGTGGTGCTCAAGGAGCAGTGGGCCGAGGCCGGCATCACGGCCAACGTCGTGACGCTTCCCGAAAGCGTCTACTATGGCGAGAACCAGTGGCTCGAGGTGCCCCTGGGCATCACCGGTTGGGGGCACCGTCCCTACCCCCAGTTCTACCTGGACGTGATGTTGACCTGCGACGCCATCTGGAACGAAGCCCGCTTCTGCGATCCGGAGTTTGACCGGCTGGTGGCCATCGCCGGCAGCAGCCTGGACGAGCAGGAGCGCGTGGATGCCTACCACGAGATCCAGCGCATCCTCATCGAGGATGGGCCCATCATCGTGCCCTACTTCTTTGCCGAATATGCTGTCATCCGCGACGGCTTTGACGGCTTCGAGCTGCATCCCTTCTCCGGCCGGACCGACCTGCGCCGGGTCGGGGTTGCGCCATGATGGTAGCAGCACGGGCGTGCGGGCGCGGGGCGTGAGCGTGCTGGACCAGGCCAGCGCCCGGACGCCGGTCCGGAGCCCCAGCCCGGCGCGACGCCTCGGGGCCGTGGTGCGCCGTCTCTATTCCCGGCCCGCCTCGGCCCTGGGCGTCACCGTCACGGCGCTGTTTCTCCTGGCGGCTCTCCTCGGCCCGCTGCTGGCGCCCTATGGCGCCAACCAGCAGATCGTGGAGGATGCCCGGCAGCCGCCGTCGGCCCGCCACTGGTTTGGCACCGACAACCTGGGACGCGACGTGTTCAGCCGCGTCCTGCTGGGCGCCCGCGACGTGTTGAGCCTGGCGGGCCTGGGCACACTCCTCGCCGTGCTCCTGGGCACGAGCATCGGGCTGCTCAGCGGCTACCAGGGCGGGCTCCTGGACGAGGTGCTCATGCGGCTGTTTGACAGCCTTCTCTCCCTGCCGGCCCTCCTGCTGGCGCTGCTGCTTCTGGGCTCCCTCGGCCCGTCGCGGAACAGCGTGCTGGCCGTCATCGTCGTGGTCTACACGCCCATCGTGGCCCGCGTCGTCCGCAGCGCGGTGCTGCCCATCAAGGCCAGGGGATTCGTCGAGGCCGCCCGGGTCCAGGGCGAGCCGCGCCCCTACATTCTCTTCCGCGAGATCCTGCCCTCCACCTTGCCTTCCCTGGCAGTGGAGGCTGCCCTGCGCTTCTCCTACGCCATTTTCCTGGTGGCGTCCCTGGGCTTTCTCGGCGTGGGTGTGCAGCCGCCCAGCCCCGACTGGGGGCTGATGGTCAAGGAGGCGCGGGACATCGTGACCCAGGCGCCGTGGGCCCTCTACTTTCCCGCGGGGGCCATCGCCACCGTGGTCGTCGGTGTCAACCTCCTGGCCGACAGCCTCAAGCGCATCCTCCAGGTGCCCTCGCAGTTGGTGCCATGAGCCGGCCGCCGTCCAACGAGCACGAGCCCATCCCTGTCCTCAGGGTCGAAGGGCTGACCGTGGCCTACCGCCGCGGGGACGAGTGGCTGGCGGCCGTGCGCGACCTGTCGCTGGCGCTGCCCGCCGGGCAGATCTGCGGCCTCGTCGGCGAGAGCGGCTCGGGCAAGACGACCCTTGCCCTGGCCATCATGCGCTACCTGCCGCGCGAGGGGCAGGTGCGGGCCGGCAGCATCGAGTTCGCCGGCCGCAACTTGCTGGCGCTTGGCCGGGGCCAGATGCGCCACCTCTGGGGCAAGGAGATGGCCCTCGTTCCCCAGGACCCCCTCTCCTCCCTGAACCCCAGCCTTCGACTGGGTCGCCAGGTGGCCGACGTCCTGCGCTACCGGGGCGGGCTCGACGCCCGCCAGGCCAGGCGCCGGGTGCTGGAGCTGTTCGATAGCGTGCACCTGGACGATCCGGAGTGGGTGGCCGGCAGCTACCCGCACCAGGTGAGCGGCGGCATGCTGCAGCGCGTGCTCATCGCCATGGCCCTGAGCACCGAGCCCCAGCTCCTCATCCTGGACGAGCCGACGACGGGCCTGGACGTCACCACGGAAGCCGCCATCCTCGAGCTGCTGCGCGAGCTGATCCGCGGGCGGCGGACGGCGGTGCTCTATATCACCCACAACCTGGGCGTGGTGGCCCAGATCAGCGATCGGGTTGTGGTGCTCTATGCCGGCGAGGTTTTCGAAGACGCGCCCACGGCCGAGCTCTTTCGCCAGCCGTTGCACCCCTACACCCAGGGCCTGCTCGACAGCGTCCCTCGCCTGGGCCAGAACAAGGAGCAGGTGCAGCTTCGGCCCATCCAGGGGCGCATCCCCGAGCTTGACGCCCTGCCCCGGGGCTGTATCTTTCGCCCGCGCTGCCCCCTGGCCATCGACGTCTGCCTGGAGCAGCCGCCCCTCTACGATGCCGGCCCCCGGCGCGGGGCGCGCTGCCACCGCTGGGACGAGATCGCCAGGCACGAGGTGAGCGCCAGGCAGCCGGCGGCTGCCCCGAACGGGCCACCGGCCGACGCCGAGGGGGCGGAGCGGCAGCAGCCGGTGCTCCAGGGGCGGGACCTGGCGGTGCATTTCCCCGGGCGCCGCTCTCTGGCGGACCTCCTCGCCCGCCGGCCCCGCGCCGCCGTCAAGGCCGTCGACGGCGTGGACCTGTCCATCCGGCGGGGCGCGACCCTGGGCCTGGTGGGCGAAAGCGGCAGCGGTAAGACGACCCTGGCCCGGGCCATCGCCGGGCTGGTGGAGCGCAGCGGGGGCAGCCTGGAGTTCCGGGAGATCCCGCTGCCGCCCGGGCTGCGCGGGCGGAGCGACGACGTGCTGTGCTGCCTGCAGATCGTCTTCCAGAACCCGGAGGAGGCCCTCAACCCCTACCTGAGCGTGGGCGAAACCCTGCGCCGGCCCATCATGCGCCTCCTGGACCTGTCGCGCCCGGAAGCTGACGAGCGGGTGGCGGCGCTGCTCCAGGCCGTGGGCCTGCCGGCCGAGATGGCGCGGCGCCTGCCCGGGCAGTTGAGCGGCGGCCAGAAGCAGCGGGTGGCCATCGCCCGGGCCTTTGCCCCCAACCCACACCTCCTCATCGCCGACGAGCCCGTGACCTCCCTCGACGTCTCGGTCCAGGCGTCCATCCTCAACCTGTTGGTCGAGCTCCAGGCGCCGCAGGGCAACGCCACGCTCTTTATCTCCCACGACCTGGCGGTCGTCGGTTACCTCGCCGACGAGGTGGCCGTCATGTACCGCGGGCAGTTCATGGAGACCGGGCCGGTGGAGGCCGTCTTTCGCCCGCCCTACCACCCCTACACCGAGGTCCTCCTCTCGTCGGTGCCCATCATCGGGGCGGGGAAGCAAGAGATGGCCCGCGCCGGGGCGGAGGAACGTCCCGAGCCGCCGGGAGAGCTGACGGGTTGCCCCTTCCACACCCGCTGCCCCCGCTTCCTGGGCAAGATATGCGTCGAGGAGGTGCCGCCCTGGCGCGTGGACGAGGAGTCGGGCAAGGCGGTTTTCTGTCACATTCCCCTGGAGGAGCTGCGGGAGGCCCAGGCTCCCCAGGCACCGCTGCGGCCCGGCCGCGACGCCCCTCCTGGCGGCGGGGAGGAGGGCCGCCGATGATCCTCTACCTCCTGAGGCGCCTTGGCTTCCTGGTCCTGACCCTGGTCCTGACCTCGATCCTCATCTTCGTGATCACCCAGTGGCTGCCCGGCGACGTGGCACGCGTCCTCCTGGGGCGTGAGGCCGGTGAAGCGGCCCTGGAGGCCCTGCGCGCCGAGCTGGGTCTCAACGATCCGCTGCCCGTCCAGTACCTGCGCTGGGTGCGCAACCTGGCCATGGGCGACTGGGGCCGCTCTTTCAGCACGGCCTCGGACGTGCGGCCCCTCGTCGCCGAGCGGCTACGCAACTCCCTGTGGCTGTCCCTGGTTACCCTCCTCATGTCGGTGCCCCTGGCCCTCGTCCTGGGCGTCCTCGCCGGCCTCCGCGAGGACAGCCTCCTGGACAATGCCATCAGCATCCTGGCCCTGGCGGTGGTGGGCTTGCCAGAGTTTGTCACCGGCCTGGTCCTGATCCAGATCCTGGCCTTTGGGCTGCGCCTGCTGCCCGCCATCTCCATCGTCACCCCCGATGAGTCGTTCCTGGAGGTCTTGCCCCGCCTCCTTCTGCCGGCCTTGACGGCCACCCTTGTCCTGCTGGCCTACGTGGCGCGCCTTACTCGGGCCGGCGTCGTCGAGGAGCTCAAGAAATCGTACGTGCGCACGGCGGTCTTGCAGGGCTTGCCCTACGGCCGGGTGATCTTTCAACACGTGCTGCGCAACGCCCTGTTGCCCACCATCACCGTCATCGCCATCAGCGTGGGCTGGCTCATCAGCGGCCTGGTCGTCGTGGAAAACGTGTTCAATTACCCTGGGATCGGGCGGCTGCTGGTCTTTGCCATCGAGCGGCGCGACTTGCCGGTTATCCAGGCGGTGACGATGGTGACTGTCGCCGGATACGCGGGCGCAAACCTCGTGGCCGACCTGCTATACGGCCTCCTGGATCCACGCATCCGCCTGGGAGAATGAGGGCCTTTCCAACGTTGCTCCAACCGTATTCCGCCCAAATCCAAACCTTGCTTCAACCCAATCCAACACCTGGACGCCTGGTTCTGCACTATAATACCGGTGTCGCGGTGGCCCGCTCACCCGCGCCACCCCACCTGCACTCGGACCCGGGCAGCTTTGCTGCGCGGAATCCGGCGGTGGCATTCAAGATAATAGAGGAGGTCTATGCAGCACACAAGCGAGGCGGCCGGGCACTCTCCCGCCACCCGGCAGTGGACGCTGGTGGCTACCATCCTGGCGTCGGGAGTCGTCTTTCTCGACAGCACCGTCGTCAACCTGGCGTTGCCGTCCATCGACCGCCAGCTCGACGCCGGGCTTTCGGGATTGCAATGGATCGTCGACGGATACCTGGTCACCCTGGCGGCCCTTCTCATCCTGGGCGGCTCCCTGGGCGATCGCCACGGGCGCCGGCGCGTCATGGTCATCGGCCTGGTGGGCTTTGGCCTGGCCTCGCTGGCCTGCGGCCTGGCTCCTTCGCTCCCCTGGCTCGTCGGGGCGCGGCTGGTCCAGGGCGTGGCGGGGGCGCTGATGGTGCCCGGCTCCCTGGCCATCCTGCGCGCCACCTTCCCGGAGGGTGAGGCGCGGGGCAAGGCCATCGGGCAATGGTCGGGCTGGTCGGGCATTACCACGGTCGTCGGGCCGCTCTTGGGTGGCTGGCTGGTGGACGCGCTCTCCTGGCGTTGGATCTTTTTTATCAACGTGCCCATCATTGCCCTGGCCGTCTTCATGCTCGCCCGCCGGGTGCCCGAGAGCCGCGACGCGGCCCCGGCCGCTCCCGACTGGCTCGGTGCCGCGACCATCACCCTCGCCCTGGCCGGCATCGCTTACGGGCTCATCGAGGGACCCGTGGCCGGTTGGGACTCGCCGCTGGTGGTGGGCGGCCTCGTCGTCGGCGTGCTGGCCCTGGCCCTGTTCTTGCTGGTAGAGGCCCGGGTCAGACAGCCGATGGTGCCGCTGTCGCTGTTTGGCTCGCGCAACTTCTCCGCCGCCAACCTCACCACCCTGGGCGTCTACTTCGGGCTTTATGGCGCCACCTTTTTCCTGGTCATCTACGTCCAGAACGTCATGGGCTATTCGGCCCTGATTGCCGGCCTGATGCTGGCCCCGATTTCGGTCATGCTGCTGCTCTTTTCGCCATTCCTGGGCAGATTTGCCGGGCGCTACGGACCACGCTTTTTCATGGCCGCAGGCGGCTTGTTGTGCGCCCTGGGGCTGTTGGCCTTTACCCAGTTGGAGCCCGGCTCGTCGTACTGGACCGGCTTGCTGCCGCCGCTGCTCATCTTTGGCCTGGGTCTGTGCAGCACGGTGGCGCCACTGACCAACACCGTCGTCTCGTCGGTGCCCGACCGGCATTCGGGCCTGGCGGCGGCGTTCAACAACGCAGTCTCGCGCGTGGCCGCGCTGTTGGCTATCGCCCTGCTGGGCGTTGTCGTCAGCGTGACGTTTGGCTCCGCGTTGGAGCAGCGCACGGTCGGTTTACCGCTCTCGGCCGAGGAACGGGCGAGCCTGGCCCAGGATCCGACGGGTGCCGCCGACGTGGCCGGATTGCCGGCCGCGGTCCAAAGGGCCGTCGACGATGCCTACACCGCGGCCTTTCGCCGGGCAATGCTGGTGGCTGCCCTGGCGGCTGCCCTGGGAGGCGGCGTGGCCGTCGTTGCCGTGCGCGACCCGGCCCGCGAGCAGGCATCGCGCCGCGACGCGGCGCTTCGGCCCCGAGGGCGGGCCCCATCCAAATAGAAACTGTCGGGGGAAACCCCCTGTAGAAGGGAACAACTCATGGGTAGAGATCGAGAATCGAAGCACAAGCGCTCGCGGCGCGAGGGCCGCGACCTGTTCGGTACCGGCGGCGAAAGCCTGGCCCGGCGCCTGAACAGGCCACCCGGTATGCACGTCGAACGGCCGCGGCGCCAGAGCGACTATGCCAAGCAACTCCGCGAAAAACAGATGGTCAAGCGCATGTACGGGCTGCGCGAGCGCCAGTTCCGGCGCATGTATCGCATGGCCGAGCGAAGCCGCGGGCAGACGGGCCAGATGTTGCTCGCCCTCCTTGAGCGGCGCCTGGACAACGTCGTCTTCCGCCTGGGGTTTGCCCGCACGCGGCCCCAGGCCCGCCAGTTCGTGAGCCACGGCCACGTCCTGGTCGACGGCCGCCGGGTCAACATCCCGTCCTACCTCGTCCAGCCCGGGCAAATGGTCTCAATCGACACGTCCATTCGCGACGTGCCCGACGTGCAGGATCTGGCCGAGTACCACCCCGAGGTCCCCGGTTGGCTGGAGCGGATGGACGGCGCGGGCCAGGTTCTGCGCGTGCCAGACAGGCAAGAGATCGATCCGGATATCGAGGAGCAGCTCATCGTCGAATTCTACTCGCGCTAGGGCAGGAATTTGCCAGTCCGGGCGGATGGGCCTATAATAGCTCTACGAAACCATTACGGGGCCGGAGACGGCCTATCTCGGCGAGGAGAACGATGAGCGAAGCAACCATTACCCGGATCGAGGTCTACAAGCTTACCCTGCCCAAAGAGCCCTTCCGCATTTCCCTGGGGACCATGGCCCAGTTGGAGAACATTCTCGTGCGCGTTGAGAGCAGCGACGGGCTCTACGGGCTGGGTGAGGGCTCGCCCTTTCCCTTTATCACCGGCGAGACCCAGGCCATTGCCTACGAAGCGGCCCTGGCCCTGGCACGCCTGTTGGTGGGCAAGAACCCGTACGACATCGAGGCGCGCGTCCGCGAGATGGACCGCTTCCTCGAGCACAACTCGACGGCCAAGAGTGCTCTGGACATCGCGCTCTACGACCTGCTGGCCAAGCGTGCGGGCCTGCCTCTCTATGCCCTCCTGGGCGGCGAAAAGCGCTCCTTCTATAGCGACGAGACATTGAGCCTGGACGAGCCGGCGACCATGGCCCGCAAGGCCCGGGTCCTGGTGGAGCGCGGCCATCGCATGGTCAAGGCCAAGCTGGGGACCGGCTACGCCGAGGACGTGGCCCGCGTGCGGGCCATCCGTGATGCCATCGGCCCCAAAATCCTCCTGCGCCTGGACGCCAACCAGGGCTGGGACCCCATTACCGCCGAAGCGGTGCTGCGCGACGTGGCCCCCTTTGGCGTCGAGTTCTGCGAACAGCCCGTCGCATGCTGGAACGACGCCGCCATGCGCCGCCTGCGGGAGGTCAGCCCCATCCCCGTCATGGCCGACGAGTCCCTCTTTGACCATCACGACGCCCTGCGCCTCGCTTCGCTGGGCGCCTGCCATTATATGAACATCAAGCTCTCCAAGGCCGGAGGGCTGTATCACGCCCTCCAGATCGTGGCCGTGGCCGAGGCCGCCGGCATCCTCTGCATGGTGGGCTGCATGTCCGAGACACGCCTGGGGCTCAGTGCCGCGGCGCACCTGGTCTCGGCCCGGCAGCAGATCGTCTTTGCCGATCTGGACGGCGCCGCCGGCCTGGATGACGATCCCGTGGTGGGCGGCATGACCTACGACGCCGGGCGCATCGAGCTGCCAGACGGGCCAGGCCACGGCGCCGACATCAAGCCCGAGGTGCTGCAGCGCCTGCAGGGAGCCGTGGTCTATGCCCCGGTTGGTGATGAAGCGTAACCTACCCGCTGACGATGGGCGAGGGCGTGCGGGCGGGCCTGAGGCTCCCTCCAGCCTGCAAATTCTGCGCAAAAGCTATGCTTACCTGTGGCGCTACCGGCGACCGGCGAGCGCTGCGTATGTGCTGCTGCTGGCCATCACCGGGCTGGCCATCGCCATCCCCCAGCTCGTCCGTTGGATCGTGGACCGTGGGATTCGCGGCGGCGATCTGGACCTGCTTCGCTGGTCCGTCCTCGCCCTCCTGGGCCTCACCCTGGTGCGGGGAGCCCTCTCGTTCCTCCAGGGACGCTGGACCGAGGTTGCCTCGCAGGGAGTAGCCTACGATCTGAGGAACGACATCCACGAGAAGCTGGCCGGCCTATCCTTTTCCTATCACGACCGCGCCCAGACGGGACAGCTCTTGTCGCGGGCCGTCCAGGACGTGGAACGCATCCGTTTCTTGACCGGCCGGGCTACCCTGCGCCTGGTGGAGGGTAGCGTTTTGTTGATCGGCACGGCGGTGGCCCTGGCCTGGATGAACCCGCGCCTGGCGGTCTTGACCCTGGCCTTTGTCCCGATCCTTGCCTGGATCGCCTTCCGGTTCGGGCGCCGGTTCCGGCCCCTGTCCTTCAAAATTCAGGATCAGCTCGCCGTGCTGACGACGCGCGTCGAGCAGAACCTGCTCGGGGCGCGCATCGTCAAGGCCTTTGCCCAGGAAGAGGCTGAAATCGCCCGCTTCGAGCAGGAGAACGACCGCTGGTTTCACCTGTCGAGGCTGGCCGCACGCCTGAGGGCCCTGAACGTCCCCCTCATCGACATGATGGCCAGCCTGGGAACCGTCGTCGTCCTGTGGTACGGCGGCTCCCTGGTCATTCGTGAAGCCCTCACGCTGGGCGAGCTGGTGGCCTTTTCCACCTACCTGTCGCAGTTGGTCCAGCCCGTGCGGCGCATGGGGATGATCATTCCGGCAATTGCCATGGCCGCTTCTGCCGGCGAGCGCATATTCGAGATCCTCGACGCCGTGTCCGAGGTACAGGAGGCGCCCGACGCGGTGCCCCTCCCGCCCGTGAAGGGCCACGTTCGCTTCGAGAACGTCTCCTTTGCCTACTTTCGCCGGCACCGGGTTCTGGACCGGGTGAGCCTGGAAGCCAGGCCGGGCCAGGTGGTGGCGCTGCTGGGCGCCACGGGCTCGGGCAAGTCGACCATCATTAACCTCATCCCCCGCTTCTACGATCCCACGGAGGGGCGCATCACCATCGATGGCTACGACACGCGTAAGGTGACCCTGGCTTCGCTCCGTGACCAGATCGGCATCGTCCTGCAAGAGACGACCCTCTTTGCCGCCACGGTGGCCGAAAACATCACCTTTGGCTGCCCCGATGCCTCCGAGGCCGAGATGATTGCCGCTGCGAAGGCGGCCCAGGCCCACGAGTTCATCGCCGAGATGCCCGAGGGCTTCCAGACACACGTGGGGGAGCGAGGTGTGACGCTGTCGGGCGGGCAGAAGCAGCGGCTGGCCATCGCCCGCGCGCTGCTCAAGGACCCCCGGATCCTCATCCTCGACGACGCCACGTCGGCGGTGGACACCGAGACCGAGCGGCTGATCCAACTGGCCCTGGAGCGCCTGATGGAGGGGCGCACCTCGTTCATCATCGCCCAGCGCCTCGGCACCGTGCGGGCCGCCGACCTGATCCTCGTCCTCGACAAGGGGCGCATCGCCGCCCGGGGCAGCCACGAGGAGCTACTGAACACCTCGGGCCTCTATGCCGAAATCTATCACCGGCAGTTCCGGCCCCAGGAGCTGGCCGCGGCCCGGGTCCAGGCGGGAGAGAACTCGTGAGCTTTTCCCTGGGTTCCAGCGGCTCTGCCATGGGGCCTCGCGGCGTCATCGAGCAGTTTGGCGAGGGCATAGAAGAGGGCCGGTACAATCCCCGGATTCTGCTCCGCTTGTTAGGCTATCTGCGACCGCACTGGCAGCGGATGCTCCTGGCCTTCTTCCTGATGCTGGTCGCTTCGGCGCTGGCCCTGGCGGCGCCCTACCTCGTCAAGGTGGCCATCGACCAGCCCATCGCCCAGGGAGACACCGCAGGGCTGACCAGGCTGGCGGTGCTGATGATCCTGGCCTTTGTCGGCCTCTATCTGTCCTCGGCGGGGCAGCAATACCTGCTCTCCTGGGTGGGGCAACGGGTGCTGGCCACCCTCCGTTCGGACCTCTTTGCCCATCTGCAGCGCCTTTCCCTGGGCTTTCACGACACACACATCGTGGGCATCACCATCTCCCGGCTCATCAACGACGTGGCGGTCATCAACGAGCTGCTCTCCGAGGGCCTCATCACTCTCGTCGGCGACACCCTGATGTTGGGCGGCATCGTCGTGGTCATGCTGACCATGAGCCCGCGGCTGGCGCTCCTTTCCTTTTGCGTGCTGCCATTCATGGTGCTGGCAACCTGGATATTTGCCCGCAGGGCGCAGGTCGCCTTCCGGCAGACGCGGGCGCGCATTGCCGCCGTGGTAGGCGACCTGGCCGAGGACCTGTCGGGCATGCGGGTGATCCAGGCCTTTGCCCAGGAGGATGCCTCCCACGAGCGATTTAACGAGGTCAACCGCGCCAATCGGGACGCCTACGTGAAGGCCATGTCGCTGTCCTTCGTCTTCTTGCCCACCGTTGACATCCTGAGCATGCTGGCCACGGCCATCGTGCTCTGGTTCGGCGGCCTGGCCGTCGCCCGCGGCGAGCTAACCCTGGGCGTCGTCGTCGCCTTCATAGCCTACGTGAGCCGCTTCTTCCAGCCGATCCAGGAGCTGAGCCAGCTCTACACCACGCTCCAGGCTGCCATGGCGGGCGGCGAGCGGGTGCTGGAGATGCTGGACACCGAACCGGAAGTCCAGGACCGCCCCGGCGCCAGGAAGATGCCCCCCATCGAGGGCTACGTGGCCCTGCGCGGCGTCTCGTTCTCCTACCGGGGCGACGTCCACGTCCTGCACGACGTCGACCTGGAGATCGAGCCCGGCCAGACTGTGGCCCTGGTGGGCCCAACGGGCGCGGGCAAGACGTCCATCGCCAACATCGTGGCGCGCTTCTACGACGTGACCAATGGCGCAGTCCTCATCGATGGCATCGACGTGCGCGACGTCACCCAGCGCTCGCTTCGGCGGCAGATGGGCCTCGTGCCCCAGGATCCCTTTCTCTTTGCCGGCACCATCGCCGACAACATCCGCTTCGGCCATCCCCATCCGTCTGGCGCTGAATCGGCCATGGAGGCCGTCGAACGCGCCGCGCGGCTGGCCAACGCCCACGAGTTCATCCTGGCCATGCCCGACGGTTACGAGACGCGCATCCTGGAGGGGGGCGTCAACCTGTCGGTGGGGCAGCGCCAGCTCATCTGCATTGCCCGGGCGGCTCTGGCCGAGCCGCGGCTCCTGATCCTGGACGAGGCAACCGCCAGCGTCGACACCGTGACCGAGATGCTCATCCAGGATGCGTTGCAGCGCCTCCTCCACGGCCGGACGGCCATCGTCATCGCCCACCGGCTGAGCACCATCACCCACGCCGACCGTATCTGTGTCGTGCAGGCTGGGCGCATCGTGGAACAGGGCACGCACCAGGAGCTGCTGGCCCGCGGCGGCCTGTACCGGCAGTTGTACGAGCGCCAGTTCCTGGACATGGAGGGTCAAGATCGCGAGGACGGCCACCCCGACGGCGAGAGCTTGTAGGCAAACCGAAAGCTCTGGGCTACCACAGCCCGGAGGTCCGGACCTTGTACAGGTAGGCCGGCTCCAGGCTCAGGCCTGACCGGGCCCGCGGCTCGTCCACCGGACGCGACTCGCCCTCCCCGTCCGGTGATGTACTCGTCAGCGCTCCTCAGCCCACAGGTGGGCGTACTTGAGCCCGCTCCCCGTATTGAACAGGACGACCGTCTCGTCACCGGCGATCCAGCCCTGGCGGCGCAGCGCCTGGAAGGCGACCAGGGTGGCCGCGCCCTCGGGCGCCGCCCAGATGCCCTCCGTCCGGCCCAGCAAGTTTGCGGCCTCGATCATGTCCTGGTCGGGCACGGCCACAGCCGTACCGCCGCTCTCGCGCAGCGCCCGCAGGATCAAGAAGTCGCCCACGGCCGCCGGCACCCGCAGCCCGTCGGCCAGCGTGTGGGCCCCCTGCCACGGCGCCGCGAACTCGTCGCCGGCGTGAAAGGCGCGCACCATGGGTGCGCAGCCCTCGGCCTGGACGGTGACCATGCGCGGCCGCTCGGTCCCGATCCAGCCCATGGCCTCCATCTCGTCAAAGGCCTTCCACATGCCCACCAGCCCGGTGCCGCCGCCGGTAGGATAGATGACCACGTCGGGCAGCTTCCAGCCCATCTGCTCCGCCAGCTCGTAGCCCATGGTCTTCTTGCCCTCCAGGCGGTAGGGCTCCTTGAGGGTAGACACGTCAAAGCGGCCATGCTGGCGCACGCCTTCAGCCGCGACGCGTCCACAGTCGGTGATCAGCCCGTCCACCAGGGTGACCTGGGCGCCCAGGGCCCGGCACTCGGCCACAAAGAGGGGGGGCACGTCGCGGGGCATAAAGACGTGGGCCTCCATGCCCGCCCGGGCGGCATAGGCAGCCGTGGCCCCCGCCGCGTTGCCCGCCGAGGGGATGGACACCGACCGCACCCCCAGCTCGTGTGCCCGCGACAGTGCCACACCCAGCCCCCGGGCCTTGAACGAGCCCGTGGGGTTCAATCCCTCGTCCTTTACATAAAGTCCATCGAAAGCCACCGCCTCGCCCAGGCGCCGGGCGTGGACCAGCCTCGTCCAGCCCTCGCCCAGGCAAAGCTCGTGGCGCTTATCGCGCACGGGCAACACCTCCCGGTAGCGCCACAGGGTCGGCTCGCGGCCGGCCAGCTCGACGCGGTCCAGCGCCTGGCTGGCCGCCGCCAGATCGTAGCGGGCCAGCAGTGGCTTGCCACAGGCCGGGCACAGGTTCCAGGGCCGGTCGGCCTCGTACTCCTTGCCGCACAGCCCGCATTCCAGGTGCGTCAATGTGCTCATCGTCCTCTCCTCACGCTATGCGTTGATGCCCGAAGCCATGACGTCGCGCAGCGCGGCCTCTGTGCCTTCCAGGGCACGGTCAATGTCGTCGTCGGTGTGGGCGGACGAGATGCCGTGGTGGAGCATGGAGTGCAGGTAGACGCCATGATCCAGGCAGGCGGCGTAGAAGCGGTCCAGGAGCGCCCAGTCGTTGTCCATCGCGTCGCGATAGTTCTTGATGGACGCCTTTTCGGCTACGGGCCCGAACAGGAAGGAAAAACGCGCGCCCAGGGCCTGCACCCGCCCCTGGAAGCCCAGGCGGCCCATAATCTCGTCGACGCCGGCGTAGAAACGCTGGCTGCGCGCCAGGAGGCCCTCGTAATAGCCGGGCTCCAGGATGACCTCGAAAAAGGCGCCGGCCGCCATGATGGCCGGGAGCCCGGCGTTGAACGTGCCGCTGTGCTGCGCCTTGCCCAGGGGCGCCACGTGTTCCATGAACTCCCGCCGGCCGCCAAAGACGCTCAGGGGCAGCCCGCCGCCGATGGCCTTGCCCAGGGTACACAGGTCGGGCGTGACGCCGTACGTGCCCTGGATGCAGCCGGGCCCGGTACGGAACCCCGACAGGATCTCGTCAAAGATGAGCAGCGCGCCGTGCTCGGCCGTCAGGCGGCGCAGCAGCTCCAGGTAGCCGGGCCGGGGGACGATGGTGCCCGCGTTATAGTTCACCGGCTCCAGCATCACGGCGGCGACCTCGTGGCCCCGGTGGGCCATCAGCTCCTCGATTCGCTCGTCGTCGTTGAAGGGCAGCACGGCGATGCCATCCTGGCCGCTTCTGGTCATGCCCTTCATGGCGGGGGTCAGCGCGGGCCACCCCTCGGCGGGTGCTGGCCAGTAGTTGTAGGCCAGGGCGTCGTTGTAGCCGTGAAAGTGGCCCTCGAACTTGACGATGAGGGGCCGGCCGGTTGCCTCGCGGGCCACCTTGACGGCATAGGCCGTGGTCTCGGTGCCGCTCAGGGCAAAACGCATCATCTCCATGCTCGACACGTTCTCGGCGATGGTCTGCGCCAGGCGGGCGTGCCATTCGGTCTCGCCGGCGCACAGGATGCCCAGCTCGAGGGCCTGCCGCACCGCGCGGGTGACCGCCGGATGGGCGTGCCCCAGCAGCGACGCCCCGAAGGACGTGCACAGGTCGACGTACTCCCGGCCGTCCAGCCCATAGACCTTGCTGCCCGCCGCCCGGGAAAAGTAGACGGGCCTGCCCAGCCCCTTGTGGACGCGCGCCGACGCGCAGACGCCACCGGGCAGGTGCTCCTGGGCGATACTCCAGTGTTCTACGTCTCGGTTCAAGGCTCAATCCCTCCCCTGGCGCTCGGGGCGCCGGCGTTGTTCAGGCTCTATGGTGCACCCACCGCCGTGCCTCTCGTGCTTCTCACAAGTGAAAGACGACCGGTTCTGCCCGGCCCGGGCCATTGTACCACGCGGGTCAAAAGAGGGCAAGATCGGCCCTGGCACTCTGGCCGCACGTGCGGCGAGACGTGGCGGCCGCGACCTCTATGCTCCCGGCCCCTCATTTGTCCTTTTCGGCCACTTGAGGTATAATAAGGGCCAGCGATGGACCATTCTCCGTTTGGGGGAGCGATGAAACGGATCGGCATCCTGGGCGGGATCAGCCCCGAATCAACGCGGCTCTACTACGAGCACATCATCAAGGCGTACCACGCCCGCCGCGATGACTACTACTACCCCGAGATCGTCATCTTTTCCCTCAACTTTCAGCGCTTTACCGACCTGGAGAACCGGGGGGACACGGAGGGGTACGCGGGCGAGCTCGTAGCCGGCATCGAGGCCCTGGAGCGGGCCGGCGTCGATTTCGCCC
The DNA here is from genome assembly GCA_034428935.1 of Anaerolineae bacterium. Classification (GTDB taxonomy): domain Bacteria; phylum Chloroflexota; class Anaerolineae; order JAAYZQ01; family JAAYZQ01; genus JAAYZQ01. Next base: position 62,558 of record DAOUHB010000079.1, on the reverse strand, counting down.
TCATGGCCGCCAACTCTCCCCACGCCGCCTTTGACCTCGTCGCCCAACGCGTCAGCATCCCCCTCCTCAGCATCGTCGACGTGGCCCTGGACCACTCCCAGCAACTTGGCTTGAAGCGGCTGCTACTCCTGGGCATCAAGTTCACCATGCAGGCCTCCTTTTACCCCGAAGCCTGCGCCCGGCGGGGTATCGAGCTCCGGGTGCCGGCCGAGGTGGAGCAGGACGCCATCGACCGCATTGTCTTTCGCGAGTTGGCCATGGGCCGGGTACTGCCTGCGAGCCGCGACCGCCTGTTAGAGATCATGGCCGGGTACGACGTGGATGGTGTCATCCTGGGCTGCACCGAGTTGCCCATGATCCTGCGGCAGGGAGACACGTCGCTGCCGCTCCTCAATACGTTGGCTCTCCACGCCGAGGCCGCCCTGGACTATGCCCTGGGCGACGCCTCCTGAGAGAGAGTAGAGGCGCCGCCCGCGCTTGAGTCCTGGCGGCGGAGGTTAGCCGAGACGGCACGCCCGGCAGTGGCACCGAAGGGAGCCACCTCGTCCAGAACCAGAGTGACTTGATCGGCTGGCCACGCTCCGCGGCTTTCCGCAAGATCGACTGCTACCCGGGCCGAGGGAAACCACGCGCAGTACAACCTTGCCGGGAGGAGATCGTATAGATCTAGGACATGGCGCATCTGGGCGCCGAAACCTGTGCTTTGTGGGACAACTCGCAAGCGGCCGGACTCTCCAGCCCGCAGTCCGCCGGCCGCGCCCCAAGCTGATGATGTAGGACAGCGCGCAAAAGCTGCCGGCTTGCCCAACCCGGTATGCGGCCAGCTGAGACACAACTCGACCTGTGGGAGAGACGACAACGGAGTTCGACACGGTCATAACCAACGGCATCCCCCGCGCCAGCGACGGCCGGTTCTTGCCCGGGCCCCGCCGTGGCCAGGTGCTGCGCAAGTAGCTTGATAGGAGGACTCACATGCATACTTCTCGCTTCGAAGTACTAAGCCCAACCGAGGTCGAACGTATTCACGCCACCTCCATGGAGATCCTGGCCACAACCGGCCTCCAGGTGGACTGGCCCAAGGCCCGCGACATCTTTCGCCAGGCTGGCGCCGACGTCGACGACGAGGCCTGTCGTGTGCGCCTGCCAGAGGCGCTGGTGCGCCGCGCAGTGGAGCAGGCGCCCCGGAGCTTTTCTCTCTATGGTTCCGACCCCAGCTTTTTCCTGGAGATCGGTGCCGGCACAACGCATTTTGCCGGCCTGGGCACGCCCACCCACATCCTCGACCTGGACAGCGGCGAGTATCGCTCCTGCACCATGGCCGACGTCGTTCAGCACATCCAGCTCATCAACGCCTGCGACCACATCCACAACTCCCAGATGGACGTCTGGCCCGAGGACATTCCCATGACGACGATCCATGCCGAGGCCATCCGGGCCTGGGCTCACCACAGCCGCAAGCCCTTTGGCATGGGCTGCTACGGCTACGTGCCCACCCTGGACATGATGCGCATGATGGCCATCATCGCCGGGGGGAAGGAGGCGCTGCGCCGGCGCCCGTCCTTCTTTGCCATCTGTTCCGTGGGCAGCCCCCTGCAGATGATCCAGATGCAGCTCGAGGGCTTGCTCATCTGCGCCGACTATGGGCAGCCCCTGGCCCTGTCGCCCGAGGCCATTGCCGGGGCCACGGCGCCGGCGACGCTGGCTGGCTTGCTGGCCCAGCAGAACGCCGAGATCCTGGCCCACGTCACCCTGGCCCAGATCTACCGGCCGGGCACGCCCGTCCTATATGGGACGGTGTCGACCGTCGCCAACATGCGCCTGGGAACCGTGGCCCTGGGCGCCGTGGAGACGGGTCTCATCACCGCTGGCGCGGCGCAGATGGCCCGCCGCTACGGTCTGCCTTGCCGCAGCGTGGGGGCCGCCACCGAGGCCAAGCAGGAGGACATCCAGGCCGGCATGGAGCGGACGGCCAATCTGCTGCCCGCCGTTCTGGCCGGCGTCGATTTCATCACCTGCGGCGGCACCCTCGACAGCACCATGCTGGAAAGTCACGCTCTCCTCGTCCTCGACGACGAGTTGTGCGGCATGGCTCGCCGCCTGGCAGAGGGCGTGCGGGTGGACGACGAGACCCTGGGCCTGGAGATCATCAAGGAGGCAGGCCCTGGCGGCAACTTTTTGACCCAGGGCCACACGGCGCGCCACTTTCGCCGCGAGCACTATATCCCGCGGCTCATGGCCCGCGAGGGCTACAATGCCTGGGAAAAGGATGGCAGCCGCACGGCCCTGGACCGCGCCCGGGAGCGGGTGCGAGAGATCCTGGCCAACCACCAGCCTCGGGAGCTGGACCCCGCTTTGCAGCGAGATCTGGACGAGTACTACAGCCTCGTCGCCGCCCGCAGCCTCGACGAGTTCTACCTGGGCGAGCTGCCCCAGAACCAGGACTGGGACGCACTCTAGTGGCCAGGAATCGTCCGCCCGCGACCCATCGCTCGCCGCATACCCTGGCCGTCCACGCCGGCGAAGAGCCCGACGCCGAGACCGGCGCCCTGCGGCTGCCGCTGCACATGGCCACGACCTACAAGCTGCCGGGCTTTGGGCAGCGCCTGTTTGATGCCCTGCTCATGACCTCCGAGCGACCGCCCCACGCCTATACCCGCTGGAGCAACCCTACCATCCGCGCCCTGGAGGACCGGCTGTCCGCGCTGGAGGCCGCGGAAGGGCTGGCTGGCCGCCGCCAGAAGGTGGGTTGCGTGGCCACAGCCAGTGGCATGGCCGCCGTCTCGGCGCTGCTGCTCACCCTGCTGGGCAAGGGCGACCACGTGGTGGCCAGCGAAGTGTGCTACGCGGGCTCGGTGGAGCTGTTCGGCCTGCACCTGCCCCGCTGGGGCATCGAGGTCAGCCTGGTTGACACCAGCGACCTGCGGCAGGTCCAGGCTGCCCTGCGGCCCAACACCCGCTTGCTGTACGTCGAGACCCCGGCCAATCCCATACTGCGCATCGCCGACCTGGACGCCCTGGCGCGCCTGGCCCACGAGGCCGGCGCTCTCCTGGCCGTCGACTCTACCTGGGCGGGACCCACCTTGCAAAAGCCCTTGGCCCGGGGCGCCGATTACGTGGTCCACAGCCTGACCAAATATCTAAACGGCCACGGTGACGCCCTGGGCGGCGCCGTTCTGGGCCCCGTCAAAGGCGTCCAGCGCATCCGGAAAGAGATGCTCGTTCACCTGGGCGGCGCCCTGAGCCCCTTTAACGCATGGCTCATCCAGCGTGGGCTGGTGACGCTGCCCCTGCGCATGGAGCGCCACTGCCACAATGCCATGGCCGTCGCCCGTTTCCTCGACCAGCATCCCCGCGTCTCGCGTGTGGTCTATCCGGGGCTGGAGAGCCATCCCCACCACGAGCTCGCCTTGCGGCAGATGGCCGGCTACGGGGGGATGCTGACGTTCCAGCTCAAGGGCGGGTTGGGCGCGGCAATCACCCTGGCCGAGCGCATCCGCCTCTTTCGCTACGCCACGTCGCTGGGGCACGCCCACAGCTTGCTCTTTTACTACCCGACCGACCTGTACGTGGACGCCGTGGCCTACCTGGATGCCGGGCAAAAGGCCGGCATCCGAGAGTGGACCGGGGACGGCATTGTGCGGGCCAGCATCGGCCTGGAGGACCCCGATGACCTCATTGCCGACCTGGACCAGGCCCTGCGCGGCCGGACGTTCAAGGGGTTGGTGGGGCCGCTGGCATACCGCTTGTTTGGCTAGAACGAGGAACCCCGCTCCCAGGCGTGGAGAACTCCCGTACCGCCTTCCTACGGCGCTGGACGCTCCTCGACCTGCCCGCCGGCCGGCGCCTTGATGGCGCCCAGGACTGCAAACAACCCCATCGCCGCCAGGAGCACCAGGCCCATCACCACGAACAGGCTCTGGGGGCCGGCGCTCTCGAAGAACTGGCCGATGACCCACGGGATCGTCATCTTTCCTGCGCCCAGGCCCACAAAGAACCAGGCGGTCGCCTGGCTCGTCGCACCGCTGCGCTGTCCCATAAGGGCCACCATGGTCGGCACGATGGCAGCCAACGAGAGTCCCAGCCCCACCGTTCCGGCCCACAGCAGCCAGGCCTGGCCCGGCCAGAGCAACACCGCGCCGGCCGAGATCAGGGCGCCCACCAGGGCCCCGGCCACGACTGCCTGCGGTTTGAATCGCGCCGTCACCGGAACCGCCAGCAGCCGCCCGGCGGTGAGGGAGGCCCAGAACGCCGAGGCGAAATAGGCCGCCCCCGACTCGCCGGCTATTGCCAGGGCCTGGGCATAGCTAGGAATCCATCCCCCAAAGCTGTGCTCGACGCCGGCATAAAGGAAGAAAAACAGGGCCACCAGCCCCACGAGCAGCGCGCTCCCCTTTGCCCGGCCCCTCGCGGCCTGCCCATTGGCCCGCGGCGGGCTGGGCAGCGCCAGCAGCAGGGCCGACAGGGGCAGCATCAACAGGGCAAAGACCCAGAAGAACCAGCCCAACCCGCCCGTCGCGGACGTGGCCAGAGCGATGCCCAGCGGTGCCAGCAGGGCGCCCGCCCCGAAGAAAAAGTGCAGCGCATTGATATAGGGGCCGGCGCGGTCCGTGTGCGCCCAAAGCAGCAGCGTGTTGCTGCCAACCTCGACCATGCCCTGACCCACCCCGATCAAGAAAAAGAGGAGCGTGAGGAGCCAGAGGCTCGCGGCGACGGGGATCAGGGCCGCCATGCCGGCCATCAGGGCCAGCACGCCGCCGAGAACCCAGTGCCCGGGCAGCCGGTCGAACAGCGTCCCGCTGGCCAGCGCGCCCAGCAGGTAGCCGGCCGCTGCGGTGGTAAAGACGAGGCTGATCTGGCTCAGCGTGCTGCCCGTTTGCTTGGCCAGGCTCGGCAGCGAAGGTCCGATCGCCGCGATGCCCATTCCCAGGATCAAGAACGCACCAAAGTAGCCGATGGTCTGGCTGGTTTTTCGCATATGACAGACTCCTCACACGGCGTCACGCCATGTTGCTGGCTGGGTGGCGGCATTGTAGCACGGACTGTGGAAAAGTGCAAACGTGTGCATGGCTTTCAAAGGTTGTGGCCCTTCCGCCTCCGTTCTCCACCCGCTGTCCGCCGTCGCCGTTCCCGGCCGCCGCGCCCGGGCAAGCACACCACGTTGTTGCCTCCTGGGGTGAAATGCGATATAATGGGTTCAATCGGTCGCCCGCACCGACGTGGTGCAGGGGTTTTTGTGTTCGAGAGGGGGATCCCATGACCAGGCTCCGTCTCCGCGATGCGGGGCTGGCGGTGGGAGAGTTGCCCACCGGCCCACTCAACGCCATCACCGACGTGCCGGGCGTGCGCGTCGGGCACACGACCTTGATCCGCGGTGGGGGAGCGCTGCGCCCCGGCGACGGGCCGGTCCGCACGGGCGTGACCGTGATCCTGCCCCACGAGGACGACCCCTTTCGCCACAAGGTCCGGGCCGCGGTGCACACCATCAATGGCTTTGGCAAGGCCCACGGATTTGAGCAGGTGCGCGAGTTGGGCGTCCTGGAGTCGCCCGTGGCGCTGACCAACACCCTGAACGTGGGCCTGGTGGCCGATGCCCTGGTACAGTACGCCGTGCGGCAGAACCCCGGCATTGGCGTCAACACCAGCACGGCGAACGTCGTGGTCGGCGAGACCAACGACGGCTACCTCAACGACCTGCAGGGCCGCCACGTCCACGCCGAGCACGTGTGGGCGGCCATCGAAGGCGCCTCGCCGGGATCCGTGGCCGAGGGGGTGGTGGGTGCGGGCACCGGCACGACCTGCTTTGGCTGGAAGGGCGGTATCGGCACCGCCAGCCGCCAGGTGCCCGAGGCCGCCGGGGGCTACCTGGTGGGTGCCCTGGTGCAGTCGAACTTTGGCCGGGCACGCGACCTGATCGTCTGCGGGTTCCCCGCCGGCCGCTACCTGCGGCCACCGCTGGCGCCCAACGCCGATGCCGCCGGCATCCCGCCGGAGCCGGAGGTTGACGGCGGATCGGTCATGATCGTCCTCGCCACGACTGCCCCCCTGACCAGCCGCCAGCTCGGGCGGCTGTGTGTGCGCGCCGCCGCCGGCCTGGCCCGCTGCGGCAGCGTCTATGGTCACGGCAGCGGCGATTTCGTCATCGCTTTCAGCACGGCCCACCGCCTGCCCCACGACCCGCCCTTCCTCTCCGCTCCCTACACCCTCCTCGTCGACGAGGGGCGTGCCATGGACGCACTCTTTGCGGCTGTGGCCGAGAGCGTGGAGGAATCGGTCCTCAACTCGCTCTTTGCCGCCAAAACCGTCATCGGCCGCGACGGGCACGTACGCCATGCCCCACCCGTCGACCAGGTGGTCGCCCTGCTGCGCGACCGCTGGAGTCCTACCGTAGAGGGGGAATGAATGGACTATGAGCTTTTCCGCGCCGCCTGGCACGATGCGCTGCACGAGTCGGGCATGCTGCCCTACATTTTTCCGCCAAACGAGACCGTAGAGCTGCGGCACATGAGCCGCAGCTACCACGTGACCGCCTCGCTGTCCAGCAACGAGCAGCCCCGGCCCTTTTACGTCAGCCTGGGCCTCTCCTGGGTGTGGGATGCGCTGCAATCGGCCCGCACGGCCACCGTCGAGGAGGACCTTTTGGAACAGCTCCTGGGCGAAGAGAACCGCTCGGAAGAGACGGAGCAGCCCTGGCTGCGCGTGGACGTCAACCTGTGGGCCACGCTGCCCGCGGGCTCGCCCCTGCCTCTGCCCGACCTGGATGCCTGGCACCGCTGGGTGGACGACGTGATGTCGCGCATGGAATCCCTGCTGTACGATGGCGACGAAGCGGACGAACAACAGCCGCCGGTGCTGGCCTGGCGCGGCGAGCCGGCTGCCCGCCTGCACTGGGCGCCCGACGGCCAGATCCTGCTTACGGGCGTCGAGCTTGCCGCCTGGCAGGGCATCGACCTGCCCCGCCACTGGGACGACCCCGAGCGGGAGTGGGACGACGACCCGGCAGACCAGTTGGTCGACTTTGCACGGCGCGTGTGGGAGGCCGTGCACCAGTGGGCCGACACCCTGCCCAACCTGCTTCCCGACAACGACGGCGGGGAGGGGTAGGCACGCTCGCCCCCAGGGATTGTTCACAGCACCTGCCATGAGCCGCTCCAAGCGCACCGTCGCCCTGCTGCTGCGGCTCTGGCCCCTGGGCCGGATCATGCACCGCCTGGCGCGGCTGCCTTTCCTCAGCCTGGTGCTGCGGCCGTTCTATCAGCCGGCGGCCAACCAGGCCATCATCATCCCCGTCCACGAGACCGTCGGCGGCACCGAGAGCGTGGCCCTGCCCTTCCCGCTCCTGGCGCCCCTCGTAGAGCTGGCCAGTGCCCGCTTTATCGTCGATGCTTGCCTGTGCCGCAGCGCGGAGGGCTGCCGGAACTATCCCGCCGAGATCGGCTGCCTATTCCTGGGCGATGCCGCCGCCCGCATCAATCCCGAGATGGGGCGCCCGGCGAGCATATCCGAGGCCCTGGCTCACGTGCAGCGTGGCCTGGAGGCTGGCCTGGTGCCTATGGTGGTCCACGCCTCCTTTGATGCCTGGATCCTGGGCATACCTTACCATCGCATGTTGGCCATCTGCTTCTGCTGTGACTGCTGCTGTACGGTGCGCCAGGGGCTGCGGGAGGGACCGGCAGCCTTCTGGGAGACCGTGGAGCGCTTGCCCGGCCTGAACGTGGAGGCCGGACCGGAGTGCCTGGCGTGCGGCACCTGCCTGGAGGTCTGTCCTGTGGGTGCCATCTTCCTGGAGGATGGGCGAGCACAGGTGAACGGCGACTGCAAGGGCTGCGGCCGGTGCGTCGCTGCCTGCCCCACGGGTGCCATGCACCTCCGCCTCGCGCCCGGTGTTGACGTGCTGGCGGGGCTCCTGGCCCGTGTGGAGGCCCGCACCGACATCCGGTCCAGCACCGCCTGAGCCGCCGGTCCCGAATGCTGCACCACGACGCAAAAAGTGCCCGGCACAACCCGTGCCAGGCACTTGCTTAGCCGTTAATCGCGCGATTCTCGCGAATGAGGGTATCGACCTTGTTTCCGCTCGGCGTCAGCTTGTGACGCGCACCCGGGCGTCTCGCACGGCCTCAACCAGGACGGCTCCCCGGCGATTGACGGCAAACTTCTCGCCGGCGATCAGGATGTGATCCCGCGGATCTCCGGCCTGCGTGATCCAGACGGCACCCTCCAGGCAGGTGACGGCCGGACCGTGTCTCCTGCCCTTCAGCCGGCAAACGTCCTTGCGCTCAAGCTGCATATCGGTCACGGGCGCGGCTGCGGCCCGGGATTGGTGAGATTCGTTCGCGTGGGCGAACCGGATAGCCATTGTACACCTCCTCAGACTGTTGATCTGTCTCCATTGTACGGCATGGGCAGCGAAAAGTACAGATGCAGACATTGTAGATTGTACCCATAACAGACTCCGGTCAGGAGATCTGTACTGGTATTCCTAGAACCCAACTGTACTTGTCCTGTCTCTCTTTCTGGAGTATAATGGATACAGTTCGATGATCCACGGGAGGTAGCCTATGGCTTCAGAGCCTGGAGTGCGGAACCAGAGGCAATGGCTCTATGAGGAGCTAGCCGCGCGCATGGCGTCCATGATCGAGAAGGGGACCTATCGCCCGGGCGACCGCCTGCCTTCGGTGCGCCAGTTGAGCAAGCAGCAGGAGGTCAGCATTTCCACTGTCTTGCAGGCTTACTACCTGTTGGAGGATCGCGGTCTCATCGAGGCGCGGCCCCAGTCCGGCTATTATGTCTGTGCCCGGCCCGCCGGGGCGCTCCTGGAGCCCGAAATCTCGTCGCCCGAGCCCGACCCCAGTGACGTCAGCGTCCAGGAGCTGGTCCTTATGGTCCTGCGCGACACCCTTAAGCCCAACCTGCTCCAGTTCGGCACGGCCATCCCCCATCCCGACCTGCTGGCCACGGCCAAGATCAACCGCATCCTGGCCTCCATCGCCCGCGAAAATCGGCTCGAGCACGCCATGTACGCCTTCCCGCCGGGCTGCGAGGACCTCCGCACCGCGGTCGCCCAGCGCGCCGTTAGCGCCGGCTGCAGCCTTGCCCCCAACGACGTCGTCGTCACCTCCGGGGCCGACGAGGCCATGCACCTCTGCCTGCGCGCCATTTGCCGCCCGGGCGACACGGTGGCCATCGAGTCGCCCCTCTACTTTGGCTTCCTGCAGATCCTGGAGGCCCTGGGCCTGCGCGCCCTGGAGATCCCGACCCATCCGCGCACGGGCATCAGCCTGGAGGCCCTGCGCTTTGCCCTCGACCACAATCCCGTGCGCGCCTGCATGGTCATCTCGAACTTTAACAACCCCCTGGGCAGCCGCATCCCGGACGACAACCAACGCGAGCTGGTAGAGATGCTGGCCCGTCGCGAAATCCCCCTCATCGAAAACGACAGCTTTGGCGAGCTTTACTTTTCCGGCGACCGGCCGGGGGTGGCCAAGAGCTACGACCGCAAGGGGCTGGTGCTCCTTTGTTCTTCCTATTCGGAGACCCTGGCGCCCGGCTTTCGCATTGGCTGGACGGCTCCGGGGCGCTTCAAGGCCGATGTGGAGTGGTACAAGCTGACCACCAACGTGGCCACGCCCACGCTGCCCCAGCTCGCCATCGCCCGGTTCCTGGGCAGTGGCAGTTACGACCATCACTTGCGACGCATACGCCGCGCCTATGCCCAGCGCATGGCCGAGATGTCGCGGGCCATCGAGCGCCATTTCCCGGCCGGCGTGCGCGTCACACGGCCCGATGGCGGCCACGTGCTGTGGGTGCAGTTGCCCGAAGCGGTGGACTCGCTGGAGCTGTATCGCCTGGCTCTACGCATCGGCGTCACCCTGGCGCCCGGCAACATCTTTTCCGCCACCGAGCAGTACCGCAACTTTATCCGGCTCAACGCCGCCTTCTGGTCCCCCGAGGCCGAGCCCGCCCTGCAGCAGCTCGGCGACATCGTCGCCAGGCTGGCACGCTGATGGCCGGCATCGCGCACCTGCACGTTCACTCGCACTTGAGCCTCCTGGGGGGCACGGCCTCGCCCGAGGAGCTGGTGGCCCGCGCCGCCGCCGATGGCCTTCCGGCCCTTGCCCTGACCGACACGAACGCCCTCTACGGCGCAGTGTCCTTCGACCGCGCCTGCCGGGCGGCCGGCATCCGGCCCCTCCTGGGCATGACAGTTACCGTCGCCCCGCCGGCGGCCCACGTTGGCCCGGTCTCCTGGCCCGGGCGCCTGGTATTGCTGGCGACGAGCCCGCAGGGTTACCGCTCCCTCTGCCGCCTGTCCTCTTTGGTCCAGGCCCAACCCGAGCGCGAGACCCTGGCAGCCCGCGGCCTGGCGTGGGAGGACCTGGCGGCCCACAGCGAGGGCGTCCTCTGCCTGGGTGGCGGGCGCGCGGGCTGGATAGAGCGCCTGTGGCGCGCCGGCCAGGCGGAACAGGCCGCCGGGGTTGCCGCCCGGCTGGCCGAGATCTATGACGGGGCCGCCTACCTCAGCCTGGAGATCCACGGGCCCGGCGACGAGGCCGTCGCCCTGGAGCTGGCCGCCCTGGCACTGCGCCATGGCCTGCGGCCCGTGGCCGCGCAGCCCGTCTACTGCCTGGAGGCAGCCGACGCGTCCCGACTGCGGCTGCTGGCGGCCATCGACCACAACGTGCCCCTGGTGGAGGTGCCGCCCCATGCCCTGCCTGCCGCGGGGGACCCGGCCGTCGACCTCCACTGGCTGCCCCCCGCCGAGGTCGGCGCCCGCTTTGCCCGCCTGCCCGAGGCCCTGGCGGCTGTCGAGGAGGTAGTCGCCCTTTGCGAGCCGGTCCTGCCCGACGGCCGGCCCGTCTGGCCCGACCTGAAGCTGCCACCAGGCCGGTCCCCCGACGAGGCCCTGGCCCTCCTGGCCGGGGAGGGGCTGGATGCGCGTTACGGCCCCGGCGCGTCTCCACGCGCCCACGAGCGCCTGGTCGGCGAGCTGGCGGCCATCGCGCGCCACGGCTACGCGCCCCTCTTTCTCGTGGTGGCCGATATCACGCGCTTTGCCCGCGAGGCGGGCATCCCCTTCAACACCAGGGGCAGCGTGGCCAACTCGCTGGTGGCCTATTGCGCGGGCATCACGAACGTCGATCCCATCGCCCACGACCTGCTCTTCGAGCGCTTTCTCAACCCTGCCCGCGCCGAGGCGGCGGGGGGCACCGCCCACGGGCTGCCCGACATCGACCTGGACTTTTGCAGCCGCAGGCGCGACGAGGTGCTGGATTACGTGCGGCGCGCCTACGGCGCCGACCGCGTGGCGTTGGTCTCGACCATCAGCACGCTCCAGCCCCGCGGCGCCGTGCGCGAGGTGGCCAAGGCCTACGGTTTGGACGAGGCCCAGGCCTCTCGCCTGGTCTCCATGCTGCCCCGCCACTGGCACCCCGATCCCCGTCGGCGCGACCGGCGCACCGTCGAGGATGTGCTGGCCGAGCTGCCCGACGCCCGCCACCGCCAGGTGGTGACCATGGCCTACGAGTTGGTGGGCCAGCCGCACCACCTCAGCGTCCATCCTGGCGGGCTGGTCATCACCCCCGGCCCCCTGACCGACCTGCTGCCCCTGCAGTGGGCGCCCAAGGGCTTTTACATCACCCAGTATGACCACCTGGACGTGGAGGCGGTGGGCCTGCCCAAGCTCGACCTGCTGGGCATCCGCGCCCTCACAGTCCTGGCCGACGCCGAGCGCCTGGTGCGGCGCCATGGAGACCCCGCCTTTCAACTTGCCTCCATCCCCGAAGACGACCCCGCGGCGGCGGCACTGCTGTCGCGGGCCGAGACCATCGGCGTGTTCCAGTGCGAGTCGGTGGGGGCCCGCCGCACACTGCGCCAGCTCCGGGCGCGGACCGTGCGCGACCTGGCGGTGGCCAACGCCTTTTTCAAGCCGGGCCCGGCCATGGGGGGCATGGCCGCTGCCTTTGTGCGGCGCTACCGCGGCCAGGAGGCGGTCAGCTACCTGGACCCTGCCCTGGAGCCGATCCTGGCCAACACCATGGGCGTGCTCCTCTTCCAGGAGCAGGTACTGCGCGTGGCCCGAGAGGTGGCGGGCCTGAGCTGGGCCCAGGCTGACCGCCTGCGGCACGGCATGGGCCACTTTGGTCACGGCGAGATGGCCGCCCTGGAGGCCCAGTTCGTGTCCGGCTGCAGGCGCCCGCCGCCTGAGGGGCCCGGCATGAGCCGGCAGCAGGCCGAAACGCTCTGGCAGCAGGTCCTCGCCTTTGCCGGCTATGGATTCAACCAGGGCCATGCCACCTCCTACGCCCTGGTCAGCTACCGCTCGGCCTACCTCAAGGCCCACTGGCCCGCGGCCTTTTTCTGCGCCCGCCTGGCCGAGTGGGGCGGCTTTCACCACCCGGCCATCTACATGGCCGAGGCCCGGCGCCTGGGCATCGCCGTCCGCCCGCCCCACGTCAACCACAGCGGCAGCCGCTTTCGCCTGGAGATCGAGGGCGACCGGCCGGTGCTGTGGATGGGTCTGGGCCAGGTCCGCGACGTGCGCCGCGAGTCGGTGCGGGCCATCGTCGCCGGGAGACGAGAGCGGCCCTTTGCCAGCCTGCGCGACCTGCTGGCCCGCCTATTGCTCCAGCCCAAGGAGGTCCAGCACCTGGTGCAGTGCGGCGCCCTCGACGGCCTGCCCGCCGCCGACCTGGAAAGCGGTGAATCCCCCAGCCGGGCTGCCCTCCTGGAAGAGGCGGCCGAGATCCAGCGCGCCGGGAGCGCGCTGCAAATGACCTTCGGCTTTGCCCGGCCCCCCATCCCGGCCGAGACGCCCGTCCAGCGCCTGGCCTGGGAGCAGCGCCTCCTGGGCCACCCCCTCAGCGTCCACCCCCTGGAGGTCGTCGCCGCGCGCCTGCCGGAATACCTGTCCCTGGCCCGCCTGCCCGAGACGGGCGGCCGGCCGGTGGCCGTGGCCGGCGTGCGACTGCCGGGCTGGCCCGGCGGGCCGGGCTTTTTCCTGGGCGACGCCGAAACCTTCATCCTTGCCCGGGGTGAGCGCGGCGCCGAAAACCCGCCGCCGTGGCAGCCCCTCTGGCTGCGCGGCCGCTGGCAGTGCGACGAGTGGGAGACCTGCTGGTTCCAGATCGAGGAGCTGCGACGGGTGGGGCAATAACAACCGGAGTGCCCGGACAAGTCCGGGACTCCCAATCCTGTGCACTCCCGGACTCCTCGACTTGTCGAGGCCGAGCCGTCACCCTGTGAGCTTGCCCGGACAAGTCCGGGACTCCCGATCCTGTGTACTCCCGGACTCCTCGACTTGTCGAGGCCGAGCCGCCGCCCTGTGAGCTTGCCCGGACAAGTCCGGGACTCCCGATTCTGTGCACTCCTGGACTCCTCGACTTGTCGAGGCCGGCCGCCGCCCTGCGAGCTTGCCCGGACAAGTCCGGGACTCCCAATCCTGTGTACTCCTGGACACCTCGACTTGTCGAGGCCGAGCCGCCGCCCTGTGAGCTTGCCCGGACAAGTCCGGGACTCCCGATTCTGCGCCCACCTGGACTCCTCGACTTGTCGAGGCCGGCCGCCGCCCTGTCGATTTTCTGCGCCCCCAAACGACTACATGACGAACACCTATCCTGACTGAGGAGGAATACAATGCAGAGAATCACGCCCTATCTGTGGTTCGAGGACCAGGCCGAGGAGGCGGCCAGCTTCTATACCTCCATCTTCAAGAACTCGAAGATAAACGAGATCTCGCGTTACGGCGAGGGCGGGCCGGGGCCAGCGGGGAGCGTCATGCTCGTCTCCTTCGAGCTGGACGGGCAGCAGTTTATCGCGCTGAACGGCGGGCCCCAGTTCCAGTTCACCGAGGCCATCTCGTTCGTGATCAACTGTGAGTCGCAGGAAGAGATCGATTACATGTGGGACAAGCTCACGGAAGGCGGCGAGGAGAGCATGTGCGGCTGGCTCAAGGACAGGTACGGCATTTCGTGGCAGGTCGTGCCCACCGCCCTCCCCGAGCTGCTGAACGCTCCCAATCCCGGGGCACAACAGCGGGTGATGGAAGTCTTCTTGAAAATGAGCAAGATCGACCTGCCGACCCTCAGACTGGCGTACGAGGGAAGGTAGCTCACTCGCCAGCGGCCGCGCGAATATCGTCTACCGACTCGATGATAACGTCGGCGTAGGGGGCCAGGACCTCGCGGGTGCCGGCGCCGGTGAGGACGCCGACCCGCAGGCCTGCCCCGGCCCGCTCGGCCATGATCAGGTCGCCAAGGGTGTCGCCCACGACGGCGGTGCGGCCGGGCTCCACGCCCATCTGCCGGCAGGTGACCAGCAGCATGTCGGGCGCGGGCTTGGGTGTGATGCCGTCGTCGCCGCATAGGAGATAGTCGACCATGTCGGCGATGCCCAGGAGTTGGAGCGCTTCCTCGGTGTCGCGGCGGTGATCGGTGGTCACCACGGCCACGGGAACGCCGGCAGATTGCAACGACCGAAACAGCGCAGGCAGGTCGCCCGCGGGCCGGATCAGGCTGGCAAGGGGGATGATGTCCTTTGTCTCGAAGGCCGTTTGTGCCCTCTCCTCGGCCTGGGCCCAGGGCATGCCGTGGCGGTAGAGGGTGCCGGCCGCGATGGCCATGACCTGTCCGGTGGTGGCGATGGCCATGGGCCCCTGGGGATCGCTGTAGCGCTTCTCGTAGTCGTAGCCCAGGTTGCGGCCCAGGTCTTGCCGCAGCGCCTCTCCGCCCCAGCCCTCGACCAGGCGATCCACCCAGACAGCCGCCAGGGTGTTCCACATCTCAAAGTCGACGAGGGTGCCGTCCTTGTCCAGGACCACCAGTTCGGCCTCGAAGGGCACGGAGCCAAAGGTAAGCAGTGTCACGTCAAGCCTTCTCCTTGAAAGTAGATGGGATTGACCCACGCCCAGTTTCCGCCTGCGTCGCGAACGGCGATGCGCACGTAGGTCTGGCTGCCGTGGACCGTGTGGGCTGCTTCAGTCAGCACCTCTCCGGGCGGGGCCGAGATGCGGCGGCTAAAAGGAGCGTTGCCCACAAAGTCGATGGCCGTGGCCGGGGAGCAGCGCACCCGGACCCGGCTGCCCTCGACCACCATGTCGTCGATCCGGGGCCCTGTGCTGGCATAAAAGTGTCCCTTCGTCAGTGCATCCAGCAGAGCCTCGGCCTCAAGGCGCGGTGCCCTGACCCAGGTCCAACCCAGGCCGGCGTCCTTGGTACCCGAGCGCCAGTGGGCGTCGTCGGTGGCCAGGGCGCACCAGCGGCGGCCGGCGGCCAGCAGGTCATCCCAGTGGACCGCCGAATAGCCCCTGGCGTCGTCCACCTCGCAGCCCCCGTTGTACACTTCCAGCAGGGAACAGCGCTCCAGGGCCAGCAGGTCGGCCGACCGCTGTCCCGACCAGTAGGGATGGGCCACGGCCACCACGGGGGCCACGGCCGCCAGCCGGTCAACGGCCTCCTGGAGGGGCAGCAACTGGAGATACTCCATGTCGGGCGGGTGCTGCCCGCCAAAGCCCAGGAGGTGATACAGCCCGGCGTTGGGATCGATGCCCTCGACCTCGATGCCGCTCAGTGTCACGAAATCATCCGCCAGGCGCTGGCTCTGGGATAGAACGTCGTGGTCGGTGAGGGCCACAAAGTGATAGCCCCGGGCGCGGTACCAGTCCAGGACCTCGCCGGGCGAGCGCTCCCCGTCTGACAGGGTGCTGTGGACGTGCAGCACTCCCCGGTACCAGTTGCCCGGCAGCGAAAAGGGCTCGACCTGCATCGCCTGGGGCCGGCCTGTGCTGCCGTTCTCCTGACCCCAGGGATGGGCGCCGGGATAGCTCATGGTCGTGGCTCCGCCATATGCCTGTTCTCGCGAGGGTGCCTGTCCTGGCCAGGACGCCTGGTCTGCCCGAGCATGCCGCCGGTCGCCTGGTGGCCGTGCCCGGTGACCACGAAAGCGTGGGGGTCCACCTCGGCCACCACGGTCCGTAGCGCGCGTTCGCGGGGGCGCCCTACGGTGCAGAACAGGATGGTGTGCTGGTGCTCGGTAAAGGCGCCTTCCACCGGCCAGGTGGTGACGCCCAGGTGCAGGCGGTCCAGCAGTGCGTGGGCCACGGCGCCCGGCTCGTCGGTGACGATAAAGGCCATGCGCACGACGCTGGGTCCTTCCAGGACGTAATCGGCAGCCAGGCCCCAGACAAAGAGAGTAATCATGGCGTACAGGGCGGCTTCCCAGCCAAACACCAGCCCGGCGATGAGGATGACGCCGCCGTCGGTCAGGAAATAGACCTGGCTGATGGGGATCCCGGTTTTCATCTGGATGACGCGGCTCAGCGTGCCCGTGCCGGCCGTCGTCCCGCCACTGCGATAGACCAGGCCGGTGCCCAGGCCGGCCACAATGCCGCCATAGAGCGCGTTCAACAGCATGTCGTCGGTGATGCCTGCCGCCGGCAGCCACGGAGCCAGGAGGTCGACGCCCAGGTTGTAGACCAGGACGGCATAGAGCGTCCGGGCCAGGAAGGCGAACCGCCCCAGGTAGAGGAATCCGAGGACGATCATGGGCACGTTCAGCACCAGCATCGTCAGGCCGATGGGCCAGCCGGTGAACTCGTTGATGATGATGGCCGAGCCCGAGACACCGCCGGGGGCAATTTTGGCCGGCGCCAAAAAGAGGTTGAGGTTAACGGCCAGGAGGAGGCCGCCGGCCGTCGTCAGGGCGTAATCGTATGCCGTGGACCAGAAGTGCCGCCTGGAGCGCAGAGGCGCGCTGCCGGGTGACATGCTGTCTGAAAGCTCGGATCTGTCAGCCATGGATTGCGTGCGGCCAACCTAGAGGTTGGCCGCGGGCTCCCCTCACGAGGACAGCGCCTTGCCCTCGCCGATGATGCTTCTGCCATGCTCATCGGCAAGATGGCAGGCGACAAAGTGGCCGGGGCGGACCTCCCGAAACTCGGGCACCAACTCGGCACATTCCTCGACGGCCAACGGGCAACGCGGATGGAACACGCAACCGTGGGGCGGGTTGGCCGGGCTGGGCGGCTCTCCCTTGAGGATGAAGCGTTGCCTCCTTCGCTCCAGTTTGGGGTTGGGAATAGGGACTGCCGAGTTCAGCGACTGGGTGTAGGGATGCAGCGGTTCATCAAATAGCGTTGTGCGATCTGTCAACTCCATGAGCTTGCCCAGGTACATGACCGCAATCCGGTGGGAGATATGCTTGACCATGCTCAGATCGTGTGCGATAAAGAGATAGGCCACCCCCAAACGTTCCTGCAAGTCCTGCATGAGGTTGACCACCTGGGCCTGGATGGATACATCCAGAGCGGAGATCGGCTCGTCACAGACGATAAAATCAGGATTCAGCGACAGGGCGCGGGCGATGCCGATCCGCTGCCTTTGTCCGCCCGAGAACTCGTGGGGAAAGCGGCGCACGTAGATAGGGTCCAGGCCCACGAGTTCCAGCAGCTCAGCGACCCGATCGTGAAGCTCCGGGCTCCCTTTGCGCATGATTCCGTGAATGATCAGCGGCTCGCCGACAATCTTGCCCACGGAGTGGCGCGGGTTGAGGGAGGCGTAAGGGTCCTGGAATATCATCTGCATCTTGGGCCGCAGGCCGCGCAATTCCTCGGCGCTGGCCTGCGTCAGGTCGACGTTCCCCAAAAAGACCTGGCCCGAGGTCGGACGGAGCAGATGGAGGATTGCCCGTCCAGCCGTAGACTTGCCACACCCGCTCTCACCGACCAGGCCCAGCGTCTCACTGGCCTGGATCTGAAAGGAGATGCCGTCTACAGCCTTGACGGCCCCAATCTGGCGACTCAAGAACCCGGCGGTGATGGCGAAATGCTTTTTCAGATCTACCACTTGCAGTAGGGCTTTGTTGTCAGTCATGCCGCTGCCTCCCTGTCTCCAGGTCGTAGAAACAGGCTACCTGGTGGCTCACCCCCACTGCCTCCAGCGGCGGGATCTCGGCCCAGCAGCGGTCAAAGGCATAGTCGCAGCGCCAGGCAAAAGGGCAGTGCTGGAGCGGTATCAGCAGGTCAGGTGGTGTGCCGCGAATGCTCACCAGCCGTTTCGATTCGCTTACATCCAGGCGAGGCAGAGCGCCCAACAATCCGACCGTGTACGGATGTTTCGGATTCTCGTAAAGGTCGTCCACCCGCGCTACCTCGACCGGGCGGCCACCATACATGACCAGCACCCGCTCGGCGATGCCGGCCACGACACCCAGGTCGTGCGTGATCCAGATGATGGCCATGCCCATGGAATCGCGGAGGTGCTTGAACAGCTCCACAATCTGCGCCTGGACGGTGACGTCCAGGGCGGTGGTGGGCTCGTCGGCGATGACGATCTCGGGACCGCACGCGATGGCGATGGCGATCATGACCCTTTGGCGCATGCCGCCAGAAAACTGGAAGGGATAAGCGGTGTAACGCAGCTCCGGGTCGGGGATGCCAACCTCGTGCAAAAGCTGGATGGTGCGGTTGTGGGCATCATGGTGGCTCATACCCAGGTGCCTGGCGAGGCTTTCGCTGATCTGCTCCCCGATGGTCAGGATGGGGTTGAGCGATGAGATCGGGTCCTGGAAGACAAAGCCGATCTGACCCCCGCGCACCTGGCGCAACTCCTCCGGTGGGAGCTGGAGCAGGTCACGCGCTCCCTGGGGGCCATGAAAAATGGCCTCTCCCTGCTCCACCTTGCCCGGTGGCATGGGGATCAGGCCCAGGAGCGACATCATGGTCACGCTCTTGCCGCTACCGCTCTCGCCCACGATAGCCAGCATCTCCCCTTCTTGCAGGTCAAAGCTGACACCGTTGACGGCGTGGACGATGCCATCCGTGGTATAGAACCGGGTGACGAGGTCACGGACTTCCAATATCTTGGGCATCGTCGACTCTCACTTCCGGGCCCGCCGCAGGCGCGGGTCGAGCACGTCACGCAGCCAGTCGCCCAGCAGGTTCATGCCCAACGAGGTGAACATGATTGCCAGACCAGGAAAGGCCGCCATCCAGGGATAACTGGTGAGATAGTTGCGGCCGGCGTTCAGCATATTGCCCCACGTGGGATACTCGTTCGGCGGCACGCTGAGGCCGAGGAACCCCAGGCCGGCCTCGTAAAAGATCATCCTCGACATCTCAAAGGTGGCCAGGGTGATGAGCGGTCCGATCAGATTGGGCAAAATGTGGTCAAGGAGAATGCGCCCCGAACGTGCTCCGGCGCTGGTGGCCGATTCAACATAACCCGACTGGCGGATGCGCAGCACCTCGCCCCGCGTGACACGGGCAAAGATGGGCGAGTCGGTGATGCCAAAGATGAGAATGACATTGATCAGGCTCCGGCCCAAGACCGACGCAATGAACACCACAAACAACAGATAGGGCAGCGACAGGACCAGGTTGACAAAGCCCATGATGGCTGCATCCACACGCCCGCCGACATAGCCCGCGATGGCACCGATGAGCATGCCCAGGCCAGCAGCGATCAACACGCCAAACAGGCCGACCAATAACGACACGCGCGCGCCATAGATGACCCGACTGAAGAGGTCTTTGCCGAGCGAGTCGGTGCCAAAGAGGTGATCCGCACGGCCGCCTTCGATCCAGGCCGGCGGCATTTTGCTGTCGCGCAAGTTCTGCTGGAAGGGATCGTGCACCGTGATCAGCGGGGCAAACACGGCCGCGAGTACCACGATGCCAAAGACGACGAGACCGATCATCCCGCTGCGGTCGCGCCAGAGCAGCCGGCCAACGTAGGCCAGTCGGTCGGCAAAGGTGCGCTCAACGTCAAGCATACTTTCTGGGGTTCTGCGTCTAGCCTCAACTGCCATAGCGAATCCTCGGGTCGATCACGGCGTAGGCCAGATCGGTCAGCAGGTTGAGAACCAGGACTACGACGCTGGTAAAGACTGCGATGGCCTGAACCAACGGGTAGTCGCGCCAACCGATGGACTGCTCTAACAGCCCTCCCATTCCCGGCCAGGAGAATATGGCCTCGATGTAAATCGAGCCACCCAGCATGTAGCCAAACTGGACGCCGACGACGCTCACCAGCGGGATGGCCACATTGCGTAGCACGTGCTTGACATAGATGGTTCGGGGTTCCAGACCTTTGCTGTGGGCCGTACGGATAAAGTCCTCGCTTCGGATCTCCAGGACAGCCGATCGGGTCAAGCGCACAAGCTGGCCCATGACCGGCAGGCCGAGGACAAAAGCTGGCATGATCACCGACTTCCAGGTGTCGCGGCCAAAGGTCGGGAACCACTGGAGCTTGACGCCAAAGAAGATGATCAGCATCAGGCCCAGCCAGAAGTTGGGGATGCTCTGCCCCAGGAGGGCCCACAGTCGGCCGAAGGAGTCCGGGAGGCTGCCCGGATTAAAGCCGCCTATGAGCCCCAGTGGAATCGACACGACCAGGGCCATTAGCAGTGCGATGCTGGCTAGCTGTAAAGTGGCCGGCAGTCGCTCCAGGACCAGGGGCATGGCCGGCGTCTTGAAATGCAGGGAGCTCCCAAAATCGCCCGTGATGGCGCCTTTGAGAAAGTCCCAGAACTGGACGATGAGCGGATCGTTAAAGCCCATCCTTTCGCGGAATGCTTCGATGTCGGCGGCTGTTGCCTCGCGTGGCATCATCAACGCCGCCGGATCGCCGGTGATGCGGACCATGGCAAAGACCAGTATGATGATGCCAAACAGAAGCAGTATGGATTGCCCCAGCCGTGACAGGAAGTAGCGCTCCAAGGCAGACCCCCAGCAGTATCGCCTATTCATTGGGCTTGGGAGGGCGCGCCGGGCGCACTCCCAAGCCCGCAGAATAGAGCAGATTATTAACCTATCTAGTCCCCAACCACAAAAGTGTCGAACAGAAAATAGTTCTCGGCCGGGCGCGGCTTGTAGTCCTGGACGCGAGTGTTGATGGCTTCGAACGTGTACGGCTCGTAGAGATAGATGAAGGGGGGATTGTCGCGCATGTAGACCTGCAGCTCGCCGTATAGCTTGGCCCGCTCCTCCTGGTCAACGGTGGACTTGATCTCGACCAGCATGTCGATAATCTTCTCATCGCTCCAGGATGAATAGGCCGCTTCTTCACCACCCAGCGCGCCGATGAGCCGCCGGTACGCTTCGCCGTCGGTCGCCGACCAGCTATCGCCAAAGAGGGGCGGTAGTTCTTTGGCCGCCTCCAGTTCCCAGTAATGGCCCGACTCCATGATCTCGAGATTGGCCTGGATGCCTACCTCGCCCAGGTACCCGGCAACGGCTTCGCACACCTCTTCGAAGTGGGTGTAGGCACCCGCCGGGCAGGCCATGTCCATCTCAAAGCCGTCAGGATAGCCGGCCTCGGCCAGCAGCTCGCGAGCCTTGTCCGGATCGTAGCCAAAGGGCTCAACATTGTCGTAGCCCAACTCGCCGGTGGCAACAAAGCCGATGGCCGGCTTGGCAAAGCCGTTGAACAGGGAATCGATGATTGCCTCAATGTCCACAGCATAGTTCATTGCCTGCCGCACGAGTGGATCTTCGGTCGGCTGGCCAACTCCGGTGCTCACATTGTTGAAGGCGATGTAATACACGCGTGCCTGGGCATACTTGATAACTGTGACGTTGGGCACGCCGAGGAGGCTCTGTGCCTCTTCCGAGGACAGGCGCGTCACAATGTCAACTTCACCGGTCTGGATGGCAGCCACGCGAGTCGCCGATTCAGGGATGGGCCGGAAGATGAGGTTCTCGAGCTTGGGCGTATCTTCCCGCCAATAGTCGGGGTTGGCCTTCAGGACGATCCGGTCGCCCTTGACCCATTCCACAAACACATAGGGTCCAGTGCCCACCGGGTGCTCGTCAAAGCCTGCCTGGCCCACTTCCTGGAAATACTGGGGCGGGATGATGGCCCAGTTGTCGGCCACAGTGGTCAGGAAGAGCGCGTCTGGCCCCTCGGTGGTGATCTTGACGGTATAGTCGTCGACCTTTTCTACAGTGGTGGCGAGCTGCCACAGGTTGCTGTACTCAAAGCCGGCATCCTTGGCCCGCTCCCAGGAAAAGACCACGGCGTCGGCGTTGAACGGCTCGCCATTGTGGAAGGTGACGTCGTCACGCAGGTAGAACGTGTACTCACTACCATCTTCCGAAACCTCCCAGTCTTTGGCAAGGGCAGGCTCGAGTATGCCTTCTTCGTTGACCCACAGCAGCGTGTCATACATGTGCCAGGCAGTCGTGGAAGCATTTCGCTCCGCGCACTGGGGCAGATCCAGGGAGTTGGGGAAGGTCGTCAGGGCTCGAACCAGGGTGCCTTCCGGGCCTTCTGGCGGGGGCACGGCCGTGACTTCCTTCACGACCTCGACCATCTTTTCCACTTCTACCGTCTCGACGACCGTGACCTCTTTTTCGACTTCCTTTTCGACCTCGACCGTCTGGATGATGGTCTGGGGAACGGGGGTCGGGCCACAGGCAGCCAAGAGTAGGCTGAACACGACCATGAGCCCCAAGATAGCTGCGAGTTTTGTCCTCATCTTTCTCCTCCTTCGGAGCAGGGTTGCGCGCTGCAAGCGCTGTGTTCGGCAAAGACTATCGTCGGCGAGTGTGCAATTCGTCGCTGAGCAGTTGTTGGAGGCATCACCCCCTTTCCGGTTGAATAGCGTCTCGATAAGGACCCGAAAAACAAACAGGCCCCTGGTGCTCCGGGCAGCGCGTGCCCGGGAGCTGGTTCCAAAGGCCTGTATCCGTCCGGTTTGGCGAACGTTTCTCCTTGTAAGCACTCGGCGCAGCAGCGCGCTGCATGTCGGTCCAGGTACGATGGCAGCATTATAACCGAAACGAGGCCGGCTGTCAAATCCAGGGAACTGCACACGTTTGCAGGTCCCACTTTCCATTGGACCTGACAGGCGACCAGAAACTCGTCCCGACCGATCCGCCGGGCAAAGGGCGGCCGCCGTTATCGGAGCGGTCCATAGCTCCCTCCACTCTAGAGGTTCTGCACCGGCGTTTCCGCCGCGACTGCGACGGCGCCCCTGCCCTCTCGCTGCCCTCTCTTGTGCCGGGTCGGCCTCGGGGTTATAATGCGGGCTGGAACAGCCTCAGCTCACCCACCGGCGATGGGAACACGAGCTTGGCAGAAGGGCAGGCATATCAGCGTGAAGGACGTGACACCCGGCTTTGAACGCGAACCGTTACCGGCAGCCTATCAGGGGCAGGGGTGGCAGCCCCGTCGAGGCAGCCTGGCGCAAGAGGTCTCTGAGGGGAGGTACTGGTCTCCATATCGCTCCAACACCGAGTACCGTCCCCTGGAGGCCGTATTGCTGCACCTCCCGGACCGCCACACGCCCCCGGTTGCGGACGTGAATGCAATCCAACACTTGCAGCCCATCGACTACGATGTGCTGCACGCGCAAATGCTGAGCTTGTCTGACCTGTACCGGGGACTGGGCATCGAGGTCGTCTTGATCGATCCTGCCCCTGGCGGGGAGGATCGTGAGGCCCGGCCTTTCCACAACCTGATGTACGTGCGCGACCTGTTCTTTATGACGCCGGAGGGCGCCATCCTTTCGCGCATGGCCAGTGAGGTTCGAGCCGGCGAGGAGCTGTTGGCTGCACGCAGCCTCGTCGGCCTTGGGATCCCCATCCTTCGAACTGTGGGCGGGTGGGGTACCTTTGAAGGCGCGGACGCCTTGTGGGCCGGTGCGCAAACGGTCCTGGTCGGTGTGGGAAACCGGACAAACCGTTCAGGCTTCGAGCAGGTCAAGTCGTGTCTCGAGTTTCAGGGGGTGATGGCCGTCGAAATCCCTCTCCCGGCCCGTGTGCAACATCTGTTGGGGCTCTTGCAGATCGTAGATGATGACCTGGCCGTCGTCAGGGCCGGCATCGCTCCTCCGGACCTCAAGGTCACGCTCAGCGGCCTGGGGTTCCGGTGCATCGCCCTGGACGAGACCGCCGAGGTTCGGGCCGGGCAGGCGATGAATTTCGTCACCATCGCCCCTCGCAGGATCGTCATGGTCGCCGGGAATCCCGGCACCAGGCGCATCCTCCAGGACAACGGCCTTGAGGTCGAGGCGGAAGCAGATCTGAGCGAGCTTCTGAAAGGCGCCGGCGGGCCAGGATGCGCGACAGGCATACTGCGCCGGGTGAGGCAGGAGCACCGCCTCGCCTAGCCGCCGGCCGAATCGAAACACACCTCGCCGGCCGAAAACACCCGAGGTGCTCGCCACATCCAGACCGCCAGCCCTATCATGAGCAGCAGCCACAGGCCGCTGCCAAGCGTCGACGCGGGCAGAAATACCGGGGTGACGTTGACGGACACGTGCAGCAGCATGGCGATGGGCAGGCTGCCCCTGGTGCGGTTGAAAAGGGCGGTGAACAGGACCGCCAGCGGGGCAACCTCCAGCAGCAGGTAAAAGACCACGCCCAGCAGCCCACCCTGCGCTCCACCGAACCAGAAGAAGGGCAAGTGCCACAGGGCCCACACGATGGCCAGGATCAAGCTGGCAGGCAAGGGGCCAAAGCGTTTCTGCAGGCCGGTCAGGAGAAAGCCGCGCCAGCCGGGCTCTTCCAGGCCCCCGCCACCGATCAAGAAGTAGAGCGAGGTCAGTAGCACGTCCGCCACCAGCCACGTCCACAAGCCGGCGGGCCTCGGCGCCAGCTCCTCAAGTCCAAACGCCGTCGACACGGCATAGCCGAGGGCCAGGACAGCCGGATAGAGGGCCAGGGCAATCGCCCACCAGTGCCAGCGAACAGGCTGCCGGCGCAGATCGAGCGAGCTTAAGAGGTCGCGCACGCCTTGCCGCGGCGAGAGTACGCCCGAGAGCACGAAAGCTACCACCGCTGCGGCCACGACGTCCATCAGAACAGCCACAAAGCTGGGGAAAGGAACTGTCGTCGTCCCGTCGCCGGCGACTGCCAACCACGCCGGAGTGATCCACAGCCGGCGAGCGGTTATCACCGCCAGGGTCAGGACACCGATGGCCCCGAAGGACCGCCAGCGTTTGCCGGCCGGCACCCCGGACGGCTCGGGCCTCACGATCGCCGACACGATCATGGCCGCCAGCGCCGGGCCTGCCGAGCCGATGATGCCAAAGCCGTTGGCCGCGCCCAGATCGATGCCAAAGCTCAACAGCCAGCCCAGCCAGGAGATCGCGTAGGCCAGGATGGTAAAGGCGACCAATGGATGGCGCGAGACGAGACCCCGGATTGAATTGCGACTCCCCGACAAAGGAATGGACTCTTGCACAGCACACCTCCCCCAACGACCGGTTGGTCCTGATGATCAGCACCATCGTGACTGTATACCTTGCCTTGCTACACTCCAGATACTCGTGACGACCTAGCTTAACAAATTTCCTGGAGGGCGTCAACGTCAAAATGCAGGACTGGGGACTACCGAAAAAGGAGGGCTTGCCTTGCGGCTCCTTTCATCATTTCTGGCAGGAGGGTCTACTGCATTCGTGGTAGCCGGGCCCGGAAGAACGGCCCGGCCGCCGCGTCCGGCTGTGCGCCGGGCAGTGACCGCTTGACTCTCCTGGCGCCTGTGCTATAATCGGGCGCGGAACGGGCCCGCGGCGGCCGTCCCGCCCCCGACCTGGCTCAGGGGGCGATCCAATGATAAGGAGCGCTGACGATGTCGCAGCCAGACGAGTTCGTGAAGGTCTTTCAGGTCCCGCCCGCGATGGTGCCCTACGTGCACCTGGTGGCCACCCGGCAAGAGATGGAGCTGGTGGTGGCGCTGGCCGGGCAGGCGCTGACCCTGGAGGAGGTGGCCGAGACGCTCCGCATCTCGCGCGAGGAGGCCGCGGCCCTGCTGCGGGGTGCCTTCCATCGCGACCTGGTCAACCGGGACACGCGCGCCGGGATGACGACCTACTCCCCCGGCAAGTTCTATACTACGCTGGACTATTTCAGCTCGGTGGAGACGAGTACCTGGAAGCGCCTGCCCCTGGCCGCGCGCCAGGCCGTCGGCGAGTGGCAGGTGCAGGCCTTTATCGAGCTGTGGAAGCCGGCCATCGACCGGGTGGTCGCCAACCCCGACGCCTGGCTGCCCATCAAGAACCGCGACGTCCTGCTATTGGACGAAGCCCTGGCCCTGGTGGAGGCGACCGAGGACATATGCCTCCTGCCCTGTTCGTGCCGGACGACGCTGGTGGGCGAAGGGCCCCTGGTGGAGGGCAGCATGCGCGTCGGCGAGCGGGCCCGGCAGACGCTGGAGCGGGGTCAGGGGCGCCGCCTGACCGTGCCCGAGGCCAGGGCGCACCTCGTCGCCCTGGACCGCATGGGCCTGGTGCACACCGGGCCCCGCGCCTGGCATAGGCACGACCCCGGCCAGGAATGGATCAGCCACGGCAACTGCGGCCCCTCCTACTCGTACATCTTTATCGCCGGCGTGCGCCTGGGCCTGGAAAAGGTCTATCCCCGGGCGCACCATGTCGCCGAGGTCGATTGGAGCCGCTGCACGCACTGCGCCGTCTGCACCGGCCGCTGCCCCTTTGGCGCCCTTTACCAGGACGGCAGCTTCGTGCCCATCCACGGCCAGGCGGTCCGGCAGGTGCAGTACGACTCGCGGGCTTGCTGGGGCTGCGGCCTATGTGCCACCACCTGCCCGGAGGCGGCCATCAGCATGCGGCCGTTGTAGCGGAGCCCGGCCCAAACTGGCGCGCCCTTTGCCGCTCCCCGGGATTTCAGGTATAATGGTCCCGGGCCGCGGCGTTTGAGCCCATCACCATTCGAGGAGGATGAACTATGGCCTTTGTTTATGCCGGCAAGCTGCTGAGGGTGGACCTCGGCGCTGGCACCTTGCGCTTTGAATCCATCTCCGAGGCCGACGTCCGCCGCTACCTCTTGGGCAGCGGCCTGGCGGCCAGGATCTATTACCAGGAGATGGACCCCGGCCTGGATCCCCTCCATCCTGATAGCCCGCTGCTGGCCATGAACGGGCTGTTGACGGGCACCTTTTCGCCCACCGGCTGCCGCAGCTCCTGGTGCGGCCGCTCGCCGCTGACGGGCATCTGGAACGAGGCCAACATGGGCGGCCACTGGGGGGCCGAGTTGCGCTTTGCCGGGCTGGACGGCCTGATCGTCACCGGGCGGGCTGCCGAGCCGGTTTACCTCTGGATCCACGATGGCCAGGCCGAGATCCGGCCGGCGGGGCACCTGTGGGGGCTGGAGCATTTCGACGTGTTCGAGCGGCTGCGCGGCGAGACGGACCCCAAGGCCCAGGTGGCCTGCATCGGCCCGGCCGGCGAGAACCTGGTGCGCCTGGCGGGGGTGATGCAGGGCGGGCAGGAGCACGCCCGCAGCGGGGCGCGGGGCGGCATGGGTGCCCTCTTGGGCTCCAAGAACCTGAAAGCCATCGTCGTGCGGGGCAGCGACCGCCCCCAGTACCCCGATCCAAAGGCCTTTCAGGCGTTCGTCAAGCAGATCAATGCCTTCATCAAGGACAACTCGGTGGGCATGTCGCAGCTTGGCACGCCGGGCGGCATCATCGGCACCGAGCTGACGGGTGACTTGCCCCTCAAGAACTGGAGCGAGGGAAGCTGGAAGGAAGAGACGGCCCGCATCTCGGGTCAGCGCATCGCCGAGACGATCTTTGCCCGGCACACCCACTGCTTTGCCTGCCCCATCGGCTGCGGCAAGACGGTCAAGATCGACGACGGGCCTTACGCTGGCGTGTACGGCCACGGCCCCGAGTACGAGACCCTGGCCGGATTCGGGGGCAACTGCCAGTGCGATGACCTGAACGCCATCGCCCGCATGAACGATCTCTGCAACCGCTACGGGCTGGATACGATCAGCACCTCCGCCGCCCTGGCCTTTGCCATGGAGGCCTACGAGAAGGGGCTCCTCTCGCGGGAGGAGGCGGGCGGCCTGGACCTTACCTGGGGCAACGCCCCGGCCATGATCGAGGCCGTGGGCCAGATCGCGCGGCGCGAGGGGGTCGGCGAGATCCTGGCCGATGGCGTGCGGGCCGCGGCCGCGCGCCTCGGTCCCGAGGCCGAGGCCTTTGCCGTCCACGTCAAGGGCATGGAGATGCCCTACCACGACCCGCGGGCCTTTGTCAGCATGGCGCCCAGCTATGCCACGGCCGTGCGCGGCGCCTGCCATTTGGAGGGCCTGAGCTATTGGGCGGGCTACGGCGTGCGCTGGCCGGGCTGGTACGAGCCCGAGACCTATGACCCTCACGACAGCACGGGGCA
Source organism: Anaerolineae bacterium (assembly GCA_034428935.1). Lineage (GTDB taxonomy): Bacteria > Chloroflexota > Anaerolineae > JAAYZQ01 > JAAYZQ01 > JAAYZQ01. The sequence goes on along the minus strand of DAOUHB010000079.1, from coordinate 34,424 downwards.
GGGGAAGGTGGCCGTCGATTTTCAGAACTATGTCGGCGTGTACAATCCCCTGGGCTTGTGCAAGTTTATCATCAAGGCCACCATCACGCCCGGGAACATCGCCGAGCTTGTCAACGCCGCCCTGGGTTGGGACTGGACGGCCGCCGACGTCGTCGAGACCGGCGAGCGCCTGTTCAATCTCAAGCGGCTCATCGACCTGCGCCTGGGGGTCACCGTCGCCGACGACACGCTGCCCCGGCGCCTCCTGGCCGAGCCGCGGCCGTCGGGCGGGGCGGCGGGCGTCCTGCCCGACCTGCCCGCCATGCTGGAAGAGTACTATCGCGTCCGCGGCTGGGACGCCGACGGCACGCCCGGCGCCGAGCGGCTCGCTGCCTTGAACGTCCTTCCCTAGATCCACCTGGAGCGCGTCGTCCGGTGTAAAGAATCAGCACTGGGCGACGCTCTTTCGTAACGAATCGTCACGGAATCTTGACTTCTGTGACGATTCGTGCTATACTGGCGGCGCATGGAGGAGGACCCTTGCGAGACGTAAAAAAGGAGCAAGAGAGCGCGGCCACCTACCACCTGGACGAGATCGACGAGCGCATCGTCCAGGCGCTGAAAGAGGACGGGCGCATGTCCTTTGCCGAGATCGCCCGCCGCCTGGACGTGTCGCCGGGCATGATCCGGCAGCGCTACTTTGACCTTGTCGAGAACCGGGTGGTGCAGGTAGTGGCCGTCACCAATCCCACCCTGGTGGGTTACGACAGCGTGGCCCTCATCGGCGTGCGCGTCGACGGCAGCCGCCTGCGCGAGATTGCTCGGGAGATAGCGGCGTTCAAGGAGGTCATCTACCTCGTCCTTTGCGCCGGCTCCTTCGACATCCTGGTCGAGGTCGTCTGCCGCGACAATGCCCACCTGCTGCGCTTCCTGAGCGAGAACCTTCGTGCCCTGGAAGGGGTGCGTGCCACAGAGACCTTTGTTTACCTGGAGATTGTCAAGGAGACGTATCTCTAGGGTCGTGGGTTTGTAGATCGAGATCCGCCGAGCCTGTTTCTGAAGAGAGGAGAGATCGAGCCATGGCAGAAAAGAGTTTCCAGAAGACCCAGGCCCTCCGCGACCGGGCCGCCAGGGTGATGCCCCTGGGTGTCTCGTCCAACTTCCGGTACTGGGGACCGGAGGATTCGCCGGTGGTGGCCCGGGCGGAGGGCTGCTACATCTGGGACGCCGACGGCAACCGCTGCATCGACTACCGGCTGGGCTTCGGGCCCGTGATCCTGGGCCATGGGCATCCCGCCGTCGCCGACCGGGTCAACGACGCCATGCGCCGCGGCACGGTTGTGGCCGCCCTCACCGAGCTGGAGGTTCGGGTGGCGGAGCGCATCGTAAGCATGTGTCCCGGAGTCGACCAGGTGCGCTATGCCAACTCGGGCACCGAGGCGACGATGCACGCCATCCGCGTGGCCCGCGCCTACACCGGCCGGGAAAAGGTGCTGAAATTCGAGGGCCAGTATCACGGCATGCACGACTATCTCCTCTGGTCCACGGCCTCGGCCAACCCCGCTACCCTGGGCAACAGGCGCGACCCCATCCGTTACCAGCAGACCTCGGGCGTTCCGACGGCCATCCGTGGCCTCGTCCTCACCCAGCCCTACAACGACTTTGAGCTGCTGGAGATGGTCCTCAAGCGGGAGGGCCACCAGATCGCGGCCATCATCGTCGAGCCCATCCTGGGCAATTCGGCCAGCATCGGGCCGCGGCCGGGCTGGCTGCAGTTCCTCCGCGAGAAGTGCGACGAGTACGGCATCGTCCTCATCTTTGACGAGGTCAAGACCGGCTTTCGCATCGCCCCGGGCGGCGCCCAGCAGGTCTATGGCTTGCAGGCCGACCTGACCACCTATGCCAAGTCCATGGCCAACGGCTTCCCCTTGGCGGCATTTGGCGGGCGGCGAGAGGTGATGGACGTCGTCGGCAAGGGCGTGTCCCACGGCGGGACCTACTGCGGCAACGTGGTGGGGGTCGCCGCCGCCGACGCCACCCTGGAGATCCTGGAGGACGGCCAGGTGTTGGGCCAGATCGACGCCCGGGGCTGCAAGCTGCAGGAGGGCATCCACAACCTGCTGGCCGAGGCCGGCGTGCCCCACTTTATCAAGGGGCCCGGGGCCATGTTCGGCATCACCTTCATGGCCGAGGAGCCCTGGGAGTTCCGCGACATGCGGCGCCACAACGGCGCGCTGTACGAGGCACTGAGCGCCGAGCTCCTGGCCCGGGGCGTCATGCCTGACCCCGATGCCCGCGAGCCCTGGTTCCTCAGCGCCTCCCACGACGACGCGGTCATCGAAGAGACCATCGCCATCTTTGGAGAGGCGTTGGAGGCCGTCAAGGACACGGGCCTGCTGGAGGCCGAGCCGCCCGAGGACGCTGCCGAATGAGTGCGTCGCCACTCGTGGAGCCCATCGAGCCGACCGAGGCGACCGAGCTGATCGAGATGATCGAGCTGATAGAGATCGAGGGCGAGCCCTTCTCGCGCGGGCGCCAGTACGGCGCCCGCGCGGCGGGGGCCATCGGCCAGAACGCGGCGGCTTACCGGCGGCTCATCGCCTACCACGGCGGGCTCGAAGGAGAAGCGGCCACGGCAGCGGCCCTGGCCTTTGAGCCCCTCCTGGAAGCCCATGCACCCGCCCTCCTGCAAGAGATGCGCGGGATTGCCGCCGGGGCCGGCTGCGACCTGGCCGACGTGCTCCTGATCAACGTCCGGTCCGAGCTGATGGTCGCGCCGCCGCAGGGCGGCGAATGCACGGCCCTGGCGGCCACCGCGCCCGCCACCGCCGCGGGGGAGGTGCTCCTGGGCCAGAACTGGGACTGGTTCACGACCGCCGAGGCCGAGCCGGTGCTCCTCCACATCCGGCGGCCGGCCGGCCCCGAGATCCTGACGCTGGTGGAAGCGGGACAGGTGGCCAAGGTCGGGCTGAACAGCGCCGGGCTGGGGGTCTGCCTCAACTTCCTGGAGCACGCCCACCGCGGGCAGGGGCTGCCCATCCACGTCTTGCTGCGGCTCATGCTGGAGAGCGAAACGCCGGGCGTCGCCGCCATGCAGGCAATCGGGCATCCCCGGGCCGGGGCGGCCAACGTCCTCCTGGCCCACGCCGAGGGCGAGATCCTGGACCTGGAGCTGACGGCGTCGGCCGCCGACCACCTCTACGGCGATGCCGGCTGGCTCGTTCACGCCAACCACTTCGAGAGCCCCTTGCTCCGGGGCGGCGATACCGGGCTGGCCGCGTCGTCCAGCACCCTGCCCCGCGCAGCCCGCGCGCGGCGCCTGATGGCGGCCCGGGCGGGCCAGATCTCGGCCGAGACCTTCCGGGCCATCCTGACGGACCACGCCTACGGCCATGCCGCCATCTGCCGCCACCCCGACCCGACTCTCCCGCCCGAGGAACAGACCGAGACGCGGGCCTCGCTCCTCATGGAGCTATCCGAGGGGCGGCTGCACGTGACGGTGGGTCAGCCGTGCCGGGACGCCACCCGGGTGTTGTCCCTCTCGCTGGCGAGCGGCTAACGGCTGCCTAGTCGTCCTCGTCCTCGCCCTCGTCCTCTTCCCCGGTGGGGTGGCATTCGACGCAGTCCTGAAAATCGCGGATGCCTTCCTCCAGGTGCTCGGCCTCGACCTCAGCGGCATCGTGCTCGTGGCATTCGTAGCACGTATAAACCTGCAGGCTCCCGGGGTGGCAGCGCCGGCACGGGCTGATCCCCTCTTCTCCGTGGTCGAAGGGGAAGGCGTGGGGCTCGTCGTAGCGGGCCGGGGTCCAGGCGGCCGTGTCGTGGCAGGCGGCACAGTCGGTGCCGAACAGCCCGGCGTGGAACTCTGGATCGGGGTGGCAGGCGAAGCAGTCGGTGGGCGTTCCCTGGAAGCCATCCTGGTGGCAGCCGGCGCAGTCTACTTCCACGTGGGCGCCGGTCAGGGCAAAGTCCGTCAGTGTGTGGTCGAACGTCGCCTCCCGCCAGTCCTCGGCAGTGTGGCAGGCGGCGCAATCGTCGCCGAACTGGCCCTCGTGGGCGTCGTCGCCGGCGTGGCAGGCGTAGCAGGTGGAGGGGGCGGCCTGGAGATCGGCCGGCGAGCCAGCGCCCTCGTGGCAGCCGCGGCAAGGCACGGCCCGGTGCCCGCCTTCCAGGGCAAAGGCCAGGGCATCGTGGTCAAAATCGTCCCCGTAGGTGTCCAGTCCGTCGTGGCAAGCCAGGCATTCGGAGCCGAAATCGTCCATATGCTGCTCGACATAAACCGAATCCAGGTCCCGGTGGCAGTCGCTGCAGACCGCAGGCTCGAAGCGGAGCAGGTCGTCGCCGTGGCAATCGTCGCAGGTGAACGCGCCGCCGTTGGCAGCCTCCTGGTGGCCCTCCAGCGAGTAGCCGGTCGCCTCGTGGGGAAAGGCAGCGACGTCCACCTTGGTCAGCTCTCCCTCGCTGCCCCGGTGCTCGGGATGGCAGTCCCGGCAGGCGGCGCTCCCCTCGCCGGTCATCATGCCGTGGAGCGTCGCCATGTCGCGCATCTCGGCGGCCACCTCTGGATGGCAGACCAGGCAGCGGTCGGCCATGGTCTCTCCGCTCCAGGGCGCGGCGTGGCAGGCGGCACATCCGCCGCCCGTCTCGGCGTGGGAGCTCACGCCGCCCAGCACCCGCCCGCTTGCCCGGGCATTGAGCGCCCCCGGGCTAAAGAGGCGGCCGCCCTGCAGCACCAGGAGGGCGCCGACGACGGCCAGGGTGAGGAGAGCCGTGACGATGCCGCCGGACGTCAGGCAGCCCAACCTTCTTTTCACCGCACCCTCGTGCCCATGGGAATCTCCTCGCCGGCCTCACCGCATCAGGGTCGCATAGTACAGGGCCCCGGTGATGTGGACCAGTGCCGCGGTAAAGAGCGCCACGCCCAGGGGAATGTGCACCGCGTGCCAGGTGGCCAGGGCGCGCCGGGCAGCGACCAGCGACGAGATCTGGCGCTGCAGCGCCCGGCGCCGACCGAGCAGCCTTGCCAGCTCGTGGGTTTGGCCGCGGGTCGCGGCGCTCCAGCGGCGCCGTTCGCGCCACGCCTCCAGGCGATAGCCCCAGTCCATGAAGGTGTGTCCCAGCATCAGGAGCAGGCCAGAACCCGCCGGCCGGGGCGGTGAGGCCAGGCGCTCCACGGCCGCGGCCGCCTCCGGGCTAGCGGCCAGGTGGCGCTGCAGCTCGGCCTCGGCGGCGGCGATCTGGGCCTCCAACTCGGCGATCTCCAACTCGGCTCCGTCGGCCGTACGCGGCACGGAGGTATAGATGTAGCGTCCCACAAAGCCGCTGCCTACCACCACGAGGGTCAGGAGCATGACCACGCCGGCCAGGCCGTTGTAGCGCCAGGCAGTGTGAAACAGCACCATGAACGGCCCCACCAGCCCGGTAAAGATGTGAAAGCGCAGCCAGGAGGAGGTACGCCCCCACCGCGCCTGGCGCGACCGCTTGCGCAGCGAGTAGAGCGTCTCGGTCATGAGCATCAACACGAATCCGGCAATGCCCAGGCCATGGCCCAGGAGGCCGCTGGCCGCGGGGTCCAGATCCAGCCCGGTGACCGCCGCTGCATAGCCCAGGCCGATGAGGGCCATGGCGGCCACGGCGTAGAGCAGCTCGGGGCTACGGTGCTGCATTTCGCCAGCTCCCCTCGCTCCAGAAGCGGACAATGACTTCGCCGAGCCGCACCTCGGGCCGGAGTAGCTCGTCGCGGATGGGCGAGATGTCGGCCTGGCGGGTGACGAGCTCCTGAAGCGGCCGCGAGAGCGCCTGGTCGCCCATGACGATGGCGCCCCGGAGAGTGCTCTCGCCCACTAGCACCCGCACGCGGTTCACCTCAAAGGCGGCCTGGACCGCCGGGACGCCGGGATGGTGGCGCCAGGTTTCGCTGTCGCCCCGGGCGATGCCGGGCAGGTCGCCGTCGCGGCCGCGGCCCACGGTGCCGATGATGGTCGTCGTCAGGCCCGCCAGCCGGGTGACGTTAAAGGGCACCGGCTTGCGATAGGGCACCCGCTGCCCGGCCATGTTCCTGCCCGCCGCGCGGCCCTGGCCCACGGCGATGCCCCACAGCGTGTCGAGGACTGCCCTGCCCGAGGTGAGGTCAAAGACCTGGGCCACGTCGCCGGCGGCCAGGACGCCGGGCACGCTGGATTGCAGGTACTCGTCCACGAGGATACCGCGGTCAGCCCGCAGCCCCGCAGAGGCCGCCAGCTCCATCCGCGGGCGCACCCCCACGGCTACAGCCACCACGTCGCAGTCGATGCGCTGCCCGCCTGCCGTGACGACCCCCCGCACCCGGCCCCCCTGGCCCACGATCTCCGAGACCTCGGTGCCGTGATGGATGTGGATGCCCTCCTTTTGCAGGCGCTCCTCGACGATGCGCGACTCGGTCTCGTCCAGGACCGCCGGCCAGTAGCGGTCCTGGCGCAGCAGATAGTGGGTGCGGACCTTGCGGGCGTTGAGGCCTTCGGCCAGCTCCAGGGCTGTGATCCCTCCGCCGACCACCACCGCAGCCCGCGCCCGGCGGCAGCGCCGCAGGATCTCGCGGGCGTCGGCCATGTCGTCCAGCTTGACGACGCCCTGGAGGCCGGCACCGGGCATGGGTGGGGCCACGGCCCGGGAGCCGGTAGCCAGCAGGAGGCGGTCGTAGGGCAGGCGGCGCCCGTCATCCAGCTCGACCTCCCCGGCCTGGGGATGGAGGGCCACTGCCCGGGCGTGCAGCCGGCGCAGATCGAGCTGGCGAAAGTCGGCCTCCGAGAAGGGCGCCAGCCACGACTCGGCCAACTCGCCCGTGAGATAGTAAGCCAGGCCGGGGCGGGAATAGTACCCGTGGGGATCGTCGCTGACCAGGAGGATCTCGCCCGCCGCATCGAGGCCGCGGATGGTCTCGGCCGCGGCCAGGCCGGCCGCTCCCAGGCCGACGATCAGGTAGCGCCGCGCCATCTCAGCCTCGCCTCGCCGCCAGGTCCGAGTCGCCGAAGGCCAGCACGCCGCGGGGGCAGCGCGCCACGCACTCGCCACAGGTGATGCAGTGGCTGTCCTTCACCGGCTCGCCCAGCCAGGCGTGGCGGCGAACGTCGATGTCGATGGGGCAGTAGAAGGAGCAGATGCCGCATTGCACACAGCGGATGTTTTCGGGTACCACCCACCCGGTGGCGCTTATCTGTTGCCGGGATGCCTTTTTGCGCGGCAAATGTGCCATCTCACCCCTCAACATGCCGCTTCCACCTGCAGCCACCAGCCGGCCGCAATCCGAGGAAACCACTCCCTTGTACCATGAAAAGCCGCTGCTGTCAAACTGCCGCGCACGGGCCCGGGCCACGGCCACCGCGAGCAAACCAGGGTTAAACCTTCAAGAGTTCTTCACAGGTTCTTCAAACTCACCGAGTAGAATCAGCCTGTAAGAGATCCAACCGTTGCGTGGAGGACTGATGAAGAGAACAATTCGCCTTTCGAGGCAGACGCGGGCCAACTGGCTCATCGACGCCGTCGTGTTCGTGGGCGGCCTGCTGGCGGCACTGTCGGGCATCTATTTCCTGTACCTGCCCTCCGGCGGCTATCGCGGCGGGCGAAACCCGGCCTACGGCATCCAGATCCTGTTCGAGCGCCACACCTGGAGCGACCTGCACCTCGTGACCGGCCTGGTGATGGTCGCTGCCGTGGCCGTGCACCTCGCCATCCACTGGCGTTGGGTCAAGATGATGGCCCGCCGCGTCGTTTCGGCCCTGGTCGCGGGCCCGGTGAGCATGTCGCGGGCCGCCAGGCTGAACCTGGTGCTGGATGCCCTCGTGGCCCTCGCCTTTGTCATCTGTGCCGTGTCGGGCATTGCTCTCCTCCTCTTGCCCGGCGGCCGCGCAGCGGTGGGCCCTGGCCTGCTTTCCAGCCGGGTCGCCTGGGATCTGGTCCATACCTGGAGCGGCGTGGCGCTCATCGCCGCCGCAGCCGTACACTTTGCCATTCACTGGCGGTGGGTCAAGAACGTCACGGTGCGCTTCTTTCTGTCGCTGTTGCCGCAGTCGGCGGCCGGCGAGCAATCGGCGCCTGCCCGGACGGTGGCAGGCTAGCAAGCCAGAGCTGGGATAGGAGATTCAAATGGTGAAAAAGATCGTGTTGGGAACGCTGTTGTTTGGCCTCATTGGCATCCTCGTCGTGGGGGCCGTGATCCGCACGCTGGACAAGACGGGAAACGTGGCCGAGGCCCGGGGCTGGAGCGCCGGCGAGAACGCCAGCCTCCTCGCTGCGGAGCAGGGTCGCGGCCCGGGCCAGGGTGGCGGCGCCTACGGGCGCTCCGACGGCTCAGGTGCCCTCGCAGTTGGCGAGCGGGCGGTTGAGGCGTTGAGCGTCTACGAAGGGACTGTGGTTCAAGCTCCTGCGGCAGGCATCGACCTGGTGCTCGAGACCGAGAGTGGCGATGAGATCGTCGTGGGCACGGGCCCCGGCTATTTGGCGGACCAGGGCCTGGTTCTGGGAGCGGGCGACCCGGTGCGGGTGCAAGGCTTCTGGGAGGACGGCGAATTCAAGGCCGCCCAGGTTACTCGCCTCAGGGATGGCCTGACCATCACCCTGCGGGATCAGCTTGGCCGGCCGGCATGGTCGGGCAGCGGTCAGCGGGCCCTGGCCGGGCAGGCAGCGGCGGCCCAGGGCAACGGAGGCGGAGGCGCAGGCCTGGGGCAGGGCAACCTCAGCGGCGACCAGGCCGGGTTAGGCCAGGCCCAGGTGGATGAGTGGCTCACCCTGGAGGGCGTGGCCAGCGGCGTGAACGGCCTGACGCTGGTAGTAACGGCCGGCGACGGCCAGGAGGTGGTCCTCGACGGCCGCGCCTGGCGCTACCTGCTCGAGCAAGGGTTCCAGATCGCCACAGGTGACCGGGTAAGGTTGGTGGGGTTCTACGAAAACGGGCGCTTTGAGGCCGGCGAGATCGTCAATCTCGGCACCGGGCAGGACGTGCTGGTCCGCGACGAAAACGGCCGGCCGCTGTGGGCCGGGCGCGGGCGGGGCGGCAGCTAGGTCCGCCGCCAGTGTATACAACGTGTGCCCCGGGAGAGTCGCCCCGGGGCACACGGTTCTTACGCTTCGTGAGGCTCCTCGTCGCCGAGGGCAGGAGCGGCTGCCAGGTGGCCTGCAAGCCACAGGGCCAGAAGTCCAAACAGGACGGACGCCATACCCGCGAGCGCCCAACCAAGGACAACGGCCAATGCCCCTACCCCGACGGCCAGGAAGAACACCCGGCACATCTCGGGGTCCAGCGGCGGCAGCGGCTTGGCTCCGAAGAACTCCTTACCCTGGGTCTGGACGTCGTCGCTGTTCACAGTCCACCTCCTTGTGCCCGGAACCGTTCTGCATTGACAGGTACTACTAAAGATAGACGGAAATCTCGCCAAAGAGTTACGCGGCCGGGCGGTGCAATCGCCCCGGCTTGCCATTTGACAGGGTCTTTGCCTTGAGGTATGCTGAAGCCGAGTATGGGGGGTCACAGATGAGCGGAGAGACGATCCTCGTCGTGGACGACGAGCCCAAAATTGTCAAGACGGTGCGCGCCTACCTCGAGGAGACGGGCTATCGGGTGGTGGCAGCCGGGGACGGCCGGACGGCCCTGGCCGCCTTTCGTCACGAGCGGCCGGCCCTGGTCATCCTCGACCTGGGGCTGCCCGGCGTGGACGGGCTGGACGTGGCGCGGGCCATCCGCAAGGAATCGGACTTGCCCATCATCATGCTGACCGCGCGGGTGGACGAGACCGACAAGCTCATCGGACTGGAACTGGGCGCCGATGACTATGTCACCAAGCCCTTCAGCCCGCGGGAGCTGGTGGCGCGCGTGCGCGCGGTGCTGCGCCGGGCCAGCGGCGAGCACGATGCGCCGCCGCCAACCGTCGTGGCGGGCGACGTTAGCATCGACCTGGAGCGGCGGCGGGTAACGGTCGCCGGCCAGCCCATTGAGCTGACCGTCACCGAGTTCGAGCTGCTGGTCGTCCTGGCGCGGAACCCGGGCCGTGTCTTCACCCGGCTGGAGCTCCTGGACCGGGTACAGGGCTATGCCTTCGAGGGCTACGAGCGCACCGTGGACGCTCACGTGAAGAACCTCCGCCAGAAGATCGAGCCGGATGCCAGGAACCCGCGCTACATCCTGACCGTGTATGGCGTCGGCTACAAGTTTGCCGAGGACTGATGGAACGGCTGGGCAGTCTGTGGGTCAAGCTAGCCGCGGGCTTTGTGCTCGTGGCCCTCGTCGCCGTGGGATTGGTGGCGGTGCACGCCAACACGGTCACGACGCGCCAGTTCGAGTTGTACGTCAGCCAGGGCAAACAGCGGCGTGCCGAGCAGTTGGCGCCCGAGTTCGCGGCCTATTACCGGCGCGTGGGGAGCTGGTCGGGCGTGGAGGACTGGATGGCCGGCCTTCAGCCCGAACAGGGCGGCGGCCAGCGCCGCGGGCAGGGGGGGCCGGTAGCGGCCACAGGCACGGACCGCATTCTCCTGGCTGGCGCCGATGGCCGGCTCATCGCCGATTCGGCGGGCGGCCTGGCAGGCGCTCGACTGTCCGAAACCGAGCTGGCCCTGGGTGTGCCCGTGGACGTCGACGGCGAGCGGGTCGGCGTCGTCCTGGTCACGCCGGGCGGGACGGTCCACGAGGGCCTGGAGGCCGAGTTCCTGGCAGAGGTCAACCGCTCTTTCTGGCTGGCCGGGTTACTGGCCGCCGGGCTGGCGCTGTTGTTAGGATTGTTGCTGGCGCGGCAGCTCACAGCACCCCTCCGGGCCCTGACCGAGGCCGCCGGCCGGCTGGCCGATCCCGTCACGGCCGATGACGTGCCCCAGGTGCGCGTCCGCGGCAGCGACGAGATCGGGCACTTGGGCCGTACCTTTAACCACATGGCCCGCTCCCTGGCTCGCCAGGAGACGCTGCGCCGCAACCTGCTGTCGGACGTGGCCCACGAGCTGCGCACGCCCCTGAGCGTCATGCGCAGCGACCTGGAAGCCATCCAGGATGGGGTGTACGAGCCCTCTGACGACGTCCTGGCCTCGCTGCACGAAGAGACCATGGTCCTGGGGCGCCTGGTGGACGACTTGCAGGCGCTGGCCCAGGCGGAGGCCGGCCAACTGCGCCTCGAGCGGCAGCCGACCGACCTGGGCCCCCTGCTCCGGGGCATGCTGCCTGGCTTCGAGTGCTCGACGGGGCAGGGGCCGGCCCTGTGCCTGGAGTTGGCACCCGACCTTACCCCGGTAAGCATCGACAGGCATCGAGTGCGACAGGTCGTCGCCAACCTCGTATCCAACGCCCTGCGCCACGCCGCCGGCAGCACCCGGGTCGTCGTCAGCGCCGTGCCCCAGGGCGATAGGGTGCGGGTCACTGTGGCCGACGACGGCCCCGGCATTCCTCCCGAGGACCTGCCCCACGTCTTTGACCGTTTCTGGCGGGGCAGCCGGATAGGCCAGGGGAGCGGGCTGGGACTGGCCATCGCCCGGGAGTTGGTGCTCGCCCACGGCACCGACATCTGGGCCGAGAGCACCCCCGGCCAGGGAACCGCCTTCCACTTTACCCTTCCGCGTGCGTGAACATGCGGTCGTGCGCCACCGGGAGAGCTGGTGGCAGCGCTTTGCGCTGTTAGTCCTCGACCCGGTGTTCGAGCGCGGGCTACTCGATGACCTCCGGCCCGGATTGGGCCATGAGCTGGGCGATGGGCCGCAGTTCCAGCCACCACTGGACTGCGGGCCGCTGGGCGTGCTTGGCCAGCAATCGGGGCCAGTCCTCCAAGCTGACGAACTGGACGCGTCCCTCCTGCAAACCGGCAAAGGCGCTTGCCGGCTGGTCCTTGCCCGCCTCCTCGATGATATGGTCGATGCACTTGGCCGCCAGGCGTGTGGCCTGGATGCGATCAAAGGGCGAGGGATTGCCGCCCTGCTGAACGTGTCCCAGGATGGCCTGGCGCACGTCAAATAGCGCGCCCCCCTCCTTCTCAAAGAGCGCCACCAGGAAGGGCGTCGTGTAGAACGCGTCGGCGTTTTCGTTGCGGATCATGAGGCCCAGGCGCTTGCCCTGGGTGAAGCTATGGATGAGCTGGTTCACGTCGGTCCTGAGGTCCGAGAGGGTGATTCCCTCCTCCGGCAGGTAGGTGCGCTCCGCTCCCGTCGAGAGCCCGCTCATCTGGGCCAGGTAACCGCAGTCGCGGCCCATCACCTCCACGACGAAACAGCGCCGCGAGGCAACGGCCGACTGCTTGATCTTGTCCACGTCGGCGACAATGTTGTTCAGCGCCGTGTCCGAGCCGATGCTTAGCTCGGAGCCGGGCAGGTTGTTGTCGATGGAGGCGGGCAAGCAGACGATGGGGATGTTAAAGCTGGGGAACTCGTTGCGCCGGATAAAGAGCTGATACGCGGCCTCGTACCCGGTCCAGCCGCCGATCATGAGCAGGCCGTCGATCTCGTGGGCCTCCAACTGGCGGGCGATAGCGTAAAAGTCGCTGCCCTCGGGCACCTTGCGATTGGTGCCCAACTCCGCACCCCCACGCGACACCCAGCCGGTGACGCTCATCCAGTCCATCTCGACAATGTCGCCGTTGACCAGGCCCACGAACCCGTTGCGCACGGCCAGCATCTTGTGGCCCTGATCGATGCCGAGGCGCACGGCAGCGCGCACGGCGGTGTTCATCCCGGGCGCCGGCGAGCCGCAGTGCAGGACGGCCAGGCGGAGCTGCTTGTGGTCCGGCTGCGGCGTGTGAGGCTGGGCCCGGAGCAGCGTGCGCAGGATGCGGAACGAATCCGAGAAGCTGCCGCCGCGCATGGCCATGGCCAGGCCGTAATTCTGGTTGGCAATCGCCTCGGCCACCTCGCGAGTTTTCGTGACGTTCTCCATCAGCGGCGAGCAGATGACGTCGTGCTGGCGAATGCCCACCACCTTGGCCGGATCGTCGGGGCCGAGGTGCATCAGCTCCTTCAAGGCGGCGTGGCCCAGGATGGTGCTCATGTAGCGGTCAAAGGCGCTGGGTGCGCCCCCGCGCTGCACGTGGCCCAGGATGGTGATGCGCACCTCTTCGCCCAGGCGTTCCTGAAGCACCTGGCTGACGTACTCGCTGGTAATGGGCGTTCCTTCACGCGTGCGAGCCCCCTCGGCGATCATGACGATGCTGTGGCGGCGGCCGCTCTGCCGGCCGGCGCGCAGGGTCTCGCACATCTGTCTCTCCCAATCGTCCACGTCGGGCGGGCTCTCGGGCAGGAGCACCCAGTTGGCGCCCGTGGCCAGGGCGCTCATGAGGGCCAGGTAGCCGCAGTTGCGGCCCATGACCTCCACGACAAAGGTGCGCTGGTGGCTGGCGGCTGTGCTGGTGATGGCGTCGACGGCTTCCTGGATGCGGTGCAGGGCCGTGTCGGCGCCGATGGTCATGTCGGTGCCAAACATGTCGTTGTCGATGGAGCCCACCAGCCCGGCGACGTACAGGTGGGGATGCGCGGCCGCCGTCTCCTCGTCGATCTCGCCGGCGGCCAGCAATTCGGCGATGAGCTCCGGCCACTCCTGCCGAAAAATGTTCGCGCCGGTGAGAGAGCCGTCGCCGCCGATGACCACCAGGTGGTCGATGTCGTGGCGCACCAGGTTGTGGGCTGCCCGCCTGCGACCCTCCCGGCTGCGAAATTCGACGCTGCGGGCCGTGCCGATGATGGTCCCGCCCTGGTGCAGGATGCCCCCGGCGTCCTCCCACGTCATCTTGCGGATATGATCGCCGCCGAGGACCATGCCGTGGTAGCCTTCGTAAATCGCGTATACGTCAACGCCGTTGGCCAGCCCGGTACGGATGACCGCCCGCACGGCGGCATTCATCCCCGCCGCATCCCCTCCGCTGGTCAGGACCCCCAGGTTCTCGCGATGCTCCGCCATCCTTATCCTCCCGCTCGCATACGACTCGGTCGAACGTGATTCACGGGGCGATTATACTACAACCGGGTGCAAAATACCAGGTTCGGCCTGCTTTTGCACGGCAGGCACCGCTTGACGATTGCTGGCGCCCATGGTACACTGAGCCGGCAATGAGGACCGCCCGCACTGGCTCACGGGAACAGCTTGCACCTGGAGGGACGGACATGAAACGATTGAGAGGATGGCCGTTTGCGCTGGGCGTGGCCGGCGGGGTGGCGGCCGCCTGGCTGTGGAAGAGGCGCCAGCAGCGCCTGGCCCTGGCGGACCGTGCCGGCCACATCGCGGATCGCGCCATGCAGGCACTGGAGCCGGCCGTGCGCAGCAGGATGCTGGCCGGCGACGGCGTGCGGCTGCACGCGGTCGAGGCGGGGCCGGAGGATGGCCCCCTGGCCCTGTTGCTGCACGGCTTTCCCGACTGCTGGTACGGCTGGGCCAGGCAGATCCCGGCCCTGGTCCAGATGGGCTACCGAGTCGTGGCTTTGGACCAGCGGGGCTACAACCTCAGCGACAAGCCGGGCGAGGTGGCCGACTATGGCCTGGACCACCTGACCGCCGACGTGCTGGCCGTCCTCCGCGATCTGGGGCGGCAGAAGGCCGTCATCGTCGGCCATGACTGGGGCGGCATCGTCGCCTGGCGCCTGGCCATGGACTATCCCGAGGTCGTGGACCGCCTCGTCATCCTCAATGCACCGCACCCGCGGGCCATGGCCCGCGAGATGCGCAAGGGCTGGATGCAGCGCCTGCGGTCCACCTACGCTCTCTTTTTCCAGATTCCGTGGCTGCCCGAGGCGCTGCTGACCGTCTCACCCCGGGCCACGGCCCGGGCCTTTTTCCAGAAGCTCGGCACGAGCGACGCCTTTGCTGCCGAGGACCTGGAGGTCCTGGCCGCTGCCATGGCGCAGCCGGGGGCCATGTCGGCTGCCCTCAACTGGTACCGGGCCGCCGTTCGCTTTCCCCCGGCCCGCCGCACGGCCGACATCCAGCGGCCCACCCTCCTGGTGTGGGGCACCGCGGACCCCGCCCTGGGCATCGAGCTGACCGAGGGCGTGGGCGCCTGGGTGCCCGGGATGTGGCTTCGCTACTTTCCGGGCATGGGCCACTGGGTGCACTGGGAGGCCGCGGCCGGCGTCAACGAGCAGATCGCCGCCTTCCTGGCCGCCGACTGGCAAGAGGAGCCGGGCGCCGGCGGAGCATAGCCATGGATGGACTGTCCATCGCCGACCGGCTGGCGCCCGCTTTTCAGGGAAGGCCCAGGCCCTACCTGATGGCCCATCGCGGCAACCGCGTTGCGTGCCCCGAGAATACCCTCGCTGCCTTCCGGCATGCCCTGGCCGACGGCGCAGACATCATCGAGACGGACCTGCACCTCACGGCCGACGGTGTATTTGTCTGCATCCACGACGCCACGGTGGACCGGACGACGGACGGCAGCGGTGAGGTGGCGCGCATGACCCTGGCCGAGCTGCAAGGGTTGAGCGCGGCATGTGGCCGGCCGGACCATGCCGCCGAGCGCGTGCCAACCCTGGCCGAAACCGCCGCCCTGCTGCCGCCCACGGTCGCCCTCGCCCTGGAGCTCAAGACCGACCGTTTCCTGGAGGCCGGCGTCGGGCGGCGGCTGGCCGCCGAGCTGGACGCGGCAGGGATCGGCGAACGCGCGCTGTTGCTCTCGTTCTCCCTGGCCCGGCTGCGGGCCGTTCAGACCGTGGCTCCCCACCTGCCCATCGGCTGGATTACCCTGTCGCGCGCCTGGCCGCTGCCCGGCGTGGAGATGCTCGGCCCCCTCTGGCCGCTGCTCCTCGTCAACCCCCTCTACATGTGGCTCGCCCACCGGCGCGGGCAGTTTGTCTGCCCCCTCGATCCCGCACCCGACCGGCGCCTCGGGTGGTACCGGCGCCTGGGGTGCGACGCCGTGCTCTCTGACGACCCCGGGGCCACGGCCAGGGCCCTCGGCCGCGGCCCGGCCGGCAGGTGACGGGCCGCCGCGCCAGGCCTTGCCGTCCGAAATCCAACAAGGAGCGTTTGCTTTGAAGCTATTGAAAGTGTGTGTCCTTTTGAGCCTGTTGCTGCTGGCCGCCTGTGGAGCGACTTCCACGCCGGCCGCAGCGCCTGTCATTACCGGAGAACCGACCGCCGTGTCGACGGCCGCGCCGGCCCCCACGGCCCTGGAGACGGTAGCGCCCGTGGGAGAGCCGGTCGAGATCCCGGAGGCCGGGCTGCGCCTGCAGCCGCCGGCCGGCTGGGAGCGCCTGGAGCCCGACTGGGCGTGGGCGGCGCCCGAGGTGGAAGAGCAGCGCGTGGGTTTGGCTTGGGTCGAGCTGCAGCCCCCGGCGGAGCCGGAGGCGGCGCTGCTGCCCGCCGGCGCTGAAATCCTGTCGTCAGAGCCCGCCGCCGTGTCGTGGGGGCAGGCCCGCCGCGTCACCGTGAATGTCTACGGCCCTGCCGAAGGCGAGGGCCAGGCGCCGGTCGCCGCCGTAGAGACCCACGTCCTGGTGGTGACGACCGAGGGTGGCCTGCGGAGAGGCTATGACTTCTATGCGTCGGCGCCGACGGCCGGCGACCTGGAGGCCCTCCAGCCCGTGCTGGATGCGATGATCCAGTCGGCCGCGCCCCTGGGCCAATAGGCCCCTTCGTGCACAACCCGGCCGCTCACGCGCTGTGTAACCTATGCCGCCACGCGCGAGCGGCCGGGTTTCCGGCTGACGTTATGGCGCCGGGCAGGCGCTGGCCAGCAGATCCACGCCGGGCGAGCCGGTCGACAGCTCGCTGATGGTGGCGTCGTACAGGTGCCACTCGGGCGGTGTGTCGTCTACGTTGGAGCGGCGCAGGACGTAGCATCCCACGAAGGCCTGCCGGCCGCTGGCCGATTGGGTGGCCATGAGGACCGCCGGCACGGAGGTGTATACGCTGCCCGCCGCGCCCTCAAAGTTCGTGGGAGGGCTCACGACGAGGAACGCTTCGTCGGTTCCGGCAAAGCCCTCTTGAAAGTCCTCGAAGGTCGGGTTGGGGGGGCTGTCCCAGTATGCCCACGCCCGCTCGTACTCCCGGCGATTGATGGCGTTGATGTAGGACGCCAGGAGGGCCACTGGGCTGCCCTGGTCATCGTATTCGGGCTCCGTGGAGCCGGGAGGCGGAACCTGCTCGCAGGCGTCCACCAGCATGATGGCGGCGGAGCTATCGTCGGGGGCGGGGTTGACCGTGGCGTCGTACAGCCACCAGCGGCTGTCGCCCGCGGGGTCCACGTTCTGCCGCCGTGCGATATAGCATCCCAGAAAGTTCTGCTGGCTGCCGTCGGTGTTGGTCGTCAGCAGCAGGGTGGCAATGGGGGCATAGACGCTGCCCGCCGCCGCGCCGAACCACGCCGGCGGCCGGACGGCCAGCAGCACCGACTCGGTGTCCGCAAAGCCCGCTTGAAAGTCCTCGAACGTCGGGTTGGGCGGGCTCTCCCAGTACTCCCAGGCCCGCTCGTACTCCTGGCGGTTGATGGCGTTAACATAAGACGCGAGAAGGGCTGCCGGGCTGTCCTGGCCGTCGTAGGCCGGCTCGGCTCCGGGCTCGGGCGTAGGCAGGGAGGTGGCAGTGGCAGCCGGCGCTTGTGTGGCCGGTGCCTGGGTAGCGGGCGCCTGGGTTGGTGGCGTGTCGGTGGCGGGCGCTTCCGTTGGTGAAGCCTGGGTGACCGGCGCCTCCGTGGGCGCTTCCGTCGTGGGCGATGCCTCTGTTGTCGGCTCCGTGCCCGGCGTCATCGTG
This sequence comes from Anaerolineae bacterium, assembly GCA_034428935.1. Lineage (GTDB taxonomy): Bacteria > Chloroflexota > Anaerolineae > JAAYZQ01 > JAAYZQ01 > JAAYZQ01. The sequence goes on along the minus strand of DAOUHB010000079.1, from coordinate 16,771 downwards.
GGGGCCGGTGCCGTGGGGACGGGCTCCGTGGAGCCGCAAGCCAGCAATAGACTGGGGAGCAGGATGCAGGTGCAGAGCACTGCTCCCAGACGGACTCTGATTCTCATTGCTTGTCTCCTCATGTGATGCATTATACCACAGACGGGCAAGGATGATGAAATGTTCCTGCGCGGGTGCCAATGCAACCTTTTGGCGGGATCGGGCGTCTATTGGGTGAGACGCACTTGTCACATCGTGGCCGGGTGCTCCAGTGCCGGGCATCCATCATTGATTCATGGTAGTCGCGTGACAAGTGCGTCGTGCTGTCAAAAAGCCGATACAAGCGAAACAGATGAGGAGTAAAAGATGGACCGTGGAAACGATCAACCCAAGGCCTGGCGGCGGCTTGCCCTGTTCCTGGCCGTCCTGACGCTGGCGCTGGCCGCCTGTGGGCCGGCGGCCGGCCCCGATCCGCAGCCCACCGCCGGCCCGGACGTCACCGTATTGGCCTGGCACCGCGAAGGAGGACTGGCCGGTTTTTGCGACGAGCTTGCCGTCTTGGGCGATGGGCGGGTGGTGGTGTCCACCTGCCGGGGTGGGGCCCATACCATCCTGGGGGAGGGTACCCTGACGCCTGCCCAGCAGGCACAACTTGACGACTGGGTTTCCCGGCTGGAGGCATTCGACATTCAGCAGACCGATCCGGCCACGGCCGACGCCATGACGGTGCGCCTGGCGTTGGCGGGGCGGGGAGGGGACGAGGCCACGGAACAAGAGCTGCAAGCCATCCACGATTATGTGGCAAGCCTGTACCGGGACGTAGGCGGGCTGCCCCAGGGGCCCACGCCTACCCCGGAGGTTTTTCAGCCGTTGCCTGCAGAAGAGCGTGCCTTTGCCTCCGCCCGCGCGGCCCTGGCGGCCGAGCTGGGCATCGACGAGGTGAGCATTACCAGGCAAGAGATGGCCCTCCAGGAGTGGACGGACTCCTGCCTGGGCCTCGGAGGGCCCGCGGAGTCGTGCCTCCAGGCGATCACGCCGGGTTACCGCCTTGTGCTCCAGGCCGGCGACGAGCTGTGGGAAGCCCGCACCAATCTGGATGCCAGCGTCGTGCGCCTGGTCGAGATAGCGCAGCAATAGGCCGTCGCCGAGCGGAGAATGTGAGCAGGGGGGCGGAGCGGCCCCTGGCCTACACCAAATGTGGTAGGCCGCCTACCGAAAATGTGGAAAAGGACCGCCGGGGAACGCGGTCCTTTTTTGCTAATCTGAAATCCCTCATCCCCCCGATGACATCGGTTGGCATCGCTGTTATCATCGGGCCAACGGACGACGATTGGAACGAGGCAGATGGGAATGAGGGAAAAGATAGACGTTCTCGTAGCGGACGATCAGCGCCGGGCTCGCCAGAGCCTGCGGGCGCTGTTGTCCACCTGGCCGCCGGCCGGCGCTGTTTTGGAGGCCGACACGGGGCGCGAGGCGCTGCGGATCGTCGAGGAGTCTCAGCCGGGCCTGGTGCTGATGGATGCCCGCATGCCAGAAATGGACGGCTTGCAGGCAACCCTCCAGCTCAAGATCAAGTGGCCCCAGATCAAGGTCGTGGTGCTGTCGATGTACGGCGAGTACGAGGCCGAGGCCCTGGCCGTCGGGGCCGACGCCTTTGTGGGAAAGGGAGAACCCCCCGACCGCCTGCTGTGCGTGCTCAGCGCGGTCATCTTGGGCGAGGATGCCCGGGAGTCGTGATCGTCACGCCGGCCGATTGCAGCCCCTGCCGTGCTGTGGTATAATCGCGCTCGACGTTCCACGTCTCCGGGGCCGGCGGGACGACGATGGAAAGGAAACGTACGGTGAGGGAGCACAACATAGGCCCGCGAGTTGCGCCCAACCTGGCGCCTGCGGGTGGTGCGGTTCCTGCCACCCGTGGGTCGTTTTCGCGACGCCGATTTCTGCGCCTGGCCGGGGCGAGCGCCGGCGCGGCCCTCCTGGGTTGCAATCCCGCCCGCCCCTCGACCCCGCCCACGGGGACGCCGGCCCAGGTGCAGCTCGTTTACCAGGATTGGAACACGGAATGGTTTCCGCCCATGGCTCGCCAGCTCCTGGAGCAGTTTCATGGCGAGCACCCCGGCATCCGCGTCTTTTACGTGCCCGATCCTCCATCCGAAACCTTCGAGAGCGATACCCTGGCCGACTTTCAGGCCGGGACGGCGCCCGACGTCTTTGACGGCTGTTGCAGCTCCTTTCCCGTCTGGGCCCAGCAGGGTTATGCCCTGGACCTGCGTCCCTACGTCGCCGCCGACCTGGATCAGGAGACTCTCGACGACTGGGATCCGGTGCAGTACCGCGCCTTTTTCACGCCCGAGGGGGTGCAGTACGGCCTGCCCAAGTACCACGGCGCCCTGGCCCTCTACTACAACAAGGACCTCCTCGACCTGCACGGCGTGGACTATCCCGACAAGAGCTGGGACTATGACGATTACCTGGCCGCCATGCGCGCCCTGAGCCAGGACCTCGACGGCGACGGCAATGTCGACCGCTGGGGGAGCATGTTCGACTTTTCCTGGGAGCGCATCCAGGTGTACGTCAACGCCTGGGGCGGGCACCTGGTCGATCCGGACGATCCCACCCGGCCCATGTTCGCCGAAGCGCCCGCGCTTCAGGCCCAGGAGTGGCTTCGGGCCTGTATCTGGGACCACCAGGTCATGCCCTCGCCGCTGCACCTGGGCTACATGGGCACCCAGGAAACCTTTGTCGGGCGGCGGGTGGCCATGGTGGAAGACGGCTCCTGGGCGCTGAAGGGCATCCTGTCGTCGGCCGATTTCCGCGTGGGCGTCGCCCCCTTCCCGGCCGGGCCCGCCCGCCGTGCCACCCTGGCCACCACCGACGGGTTTGGCATCTATGCCCACACCCGCCAGCCCGACGCCGCCTGGGAGCTGCTCAAGTTTCTCATCAGCAAGGAATATGGGCGGGCCATGGCCCGTGCCCATTTCTTGCAGCCGGCGAGGGCTTCGCTGGTGCAGGAGTGGGTTGACCTGATCCGCGCCGAGTACCCGGAGCAGGCCGCCGAGATGGACATTGCCGCCTTTGCCGATGGCCACCTGGAGGGCTATTCCGTCGTATCCGAGACCTTTGCCAACCAGGCCGAAGCGCTGCGCCTCGTCACCGGCGCGTGGGAGCAGATCCTCGTCCTCGGCGAGGCATCCGTCGATCTGCTCCGGGAGGTGAGCCACCAGGTTCTAGACGCCCAGAAAGGGGCAGGTTAGGGGCAGCCATGGGCCGCGGGATCCGGCTGGGGAGCTTGCGCACCAAGATCGTCGCCTGGTCGTTCGTGCCCGCGGCCATCATCCTCATCGCCGTGGCCCTGGTGGCCTTTTATGCCTACCAGCAGGTGGCCGAGGACCTGGTGGTGGAGCGCAACCTGGAGCTGGCGCGGCTGTCAGCCAGCCAGTTGGCCGGTGAGCTGGACGAGTACACGGCCATCCTCTCCGAGTGGGCCCACACGTCGGGCACGACCGCCCGGAGCCCCGCCGCCCTCGAAACGGCCCTCGACCGCGCCAGAAATCGCTTCGCGGTCTTTGATGGCGGGGTATTTGTCCTGGACTGGAAGGGAGTGGTGGTGGCGGCCGAGCCGCACCGCGCCGACCTCGTGGGACAGGATTGGTCCGAGCGCCCCTTCTTTCGTGATGCGGTGCACACACGCCGGCCGGTCCTGTCAGGCGTCCTCGAGGACGTCCCAGCCGCGCCCGCCGCCGGGGCCGCGGGTGCCACCGTGGCCGACGCCCCCCTGGTCATCGTGGCCGTGCCGCTGTTGGGCGGTCCTGCCGATCTCCAGGGCGTCGTCACCGGCGGCTTTCGCCTGGGAGCTGAGGCCATCAGCTCCTTCTACGGCAGCATTGTCAAGCTCCACATCGGCGGCAACGACTCGGCCTACCTGGTGGACGGCGAGGGCCTGATCCTCTATCATGTCGACCCCTCCCAGGTCGGGCAGGACTACAGGGCGCAGAGCGCCGTGCAACAGGTGTTGGCCGGGGGTGCGGGCGCCTTTCGCACCCGGGACCGAACCGGACGCAAGATCGTGGCCTCCTTTGCCCCGGTGCCGGGCACGCACTGGGGCCTCGTCGTCGAATCGGACTGGCGGACCCTGCTGCAGACCAGCCGCAGCTACCGGCCGCTCCTTCTGGGACTCCTGGCCCTGGGTGTGATCCTGCCCTCCATCGTCGTTGCCGTGGGCGTGCGGCGCATTACCGAGCCCATCGCCGGGCTCATGGCTGCCGCGCAGCAGGTCGCCGCCGGCAACCTGGGCCAGACGGTGACGGCTTCCACCGGCGACGAGATCGAGGAGTTGGTCGAGCAGTTCAACCGCATGTCGCTGCAGCTTGCCGAGTCCTATTCTGCCCTCCAGGCACGGGAAGAGCGCCTGGCCCTCGTCCTGGAGGCGACCAACGACGGCATCTGGGACTGGGACCTGGCCACCGGCGAGGTGTATTACTCGTCCCGTTGGAAAAGCATGCTCGGTTACGAGGAGCACGAGATCGGCAGCGCGTGGAAGGACTGGCTGCGCCTCATCCATCCCGACGACCTTCCCCGGGCGTTGGCCCTGATGGAACAGGAGCAACAGGGCATTGCCTCGGGCTACGAGCTCGAGCATCGCCTGCGACACAAGGACGGCTCCTATCGCTGGATCCTGGCCCGGGGTGTAACCCTGCGCGACCCCCAGGGGCGGCCCTACCGCATGATCGGCTCCCACACCGACGTGACGCCTCGCAAGGAGTTCGAGGCCGAGCTGCGACGCCAGAACGAGTACCTGGCCGCCCTCCACGAGACGGCCCTGGGCGTCGTCGGCCGGCTGGGCGTCACCGAGCTGTTGGAGGCCATCGTCGAGCGTGCCGTCAAGCTGGTCGGCGCTGCCGACGGGTTCCTTTACCTGGTGTGCCCCGACGATGACCGCCTGGAGTTGTGTGTCGCCGCGGGTTGGTCCACCAAGGACGTGGGCGTATGCCTGGGGCGGGGCGAGGGGCTGGCGGGCAAGGTCTGGGAACAGGGGCACTCCATCGCCGTCGACGACTATGCCTCGTGGCCGGGCCGATCTCCCCATTTCGAGGCCCAGGCCATTGGCCCTGACATGGCCGTTCCCCTCCATTTCCGGGCCGAGACGGTGGGTGTGCTCGGCGTCGCGCGGGCGCCGGGGGACCCTGCCTTTGCGCCGGACGAAATGGACCTCATCGAGCGCCTGGCCCAACTGGCCTCCATCGCCCTCGACAACGCCCGCCTTCACACCTCCCTCCAGGAGGAGCTGGCTGAGCGCGTTCGCACCGAGAGCGCCCTGGAGCGCCGCCTGGCCTTCGAGAAGATCATTGCCGACGTTTCCAGCGAATTTGTCAACCTCGCCCTGGAAGAGATCGACCCCGGCGTCTGCCGCGCCCTGGAGGCGGCGGGCCAGTTCACCGGCTCCGATCGCAGCTACGTCTATGTCTTTTCTCGTGACGGCACGACCATGAGCAACACCCACGAGTGGTGCCGGCCGGGCATCGAGTCGGTCCAGGAAGCCTACCTGTCCAAGCCGCTGGCGGTGCTGCCCTGGAGCACGGAGCGCATCAAGCGCCTGGAGACGGTGCACGTTCCCTCGTTGGATGCGCTGCCCCCTGAGGCCGGCCCCGATCGGGAGCGCTGCCTGTCGCACCAACCCCCCACCGTCTCCTTCCTCAACGTGCCCATGATCTACCGGGGCAGGGCCATCGGGATGTTGGGCCTCGACGCCGTGCGCGCCGAGATGGCCTGGGACCAGGACAGCATCGCCCTGCTGCGCATGATGGGCGAGATCTTTGCCAATGCCCTGGAGCACAAGTGGGCCCAGGGAGCCCTCCAGTCTGCCTACCAGACGCTCGAACAGCGCGTGCGCGAGCGCACCCACGAGCTGGCGGCCTTGAACGCCATTGCGGCGCTGGCCAGCCGCTCTCTGGACCTGGAAGAGATCCTGCGCAACACTCTCGAGCAGATCCTCAGTACCCTGGACATGGAGGCCGGGATCGCCTATCGGCTCGAACCGGTACGGACCGAGGATGAGCAGGCCCGTCTTGCCCCCCTCGTCTGGCGCGGCGTGGACCGGGACCTGGTCCGCGCCCTCGGCCCCATCCATTTTCAGGGCATGGCGTTCGAAGAGGTGGCCAATAGCGGGGAGCCGTTGGTCTGGAAGGCCGGCGATCCCGACCTCGACCCGCAGCTCGGCCACTGGCTCAATCGGGGAGGGGTGGCCCAGGTTATCTCGGTGCCCCTCACGGCCAAAGGTAAGTGGGTGGGCGCCATCTATGTGGGGAGCGGCCAGTTGCGGCCCCTTGCCCCCGAGCAGCTCTCGTTGTTGGCCTCCGTCGGGCAGCAGGTGGGGGTGGCCGTGGAGAACGCCAGGCTTTACCAGGCCGAGCTGGCGGCCCACGCCGAGGCCGAGCGCCGGCGGCAGGTGGCCGAGGGCATGCGCGACATCATGAACGTCCTCAACTCCAACCGATCCCTGCGCGAGATCCTCGATTTCATCGTGCAGCAGGCCAGCCGCCTGCTAGGCGCCGATGCCGGGTTCATCGCCCGCTTTGACGCCGACGGCCGCTGGCTCACCTTTGGCGCCTCCCATGCCTGGCCGCCCGACCTGGACGAAAGAGGGGAGGGCACCCTGGCGTCCACCACGGGCAACCAGGCCCTCCTGAACCGCCAGCCCTTTGCCATCAGCGATCTGCCGGCCTACGTGGAGGAAGAGCAGCGGCGCCTGGGCTCGGAGAGCATGTCGCCGGGCCTGGAATGGCAACAACTGGTCGCCCGCCACTTTGGCGCCGTCCTGGCAGCGCCCCTCGTCGTCAAGGATTGTGTATACGGTGCCCTGGCCCTGTACTACCGCGAGTCCCGCGACCTGACGGACGAGGACTACCGGTTGAGCATGACCCTGGCGGACCAGATCGCCCTGGCCATCGAGAACGCGCAACTGCGCGAGCGGGCGGAGCAGGCCGCGGCCAACGCCGAGCGCAGCCGCCTGGCCCGGGAGCTGCACGATTCCGTGACGCAGAACCTGTACAGCCTGACCCTCTACGGCGAGGCTGCCGCTCGCCAGATGTCGGCCGGCCAGAACCAGATCGCGGCCGAGTACCTGCGCGATCTGAGCGATACTGCCCAGGAAGCCCTGCGCGAGATGCGGCTGCTCATCTTTGAGCTGCGGCCGCCCGCCCTCGAAAAGGGCGGCCTCGTGGGCGCCCTCCAGGCCCGCCTCGACGCCGTGGAAAAGCGCGGCGGCCTGGGGGTCGAGCTGCACGTGGAGGGCTTGCAGGACCCGGCCGACCACCGCTGGCTGTCCCTGCCGGTCCAGCAGGAGCTTTATCATCTGGCCCAGGAGGCCCTCAACAACAGCCTCAAGCATGCCAGGGCGCAGAAGGTGCAGGTCTGCCTGCGAGTTGACGAGGGAAGCGTGGAGCTCACCATCGCGGACGACGGCGTGGGCTTTGACCCGGCGACGGCCGGCGAGCAGGGCGGGCTGGGCCTGCCGGGCATGGGCGAGCGCGCGCAGCGTATCGGCGGCCAGCTCCAGATCGAGAGCGGGCCCGGGGGGACGCGCGTCCTGGTCCGCGTGGCGCGGACCTGAGCCGGTCGACCTCATCACGAGGAGGAGCAAACATGGAAACCGGGACGATTCGAGTGCTCATTTGCGACGATCACGCCATCCTGCGCAAGGGGATCCGGGCGCTTCTGTCGACAGAGCCGGACATCCAGGTGGTGGGCGAGGCTTGCGACGGGCAGGAGGTGCTGGCCCAGGTAGAGGCCCTGGAGCCCGACGTCGTGCTTATGGACCTGGTGATGCCCAAGATGGACGGCATCGAAGCCACGCGCAGGCTGACCGGCCAGGGGGCGTGGACCCGGGTCCTGGTGCTGACCAGCTTTGCCGCCGACGACAAGGTGTTCCCCGCCATCAAGGCCGGCGCCCTGGGATATATCCTGAAGGACTCGGGGCCCGACGACCTGGTGCAGGCCATTCGCCAGGTGCACCGCGGCGAGCCCTCGCTGGAGCCCGAGATTGCCCGCAAGGTGCTCTTTGAGCTGGCCCATCCTCCGCAGCGCCCGCCCACACCCGATCCCCTCACCGAACGCGAGATGGACGTGTTGCGCCTCATCGCCCAGGGCAAGAGCAACCGCGCCATCGCCGAGGATCTGGTCCTGGCCGAGCTGACGGTGCGCACTCACGTCAGCAACATCCTTGGCAAGCTGCACCTGGCCAGCCGCACCCAGGCGGCGCTCTATGCCCTCAAGGAGGGCCTGGCCTCCCTGGACGATTTGCCCGAGCGAGGAGCGACCTAGCGCGCCCGGCCCTCAGCCGCTGAGGCGGTGGCAGGCGGCCCGGTGGCCGCTGCCCACGGTCACGAATGAGGGCTCCATCTCGTGGCAAAGGCTCTTGAGCCGGGTGAAACAGCGGGTGTGAAACCGGCAACCCGGGGGCGGGTCCAGGGGGCTGGGCACTGTCCCCTCCAGGATGATGCGCTCGCGCCGTGCCTCTCGATCCACCACCGGCACGGCGGCCATGAGCGCCTGCGTGTAGGGGTGCGCCGGGTATTGAAAGACCGCGTCCGTGGGCCCTTCCTCGACGATCTTTCCCAGGTACATGATGGCGACGCGATTGCTCACATAGTGCACGACGCTGAGGTCGTGGGCGATGAACAGGTAGGTCAGGCGGAACTCTTCCTGGAGCTCGGCCAGGAGGTTGATAACCTGGGCCTGGATGGACACGTCCAGGGCCGAGACCGGCTCGTCGCAGACGATGAACCGCGGCTGCATGGCCAGTGCCCGGGCAATGCCGATGCGCTGCCGCTGTCCGCCGCTGAACTGGTGAGGATAGGCGTCCATGCGTCGCTCGGGAATGCCCACCCGGCGCAAGAGCCGGGCCACCTCCTCCTCCAGGGCCAGGGGATCTCGCAGCCCCCGGTTCCGCAGGGGCACCGATACGATCTGTCGCACCGTCTTGCGCGGGTTCAACGAGGAATAGGGGTTCTGGAAGATGAGCTGGGTGGTCTGATAGAAGCTCACGCGGTGCGCGCGCCGGTTGGGCCCGGCCGGCGCTTGGGGCGCGGCCTCGCCCAGGAGCATGGCCTCCTGCCCTGCCTCGCGGCCCCCGCCCTCGGGGCTGGCATAGGTCACCTCCCCGGCCGTGGGCTCGTAGAGGCGGGCCAGAACCCGGCCCAGGCTGGTCTTGCCGCAGCCCGACTCTCCCACCAGGCCCAACGTCTCCCCCGGATAGATGTGCAGATCCACCCCATCCACCGCCTTGACCCATTGGTCCTTTCGCCCGGCGAGGAGCTTGACCAACAAGCTGGGGCGGATGGGAAAGTGCATCTTGATCCCTCGTGCTTCCACCAACGGTTGTCCAGACACCCTGGCCCTCCTCGATTCACTCATAAAGCAGGCAGCGAACTTGCCGGCCGTCGGGCAGAGACCGGAGCGGCACGGCCTCGACCTCCGAACAGTGGGACATGGCCTCGGCGCACCGCGGAGAAAAGGCGCAGCCCGGCGGCAGGAACGCCAGATCCGGGACCAGCCCCGGGATGGGCAGGATCTTGGTCCGGCGTGCCCGGATCTTGGGCAGGCAGGCCAGGAGCCCGCGCGTGTAGGGGTGCATGGGCGTGTCGATGACCTGCTCCGTGGTGCCCTGTTCCACGAGCTGCCCGGCATACATGACCACGATCCTCTCGCAGAACTCGGCTACCAGCCCCAGGTTGTGGGTGACCAGCACGACGGCCGTGCCAAGCCTGTCGTTGATGGTTTCCAGGAGGGCGATGATCTGGGCCTGGATGGTGACGTCGAGGGCCGTGGTCGGCTCGTCGGCCAGGAGGACCTGGGGCTCGCACGCCAGGGCGATGGCCGTGAGGGCCCGCTGCTGCATGCCGCCGCTGAACTGGTGGGGATAGCGGCGGGCGTTTTCCGGTGGCACCGGGATGCCCACGTTGGCCATGGCCTCGTACACACGCTCCCTTTCGGCGCGCTGTCGCCCCCTGCCCAGCAGCCGCGGCGACCCTCCCCGGCCCGAGTTGACGATGTGGTGGATCCGCAGCGATTCCTGGATCTGGTCGCCCACGCGAAAGGCCGGGTTGAGGGTCGTCATGGGATCCTGAAAGATCATGGCGATCTCTTTGCCGCGCAGCTCGCGCATCTCCCGCGGAGAGCGATGGCCCAGGTTTTCGCCGCGAAAGAACACCTCGCCCTTGACGATCTCGCCCGGCGGGGGCACGAGCCGCAGGATGGACAGCAAGGTGACGCTCTTGCCCGAGCCCGACTCGCCCACGATCCCCAGCCGCTCCCCCTGGTGAAGATGGAAGCTGAGGCCGTCCACGGCACGCACCAGCCCGCGGCGCGTGGGAAAGACCGTGGTCAGGTCCTTCAGTTCCAGCAGCACCGTCTTCTCACCGTTCCCGTTCGTCACAGAAGGCACCTCCAGCATCCAGCGACTCTGACAATGATGTTGCGGGCTCGCAGCGGGCACTCGCGCTACGAACCCTCCCTCTCCACCTCGGCCACGATATCGTCCAGGCAGGCGGCCACGCCGTCGGCCAGGGGTGTGGGCCGATGCTCGGCCAGGATGCGGCGCGCCAGGGCCCGCGCGTCCTCGCGCAGGTCGTGCGCGCCGGCCGCCTCCCAGGCAGCCCGCGGGCCGCGCTCCAGGAGACCGGGCACGTGGAGCTCGCTCCGAAAATGGCGCACGGTGTGGCCGGCCGTCGCATAGCCGCCGCCGGGCCCCAGCTCGTCGATGATGTCCAGGGCCAGCGCCTCGTCGTCCACGGCGATGCCCCGCAGGTAGCGGGCCACGAGCCCGAGCACCATGTCGTCCAGGACGAGCTGCTCCAGGCTAAAGCTCATCTTGGTATCCAGGGTCGTCAGGTTGATCAGGTCGACGCCGGCCAACGCCGGGGGCAACAGCGTCATGAGCCGCTCCAGGATGCTCTGGGCGCCCGGGTGGTGGGCATCGGTGCCGCTGCTCAGGACGCAGGGCAGCCCGCAGCGCCGGGCGAGCTGGGCCAGGGCCGTGCCCATCATCCCGATCTCGACCGCGCCCGACAGGTTGGCGCCGCTGCGCATGTTGGGCACCGACGATGACATGCCATAGATGAGCGGCGTGCCTGGCCGCACCAACTGGGCGAGGGTCGCCAGGGCCAGGACCTCGGCGTGGGTGATGGCCAGGATGCCGGCCAGGGTCACGGGCGCCGTGAAACCGGCCATGGGGTGAGCGTGGATCGACAGCGGCAGGCCCCGGGAGCCAAAGGCCCGCAGGACCGCCATCTGGCTGGCGACCAGTTGCAGCGGTGAGGTGGACTCGGCCAGGGCGCTGAGAAAGGGCCGGCAGCGCAGGGCCTCTTCGCCGCCGGCGACGGCGGCCGCCATGGCAATGACCGCCTCGATGAGCCGCTCGTTGAGGCAGACGTAGCCCAGGGGCTTGGTCGTGTTGGCCAGGGCCAGCCGCGTCGCCAGGACGTCCACGGCCGTCACGGGCAGCTCGGCCGGCTGGACGGCCATGGTGCTCATGCCCTGGACGTTGGGCAGGGCGTCGGCGAGCCGGGCGACGTTGGCGGCATCCTGGCAGGTCGGCGGCCGGCGCCGGCCGTCGTCCAGGTCCAGCATGCCCGTGGCGCCGCTGGAAACGCGGACGTGCAGCGGCCCGGCGCCCAGGGCCATGATCGGCTGCCCCAGGCGGTCGTAGAGGGTGACCACGCGGGGCGCCTGGCTCACCGCCGCCTCCACGATGGCTGCGGGCAAGAAGGCACGAAATTCCTCCTGCTGCACCGGGCAGCCGGCGCCGGCCAGCAGGCGCAGCATCTGCTTGTCGTGGACGGCAATGCCCGTCTTTTCCAGTACCTGGAGGGCGCCCTGGTGGATGCCCTCGACTTCGGTGGCGGATAGGTTCTGCAAGGGACCGCCTCTCAACCCGGTGCGTGGGAAACCGGTCATGGTTCGCCTCCTACTCTACCTTGAGCCGCGGGTCGAGGATGTCGCGCAATCCCTCGCCGAACAGGTTGATGGACAGCACCAGGATCAGGATGGCGATGCCGGGGATGGTCGACACCCACCAGGCGGTGAGCATATAGTCCCGGCCCGAGGCGACCATGGACCCCCAGGCCGGCGTCGGCGGCTGGATGCCAAGGCCCAGAAAGCTGAGGCTGGCCTCCATGATGATCATGAACCCCATGCGCAGCGTGCCCAGGACAAAGACCGACTGGACGATGTTCGGCAGGATCTCGCTGGCGATGATGGTCACGTGCGATTGGCCCATCACCTTGGCCGCCTCGACGTACTCCTTGGGCTTTTCGGCAAACATCTCGCCGCGCACCAGGCGGTAGAACTCGACCCAGCCCTTGAACGTCAGGGCCATGATCAGGTTCCAGAACCCCGGCCCCAGGAATGCCATCATGCCTATGGCAAAGATCAGGTGGGGAAAGGCCAGGAGGAGGTCGGCAAAGCGCGACTGGATCTGGTCCACCACGCCCCGATAGTAGCCGGCCGACGCGCCCGTGATGAGGCCGATGATCACCGAGATGCCCACCGACAGGATTCCCACCAGCAGAGAAACGCGGGAGCCAAAGATGATGCGGCTCAGGATGTCGCGACCCTGTTCGTCCGTGCCGAGGAGGTAGGCCGGGTCACCCCCCTCCACCCAGGCGGGGGGCGTGAGGCGCATGCGCAGGTCGCCCATGGTGGGGTCGTGGGGTGAGATCTGCTCGGCCGAGATGGCCGCCAGGATATAGGTGACGACCACGATTCCGCCCAGGAGGGCCAGGGGCCGGCCGCGCAACTGAATCCAGAATTCCCGCGCGTTGGCCGCCATCAAGCGCAGCCGGATGCGCCAGGCGTATGCCTGCCGGGCCAGGACGTTTGGCGTCGATGTCGTCACTCCCATCCTCTTCCTCCGTGGTGCCCGCTCCCCAGCGGACGGCGTTCCCGTGTACGCCTCGCTATAGCTCGATCTTTGGGTTCAAGTACGTGTAGAGCATGTCGACGACCAGGTTGGCGATGACAAAGGTAAAGGCATAGACCATGACCGCACCCTGGACCAGGGGAAAGTCACGCCGGAAAATGGCATCGACCACGAGGCGGCCAAGGCCGGGCCAGCTAAAGACCGTCTCCACGATCATGTTGCCGCCCAGCAGCGTGCCGATCTGCAGCCCCACGACGGTCACCGTGGGTATGAGGGCATTGCGCAGGGCGTGCTTCATGACCACCAGGAACTCGCTCTGCCCCTTGGCGCGGGCTAACACGACATAATCCTGGCGCAGGATCTCGACCATGCTCGAGCGCAGCACCCGGGCCACCACGGCGGCCACCGCCGCTCCCAGGCACACCGAGGGCAAGATCAGGTGTTTGACGCTGCTGGCCAGCGCCGGCCAGTTGTGCCCCAGGAGGCTGTCGATGACGTAAAATCCGGTGCGGTATTCCAGGGGGGTGCCAAAGTCGAGGCGGCCCTGGACAGGCAGCCAGTTGAGGCGCACGGCAAAGAACAGGATGAGGATGATGCCCAGCCAGAAAGGAGGCATGGAGGTGCCCAGAAACGCGCCGGCCATGCTGAACTGATCGAGGAGGGAGTGCTGCCGGACCGCGGACAGGATGCCGATGGGAATGGCGACGAGGAGCGAGAAGAGGAGGGAGCCCAGCGCCAGCTCGATGGTCGCCGGCAGCCGCTCGGCGATGAGCTCGCTCACCGGTCGCTTTTGCGTGTAGGAATAGCCCAGATCGCCCCGAACGGCATCCTTGAGAAACAGCCAGAGCTGGATGTGCAGCGGCTCGTCCAGGTGAAACTCACTACGCAGTTGTTCCATCTCGCCGGCCGACACGGATCCGCCCTGGCCCATCATGATGTCCACCGGGTCGCCGGGGGTCAGCCGCATGAAGAGAAAGACCACCACCGCCACGCCGAACATGATCGGCACCGTCACCAGCACCCGCTCCAAAACCTTGACGATCCTCACCCTCGGCCCTCCCTGCAGATTGGGCGTGATGCGTGGCAGCCGGCTGCCACGCATCACGCATTCAGGTCGCCGTTACGGCGCGATGCATACGTCGTGCAGGTTGATGCGGCTGTCGGAAGCCGGCTTCCAGTTCACGAGATCGGCGCGCGCCGCCTCGGCCTCCTCGGGCAGGATCAAGAAAACGGCCGGGCACTCGTCGTAGACGATCTGCTGGGCCTCGTCGTACATCAACTGCCGTTCCTCTACGTCGACGGTCACTTCGCCCAGCTTGATCAGCTCGTTGACCCGCTCGTTGTTGTAGGTGGAAAAGTTGCCGCGGCCGTAGGTCGAGTCGATGAAGCCATGCCACTTGGCCTCGAAGTGTCCCACCGGATCAAAGGCCGAGTCGCCCCAGTCGTCCAGGTAGGCCTGGCGCTCGCCCTCCTGGAGCATGGGCTTCACGACGGCATATTCCCAGAAGCGGACGCCGGCGTCAATGCCGATGGCCCGGAACTGGGCAGCCACGGCCTCGGACAGGGGACGCCATTCCTCGATGGTGTCGATGGTGAACGTCAGGTTCTGCCCGTCTTTGTCCAGCGTGCCGTCGCCGTTGGAATCGGTCCAGCCCGCCTCGGCCAGCAGCGAAAGGGCCTTTTCGGTGTCGTAGGCGTAGGGCTTCAGGCTCCTGTTGACAAAGTTGTTATAGGGCGACAGGGCCCCGGGCAGGGCCACGGCGCGCCCTCCGTAGATGGCCTCGATGATGAGGTCCTTGTCCACGGCATAGTTCATGGCCTGGCGGACGCGCACGTCGTCAAAGGGCGGGCTGTTGACGTTCATCTCCATCCACTTGGGCTGGGTTCCGGGCGCCGTGCCCACCTGGAGGCCGGGTGTCTGCTCCAGGATGTCCAGCATCTCGGACGGGACTCCCTGGATAATGTCCACCTCTCCGGCCAGGAGGGCCGCCACGCGGGTGGACGATTCGGGGATGACCTTGAAGACGGCTTGCCGGGTACACGCCGGGCCGACCGGCTCCAGGTCGGGGGCGCCGCCATAGTAGTCGTCAAAGCGCTCCATGACGATCTCGTCCAGGCCCTTGGCCGATACAAACTTGAAGGGGCCGCTGCCGATGGGATGGGCGATAAAGCCCTCGGTCCCCACCTCTTCCAGGTAGTGCTTGGGGACGATCTGCTGGTGGACCAGCATCTGCATGGCCACCGGCCAGGCAGCGCTGAAATGCATGAGCACGGTGTAATCGTCCGTTTTTTCGATAGACTCCAGCGGGGCGATGAGTCCCTTGCGTGGTGAGGTGTGAGGCTCGGGATATTCAATCATGTTCTGGACTCTGGCGAAAATGAGGGCTTGAGCATGAGACACATCCTGAGTAGAATAGGTAGGGAGTCAACCAGCCTATTCGCCAGGAGGTTATCTCATGCTCACCCGTATTTTACACAATTCCGAGAAACTATGCACTTTTGTCGATCAGCTTGGCATTCAGCTCTCGCGACCGCAGCATCGCCACATCCTGAACATGGCCGATGCGCTGCTGGTCTGCGAAGACAAGAAAACGCTGGCTGCTTTGCAGCGCCAATTCCTGGAAGCACCCGACGCTTCCAACCAGGCCGACTTTCTGCGCATCAGCCCTTGGCAGGCCGATGCGGTTCGCACCGCCTTGCGCACCGATCAGTTGCGCTGGGCCGTGGCCCAGGCCGAGAGACTGGGAGTGCGCAAGGTCATCTACATCAACCTCGACGACTCGCTGGGCGAGAAGGACAAGGATACTCGCCACTTGGAACCGGTCGCCTGGTTTCACGACCACGCCAACAGCACCAAGACCAAGCCTCGCTTTGTCAACGCCTTCTGCTATTTGCTATGTACCGTCCAAATCGGACCCATCGTCGTGACTGTCGACCTACGTTTGTACTTGCGCGAGAAGACGGTGCGGCGGCTCAACCGGCATCGCTCCCCACAGCAGCGCATTTCGTTCTGCAGCAAGAACCATTTGGCGCGCAGCATCCTGGGAGCCCTGCGCCCTCTGCTGCCCAAGGGCTGGACGGTGTATGTCCAGTTCGACAGCTGGTACGCTTCCGAGCAGTTGATCAACTATGCCCGCCGCCAGAAGTGGCATGTGACCTGTGGTCTCAAGTCCAATCGCAAGCTCAACGGACTGCGCCTCGACCAACTCGCCTACAAGCTCAGGCACAGGCGGTACACTCACGTTCGAGTGACCGCTGCGGACGGGAACCAACACACCTACTACGTGCGCGACACCACCGGACGGTTGCAGAAAGTTCCCCACGAGGTCCGCGTCTTCATTTCGAAACGGCACCCCCGGGACAAGTTCTCGGCGTACTTCATGAGTACGGACGTCACTCGCTCGGCCCAACAGGCCTTGCAGGGTTATCGACGGCGGTGGTCGTGCGAGGTCGACAACTTCTACCTGAAGACTCAGCTGGGCTTGGCCGACTTCCGGGTCCAAAGTTACGAGGCGGTGGACAAGTATCTGGTCGTCGTCCTCTTGGCCTGGGCCTATATCGAACGACGCTTCACGCAGGAACGCTCAGCCCAGATCAAGACCCACGGCGACGTCATCCGGCAGCATCGCGACGAGCATGCCATCGACTGGTTGAAAGGCGCAGTCGAAATGGCCATCGAAACGGGCGATGTCGAGATCGTGCTTCAGCGCTTTCTGCGGCTGAGCGCTATGCCCGTCTAGCTCCCGCTGACTGCCAGCGCGCGTGCCGCCCAGGTTCAAATCATCCCCGAGCCTGGATTATTTCTGCACGCCTTCACACGGCCTACGGTTAAATGGCTCTATGGTGTTGTTAAAGTGATTTTCGCCAATGTCCAGT
>DAOUHB010000078.1:0-27452 GCA_034428935.1 Anaerolineae bacterium | reverse complement strand
TGGATCGGCTCTACCAGCGGATCTGCCCCCAAACGAGCCCCATGGAGCGGCGGGCGACGGTGGATGCCATCGTTGCCCTGGGGATGCAGCCCGAGATCCGCAAGGCGCTGGAGGGCCGCCGCGATCCCGGCATCGCCGCCAAGGACCTGGCCACGAGCTACGCCTTCAAGGTGCTCTTGGAGCAGGGGCGCGCCATCGGCCGGCTCGACCCCCTGTCGCAGGCGCTCATCGTGGCGACGCTGGACCTGATCCACAAGCGGGCCGAGAAGCTGTCCGCCCGCCTGGGCGAGAACCCGCTGGAGGAGGACCACGGGCTCCTGCTGGCTATCTGCAAGAGCCTGGCCGGCTACGTGCCCAGGTACCCCATGGGCTTCTACATCACGTGGAAGCTCAAGCGCTACGAGGGCGCCACCAGCCGGGCCATGCGCCAGGTAAAGAACCTGATGCGCCATCCCGAGGTGACGGAGGCTTTCGTGGCCTACCTCCTCGAGGCGGACGCGCCCGGCGAGCTGAAGGGGTGGCTGGCAGCCTACGCCCGCGGCGACAACGACGCGCTGAGGGGTGTGAAGTATGCCGACGTCATCCGCTTCTTCGCTCAGCCCGAGACAGTGGCCTTTGTCAAGGGCTTTGCGGCGACGGTGCAGACGGCACGCACCCTCTACGCCGAGGAGGAATACGAGGGCATTGCCTGGCAGGGCAAGAGGCGGCTGCCGGCCGGCCGGCGCCAGGGCTACCTGGACACAGCGCTGGCCCGCCTGGTGCAGGACAACCTGCAATCCCTCGACGATCCCACCCTCGTGGACTGGTACGACACGTTGGAGGGCGAGGCCCAGGACCCCGGCTCCGGGCTCGACGGTCTGTGCCTGCGGCGCGTGTCGTTCGAGCGTTGGGTCACCCGGCAGGCGCTGGATGCGCGCCCCGACGACCCCCTGTGGCAGGCGGCGAGCCTGCTCTACGAGCAGGGGCTGCGGCCCGCAGAAGCCGTCGCCCGCGGGCTGGCCGGCGCAGAGACGCTGGCGGCCGCCAGGACGCGGGTGGAGGCCCTGCAGGCCGACCCCGACGTCTGGGGGGCGTGGATGGCCTCCACGCTGCGCTAGTCCGTCCCACAGCTCGCGGCCGGCGCGCCGTTCGTTGCCACCGGCCGCGAGCCAGGCAATCCTGGCCGCCCTGCTTCGCTCGCGGAGTGGGGCGGCCTGCATCATGACCATCAAGGAGGCACCGACCATGGGCACCCATCCCGACTACTACCGCGACCTGCTGCGCCGGCGCTTCGCGGGCGACCCGTCGCTGACGCCGGCCGAGCGCAAGGAGCTTGACCTGCACCTGCTGATCTGCCCCGAGTGCAACTACGACTATGCCCGGATGCTTTTGCCCAGCGTGCCGGGCGTGGCCGAAGGCCTGCTCCGGGACCTGGAAGGGGCGCTGACCGCCGAGCTGGTGGCGCCCTACCTGCACGACCTGGCACGGGCGCGCTACGAGAGCCCCGACCTCGAGGGATTCCAGGAGCTGCTGTGGCGCTATGTGTGCAGCAACCGCGAGGCCCTGGGCCGCTTCCGCCTGGCTGAGGCGGAAGTCTGGCGGCGCAAAGAGGACTCATAGGCCCTGACGCAGGGTGCTGGGCGCGGAAACCGCGCCCCTACAGCAGACGGATAGGTAGGGGCGAGGTCTCCTCGCCCCCCGGCGCCACATATTTTCCCTACCCCTGGCGCCCGAGGGGCGGGACATTTTGCCCGGCAGCGGGCGCGCAAAAAAGCCCCTTCGGACCTCCGGGCTCCGAAGGGGCTGCCGTCTGTGCCGGCGGGTGTGGCGGGCTAGCGCGGACCCACCTGGCGGCCGATGAGGCCCCGGTCGTTCTCTGCCACCTGGCAGGTGACCGGCATGCCCATGTAGGGGGTGGCCGCGTCGCGCCAGTCGGAGATGTGGAAGAAGATGCGCGGGCCGCCGTTCTCGATGAAGCCGTAGCCCCGGTCGGGGAAGTAGGCGCTCACCACGCCGGTGGCGATCTCGACCGGCGGCCGCCCCATGGCGTTGCACATGGGGCACAGGTAGCGCACCGTGTTCCAGCGCGGGTTGGAGCCGGCCAGCACCATCCGCACTCCGGGGTGGTCGGTGCAGCGCGGGGTCTGGACGGGCGGGCGCTGCTGCGTCCTCTGTTCCGCCTGCCGGGTCGCCGGATGGTAGTCCACTCGAATTTGCCGCATGGTCGTCCTCCTTTCGGGTTGTGCCCTCTTGGCAAGGGCTCGGTCTTCTCATCCCATGTAACGAAACGACGGGGTGGCCACTTCGTTACCAGGGGTGTGATGGGTCCGCGCCGCGCGGACCGGAGCGAAGACGAGGAGGTGGATCATGCAACAGGGATTGGCGGCAGTGGATGGGCACAGCGTGCCCCAGGCCATGTTCAGGCAGCCGCAGGCGCTGCAATCGGCCCTCGACGAGGCCCGGCTGGCGCCCCAACAGGTCGCGCTGTGGGCCCGGCAGGCGGGCGATGCCCGGGAGCTGGAAAAGCTGGCCGGCTGGCTGTCGGTTGGCCAGCGGCCCGACGACCACAGGCCGCTGCTGGCGGTGGCCGCTGGCCACCTGCGTGCCGGCGAGTTGCTGGAAGCGCTGCCCGTGTTCCGCTGGGCCTATCTGGCCTGGCAACGAGGCTCGGGCGACCATCCGGCCCGGGCCTACGACGGGGCCAAGATCCTGGCGCTGTGGGGCGAGTGCCTGCACCGCCTGGGCGCCCCCCGGCAGGCCCTGGAGCGCTGGCTCTGGGCACTGGCGGTGGTGCCCGACGCCGAGACCCTGGCCCGCCTGGTGCGCACCGTCGAGCGCAACGGCGACGGGGAAGCGTACCAGACGATGGTGCAAGAGGCCAGGCGCAGGGACCTGCCCGGCGCCGCGGCGCTACCGCAGCACTTACGGGAGGCTCAAGCGGCAGGGGGCGCTTCGGAAGGCGCGCCACGGGATGGGGCGCTCCAGGCCACCGACCCCGCCCCACGAACCCCAACCCGCAACCGTGCCGCGCTGCCCGCGGACCCGGCACCCTCGGTCACCGGTAGCCATCTGGCACCGGCGGGCGTGGCCGTCATGGCCGACGTATCCAACCTGGACCTGGTGTGCCGCGACCAATACGGCCCCGGCCGGCGCCTCGACTATGGCCGGCTGTTGGCCTGCGCCCGGCACCATGGCCCGCTGCGCGCCCAGATCGCCTTCGTGCCCGACATGTTCGAGACGCTGGCGGTGCGGCGCGAGCTGGCCCGGGCCGGCTTCGAGATCGACCTCAAGCAGCCTAAGGTCTCCCACGGCCGGCTGGAGGCCAACGCCGACACGGCCATGGCTGCCGCGGCCGTCCGCTGGGCCAGCGATCCAGCGGTGAGCCGGGTGGAGTTGTGGACCGGCGACGGCGACTTTGTCAAGGTACGCGAGGTCGTGGCCAATGCCTGGCCCAGGGTTGCCGTCACCTTTCGCAGCTTTGAGGTGGGTACGGCGTGGGCCATCCGCCGGCTGGGTCGCGACTGGATGCGCATTGGCCCGGAGTACTTGTGGGCCTAGCCCGCGAGCCGGATCTTGGGCCGTTTCGTTACATGGGATGAGGAGCCCAATCAAACCGTCCCGAAAGGAGGAGCAGACCATGGAACAGAACGCAGCCCAGTTGCTCGCCGAGAAGGTGGTCCGCGAGGTGTACCGCATCGCCCAGGCCTACGGCCAGGAGCACCCCTACCGCTTCGAGGACCTGGTCCACGACCTGGCGGTGATGCTGGCGCACAACGCCCTGCACGCCGTCAGCCTCAAGTTCTACCGCCCCTCTGCCTTGCCCGCCGCCAGCGGGCAGCCCAACGGTGGGGGCGATGTCCTGGTGGAGTACTCGTACGCCCTGCACGCCGGCACCCCCCGCTTCTACCTGGACGACGCCGAAGGGCTGGGCATCGTGCCCCTGCGCCCGCCCTTCCAGATGGGGCTGGTGGTCAACCGCGATAGCCAGGGCGGTGCCTACGACCGGCTGCTGCGGCTCAGGTGGGGCGACGCGCCACACTACACCCGCCGGGGCGGCTTTGAGCACCAGGACGGCAACACCACCAGGCGTACCGGGGGCCGGGCGAGCAAGACCGTCTTCATGGACGACGGCCTGCGCCGGCGCGGGCAGGTCAAGTTCTACCTGCCGGCCAAGCGCTACGGCTTTATCGCCGGCAGCGACGGCGCCGACGTCTTCTTCCACGCCCACAACGTCGACGGCACCCTGGGGGTGCCACGCCAGGGCCAGTGGGTGTCGTACCTGCCCATGGCCACGCCGCGGGGCATCCAGGCCAAGGATGTGCGGGCCGGCTGACCGCCAGGCGGAGTCCGGTGGGCGAAGGATCCACGCCGCACGGCCCTTCGCCCACCGCGCGCCGCCGGGCAGCGAGGAGGGCACGGTGAACAGGCAAGAACTCTCCTACTACTGCGATGCGGCCATCGACCCCCTGGGCCGGAGCAGCGGCGTGGCGGTGGTGGTGCGCAACGGCACCGGCCAGATCCTCGACGCGGCCAGTTGCAGCCTGGAGGGGATGACCAACAACGAAGCCGAGTACGAGGCGCTCATCCTGGGGCTGGAGCTGGCCCTGGCCCGGGAGGAGGGCGACGCCACCTTCCTGACCGACAGCCAGGTGGTGGTGGGGCAGATGGCCGGCCGCTTTGCAGTGCGCGACGCCAAGCTGGCGCCCCGACACGAGCGGGCCTGGCGGCTGCTGGCCCACCTGCCCCAGGCGACGGTGGCCTTTGTCCCCCGGGAGCGGAACCGGCTGGCCGACGCTCTGGCAGGGGAGGCCATGGTGGCGGGCCGACAACAAGGCTGCCCGCCGACGCCGCAAAGGGGGTAATGCAATGGTGCGCATCGAGGAGGTGGGCGACGACTACCACCTGCAGCAGGCCTGGCTGGAGCTGCGCAGTGGGCGGACGATGGCGGCAAGGCAGCAGGGAGCCGGTGTCGACGGCGTGACCCTCGCCGCCTGGGAAGAGGATTGGCAGTGGCGCCTGGCGAATCTGCGGGCAGAGCTGTTGGGCGGTGCCTATCGCCCCAGCCCGCTGCTGTGGTTCGACCTGCCGCGGCGATCCCGCCGGCCGGACCCCGGCCCGGTCTGGGACGGCGGCCAAAGCCGCCGCAGCCGGCGCCTGGGCATCCCCACGGTGACCGATCGGGTGGTGCAGCGGGCGGTCAAGAATCTCCTGGAGCCGATCTGGGAGCGCGAGTTTCTGTCGTGCAGCCACGGCTTCCGGCCCGAGCGGTCGGTGTTCACGGCCGTGGCCCACGTGCTGTGGCACGAGGCGCAGGGCCTAGACTGGGTAGCCGACGCGGACATCGAAGCCTGCTTCGACTCGCTGGCCCACGAGCGCCTGTTGAGCCAGGTCGCGCCCACGGTAGACGACGGCGTGCTGGGGCTCATAGCGGCCTGGCTGGCGGCGGGGGCCGGAGCGCCGGGTAAGGGCGTGGCCCAGGGGGCGGTCATCTCGCCCCTCCTGGCCAACATCTACCTGCATCCCTTCGACGAAGCCCTGGTGGGCGCCGGGCTGGCCCTGGTGCGCTACGCCGATGATTGGGTGGTGATGTGCCGCAGCCGCGACAGTGCGTTCCAAGCCCTCGACCTGGCAGCAGGAATCCTGGCCGAACTGGAGCTGGCGCTGAACCGGGACAAGACGGGTGTGGTGCCCTTCGGGCCACAGTTCCGGTTCCTGGGCGCCGAGTTCAGCAACTCATCCACGCGGCAGCTTGCCTGACGTGTGGCGAAAGGAGGGGACACGTGACGCAGTTCATTGCCAACAAGCAGGGCAGCCGGCTCTACAAGGAGGGCGAGCGCCTTGTCGTTAGGCAGGGCGACGAGGAGGTGGATAGCGTGCCCCTGGGCCCGCTGCAAAGGGTGGTCCTGTGCGGGCGGGGGGTGAGCGTCAGCACGCCGCTCCTCTATGACCTGGTCCGCCGCGGCATCGACGTAGTCTACCAGAGCCTGTCGGGGCGCTATGCCTTCCGCGTCGCCGGGCCGCTGTCGAAGCACAGCGCGCTGCGGGTGCAACAGGTGCTGGTGGTGACCGACCCGGCGCGGGCGCTGCCCCTGGCGCGGGCCGTCGTCGCCGGCAAGCTCTACAACCAGGCCGTGGTCCTGCGGGCGTATGCCGGCGAGCTTGACCAGCAAGGACGGGGCGCGCTGGCAGTGCTGGTCCAGCAGATGCGCCAGGCGCGGGAGGCCGGCAGCATCGAGTCGCTGCGGGGTCACGAGGGGAGCGGGGCGGCGGCCTACTTTGCCGCCTTGGCGTCGCTGTTCGACGCCGCCAGGTGGGGGTTCGAAGGTCGCGCCTACCATCCGCCGCCCGACGCGGTAAACGCCATGCTCAGCTTTGGCTACACGCTGCTGCTGAACGAGGTGGTGGCCGCCCTGTACCGCATCGGCCTCGACCCCGACGTTGGCTTTTACCACGCCCTGGACTATGGCCGGCCGTCGCTGGCTTCGGACATGGAGGAAGAGTTCCGGCCGGCGGTGGTCGACCGCCTGGTGCTGCGTCTGCTGCGCGAAGCCTCGCTGGACCCGGCTATCCACTTTGAAGGGAGCGACGACCGGCCTGGCACGCAGATGACCGACGAGATGCGCCGCTTCTACCTGCAGCGCTACGAGGAGCAGATGGCGGTGCGCATCGGCTATCCGGCGCAGGGGAACCGGCAGTCGTACCGGCAGCTAGTCCAGCGGCAGGCCGAACACCTGGCCCGCTGCATCCTGGGCCACGACGAGGAGTACGTGCCGTTGGAGATCCGCTAGGCCCGGGCCGGCGGGGGAGGGGGAGCATGTTCGTCGTCGTTGCCTACGACATCGCCCACGACCGCCGCCGGCTGCGGGCGATGAAGATGCTTGAGGGGTACGGGGCGCACGTGCAGGAGAGCGTGTTCGAGTGTGACCTGAAGGCGCCGGTGTACCGGGAGATGGTCAAGCGGCTGAAGGGCCTCATCGACCTGAAGGCGGACAACGTGCGCCTCTACCACCTGTGCGCTGCAGACGTGGGGCGGGTGGAGACGCTGGGGGTCGGGCGGGAGGTGCAGTTGATGCGGGAGTGCGTGATCGTGTAAACCTCTCCGTGGTTATCCCCCCTTCACACAACACCCCCGCCAAACTGGACAGATCCCCCAAACCTGGGTATACTATAGCCCGGGGTGTCGGAGCCCAATGGCGGGCCCGGTCACCCCGTCCACGCGGGAGTAGCGCAGTGGTAGCGCATCTGCCTTCCAAGCAGACTGTCGCGGGTTCGAGTCCCGTCTCCCGCTCTGCAACCTGCGGCGGCCCCGGCGTGTCTGGCCGGGGTCGCGTTTCCTCCAAGGGCGAGAAGAGGCTAGAAGGACGGCGGAGGGTCCATGATCCCACTCGAGCTGCGTGTCCACAACTTTATGTGCTACCGCGACGTGCCGCCCCTCATCTTTGACGGCATCCACCTCGCCTGCCTCACCGGCCCCAACGGCCACGGCAAGTCGGCCCTCCTCGACGCCATGACCTGGGCCCTCTGGGGCCGCGCCCGCGCCAGGCGCGACGACGAGCTCATCCACCTCGGCGAGTCCGAGATGGAGGTCGAGTTCACCTTTGTCCTCGGCGGCGCCGTCTACCGCGTCCTCCGCAAGCGCGACAGCACCGGCCGCGGCCGCACCGTCCTCGACCTCCAGGTCCGCTCCGAGTCGGGCACCTTTTCGTCCATCGCCGAGCCCGGCGTGCGCGCCACCCAGGACGCCCTCATCCGCCTGCTGCGCATGGACTACGAGACGTTCACCAACTCGGCCTTCCTTCTCCAGGGCAGGGCCGACGCCTTTACCACCCGCACCCCCGCCGACCGCAAAGAGATCCTGGGCGAGATTCTGGGCCTGGGGCTCTACGACGAGTACGAGCAGCGCGCCAAGGAGCGCGTCCGAGAGCAGGAGCGCGAGATCGCCGAGGTGGATGGCCTGCTGCGCGACATCGACCGCGAGCTGGACCGCCGGCCCGAGTACGAGTCGGAGCTGGCCGCCGCCGAGGCCAGGGTCGACGAGCTGAGCGCCGCCCTCAAGCTGGCCGAGGCCGAGCTCGCCGCCCTGCGCCAGGAGCACCAGGCCCTGGAGCACCAGCAGGCCCGCCTGCGCGACCTGGACCGCCGCCTCAACCAGGCCCGCCAGGAGGTGCGCCAGGTGCAGGCCCAGATGGCCGAGCGGCGCGAGCGCCTGGCCCAATACGAGGAGGTCCTCGCCCGCCGCGGCGAGGTGGAGGACGGCTACGCCCGGCTGGTGGCTGCCCGCGGGGACGAGGCCGCCTGGAACGAGCGCCTGGCGCAAGACGCCCGGCTCCAGGGCCGCCAGCGCGACCTGGAGCGCGCCGTCGATGCCGCCCGCCACGAGCTGGAGCTGGCCGCCGGCCGGCTCGGCGAGCGCATTGGCGAGCTGGAGCGCCGGGCCGCCGAGGCCCCGCGCCACGAGGCCGCCCTGGCCGAGGTGACCGGCGCCCTCGAGGCCATGGCCCGCGACCAGGAGGAGCGCGATGCCGCCCACGCCCGCCTGCAGGCCCTCAACGAAGAGTCCGCCGGCCTCCAGGTGCGCAATGAGCAGATGAAGGCCGAGATGGAGGCCCTCCGCAAGAAGCTGGACGTGCTCCAGGCCGAGACAGGCGCCGCCACCTGCCCCGTGTGCGGCCAGGACCTCTCCGACGAGCACCGCCGCCGCCTGGCCGCAGAGATGGAGGAGGACGGCACCGCCCGCCGCGAGGCGTACGTCGCCAACAACGGCCGCCGGCGCGAGATCCAGGACGAGGCCGACCGGCTCAAATCCGAGATCCAGCAGCTCGACCGCCGCCTGGCCGGGCTTGCCGCCCAGCAGCGCCGGGGCGCCCAGTTGGAGCAGGCGCTGGACGCTGCCCGCCAGGCCCAGGCCGACCTGGCGACCCTCTATGACGAGCGGCAGGCCCTCGACGCCCGCCTCCAGGCCGGCGACTATGCCGCCGCCGAGCAGGCCGAGCTGGCCGGCCTGGCCGAGGAGCGGCAGTCCCTGGGCTACGATGGGCAGGCCCACGAGGAGGCCCGCCGCCTGGTCGCCTCCCTCGTCGAGTTCGAGGCCGCCCACCAGCGCCTCCGGTCGGCCGTCGAGCGCGTGGCCGACGAGCGCGCCGCCCTGGCCGATCTCGAGACCTGGCTGGCGGGCAAGCAGGCGTCGCTGGCCGAGGACGAGGCGCAGCGCGGGTCGCTGGCCGGCGAGGTCTCGCGCCTGCCCGACGTGGCCCAGCGCGTCCAGGTCAAGGCCGCCGAGGTCGAAGACCTCCACGCGCGGTCGTCCCAGGCCCGCCTGGTGCTGGGCGGCGCCCAGCAGCGCCTGGACCACTGCACGCGCCTGGCCGCCGAGCGAGAGCGGAGGGCCGCCGACCGCCAGCGCCTGGCCGAGGAAAAGGCCATCTTTGAGGACCTGCGCCTGGCCTTTGGCAAGCGGGGCGTGCAGGCCATGATCATCGAGGCCGCCATCCCCGAGATCGAGTACGAGGCCAACCGCCTCCTGGCGCGCATGACCGACGGCCGCATGCACGTCCGCATCGAGACCCAGCGCGAAACCCTCAAGGGCGACACCGTCGAGACCCTCGACATCAACATCGCCGACGAGCTGGGCACCCGCTCCTACGAGCTGTTTTCCGGGGGCGAGGCCTTTCGCGTCAATTTCGCCATTCGCATCGCCCTCAGCAAGCTGCTGGCCCGGCGCGCCGGCGCCCAGCTCCAGATGCTGGTCATCGACGAGGGCTTTGGCACCCAGGACGCCGAGGGCCGGACTCGCCTGGTAGAAGCCATCACGTCCATCCAGGACGATTTCAGTCGCATCCTGGTCATCACCCACATCGAAGAGCTGAAGGATGCCTTCCCCGTGCGCATCGAGGTAACCAAGACCGAGCATGGCTCGCAGTTCAGCCTCAACTGATTGAACAGAAAAACCTGATAATATTTGACAGAACAGGCGTTCCCATGGTATACTGGGAGCGGGTACCGGGTATTGGGTCGTATCGACTACCCGGTGCCGACGCTTTCAGTGAACTGGAGGAGCATTCATGCCGGAACAGGCGGTTCCGAATCCCGAGGTGCTGGTCGAAACCGAATGGCTGGCCGAGCACCTGGACGATCCCGATATTCGCATTGTCGAAGTGGACGAGGACGTGCTGTTGTACGACGTGGGGCACATCCCCGGCGCGGTCAAGATCGACTGGGTGGCCGACCTGAACGACCCGGTGCGCCGCGACTACCTGGACCGCGAGGCCTTCTCGCGGCTGGCCAGCTCGCGGGGCATTTCCAACGACACGACGGTCATCTTTTACGGCGACAAGGACAACTGGTGGGCCACCTACGCCTTCTGGGTGTTCAAGCTGTTCCGCCACCGGCGGGCCAAAATCCTGAACGGCGGCCGCAAGAAGTGGATCAAGGAGGGCCGGCCCCTGAGCCGCGAGACGCCCCAGGTTCCCCCGGGCCGGTACGAGGCGCCCGAGCGCGATGACCTGCCCATCCGGGCCTTTCGCGACCAGGTGCTGGAGCACGTGCGCGC
The DNA here is from genome assembly GCA_034428935.1 of Anaerolineae bacterium. GTDB lineage: Bacteria > Chloroflexota > Anaerolineae > JAAYZQ01 > JAAYZQ01 > JAAYZQ01. The sequence continues at coordinate 16,924 of DAOUHB010000078.1, read as the reverse complement.
CGGCCGCCCCCTGGTGGACGTGCGCTCGCCCGACGAGTACGAGGGCAAGCTGCTGCACATGCCCGGCTATCCCCAGGAGGGGGCCGTGCGCGGCGGCCACATCCCCGGCGCCGTCAACGTCCCCTGGAGCCGGGCCGTGCGCGAGGACGGCACGTTCAAGTCGCCGGAGGAGCTGCGGGCCATCTACGAGACGGAGGCCGGGCTGCGGCCCGACGAGGACCTGGTGGCCTACTGCCGCATCGGCGAGCGCTCGTCCCACACCTGGTTCGTCCTCACCTATCTGCTGGGCTACCCCCGGGTGCGCAACTATGACGGCTCCTGGACCGAGTGGGGCAACCTGGTGGACGTGCCCATCGAGCGGTGAGGGGGCCTGCCGTGACGGGAGAAGCCGGGTCTCTGCCCCCTCGCCTGCAAGCCATCGTGGAAGAGTTTGCGGCCAGCGATGGCCGCGAGAAGCTTCAGCTCTTGCTCGAGTACGCCGAGGACCTGCCCGCCCTGCCCGCCTGGCTCCGCGAGCGGCACGACGAGATGCAGCCGGTCCACGAGTGCATGACCCCCGTCGCCGTCTATGGCGAGCGCCGCGACGGCGGCCTGCGCTTCTACTTTGACGTCCCCGAGGAGTCGCCCACCGTGCGGGGCTTTGCCGCCATCCTGGGCGACGGCCTCCACGGCGCGACGCCCGAGGAGGTGCTGGCCGTGCCCAACACCTTTTTCTACGCCATGGGGCTGGACCAGGTCCTCACCTACCAGCGCCTCAACGGCATGGCCGCCATGCTGGCCCACGTGAAGCGCCTGGCCCTCGAGGTGCTGTAAAAGAGCTTGTCGCCGAACGGCGAACGAATAAACGCCTTCTGGCGTCCCCTCATTCGTTGATCCGTTTCTTTATTCGTTGACAGCACGGTCCCCGATCCCTGTCACAGACGTGACCGGCGGCCGGGGCCGCTCGTCCACCACCAGGCGGAACACGTCGGGCCGGGCATAGTGCCCCATGGGGTCAAAGTCAAAGCGCGCCCGGACCACGGCCCCCATGTCCAGCTCGGCGTAGAGAATGCCCTCCGCGTCCCACAGGGGGCCGGCCAGGACCTCGCCCAGGGGCCCGACGATGGCGCTCCCGCCCCGGCACATGACCTCGGGCTGGCCGTCCAGGTCTTCCAGCCCCTCCAGGTCGCCGGGATACATGGCCCTGGTGACGAACTGGTTGCAGCCCAGCACAAAGCAGCGCCCCTCGCAGGCAATGTGCCGCAGCGTGGCCTGCCACGTGTCCCGTGAATCGGCCGTGGGCGCCAGGTAGACCGCCACCCCCTTGGCGTACATGGCCGCCCGCGCCAGGGGCATCATGTTCTCCCAGCAGATGAGGCCGCCCACGATGCCAAAGGGCGTGTCCACCGTCGCCAGCGTGCTGCCGTCCCCTTCACCCCAGATGAGCCGCTCGGCCGCCGTCGGTTTCAGCTTGCGGTGCCTGGCCAGCAGCCGCCCGTCGGGCCCAAAATAAAGCAGCGTGCAGTACAGCGTGCCCCCGCCATAATCCCGGTCGCGCTCCACGACGCCCACCGCCAGGTAGGCCGACGCGCGGCGCGCTGCCCGGCCCAGGGCCTCCGTCGCCGGCCCGGGCACCTCCACGGCGTTGGCCCAGTAGCGCTGCCACAGGCGCCGCCCGGCGTCGTTGCGCCCGCCCACCACCGTGCCAAAGCCCAGGCCGCGGGGATAGGCCGGCACCAGGGCTTCCGGAAAGAGGATCAGCTCCGCCCCCCCGGCGCCCGCCTCGTCCGCCAGCCGCTCCACCTTGGCCAGGGTCGCTTCCCGGTCGAACAGCACCGGCGCTGCCTGCACCACCGCCACCTTGACCTGAGGAACTGTGTCCATCGGCACCCCCTTATCGACCCGTTTCCTGTTGCCCGATGCCGTTCGGCGGCGGCTCGGCACGCAGTGTTCCCAATTCGGGTTCGACTCCGCTCCCATCGAGCAATCCCACCGGTTCCAGCGTTTCCTCGTCATAGAGCACCAGGGTCAAGGTGTAGGCACCCGGCTCGGCAGAAAGCGGCAAGCTGTAGACGTTGAAGGCGACCTCTCCCGGCTGCCAGGACGTGGTGCGTAGATGGCGATCGTTGAGCAGGACACGATCGTCCTGGGCCAGGAGCGCACCGCCCTCGTCCTGCAGCCGCAGGGAGACCTTGAGTGGCCGGGCTGTTGGGCCGTTGGCCTGCCAACGCAAGGTCACCAGGGCGGCACGACCCGCCACCGCCACGGTTTCGCGGCCCTGCCAGTCGCCGGCCAACAGCGTAATGCCGGGCTCGAACGCCAGGTTCACGTCCTGGAGCGACCGGAACAGTTGGAAGCGGGTGGGCGGCTGAAGCTGCCACCAACGGACCGTGTAGCCGCGAAAACCTTGCTCCCCCATTTGCTGGCCGTGTGCGTCCAGCAGAGCCGGCACCGCCCCGCGTGGATCCATGTCCGACTCGAACCACGTCACCCAGTAGACGGTCCGGGCATCAGCCGCCAGCTCCGTAAGACGCTCGTCCACTTGATTGACGTCCACAAAGAGATACTGGGCCGGCGGTTCGTGGGCCGGTTCGGCAGGGGGAAACCCGTTCGATTCGTTGTTCCAGCGAGTCCAATAGAACCCGAACGGATACCTCTGGTCAACCAGGATGACGTCGTCGGTGGTGGCATGGTCCCGCAGCCAGGTGCTCACCCCACGGATGTCGGCATGGAAATATTGAGGATCGGTAAGGTCGGCCCGCAGGGAGGGAATTGCTACCGCCACGAGACCGGCAGCCAGGATCCAGGGAAGAGGTCGGAACAGGCGCCTCCAGCCGGTCAGTGCCCAGCCCGCCAAAGCCCACACGGCCGGCAGCACAAAGCTGATGTAGCGCGGGTTGAATGCAGAGCGGCGGGTCAGAATGACATAGTACAGCGCCAGCCCGCCAAAGAGCCACAAGGCCAACAGCGCCAGGGTGTGGCGCTTGCGTGGCTCTCGCACGGCCAGGACAGCACCGCCCAGGGGCACGAGCAGCCACAGCCAGCGTCCCACGGACAGGGCGCTTGCGGGTGCGTGCTCGCCCAGGGCAAAGGCGTGGTAGAGCCGGGCCAGATAGCTCGGCAGATCAGGCAGGTTCAGGTTGGGGTTGTGATAGACGGCGATCTGGCGCAGGGCGATGGGCAATGCGGGCAGACAGAGGCCAAACGTGGCCAGTCCAACCAGTGCCAGGGTGCGCAGACGAACGGTGCGCTCCGGGCCACGCAGGGCCCAGGCCAGCAGCCACAAGCCCCATGCTGCCAGGATCAAGACCGTGCTATAGTGCGTGAGCAGGCTGGCCGCGGCAAACAGCGCAAAGGCCAGCCACCACGGCCAGGCACGCCTGGTTGCCGGGCAGGTGGCCCGCAACACGGCCAGCGCGGCAGCCGACAGCAACACCCAGGAAAAGGTATACATGCGCGTTTCCTGCGCTTCGGCCAGGGCATAGGGCGAAACCGCCGCCAGGACCAGGGCCAGCAGTCCGGCCCACCGTCCGGGCCGGGAAGGGGCCAGACTGCGAGCCAGGCGGTAGCCCAACGCAGCAGCCAGCACGCCACACCAGGCGCTAAACAGGCGGCTGGCAAAGGCGCTGCTGCCCATGAGCCGCGTCCACAGGTGCAGGCTGTAAAAGTAGAGCGGGGGGTGAATGTCCAGCTCGGGCGCGCCGGCAATCTGGGAGAGAGGCCTGATTGCAACCTCGATATTGCGCGCCTCATCCCACCAGATATCCTGGGCGGCGAGAAGCTGCAGCCGCAACGCCCACGAAGCCAGCAGGAGGAGGAGCAAGGCGACCCATTCGATCTTTTTACTTGTCAACACTCGAGCCATTTCGTTGCTCTGAGCACGCACGAACTCCTCGACGATAATCCTGACTTTCCCGGCGCTGCTTCTCCAGTGATGAATTATAGCACTGTCTACGGCACAGAACAAGTGGTATGGGAGGGGTTATCCAAGCAGCAACGAAAGAGGGCGCGGCGAACCGCGCCCTCTTTCTCGTGGACCGCGCCCGACAGGTGCCGGCCTTCCCCCGAGGCGGAGAGAACCGGGGTCCATCGCCGCCGCCAGCCGGCACCTGCCGGTGCTGCGCCCTACTACCTGGACGGCAAGAGCGGCCAAAAGGTTACGGGTGGTGCCGGTGTTTTCGCCGGGCGAGGAAACGGCGGTTGCTTTGCGTCGCCCCCAACGTGTGTTATAATCGGCCCATGCGCCTGACCCAGCTCTCGCTGTTCAACTTTCGCAACTATGTGCGGCTGGTCCTGGACCTGCCTGCCGGCGTGACCGTGCTCCTGGGCGACAATGCCCAGGGCAAGACCAATCTCCTGGAGGCGGTCTACTACCTGGCCACCAGCCGCTCGCCCCACGCCGGCACCGACCGAGAGGTCGTCAACTGGCTGACGCCCGAGTCCGAGCCCCTGCCCTTCACCCGCCTCGTGGGCAAGGTCTCCCGCGCCGGCGGCGACCTGACCATCGAGATCACCCTCACCCAACAGGGGGAAGCCGAGGGCCGCTACCGCAAGCAGATCCGCCTCAACGGTGTGCCCCACCGCGCCATGGACCTGCTGGGCCACCTCAACGTCGTCCTCTTTTTGCCCGAGGACATTGCCCTCGTCTCCGGGCCCCCGGGGGGCCGCAGGCACTACCTGGACGCCACCCTGTGCCAGATCGACCCGGGCTACTGCCGCGCCCTGTCGCGCTACAACCAGATTCTCACTCAGCGCAACGCCCTGCTGCGCGACCTGCGGGAGAGGGGCGGCGAGGTGGGGCAACTGGCCTTCTGGGACGAGCAATTGGTGGAGCACGGCGCCCTCCTCGTGGCTCGCCGCCGCGAATGCCTCGGCGACCTGGACGAGTTGGTCCGCGAGGTCCACGCCGAGCTGACGGACGGCGCCGAACGCCTGCGCCTCGACTATCTGCCCAGCCTGGACCTGGAGAACGGGGAGACGGTGGCCCAGGCCTTTGTGGCCCAGCTTCGCTCGCTGCGCACCCGCGAGATAGCGGCGGGCGTCACGCTGGTGGGCCCGCACCGCGACGACATGGCCTTTCTCATCGACGGGGTAAACGCCGGCACCTATGCCTCTCGGGGGCAGCAGCGCACCACGGCCCTGGCCCTCAAGCTGGCCGAGGTGGCCCTCATGTCCCGGGCCACGGGCGAGCGCCCGGTCCTGCTGCTGGACGACGTGCTGTCCGAGCTGGACGCCCACCGTCGCAGCTTCTTGCTGCGGGTCCTGGACGACGGGCCCCAGCAGTCCATCATCACCACCACGGACCTCCACGTCCTGCCCGATGCCTTTGTGGAGCGCTGCAACGTGTGGCGGGTCAGCGGGGGTCGCCTGAGCGCCCTGGAAGGCTAGCAGGGCGGGGCTGTCGCTAGCCCCACTTGCCCTTGGCCACGTGCCCCTGAAGCTCGGCCTTGATGGACTGCTGCAAGACCTCGGCCTGCTCCAGCGCTCGCTCCCAGATCTTGACACAGCCCGGGTCGAGGTTGTCGTCGATCCCGTCCTCCGCAATCTCCATCACCTGCTCCAGCACGGCAAAGAGCTGGATGAGCAGGTGGTTCGTGAAGCGGGAGCGGTCCACGATGTCGGCGGCCTTGTCGTCCAGGGCCGCGAACCTGGCCGTCGTGGCCTCGCACTTGGGACAGTCCTCGGGCGGCTCCTCGCCGTCCCACACGTATCCACACACACTGCATCGCCACACGTCGCACCTCCTGTCCGGCGATTAGTAGGCGCCCTCGCCGGTGATCAGTTTCGGCACCGTGCGAAGCATGATCTGCAGATCCAGCAGGGGCGACCAGTTCTCGATGTAGTACAGGTCCAGCAGCACCATCTCGTCAAAGGTCAGCTCGCTGCGGCCCGATACCTGCCACAGGCCGGTGAGTCCCGGGGCGACCTCCAGGCGGCGCTTGTGCCACGGCAGGTAGCGCTGCACCTCGGCGGGGGGCGCCGGCCGCGGGCCGACCATGCTCATGTGGCCCATGAGGACGTTCAGCAGTTGCGGCAGCTCGTCCAGGCTCGTCCGCCGGATAAAGCGCCCCACCCGCGTGATCCGCGGGTCGTTCCGGATCTTGAAGAACGCACCGTCGGCCTCGTTCTGGTCCTGGAGCGCTTCCTTTTCCTCGTCGGCCCCGTGGTGCATGGAACGGAACTTGTAGCAGGTAAAGAGGTGCTGCCCCTTGCCCACGCGGATCTGGGTGAAAAAGACGGGTCCCGGCGAATCGAGGCGGATGGCCAGGGCAATGAGCAAAAAGAGGGGAAAGAGAAGGATCAGGCCGACCAGCGAGACCAGGACGTCCACGGTGCGCTTGATGAGCAGCTCGCCGCGGCCGATCGAGATGTCCTTGACACCGATCATGGGCACCCCACCCAGGTCCTCGACGTCCAGGTTGCTGAGGGTCATCTGGAAGATGTCGGGCACGATGCGCACGCGCACCTTTTCCCGCTCGCACTGGGCAATGATGCTCACGATCTTGCGGTGGTACATCCAGGGCAGGGTGATGATCACCTCGTCGATGGCCGACTCTTTTACCAGGCGCGCGATGTTGGTCGTGCTGCCCAGCGCCTTGAAGCGCCCGATGTCGGTGTTGCCCTTCTCCGGGTCGTCGTCCACAAAGCCGACGATGTGGTAGCCCAGGCCGGGATGGGCCACGATGTTGCGCATCACCGTTCGCCCGATCTCGCCGGCGCCCACGATGAGCAGCCGGTCCACGCCCAGCCCCTTGCGCCGCAGGTGGCTGCGCACGATGCGCTGGACGATGCGGCTCAGGCCCAGGAACAGGGTGATGAGCACCCCGGCGTAGAAAAAGATGAGGCGCGAGTAGAGAAAGGGCCGGAAGAAAAACACGATGACAAACACGGTCAGGATGATGCCCGTGGCCGTGCTGGTCAGGACCTGGTAGGCCTCGTCGAACCAGGAAGCGCCCCGGTGCAGGTGATAGACCCCGCTGAGGCGGTAGATGCCCAGCAGCAGGATGGTCAGGGCCAGGCTGACGGGGATGAACGAGCGATAGGGGACGTAGAACGCCGCGTCGACGGCCGCGAACCATTGCAGGTCGTAGCGCAGCCAGTAGGCCACGGCAAAGGCGAGGTTGATGAGCAGCACGTCCGTGGCGGCGACGGCCAGAGACATCAGCCTGCGATAGCGCTCAAACACCCTCCGTCCCTCCTCCAGCGGCAGCCCCTTGCCGCGCCAGCGCGCGGCGGTAGCTGTCCACCGTCTTGCGGGCCGCACCTTCCCAGGTGAAGCGTCGCGCCCTCTCCAGTCCGGCGGCCCGCATGCGCTCCCTCAGGCCGGCATCGGCCAGCACCCGATCCATGGCTGCGGCCAGGGCGTCCACGTCTTCGGGATCGACCAGCAGCCCGGCGTCGCCGACCACTTCGGGCAGCGACGAGGCAGTGGAAGAGATGACCGGCGTGCCACACGCCATGGCTTCCAGGGGGGGGAGCCCAAAGCCCTCGTATAGGGAGGGATAGACCAGGGCCTCGGCGGCGTTGTACCAGCAGGGCAGATCCTCGGCGGGCACGTAGCCGGCCGGGCGCACCCTGCCCTCCAGACCCAGTTCCTCCACCCGGCGAAACACCTCCTCGTAGAACCAGCCCTTGCCTCCCACCAGCACCAGGGGCGGGCAGCTCCGGGGCAGGCGCGCGTAGGCTTCCACCAGGCGGACGACGTTCTTGCGCGGCTCCAGCGTCCCGACAAAGAGCAGGAATCGCTCCGGCATGCCCTGCCGCGCGCAAAACGCGGCCATCTCGTCCGCCGGCAGCGGGCGAAAGGCCTCGTCCACGCCGTGATGGACCACGTCCACCCGGCCCGCGGGCAGGCCATAGTGCTTGATCAGGTCGTCCTTGGTGCTCTGAGAAACGGCGATGACACGGCGGGCCCGCCGGACCGACCGCTCTCCCAGGAACCGCAGATAGCTCCGGTTGGCAGGGCGGAACGCGTCCGGATAATGGTGGTAGCTCAAATCGTGGACTGTAACCACGAACGGCCGGCCTCCCAGCATGGGGCCCACCAGGGCCGGGCTGTGCAGCAGGTCGATGTCCTCTCGCCGCAACGCCCACGGCTGAACAACCTGTTCCCACACAAAGCGCACCGCCGGCCGGTGCGTCGGCAGGCGGGTGAATGAGAGGGCGAGCCCGGCCGCTCCAGGGTATCTTTGTTCCCCGACAAAGACCGTGTAACGGAACCCGGGATCGGCGCCGGGCAAGTGCTGTAGCAGGTTCTGGATGTACCAGTTAATGCCCGCGCTTCGGTAGTTTGCGGCCATGGACAACAAATGGGCGTTCACCCCCACGTGAATCGCCCGCGTGTTGTATTCCTTCACGCTCGCCATTATAGCATAAAAGCGGTTGGCGTCAAAGCCGAACCACGCCGCGTCAGCATCGTGCCCACTGATCCTTCACGAGCCGCGGACAAAAAGCGCCACGGACCCGATGTGAAAGGTCTGCGGATAGAGGTCGATGGGCTGCACGCGCTCCAGCCGGTAACCGCCATCCACCAGGCGGCGCGCGTCCCTTGCCAGGCCGGCCGGATCGGCCGAGACGTAGGCGATGCGCCCCGGCGCCAGGCGCACCAGCTCTTCGATTACCGCCTCGCCCGCGCCGGCCCGGGGCGGATCGAGGACCAGGAGCTGGACCGGCTCCCGGATGCCCGCCAGCGCATCCGGGACCTCCCCCTGGCGCAGCTCGACGTTGGCCAGGTCCCGGGCGTTGTAGGTCAGGTCTTCGGCCGCGTCCGGATGGGCCTCGACGGCGATCACCTGCCCCACGTCGCCCGCCAGTGCCAGGCCAAAGAGCCCAACCCCCGCATAGACGTCCACGAGGGTCTCGTCGCCCCGCGGCGCCAGCAGCTCGCGCACCAGGGTCACCAGCGCTTCGGCGCCGCCGCTGTTTGTCTGGAAGGGGCTGGCGGCCGAGATGCGGTACTCGCGGCCCGCCACCTCCTCGCGGAAATGGGGCTCGCCCATGAGGACCGCCGTGTCGCCGTCGGCCAGCAACAAGACGCACGACACGGGGAAATCAACCTCGATGTCGAAATCCTCGTAGTGATCCAGCTCAAAAACGGCCATCAGCTCGCCCGTGGCCGCGCCGCACCGCAGGCTCAGGCGATAGAGCTGCGGCCAGTACATGTCCAGGGCGTTCCACAGGTCGTCGAGGAGGGGCTCGATGATGTAGCACTCTTCCACCGGGATGACGTCGCGGCTGTCGGCCGTCAGGAAGCCCAGGTGCCCATCCTCGGTGATATAGAACTGCACGTGGTTCAGGTAGCTCCACGGCTCCGCGGCGCCGATGGGCTCCTCGACCGCCACCTCCAGCCCGCCGATGCGCTGGAGCTGGTCGGCCATGACCTCGGCCTTGAGGCGCAGTTGCTCCTCGTAGTCGATGTGCTGCCACTGGCAGCCGCCGCACTTGTCCTGCCCAAAGTAGGGGCAAGGGGGCCGGACGCGATGGGGCGAGGGGCGCAGGATCTCGACCAGGCGGGCCCGCGCCCAGCGCTGGTGCTCCTCCACCAGCTCGACGCGCACCCGCTCGCCGGGGATGGCATACGGCACAAAGATCACCCGGCCTTCGTGGCGGCCGAGGGCCGACCCGCCGTGGGCCATGGCCGTCAGCTCCAGGTCCAGGGTTGGGGCCACCTTCACACCCCTCCTTCCGCCGTGCGCCCCTCGGCCGTCGCCCACCAGGTGCACTCGGCCAGGGACGCCTCGGGGCAGTGGCCGGCGGCAAAGGCCCAGACGCGGCTGGGCATGGCTTCGGCGCCGCCAAACAGGATCCACATCTGGCTGCGATAGTAGGCCAGGGCGTCGACCTTGGCGGCTATGTCCGCCGCTTCCAGGGTCGCCACCCTCCGCTGCCAGCCCCGGTACGGGCTTTGCGCCAGGGCCTCTTCCAGCGCGTCGGGCGCTTCGGCGTAAGGATAGTCCTCGTAAAAGCCCACGCGGTAGCCCATGGCCATCAGGTGTCCCGCGGCCTGGTGCACCACCTGGTGGTCCACGTGGCGGCCCACGGCCAGGGGCGCGTACAGCGTCAAGCCTGCCTCCAGGGGCAGCCCGTCGGCCAGGGCCCGGGCCAGGGCCGCGGGCGACACGGGGTCGTCGGGATGCGGCGGGGCAAAGAGCGTCTCGCGGCCGTCGTAGGGCCAGGGCCCCCCGGGCGTGGCGCGGTAGACGGCGTCCAGGTACTCCAGGTGCCTGGCTTCGGCGTCCAGGAGGGCCAGGGCGGCGACATCCTCGGCCCGGCGCAGGCGCGCGGGCCGGGCCGGGGTCCCCCAGTAGGCGTGCTGCTCCAGGGCAAAGGGCGACAGGGCCTGGCCCGGCGCCGGCTCCCCGGCAAAGATGGTGAGGGCCACCACGGCCTCGCCTGCCCGCCGCTGGCGGTGCATTGCCCCCCCGCACGACAGCACGGCGTCGTCCAGGTGTGGCGCCAGATAGACGTGCTTCATTTGTCGAGGCTCACGAGCAGCTCGGCCAGGAGGGCCGCCCGCCGGGGCAGCGAGGCCACGTCCACCCACTCGGTCAGGGCGTGGGCGTCCTCGCCCACGGGCCCCAGGCCGTCCAGCGTGGGCGTGCCCACCGCCGCCGTAAAGTTGCCGTCCGATCCGCCGCCGGTGCCTGCCGGCCACAGCTCCATGCCAAGCCGGGCGCCGGCCCGCTGCGCCTGCCGGAAGAGGCGCTCGCCCCCGGGCGAGGTCTCCCAGGGCGGCCGGTTCATCCCCCCGGAGACGATGAGCGTGGTGCCCTCCTGCACGGGCTCCAGGCCCAGGATCGTCCCGGCCATGCGCTCTCCCTCCTCGGCGGACGTCACCCGCAGGTCGATCTCGGCCCAGGCGGCCGCCGGCCGCACGTTCACCTTGGAGCCGCCCTGGGCCACTCCCACGTTGACCGTGGTGCCCCGCCCGTAGTCGGTCATCGACTCCAGGCGCAGGATCTGGTGGGCCAGCTCGGTCAGGGCGCTCACGCCGCGCTCGTGGGCCGCCCCCGAATGGGAGGCCCGGCCCTGGATCTCCAGCTCGAAGCGGCCGACGCCCTTGCGCCAGGTGACCAGGGCGCCCTCGCGCGACGGCTCCAGGACCAGGCTGGCGACGCTGCGGCGCCCCTCCTCCTCGATGGTGGCCCGCGAGGTGGGGCTGCCGCACTCCTCGTCCGAGTTCAGCACCAGGACCAGGCGATGGGCGGGCCGCAGGCCCAGGGCATGAAGCGCCCGCAGGGCATAGAGCCCCACCACCAGGCCGCCCTTCATGTCAAAGGCGCCAGGGCCCGTGGCCCTGCCGGCCTCCACGCGGAAGGGCCTCTTTTGCGATTCGCCGGCCGGCCAGACGGTGTCCATGTGGCCCAGGAGCAGCACCTGCCCGTCGCCCTCTCCCCAGGTGGCGTGCACGTGGTCGCCAAAGGCTGCCTGTGGCAGCCGCTGCACCCGGGCACCGATGGAGTCCAGCGCCTCGCTCATCAAGTCGGCCACCCTGTTGACCGCCTCGCGCTCGTGGCTGGGCGAGTCCAGCGCCACGAGGCCGGCCAGGGTCTCGATCATGGCTTCCTGCTGTGCCAGCAGGTGTTCCAGGATGTGGCTCATGCTCCTATACCTCCACCACCAGGCCGTCGTATGCCAGCAGGGTCGACTCTGGCAGCCGCTCGGTGACCTCGTCATAGTCCACGGTGTGCGACAGGTGGGTGAGGACGGCGCGGCCCGGGATCACGTCGCGGACGAGCTCCAGGGCGGCGATGACGTCCATCACCGAACGCTTCCAGGTCTCGATGCCTTCGTAATAGTGGCTGGCGCCCAACACCAGCAGGTCGAGCCGATCCCGGCCCGACGGGCCCGATAGCGCCTGGCGCACCTCGGCCGTGGCCCGCAGCATGTCCGACAGGTAGGCCAGCCGCCGGTCGCCGTCCGACAGGATGTAGCCATAGGCTGTGCCCCCGATGCCGTGGTCCAGGCGCACGAGGTCGACCTGCAGCCCCCACAGGTTGACGGGCCCATTCAGGCTCTCGGGCTGCAGCACGCGCCGGTAGCTCTTCTCGTTCCACAGCCACGAGAGGCGCTCGCGCACGTCCTCCAACACCTGGGGTGGGGCATAGAGGGGCAGTGCCTGGCCCGCGTCGCGCTGGGCATCGAGGAGCAGCTTCAGCCCGAGAAAGTGGGCCTCGTGGGCGTGGGTCAGGAACAGGGCGTCAAAGGGCGCCAGGTTCTGGCCCGCCGTCTGCATGCGGAACTCGGGCGTAACGTCCACGAGGACCAGCCTTTCCGCGTAGGAAGGGCCGTAGCGCAGGGCTACGGAGGGCAGGGTCCGGTGGTTGCGGCTGCCTGCCTGGCGGGCGCTTTCGCACACCGCGCACTGGCAGCCTACCCTGGGCACGCCGTGATCGTCGCTGCTTCCCAGAAAGATCAGTTGCATCGTTCTCTCCAACCGCACTTGCTTGACAATTGTGCTGCAATGAAGGCGTCGTCGCTGTCAGGCCCCGGTCGGCAGATCGAGAAACGTGGTCTCCAGGTCAAACTCTGCTGCCAGGTGTTCTGCCAGGGCTTTCAAGCCAGCCGTCTCGGTGGCATAATGCCCCCCAAAGATAACGTTCACGCCCAGCTCCTGGGCGTCGTGAAAGGCGCCGTGGCTCATCTCGCCCGTCAGGAAGGCGTCCAACCCGGCGGCGGCCGCCTGATCCACGAAACGGGCGGCTCCCCCCGAGATGATGCCCACCGTCTCCACGGTCGACTTGCCAAAGGCCCACACCCTGCTGACCGGCTCGCCCAGCGCCGCCTCGATGCGCGCTGCCAGGTCATCCACCTTGAGCGCCTCGGGCAGGCGCCCCGCGTAGCCGGCCGGTTGCCCCTTGTAGTCGCCAAAGGGCTCCACGCCCGCCAGCCCGAGCCAGCGGGCGAGCGTTACGTTGTTCCCCAGCTCGGGATGAAAGTCCAGGGGGAGGTGCGCGGCGTACAGCGAGATGTCGGCATTGATCAGCATCCCCAGCCGGCGGCGGTGCGGGCCGGTAACCATGAGCGGTTGGCTCCAGAACAGGCCGTGGTGGACCAACAGCATCTGCGCCCCGGTGGCCCGGGCCCCCTCAAAGGCGGCCAGGCTGGCGTCCACGGCAAAGGCCAGGCGCTGGACCTGGGCGGCTCCCTCCACCTGCAAGCCGTTGTTCGACGAATCCTCGATGGCCTTGATTTGCAGCAGGTCGTCCAGGTACTTGACCAGTTCGTCTCGTCTCATAACGTTTCTCCTGTAAGTTGCGCAGGCCAGCCCGGGAAGGCCGCGGCCAACAGTATATCATTTTTGCCGCCGGGATGCAACTTGTCGGGAACGCCACCCGGCCCTTGTCCCTGTGGGCAAGGGCCGGGTGCCATCGGCCCGAACGTTGTCACGGTCGGCCCCGCTCAGGGCACGGGTGTCATGGATTCGATGGTCTCGATGATCGACGAGAAGACGTTGCCCGTCGCCGGGGCGAGCAGGGCCCACGCGACGCAAGCGCAGAGGCAACAGAGGATGACGATGGCGACGATTACGATGAGGGCGATGATCCAGCCGCTCAGGCCCCTCCGCGGTGTCGGCGGGTAATACTCCTGGTCGACGATGTCGACGTCGTACGGTTCTTCCATTTCTCCTCCTGTCTCATGGAACCGGATTTTGAACCACGACGTGAACGCGGCGCGTTCCTTGCCGGGCGGCGATGCGGAGAAGGCGATGGCGCGAGGCGCGGGCCCCTCAAGGGACCCGGGCTCATCCGCGTCCTTTCTCCCCTGATGGGCAGTATACCACCGGCGTGGCAAAAGCGCAAATGGCTATTCCTGCTGCCGGGTTTCGATCGCCTGTCAAGGCCGCGGCAGCGGGCGCGGCAATTCTCGGCCTGGCAGCCAGGTACGCCCTCTTGCTCCCTCCGGATAGCCATCCGAGCCGAGCACGGGGGCCAACGTCGGTTATGATGTTGTGTTATTCATGGCTCATGTGCGGGCCCATGCGGGGGGGCAGGCGTTGCCCGCCCGAGCCGGCCGCAGGGTCAGTACCGGGACTGGTGCAGGGCCCCGTGGCCGTCTGCTCTCCGCCTGTCCCTCAGCCTCCGCGCCAGCCAGATGACGATGAGCAGCAGGATCAGCACGCCCAGGATGGGCGCGATGATGGACACGATGGCGGTGACCAGGGCCAACACGTCCTCCAGCGTGCTGACGACGGGGTTGAGGACCCCGGCCGTGCTGGCGGTGACGACGGGCCGCGCGCTGGCCTTGGCGGCGTGAACGCCGCCGGCGATGAGCAGGCCGCAGACCAGGGCCAGCACCGGGTGCGTCTCGCCGATGACCCCGCCGTTGGACGCAAAGAGGATGGCGCCGGCCACGGGACGGACAAACGTCTGGATGACGTCGTTGATCGTGTCGACGGCGGGCACCTTGTCCACCAGGATCTCGATGGCGAGCAGAACGACCAGCGCGCCGATGACCCACCAGCTCGTCATGGCATCCCACGGCGGCTGGAGGGTCACCAGCTTGGTAAAGCGGGCCAGCAACGCCACCACCAGCAGTGGCAGGTAGGCGTTGAGGCCCGCCGACGATGACAGACCAAAGGCTGTGAACACGCCAAACAGCGCGTCCATGGCGTCACTCCCTCCCAGGCGCGCGGCCGGCTATTGCCAATACGGGGCGCTCCCGAAAAAGCCGCACAGGCCGCAGATGGTGAACGCACCGCCGACCAGGAGGCCCAGCGCTGCCAGGCCGATGGCGATCCACCCCAGGACGATGCCGGCCATGGCCAGGCCCTCGCCCGAGATCTCGTCGGGCCGCCGGCGGATCTCGTTGCGGGCCATGTAGCCCAGGATGACCGCCAGGACGCTGCCCAGCAGCGGCAGGAGCGTCAGCCCGCCGATGCCCAGCACCAGCGAGGCGATGGCCATCCCGCTGGTGGGCGTCGTGGGGCCGGTCGCGGCGGGCGCGTAGGGCGCGCGCGGCGGCGCCGGCCTCGCCGGCTCCCTGGGCTCCACGGCCTGGACGGGCTCGACGGCTGCCGGCTCCTCCACGCTCTCTTCGATGTCTTCGATGGTGTCGTACACGCCGGCCTCCCCGGCCCTCGACTCCTCTTCCAGGGGCGAGACGCCGGACGCGGCTTCTACGGGCGTTTCTTCAGGGTTGAGCACGGCGCCACAGTTGCCACAGAAGATGGCATCGTCTTCGTTGGGCGCACCACACTCTGGACAGAACATGGTCTTTCCTTCCTTGTGTTCCATGGAGGGCGGCCGGGCACCGGCCCGGCCGCCCGGGAAAAGCCTAGATGATCTCGTCGACCACAGGCGCCGCGACTGCGGACTGGCCGCCGGATACCCGGTAGGCCTGGCCGTACAGGTGGCCCATGACCATGTAGCTGTAGGGGATGGTGACCAGCGCGCCGACGCCGCACACCACGCTGCCCAGGCTGCCGATGATGGACGCGACCAGGGTCATGACCATGGTGACGAGGTAGGTGGCCAGGTTGTTGCGCACGAAATCAATGATCTCGCCGAACCGGAAGGCTGCGCCCAGGTCGTCCCTGGCGACCCAGAAGGCGATGGCCGCGGGCAGCAGGACGAGCATGACAATGGTCCACAGGAAGCTGAGGCAGGACGCGGCGACGCCGAACAGGGCCCCAATCCCCTCACCGTTGTCGCTCAGGATGCCGCCCGGAATGCCCAGGCAAATGCTGATCAGGATCCCCGGCAGGGCATAGACGATGCCGATGATGAGCGACTTGAGCCCGTCGGCGATGAGGGTGCCCCAATCCTCCCATTCCGGGAGCTCGTTCAGGTCCCCGCGAATGACCCGCCGGACGATCTCGACCATGTAGCCACTGAGGATGGCAAAGGCCAGGATCAGCGGGATGAGCAGCACCCAGGAGAACAGGAGCCCGAGGAGCAGGATGCCCGCTCCGATGAGGATCTTGGTGATCCACTGGTCGTCGTCGAAAACAAATGCGAAAGCCTTTCCGATATCCATTGGTACCCTCCCTTGCAGTTGTGCCTGTTATTATACCAGAAGTCAAATTCTCTGGCAATCACCCTTCTCTACGCACGTCCGGCTACAGGGTTGCAGCGGGACGGCCCGGGCCGTCAGACCCGCACCGTGGGGTCAAAGAGCCGGGCATACTCCTCCAGGGCAAAGCGGTCGGTCATGCCGGCGATATAGTCGCACACGATGCGCTCCAGCGACGCGTCCTCGCTCCTGGCCCGTTCCTGCACCCAGTCGGGCAGTTGGGCCGGGTCCTGGACGTAGGTCTCGAACAGGGCCTGGAGGACGCGCCGGGCCTTGGCGCCCATGCGCATCACCCGCCAGTGGCGGTACAGCCTCGACAGCAGGAACAGCTTGAGCTCGGCGTGGCGCTCCAGCGCCGCCTCCGAAAAGCCGATGATGGGCGCGCCGCGCCCGCGCAGCCTGGCCAGGGAGTCGATGCCCTCCTCTGCCAGGCGCCGGGACGTGGTGCGCACCACGTCGTCCACGCCCCAGCCGATGAGGCTGCGGATCAGGCGGTGGCGGTCGAGCTGGCCCAGGGCGGCGCAGGGATCGAGGTCCAGCTCGCCCGTCAGCTCCTGCCACAGCCGGACGTCGCGCACGTCGCCCGGGCTGAGCAGGCCCGAGTGCAGGCCGTCGTCCAGGTCGTGGGCCGTGTAGGCCAGCTCGTCGGCCACGTTGGCGATCTGGCCCTCCAGCGAGCAGGTCAGGTCGGGCTCGTAGCCGGTGGCGTCACTGACGTCATAGTCGGTCTCGTGCTTGACCATGCCCTCGCGCACTTCCCAGGTCAGGCTCAGCCCCGGCCAGCCCTCGTAGCGCTTTTCCAGCTTCTCGACGATTCGCAGGCTCTGGCGGTTGTGGTCGAACCCGCCGTGCCCCACCATCAGCTCGTTCAGCGTCTCCTCGCCCGAATGGCCAAAGGCGGGATGGCCCAGGTCGTGGCCCAGGCAGACCG
>DAOUHB010000077.1:0-17812 GCA_034428935.1 Anaerolineae bacterium | reverse complement strand
TTTCGACCCAACTCATCCGCCTTGTCCATCAACACCGCTTGCATTGCTTCGGCTACCTGTGGTATAGTGCTCATAAGGGAGATCTCCAGCATGGTTTGGTTCGCACCTACAATCATGCCACAAGATCTCCCTTTTGTCATCTTAACTTGATGCGTATAGGGCAGGGCTCGCACCTGCCCAACGGGGCGACCGCAGGGGGGCGACCGCCGTAAGGGTTCGCCCCTACATTTGCTATCGCTCGCCCACGCCCAACGCCCGCTCCAGCCGGCGGCTGGCGTACGACATGGAGAAGGTAAAGATCCAGAAGATGGCGGCGATAAAGAGATAGACCTCCTTATCGAGCAGGAGCCACTCCACGTTGGCGTTGAGCACGGCCCGGCCCACGGCCAGCAGCTCGACCAGGCCGACGATGATGGCCAGGGTCGTGTCCATGAACAGGGCGATGAACTGGCCCACGATGGCCGGGATGACGGCCCGCAGCGCCTGGGGCAGGACTATAAAGGTCGTGGTCTGAAAGCCGCTGAGACCCACCGCCTTGGCCGCCTCCACCTGGCCCCGGGGAATGGATTGTAGCCCACCCCGGATGTTTTCGGCCATGTAGGCCGCGGCGAAAAAGGTCATGGCGGCCATGGCCCGCAACACCCGGTCGAGGCGCACGTCGGGCGGCAGGAACAGGGGCAAGATCAGGGAGAACATGAACAGGATCGTCACCAGCGGCACGCCGCGCACCAGCTCGATGAACAGCGTACAAAAGATCTTGAGCACCGGCAGCGAGCTCTGCCGGCCCAGGGCCAGCAGCACGCCGATGGGAAACGAGGCGACGATGCCCACCAGGGCCAGCAGGAAGGTGAGGAGCAGGCCACCCCACATGCCCGTCTCCACCCTGGGCAACAGGCTGCTGCCCGAAAAACCGGAGAGCAGGACAAAGGTCAGCACCAACGACACCAGCCACAGGATGGCCAGCAGCCGCGATTTTAGCACGCCCCGCCTGCCCACGGCGTAGCCGGCCATCACCAGGGCCGGATAGGAGGCGAACCCCAGCCGGATGCTGAGGTCCAGCGGGTCCTCGTTGACGCGATAGAGGTCCATGGGCAGCAGGGCGATGACGGCAAAGCCCACGGCCAGGGCCAGGGCAAAGGTGCGCACGGTGCCGCCCCAGACGCCCCAGCTCAGCCCCATGAGCAGCGAGGTCATGGCCAGGATGAGGCCCACGCGCCACAGCTCCGAGGTTGGATACTGGCCCACGGCAAAGAGGCGCAGGCTGTGGGCCACGGGTGTCCAGTCGGCCGTGACAAACACCCAGGTAAAGATGCCCCTCAGCAGGAAAAAGAGCACGACGGCGGTGACGATGGTCAGGATGCTGTTGAACCAACCGTGGAACAGGTTCTTCTTGATCCACTCCAGCGGCTTGAGCGGCGCGGGCGGTCGCGAAACGGTCGATTCTGCTGCGGTCAGGTCTGTCGTAGCCATGATCAACGCTCCACCAGGCGCACGCGCCGGTTATAAATGTTCATGATGACCGACGTGACGATGCTGATGGCCAGGTAACAGGCCATCATCAGCACAAAGACCGGCACCGCCCGCCCGGCCTGGTTGATGGTCGTCTTCCCCACGAAAAAGAGGTCGGGGTAGCCCACCAGGACCGCCAGGCTCGAGTTCTTGGCCAGGTTCAGGTATTGGCTGATGAGGGGCGGGATGATGATCCGCAGGGCCTGGGGAAAGACAACCAGCCGCAGCACCGAAATGGGACCCAGGCCCAGGGCGCGGGCGGCCTCGAACTGGCCCTTGTGCACGGCCTGGATGCCCGCCCGCACCACTTCGGCGATAAAGGCCCCGGTATAGATCACCAGGCCGGCCAGCAGCGCCGCGAATTCGGGGGTCAGGTTCAGGCCGCCCTGGAAGTTATAGCGGCCCAGCTCGGGCACCGTCTTTTGCAGCGGGCTTGCGCCCACCACCAACCAGCCGATGGCCGGCAACCCCAGCAACACCGCCAGGGAGGTGGCCAGGGGGTAGGTGGAGCGCCCGGTGTGGATCTGGTAGCGAATCAGGACGCGATGTAGCACTCCCGACAGGATCACGCCAGCCGCCACGAAAATCATCCAGGTGCCAAAGGTGGCCGTTGGCTCGGCCCAGACCGAATAGAGGCCACGCTGGCTGAGATAGACCGGCCCGGGCAGCGTCATGCTTTCCTGCACGGAGGGAAGCTGTTGAAAGACGGCAAAATACCAGAAAAAGAGCTGTACGGCCAGGGGTACGTTGCGAATGATCTCGATATAGGTGCCGGCCAGCTTGTTCACCAACCAGTTGGTGGACAGCCGGCCCAGGGCGACCACGACGCCCACTATCGTGGTCAGGACGATGCCCACCAGCGACACGCGGAGCGTGTGCAGCAGGCCGATGAAAAAGGCGTAGCCAAAGGCGCGGGAGGGGTCGTAGGGCAGGACCGACTCGGGCAGGGGAAAGCCCGCCGCGTCGTCCAAAAAGTCGTAGCCCAGGCCCAGGCCCCGGCTATCGGCTGCTTCCAGCACGTTGCCGACGAAAAAGACGACAAAGCCGACAATGGCGATGGCAGAGACGATCTGCGCGAACCATTGCAGGACCACGACGTCCCGCCACAGTGGCACACCGCGGCGATAGAGGAACCGCGTCAAGGATGCTTGGCTCATGATAATGGCCCGTCCCCTATTCTATCAAAAACCAACCGTCGTAAGGGCGCTGACCCGCGCCCCGGGAAGCGCAGCCCGGCCAGGGGGAGGCCAGGCTGCGCCCCAGCGCGTCGACTACCGGAGCGGCACCGCGTACAGCAGGCCGCCCTCGGTCCAGAGATTGTTCAGCCCACGCTCCAGCGTAAACGACAGGCCGTTGGGCCCCATGTACCGATCGTAGATCTCCCCATAATTGCCCATCGTGCGGATCACGTTCGCCGCGAAATCGGTGGCCATTCCCAGGTCTTCCTGGCCAAAGCTGCCCTCGACGCCCATGAAGCGCAACACCTCGGCGTTCTCGCTGGCGCTCATATCGTCCACGTTCTGCGAGTTGATGCCCAGCTCCTCGGCATAGATCAGCGCCCACATGGTCATCTTGACGATGTCGAACCACTGCTCGTCGCCGGCCGGCACCGCGGGGGTCAGCGGTTCCTTGGACATGGTGACGTCCAGGAGCACGTGCTCGTCGGGGTTCGTGAAACCGCTGCGCACGGCGGCCAACTGCGACTTGTCGCTGGTGGCGGCGTCGCACCGGCCGTCCTGGTAGGCGCTATAGACTGCCGACGTGTCCTCGAAGGTGACCGCCGTAAACTCCAGGCCTCGCTGGCGGAATGCGTCGGCCAGGTTCAACTCTGTCGTGGTGCCCGTGGTGACGCACACCGTGGCACCATCCAGGTCCTCCAGGGTGGTAAAGCCGCTGTCGGCCCGGACCATCATGCCCTGGCCGTCGTAGAACATGATCTGGGTGAAATTGCCCCATTGGGTTTCGCGGGTGGTGGTCCAGGTCATGTTGCGAGCCACCATGTCCACCTCGGCGTTTTGCAGCGCCGGACCGCGATCCGCGGCCTGGATGGCGACAAACTCGACCGCCTCGGGATCGTTGAACATGGCCACAGCCACCGCGCGGCACAAGTCAATGTCAAAGCCGACGTTCCGTCCATCGGCGTCCAGGTAGCCAAAACCCGGAAGGCTGGTGTGGACCCCACAGACGACTCGACCCCGGGAGCGGACGGCATCCAGGATTCTGCCCGTGGCCGCCGGCGCCTGAGCTGCCGGGGCGGCCGTCGGGCAGGGCGGGCATTCGCCCGCTTCGGGGCATTCGGGACACGGCGGACACTCGTTGGCATCCTGCGTGGTGCCGTTACAGCCGGCCAGCACCAGGCTTAGCAGGATCAGCAAACTGACCACAGCCGAAAAGGATTTGACCTTCACCGTTTCCTCCTCCTTTGAGTAATGGCTTTAGGCAGCGACACAAACCACGCGACGATGGTAAGTGGCAATCACCTCCTTTCCTGCAGCATTCACTTGTGACCGACACACGAACGTAACCAGGTTGGGCGATGCCTTCGACGTCGAAGGCAGCCCGCATCAAGGGGACTGACCAGCGAGCGGGAATCTGGTGAACCTCGTGCTCGCGACGATGGCTAAATTATAACATAGTTGCTTTTGGGGTGCAACTGTGGTCTGTAACCCTTTATATGTCTATTGGCCCGCCCGGGCTTATAGATCAGGGCGCATGCCGGACAGGACGCGCTCGTAGGCGGCGACGGCCGCCGACAGGGCAGCCTCGCCAAGCTCGGCCGAGGCTCGCCGCGGATCGCCGCCGATGACGCCGTGGGGATAGTGCTCCAGGAAAACCTGCCTGGTCAGGAACAGGCCCCGGGGCGCGTCGGGGCTGTGGTCCGCGCGCTCCAGGTGTACCGCGTCGGGCCGGATGGCCAGCACCGCCGAGGTCTCGCTGGGGTCGGCGTGTCCCGCGGCCACGCCCGGCAGGCCCTCGGCAAAGACGGCCTCGACCTCGGGCTCGTGCCACCAGTGGCCCACCCGCACTTCCAGCCCGTTCAGCTCGTTCAGGACTTCGACGAGGGCCACCTGGATGGGGGCCGCGTTGCCGCCGTGGCCGTTGAGGAGGAGCACGTGGCGAAAGCCGTGGCCGTAGGCGCTCTCCAGGAGGTCGATGAGGATGGAGGTGAGCGTGTCGGGGCGCAGGCTCAGGCTGCCGGGAAAGCCCAGGTGGTGGAGCGACATGCCATAGTTCACCGGCGGTGCCAGGAGCACACCGGTGCGGTCGCTGAGCCGGCGGGCCACCTCCCACGGCTGCCAGACGTCGCTGCCAAAGGCCATGTGGCGGCCGTGTTGCTCGGTGCTGCCCACCACCAGGATCAGGCGGTCATCCCGGCCCAGGTACTCCTGGACGTCGGGCCAGCCTAGCTCTTCGAGAAGCAGTGCCATGGGGTTTTCCTCCTGTAACGTTGCGCCCGGCCCGGGTTACGTTTCCCCGTCCCGGTACAGGCCATGCTCCCGGATATAATCCTCCACCGCCTGGGGCACGAGAAAGGAGATGGGGCGGCCGTCGCGGACACGGGCCCGCAGGTCGGTTGACGAGATCTGGAGCAGGGGCATGTCGACGCGGTGGAGGTGCCTGCCCAGGCCTGGCAGGCGCGCCTCCAGGGCCGCCATGTCGACGGGGGCGCCGGGCCGCTCGACGACGGCCAGGTCGGCCAGGGCCACGATGCCCTCGGGCTGGCGCCAGGTTGACAGCTCGGCCAGCGAGTCGGTACCGACGATAAAAAAGAACCGGGACTCCGCTCCCCAGCGCTCGCGGAGGATGGTGAGGGTCTGCACGGTATAGTGCGGCCCTGGTCGCTCCACGTCTACCAGCGAGAGCTGAAAGCCCGGCCTGCCGGCGATGGCCAGCGACACCATGGCCACGCGGTGGTACGCCGCCGAAATGGGCTGCGCCGGCTTGTGGGGCGGGTTCCCGGCCGGCACAAAGAGGACGCAATCCAGGGCCAGGGCATGGAGAGCCTCCTGGGCGGCTACGAGGTGGGCATGATGGATGGGGTCAAAGGTGCCGCCCAGGACCCCGACGCGCCGGCTCACTCCTGCCACTCCAGCTCTCGCTCGCCGATGCGCACCAGGTCTCCCGGCCGGACGCCCGCCTCCTCCAGGGCCGCTTCCACGCCCATGGCCCGCAGTTGCCGCTGAAAGCGCGCCACCGCCTCGGGGATCATGAAGGGGGTCATGGCTGCCACCCGCTCCACGCGGATGCCGCGCACCCGCCAGGCGCCGGCCTCGCGCTCGATGGTAAAGGCATCCTCCGATTCCGCCGGGCGCAGGACGGCCGGCTCCAGGTGCATCTCGGCGGGGGGCGGCAGCGACTGGAGAAGCTCGTAGGCGCGGCGAATCAGCTCGCGGACCCCCTGGCCCGTGACGGCCGAGATGGCATAGACCTCCAGCCCCCGCTCCTGCATGGCTTCCTGCACCAGGGGCCACCACGCCTGGGCATCGGGCAGGTCCATCTTGTTGAGGACCACGACCTGCGGCTTGCCGCCAAGGTGCCCGCCGAACTGCTCCAGTTCGGCGTTGATGGCCTGCCAATCGGCCAGCGGATCGGTCGCGGCGCCGTCCAGGAGGTGGATCAGCAGCCGGGTGCGCTCCACGTGGCGCAGGAACTGGTGGCCCAGGCCCGCTCCCTCGCTGGCCCCCTCGATGAGCCCCGGGACGTCGGCCATGACAAAGGTGGCATAGTCGTCCAGTTGGACGACCCCCAGGTTGGGCTGCAGCGTGGTAAAGGGATAGTCGGCGATCTTGGGCCGGGCGGCGCTCACCACGGACAGGAGGGTACTCTTGCCGGCGTTGGGCACGCCGATGACGCCCACGTCGGCAATGATCTTGAGCTCCAGGCGCAGCCAGCGCTCCTGGCCCGGCTCGCCGTGCTCGGCCACCCGCGGCGTCTGGTTCGTGGACGAAGTAAAGGCGGCGTTGCCCCGGCCCCCGCGCCCCCCTTTGGCGACCACCGCCCGCTGGCCCTCGTCCAACAGGTCGGCCACCAGCTCGCCCGTGCCGGCGTCATAGACCACCGTGCCGGGCGGCACGGGGATGAGCAGATCCTCGCCGCTCTTGCCCTGCTGGTTCTTGCCGCTGCCACGCCCGCCGGCCTCGGCCTTGAAGTGTACCCCGTGCTTGAAGCGAACCAGCGTGTTCAGGCTCGCGTCCACCACGACATAGACGTCGCCCCCGGAGCCGCCGTTGCCACCGCTCGGCCCGCCAAAGGGCACGTACTTCTCGCGGCGAAAGGCGATGGAGCCATCGCCGCCGTCGCCCCCCTTGACATAGATCTTGACTTCGTCAAAAAACGTCACGCATGCCTTCCCATCTGCAAGGCCGTCGCCTTACAAGGCCGTGGCCCGACAAGGCCCTGGCCCGCCTATTCCCACCAGAAGCGCATCTCGGCTTCGCCCGTGGCCTCGTAGTATTCGATGACCACCTCGTGGAGGCCCCCGGCCAGGTACTTGACCGGGGTGTGATACTCACCTCGCCCATCGTGCCACTCGTCGAGGAGCAGCTCGCCGTCGATCCACAGCCTGACCCCGTCGTCGACAAAGAGGCCGAAGCGATAGCAGCCGCTGTGAAAGTAGCGCTCCCCGCTCCAGCGCACGGAAAAGTTGTCGGCCGAGGGCAGCTTGGGCCGCGCCCTTTCCAGCCCCCAGTCGTAAAACACCGCGTCTTCCTGCCGGACCACCGTGGGCTCGCCGGTCAGCGAGCGGTTGGGATAGTACTGCGCGGTCCAGGGCGGGCGCTCGGCATATTCCAGCCACAGGCGCGCCTCGGCCAGCGTGCCCCGGTCGTGAAAATCGTACCTGACGTCGTGGTAGGCCAGCGTGGGCGCCTCGAAAGTAAAGACGGTATCCACGGCGCCCCCCGCTTCGCCATCCTCCCAGCCGCCCTGGCCCAACAGGTTGCCGTCCACGTAGAGGCGGTAGCCCTCGTCGGCATAGACGTAGAGGCGATGGGTGCCGGGCTCGAACACCCGCCGGGCCGACCACGACACGGAAAAGCCATCGTCGGGCAGGCCCTCCGGCGCCTCCATGCCCCAATCGAACTGGATGGCGTCGTCCAGCCTCTCGTACATGTGCCCATCCTCGACCCAGGGCAACCGGTAGTAGTCGCCCTCCCAGCGCGGGTAGAGGTCGGTGCGCCGCCAGTGAAGGCGAATGGCGGCGCTGCCCGTGACTTCGAAATACTCCAGCCGGAGATGGTGCGGCCCCGCCGTCTTGATCTCTACGGTGGCCACGTGGGAGCCCATGCCCGGCGACCAGTAGTCCACCACCAGGCTCTCGTCCAGCCACAACCGGACGCCGTCGTCGGCATAGATGAAAAAGGTATAGATGCCCTCCTCCATCTCCCAGTTTCCTTCCCACCGCGCGGAAAAGTGGTCGGCGGACACCCCCGGGGGGTGCCCGTCCTCGCCCCAGTCATAGTCGATGCGCGTTTCCTCGGCGGTGTGGACCGGGTCCCCGCTCAGGTCCTCGCCCGCGTAATAGGCCGCCTGCCAGACGTTCAGCGGCCCCGGCTCGGCGACGGGCCCCACGATCAGGGGCAAAAAGGCCGTGGGGCTCACCGGCTGCTGGGCCGAGATCGGCCCGGCGGCCAGGAGGCCCTCCTCGCGCCCGGGTGCCGCGGCCTGCCCGGCCTGGCCTGGAACGGCGGCGGCGAGACACAGGCCGGCCAGGAGCGCGCACAGCAGCGTTCCGGCCGGGGCAGCCAGGCTCCGCAGCGGCTGCCGGCCCCGGCCATGGGGGCTGGGCGAAGCATCGACGCTGACGGTTCTGTCTGCAAAGGTCACAGGTCAACCTCCCCTCAAGCGGCGGCGTACTGCCTCGCAGTGGGGGCAGACGCGGCCCTCGTACTCGTTGCCACACGTGCGGCAGACGCGCGTGTAGGGCAGCGGCGCCTCTTCGTCGATGGCGGCCACGGCCACCACCACCTCCAGGCCCTGGTGCTTGGAAAGCCACGACTCGACCTCGATGTGGCCCACCGTCCAGCGCCCGTCCTCGTTTCGCTCCAGCCGGCCGCGCAGGGCTTCCGCCCCCAGCTCGCGGGCCGCGCTGGCCAACTGCAGCGCGCTTCCTCTGGGAATCGGTGACATGTCTGTTTTCGTTTGCCTCCGCTGAATATTATATCTTGAGCCGCCGGATTTGGCAAGCGGCGGGCGGCGCTCCCTGGGGCATCTTTTGCCATTTCTCCCAAAGGGTGTTATAATGAGTGCACTTGTATAGGAGTGCCTCGCGCGGCTATAGTCCGGCCCGAGGCGTGACCCCGATGTAGTGCGGGCGCTAAGGTAGTTTCATGGAAAGCTGTTGGGCTGCCCGTTGCCAATAGCAGACCGCCGTTTCACGTATTGTCTTGCCCTTTCCCTGGCGTCAACTTTGCTTCGCAGGTAGATCGGGCAGAGAAGGTGCTTCCGTAAGGTCCCAAACCCAAAGAGCGGTGCAAGCTCTTTAACTTTGACAACTCTGGTAGCAGAGGTAAGTGCAGAATTCTGCACTGGAGTTGTTTTGCCGTCTGAATTGGCGATTGGGCTGTGAACACAGCCAACCACTTCTTTTCATGCCGTGGGAATTTCCCCGCGTAAGATAGCAATTGCGGCCACAGGAGAAAGGAGAAATCGACGATGAAACACACGGCCAAACCTAGTGTGGCCCAGGCGGCTATGGTGCTCGCATTGACACTGCTGCTCGCCTTGGTGGTGCAGGGGGCTGCTGCCGGGCCGGCCCCGCGGCACGAGGGTCCGGCCCCGGCCCCTGAAGCGGAAGTGCTCGGTCCCGCCAGCCCACTCGTAAGTTATCAGGGCACACTCAACGACCAAAACGGCAACCCCATTAACAGTACAGTGACGATGCAGTTCGCGCTGTATGACGCTGCCAGTGGCGGCAACCTGAAATGGGGCACCGAGAGCCAGAGTGTGCAGGTGACAGATGGGCTCTTCAACGTACTACTAGGTAGTGTAACACCCATCAATCCTATTCACCTTGCCGGTGACCTGTGGCTGGACATCAAGGTCAACGGCGAGCAGTTAACGCCGCGTGAACGGATAGGAAGCGTATTCCATGCAGCTGAGGCTGCCACGGTCCCAGATGGAAGCATAACGACGGCCAAGCTCAATATAAATGCGAACCTGGACATGCAGGGGCAAGCACTTCTCAACACGGACTCGGTTGCTGCACGCAGTTCAGGACCCTTCAGTCTGCTGTACATGCAGGACAACGATTTATTTCTCAAGCCAGGAGCCGCAACCGGCACTGTCTATATTGGGAGGTGGGGTGGAGCGATCCCCTTGTGGGTGAGCGGTAATGGCACGTTCGCTGGCAATCTGTATAGCGACAGCAACCTGACAGTTAACGGGCTAGGGTTTTTCGGAGGGGCGACTTACTGGGAAGGCGCAGTGAACATCCAGTCTGCTGCTGTACCCTTCACCTTTAAAGAGAGTGATCAGAGCGGCGCCGGGAGCCTGTGGCGCATGCCCCTGGACGGGACCCGGCTCCGGTTTGATTCCAGCGACAACGGCGTGGACTTTACCTCATACCACACGCCTTTTTCGTTGTACAAGGATGGCAGCGTTGGCTGCGGCGCCATAACGGAGAACAACCTCCAGACCGAAGAAGAGCGCGCCGCCGGTCGCAGCGACCGCTTTGAAGAAGGGGACCTGTTGTGCTGGTCGGCGAAGGAACAGCGCCTGGAAAAGTGCGCAATGCCGAACGACCCCCTGGTGCAGGCCGTGGCTGACAAGAGCGGCCGCCCCATTGTCATCGGCGCCGAGGTGGTGAAGGTAACCGGCACGGTACGCGCCGGCGATTATTTGGTGGCGTCAAGCGTGCCGGGCTATGCGATGGCCTCGCCCAATCCCACTTTCGGCATCGTCATTGCCCAGGCATTGGAGGATTTCGACGGGGAGCGAGGGGTCATCAAGGCGATGATTCGCAAGATGTAACGCGGCGGGGGTGACCGGCCGGCAAGGAGAATCACTTCACAGAGAGAGGAGAGTGACGATGAAAAGCATGACCGGACACAAGGTAACCAGGACGAGCCTGGTGCTCGTGCTGGGGCTGCTACTGGTGTTGGTGGGCCAGGGCGCGGCAGCTCAGCCTGAGGTGGTACGCGAAGAATCGGTCCCGGCAGAGCCGGGCGCAATGCTGGCTCCCTCGAGCACACTGGTGAACTACCAGGGTACCCTTACAGACCAGAATGGCAACCCGGTGAACGCGACGGTGACCATGAAGTTCGCGTTATACGACGCCGCCACCGGCGGCACCCGGAAGTGGGGTGTTGAGACACAGACTGTCCAGGTCACGAACGGCCTGTTCCACGTGCTGCTCGGCAGCGTGCTGCCCATAAGCTCGGCGAGCCTCACCGGCGACCTGTGGCTGGATATCGTCGTCAACAACGAGTTGCTCTCGCCCCGTGAGCGGATCGCCAGCGTGCCCTACGCGGTCGAGGCGGGGACATTGCCTGTCGGGGCACGGACCAGGGGTAACCTGATAGTCAACGGGGACCTACAGGTCATATCACCTGCCGGCGGAATCGCCGGCCTGCAGCTATGGCGAACCGATGAGGCGGACAGAACGCACTGGTGGACATTCTGGCATATGAACCAGACCTATGGCACGAATTCGCTGCAGATCTGGGAGTACAGGACGGACAGCAGCGGTGTCAATTGTGGAGGAAACACAGACGATGGGGCAATCTGTACTCCGAGATTCACAATCTCGCAAGGCGGCAATGTCGGCATCGGGACGGGCAATCCATCGGAAGAGGGAGCGCTGCAGATCCATCACCGTGCTGTGGCTCTTGTCCTAAAGGAGATCGATCGAGTTGGCGCCGGCAGCCTATGGCGGATGCCACTGGACAACGGCGACCTCCGGTTCGACGTCAGCACCAACGGCACGGACTTTGCGAACTACGTGACCCCCTTGACCCTGTGGGACAACGGCAGCATCGGCTGCGGCGCCATCACCGAGAACAACCTCCAGACCGAAGAGGAGCAGGCAGCCGGCGGCAGCGACCGCTTCGAAGAGGGCGACGTCCTGTGCTGGGGTCTTGACCGCCTGGAAAAATGTGCAACCCCGAACGACCGGCTGGTGCAGGCCGTGGCCGACAAGAGCGGCCGGCCGATTGTGATGGGAGCGGAGGTGATCAAAGTACTCGGGCCGGCAAGGCGCGGCGACATCCTGGTCGCCTCAGAGGTTCCGGGCTATGCCATGGTCAACAACGATCCAGAGGCAGGTGCGGTGATTGCCCAGGCACTGGAGGATTTTGACGGCGAGCGGGGGATCATCAGGGCTATGATCAGGAAATTCTGATTCAAGTTATTGAGAATCTGCATCCAAGTATATGGAACGTTACTGACTACCTATTGTGAACTGCTCGAATCTGTTGGCTATCCTGGGGAGGGACATATGACACGGCAAAGAACTACAATCCGATTCACAGCGATGACGGTTGCACTTCTGCTGTTCATGCGATTCTCAACCTTAGAAGTGCTGGCTCAGGCTGAACAATGGATAACCTATAGCGATCCCGTGTACAGGTTCACGACCGAGTATCCTGCAAACTGGCAACTCGGGATCACACTGACCAATCAGGACGGAACACCGGGAGTGATAGAACAAAGGTTGTTGTTCAAGGGACAGTATGCGGGCGTCAACATCGATATCTTTCCAAATCCGGATGAGAAAGATTTGGAATCGTGGTACGAGGCCCACCAATCCCACTTCATACCGCCAGCCGGACTTGTACAAAGAGGGTTGAGCGTTGCAGGCCAGAAGGCCCTCTACGCTCTCGATCCGGGTAATGGGCAGTTTCCAGCCCGCCACACTGTCATTCTGTTGTATTCTGACTATGTGTATCGGATTGAATACCAAGCATCTGATGACGGCGTCAGTCTTGGCACATATCGAACTATGCTGGACTCGCTCCGGTTTTCCGATACTAAAGCAAGAGGGAACGAGCTTTTCGATGTCACTGAGATGGCTCGCAGATCCATAATTCCTAAAGACCAGAACTGTTGCGGCTACACCGATCCAAACCCGAATCCTTATCCTTGTTATGAAGGAAACTGCACTTGGTGGGCTCGTTACAAACGTCCAGATACTGGCGGTCAAGCGTACCCTTACTGGAACGATGCGTTAAATTGGACATCGCGCGCATATGAAGAGGGTTTCAGTGTCAATGGTACACCCAGTACCGGTGCAATCGGTGGAACGCCGCGCTCCGGTTATGTTCGACCAGGATGGGAGAATCATGTTGCCTATGTAGAGAGCTTTGACGGCAGCACAGCTCGATTCTCCGATATGGATGGTGGTGCGTACGACTGTAGCGTTGACTATTGGGATCAGACTAGTTGGGTAGGTATTGAGTTCATTCACCCTCGCGGCGATGTCTGCTGCGGCTGTCTGCCAGCTAGCTGCTGTTCTACGGCCAGGGCCCAGGCCAGCAACCTCCTCACGACCAACGTATCGAGGGAGCCTAGGGCCTTTAGCAGTGCTAAGCTGTGGGACAGCACCGCAGCTGTGACCTGTCAGACTGAGAGATCTGAGGGCGGTGCTCCACTAGCAGAGAGAAATGTGGAATCGGGTACGTCTGGCGAGGCTGCTTTCGTGGGCGCCGAGCCGTCCATCACAGCCGAAGCCCCACCGTACGAGCCTGTCGAGGTCCTCACGGCAGACGCTGTTCCCATGGATCCGCTGCCTAACGAAGCTCTGCCCCTGCGGGAAGCAGTCGAGCCCGAACGCATACCACCTACCTCCGCCAACTACTCTATCGTCAAGAGCGTCTTTGGCAGCGGCGGCGGCACAAAGACCTCGACGCACTATGTCATAAACGGCACCCAAGGCCAGACTACCGACCTGTCCCGCCGTGTCAGTGCTTCTTACGTGCTGGTGCCGGGATATTGGGGCTGGTGGGCGCCGAGGACATTCGAGTATGTGGTCTACTTGCCGTTGGTGGTAGAGAGTCACTAACGGGGTTCTGAAAGGAGTCCACCAATGACGAAAACTGCTTCACAACGCCTTTTCAGGACCGGTGCGCTCGTTCTCCTGAGCTGTCTGCTCCTTGCCCAAGGGGAGGGAGTCGGTGCAAATCCGCAAGCGCAGTCGGCGCAGGCCGCCGCGGAGACGGTCATCAGTTACCAGGGTATGCTGACCGACCCGAGTGGAACCCCGTTCAACACCACTGTGAGCATGGTATTCGCGATCTATGATGCTCGCAGCGTGGGCAACCTCAAATGGGGGCCCGAGACACAGTCGGTGCTCGTGTCGGATGGGTTGTTCAGCGTGCTGTTGGGCAGCGTGACGCCTATCGACCCGGCCGACCTGGGCGGTGATCTGTGGCTCAATATCAAGGTCAACGGCGAGCAGTTGACACCTCGCGAGTCCATCGCCGGCGTCATCCGGGCAGTCATGGCCGAGCGGGCCGACGGTGATTTTATTGTGAACGGAAACCTGGGCATCGGAACAGCCAGCCCAGATGCCAAGCTGCGCATTGTCGCCTCGGAGGGCCATGCGCTGATCGCAAACGGCCCCGTCAGCCTCTGGGGCGCTGTGGGCATACATGACAACCTCTACGTGGACAAGGGTCTTGTGGCAGGAGGAGCTGGGAGTTTCGGCGCGGATGTTAACGTGGGTGGGAACTTGCTCGTATCTGGTTCCACCAGCATGTGGGGTGGCGTGGGGATGCACAGTGACGTCTGGGTAGATGGAGTGCTTCACGCCACAGGGGGTGTCAACTGTGGCGCACTGACGGAGGCCAACCTACAAACTCCAGAAGAACAGGCAGCCGGGCGCATCGAGCGCTTCGAGGAGGGCGATGTTCTGTGCTGGGGCAGTGATCGTCTGGAACGGTGTGCGACACGGAATGATCCACTTGTGCAGGCGGTTGCCGACAAGGAGGGCCGGCCGATAGTGATCGGCGCAGAGGCCGTCAAGGTCCTCGGGCCGGTGGTGCGCGGCGACTATCTGGTCGCCTCGAGTGTGCCCGGCTACGCCATGGCTGCGCCCAATCCAACCTTTGGCATCGTCATCGCCCAGGCGCTGGAGGAGTTCGACGGCGAGCGGGGAGTCATCAAGGCCATGATCCGCAAGATGTGAGCCGGGCGGGCGGCACACTGCCGCACACTCTTGTCCTTATATGCTCCAATTGATGTTTGAAGGAGGGATGATGGCACACAAGCCGACCTCGCGATTGCAGCGGTGGCTTTGGGCGTTGACCATGTTCAGCTTTGCCTCCATCGGAGGCATGCACTCCACTGAGCACGTTGCGAGCCGGGCATCAGAGCCCTGGTTGCAGCAATGGGTGGTGCAGTTCGTGGTTCCACCTGTGGCGGCTGCGCAAGCTTCTTGCCCTCCCGAGCCATGTGTACCCGGAAACGCGGTGGGCCGGGACTTTTTTGTGCAAGTTGTGGAGCGTTTGAGCGATGTCTCCCTGAGCGAGTTCGCGGTGGATGCGCTGGTAGCCTGGGCGCCTTGGGAGAACACATTGGCCTGTTGGAATCCACTTGCTACTACACAGCAGATGAGTGTTATCTGCAACTTTAACACCGCCCGAGTGCAGAGCTATCAGGACCAGGAAATGGGCGTGGCAGCAACTGCCATCACACTCAACCTGGGTTACTACAACGCTATCCGCAGTATGCTCCGGTTGGAAGCGTTCGACCGTGAAGCCCTTCGAGCAGCGCTTGACATATGGGGCACCTGCGCGGGGCCATCCTGCGATCAACTGCTGAATACCTGGGAGGCTTTGTGGGATGCAGCTACTGGTGTCTGCTGCGGCTGCCTGCCGGCTAGCTGCTGCGCATCAAGGGCAATCCAGACCAGCCCTTTTCCGATTGTGTTCGCAGGGGACGGCTCTGCTGGCCTCTGTGGCCTCGCAGTGCCGGCGTGCGTCGCGACCGGGAGACACTACACCACGAGCTTTGAGTTTTCTGCAGGGTTAGCCGGTTCTGAACCTAGAGAACCAAGCCCGATTGACAACTCGTTCAACCGCTACGATACCCCGAACGGCGTGGTGGCACCCTCGGTTTTCGAGCTGACCGAGATCTTGGCGCAACCTGCTGAGCACACCCGTGCTCCGGTTCCCCCACGCACCTCCACACAAGCCAATCGGGTCGAACCCGTGCGTACGCCGCCTACATCGGCTGGTTATCGCCTCGTCAAGAGCGTCTTTGGCAGCGGCGGTGGCCCCAAGACATCGGCTCGCTATGTGATGAACAGCACCCAGGGCCAACCCACGGACCTATCCCGTCGCACCAGTGCTTCCTACGTGCTGGTGCCGGGCTATTGGGGCCCCTGGAAACCGGTTACGCTAGAGTATGGGGTCTACCTGCCGTTAATGGTCGGGAACCGCTAGCGGCATTCTGAAAGGAGTCTACCAATGAAGGCAATCGGTGTACAATGCCTGACCCGCGCCACTGCACTCGCTCTGTTAAGCTTGCTGCTGCTTGCTCAAGTAGGGGGCGTCGGCAAGAGCCCATAAGCGCAGGCCGCACAGGCCGCGGCTCCTAAGGCCATTAGCTACCAGGGTACGCTGACGGACTTGAGCGGAAACCCGGTGAACACCATAGTGAGCATGGCCTTTGCGATTTATGATGCTCCTAGCGGGGGTAATCGCCGATGGTGGCCGGAGACGCAGTCGGTGCTCGTCTCGAACGGCTTGTTCAACGTGCTGCTGGGCAGCCTGACAGCGATGGACCCGGCCAACCTGAGCGGTGACCTGTATCTGGAGATCACAATCAACGGCGAGACTATGGCGCCTCGCGAGTTGTTGACTGGCGTTGTGTACTCGGTCAATGCCAGCCAAGCGCCCAACGATTTCCTGGTGAACGGCAAACTGGGTGTCGGGGCTGCGACCACCACACATCCTCTCAGGGTAACAAGCCACTAGTCTATTCTGGGCCTGGACACGTGGGAACCGAACCAGGGCGCCGGCGTGCAGCAGCCGACAAGAGTGGTCGGCCATCGTCATAGGCGCGGTGCCGGTCAAGGTCGTTGGGCCGGTGAAGCGCGGCGATATCCTCGTGGCCTCGGATGTTCCAGGCTATGCCATGGTCAACAACAATCCCACTTCTGGCAGCGTCATCGCCCAAGCTTTGGAGGATTTCGACGGGGAGCAGGGCATCGTCAAGGCGATGATCCGCAAATGGTAGAGCGCGATTCAGCGTAGTCGACATCTATGGCAAGACAAGGGTGATCCATTGGAGGAGTGAGCTCTTACTCCTGGCATTCGTGCTCGCCAGATCGTCGGCACCCTGATAGCGCTGATCTTTCAACGCCGTCGGGGATTTGAAGCAGCACGGTCATAGCCGAGAAACGCCCGCCACAGGTCGATATCCACCGACATTAACTCATGAAGTGCCTGGGAGAAAGGGAAATGACCCGAGATCTATCGGATTAGAGAACAAACCCCAGGAGCGCGCGCTTGCATCGCGGGCCGCCGGGTGCTATAATCTCCACGTGCCACGTTTGGCCGGGGGCGAGGAGCGATGGCCAGGGAAAAAACGCGAGAGCATCTCTATACGTCCGAGGTGGCCCGCGAGGTGGGCGTCCACCCCAACACGGTGCGGCTGTACGAGGAGTGGGGCCTGCTGCAGCCCGTACCGCGCAGCCCCAGCGGCTACCGGCTCTACAGCCGCGCCCACCTGGCCCAGATGCGCCTGGCCCGCACCGCCCTCCGCGGCCCGTGGCCGGGGCGCAGCATCCGCCGCTCGGTGTGGGACATGGTGCGCCAGGCAGCTTCGGGCGACCTGGGTGGCGCCCTGGAGAGGGCCTACCGGCACCTGGCCCTGGTCCAGGCCGAGCAGGCCCAGGCCGAGGCCGCGGCCCGGCTCCTGGAGCGCTGGGCCGGCGGCACCGCCGTGGACTCCACGGCGCGCCCCCTGACCATCAGCCAGGCTGCCCGCCTGCTGGGCGTCAGCGTCGACGCGCTGCGCAACTGGGAGCGAAACGGGCTGGCCCACATTCCCCGCGACCCCCACAGCGGCTACCGCCTCTACGGCGCCGCCGAGATCGGCCGCCTGCGCGTCATCCGCATGTTGAGCCGCGCCGGATACAGCCAGATGGCCATCCTGCGCATGATGCTCCACCTCGACGCCAGCTCCGGGGCCGACCTGCGCCAGGCGCTGGACACGCCCCGGCCGGACGAGGACGTCCAGACCGCCGCCGACCGCTGGCTCTCGAGCCTGGAGCAGCAGGAAGAGCGCGCCGCCAGCCTCATCGCCCAGATCGAGGCCATGATCCAGCGCCGGGACGGGTGACCTCCCCCCAACCCTCCAG
>DAOUHB010000076.1:0-78932 GCA_034428935.1 Anaerolineae bacterium | reverse complement strand
TTGCCTCACCCGCCCCGCCATGCTATAATAGCCGTACAGAGATTCGCAAAGAGGCGGAACGTCGATGCGAAATGTGACTGGGCACACAGAAAACCCGCCCAGGCAGGAGTTGGGAGCCAGCAACGCCGCTCGGCCTTGAGCCGATAAAGTGGTGATACCTGGCTCCATGCTATTTTTATCGGCTTGTACCACAGGAGGGGAACTTGAAACTGCACGAGTACCAATCGAAGCGCGTTTTCGCGCGATACGGCGTGCCCATTCCCCAGGGTGACGTGGCGACCACACCCGAAGAGGCTCGCCGCATCGCAGCCCGCCTGGGAAAGCGCGTGGTCATCAAGTCGCAGGTGCTGGTTGGCGGTCGCGGCAAGGCCGGCGGCATTCGCCTGGCAAACAATCCCGATGAGGCCGAGGACATTGCCGACCAGATCCTGGGGATGAACATCAAGGGCTTGACGGTCAAGAAGGTCCTGATCGACGAGGCCGCAGCCATAGCCACCGAGATCTATTTGGGCGTCGTCATCGATCGTGCGCAACACCGGCCGGTGATGATGGCCTCCTCCGAAGGAGGGGTCGAGATCGAGGAGGTTGCCCGCGTCACACCCGAGCGCATCTTTCGCATCAGCATCGACCCATCCCTCGGCTTGCAGCAGTACCAGGGGCGCGAGCTGGCCTTTTCCATCGGGCTGCCCAAGGACCTCGTTTCGTCTTTCGTCAAGATCGCCCAGGGCCTGTATCAAACCTTCTTGGACTGCGACGCCTCCCTGGCCGAGATCAACCCCCTGGTGGTTACGGGTGAAGGCAAACTGCTGGCCGTCGATGGCAAGATCCTGCTGGACGACAATGCTCTCTTCCGCCACTTTGAGCTCGCCGAGATGAGGGACGCCGACGAGGAATCGCCCGAGGAACAGGAAGCGCGCCGCCACGGGCTAAGCTATGTAAAGCTCGACGGCGAGATTGGCTGCATGGTCAACGGCGCCGGCCTGGCCATGGCCACCATGGACATCATCAAGCTCTATGGCGGCGAGCCGGCAAACTTTCTTGACATCGGCGGCGGCGCCCAGGCCGACAAGGTCGCGGCGGCCCTGCGCATTATCCTTTCCGACCCCAACGTCAAGGCAGTCCTGTTCAACATCTTTGGCGGCATCACCCGCTGCGACGAGGTGGCCAAGGGCATCCTGGAGGCGCTGAACAGCTTTCAGACCGACGTGCCCATGGTCGCGCGCCTGGTGGGCACCAACGAGGAGGAAGGCCGGCGCATCCTTGCCGAAGCGCACATGATGACCGCCGCCTCACTGGCAGAAGCCGCCGAAAAAGCCGTTGCCTCGGCCCACGGGAGGGCGTCGAAATGAGCATCCTGGTTGACAAAGACACGCGATTGGTCGTGCAGGGCATCACCGGCCGGGAAGGCGAGTTCCACACGCGGCAGATGCTGGAGTATGGCACCAAGGTGGTCGCCGGGGTCACGCCCGGCAAGGGCGGCGGCTGGGTGGCCGGAGTGCCGGTTTTTGACACGGTGCGCGAAGCTGTGGAAGCGACGGGCGCCAACGCCTCCATCTCTTACGTACCCGCCCGCTTTGCGTCCGACTCGATCCTGGAAGCAGCCGATGCGGGCATCAGGGTCGTTGTGTGCATCACGGAGGGCATCCCCGTCCTGGACATGATCCGGGTGCGGGCGCACCTGGATTGTCTGCCCACGCGCCTCATCGGGCCCAACTGCCCCGGGATCATCACCCCGAACGAGGCCAAGGTGGGCATCATGCCCGGCCACATCCACCGGCCCGGCCCCGTCGGCGTGGTCTCGCGCAGCGGCACGTTGACGTACGAGGTGGTCTATGCCCTCTCGGAACGGGGCATGGGCCAATCGACGGCCATCGGCATTGGCGGAGATCCCATCATCGGCACTGACTTTATTGACGTTCTGAAGCTCTTCGAAGAGGATCCACAGACGAGCCAGGTGGTCCTCATTGGCGAGATCGGAGGAACTGACGAACAGCGAGCGGCCGAGTTTATTGCCCGCCACATGAGCAAGCCGGTCACTGCCTTTATCGCCGGGCAGACGGCACCCCCCGGCAAACGTATGGGCCATGCCGGAGCCATCATTGAGGGCGGCGAAGGCACGGCCGCCGAAAAGATCACCGCCTTTGAAAACGTCGGCGTCCGCGTAGCGCGCCATCCTGGCGAGATTGCAGATCTGGTCGCCGGAAGAGCCTGAGAAAGCGGTCGCCGAAGTGGATTCGAAGTGGAATCGAGGAGGGACTGTGACATATTGGAGACAACCCCTGGATCGCAGTCGCGTCCGGGTCCCCCAGGGCATCGTCCACATCATCGAGGAACGATGCAAAGGATGCGGCTTTTGTGTCGAGTTCTGCCCGCGGCACGTCCTGGTCATGTCCCAGCAGACCAACGCCAAGGGCTACCACCCCCCAGAGCTTGTCGATGATTCCGGGTGCGTGAACTGCGGCCTCTGCGCGCTGATCTGTCCCGACTTTGCCATCTATGTCGAGGACGGCGGCATGCACGCCCCGGAACACGTGGAGCCTGTCCACAGGATCGAGGTGAAGGAATGAGCGAACCCAAAGGCCTGTTGACCGGCGCACACTTTATGCTCGGCGATCACGCCGCCGCCGAAGGAGCCCTGCTGGCCGGCTGCCGTTTCTTTGCCGGCTATCCCATCACCCCCGCCACCGAGATCGCGGAACGCATGTCGGTCCGGATGCCCCAGGTGGGCGGCGTTTACATCCAGATGGAAGACGAGCTGGCCTCCATGAACGCCATCCTGGGCGGCTCCTGGGCCGGCGTCAAGTCGATGACGGCCACCAGCGGCCCTGGCTTTTCGCTCATGATGGAGAACCTGGGCCTGGGCATGATGCTGGAGACGCCCTGCGTCCTGGTCAACGTCCAGCGCGGCGGGCCGTCCACCGGTTTGCCAACGCTGGTGGGCCAGCAGGACATGATGCAGGCGCGCTGGGGCTCCCACGGCGACTACGAGACCATTGCTCTGTGCCCCACGTCGCCCCAGGAGTTCTTTGACCTGACCATCCACGCCTTTAACCTCTCGGAGAAGTACCGGCTGCCGGTGTTGGTCATGGCCGACGCCGAGGTGGGGCACATGACCGAAAAGGTCGTGATCCCGCACCCGGACGAGATCGAGATCGTGGAACGCCCCCAGGTCCGCAGGGGAGACATCGAGCCCGATCATTTCCGTATCTTTCGCGACCGCTCCGGGAGCGACGACAATGGCTACATCTCGCCCATGGTGGCGGCGGGCGAGGGCTATCGCATCCACGTCACCGGCCTGACCCACGACGAGCGGGGCTACCCGGCAATGAACGCCGAGGCCCAGGAATGGAACATCGAGCGGCTGGTGAACAAGATCCGCATGCACCGCGACGACATCATCAAGGTGGAGGGCCAGAACCTTGAGGACGCCGAAGTGGTCGTCGTGTCCTACGGTATCTCGGCCCGAACGTCACTGTGGCCCATCGAGCAGGCACGCAATGAAGACATCCGCGTGGGCTACCTGCGCCTCATCACTGCCTGGCCCTTCCCCGACGAGATCATCCGCAAGCTGGCCAAGCAGGTGCGCGCCTTTGTCGTGCCCGAGATCAACATGGGACAGATGGTGCGCGAGGTGGAGCGCTGTGCCTGTGGCCAGGCCCTGGTGCTGGGCGCCAACCGCCCCGGAGGCGACATCCTGGAAGCGGACCTGGTGCTGAACACCATCCGCCGGGCAGCGGGCCGGGAGGTCGAGATGGAAGCAAGGCCTCGCAGGGCCATAAGTCTCCTGGGTGGGGCCGAGGAGGAATAGAGCATGCGCGAAGAAGAGATGCATCGCAGTGAACGCCTGAAACACCTGGGCTACGAGCCCCCGGATCAGAGTGATTGGGTCACCGGCCTGCACCCCATGGATGCACTGCTCCGCGGCGAGCGGCTGCCCCACATCTGGTGCCAGGGCTGCGGGCTGGGAACGGCACTGACCACCTTTATCAGCGCCCTCCAATGGCTGGAAAAGAACCGGGGCTGGGATATGGACAAGGTGGCCGTCGTCTCGGGCATCGGCTGCACGGGACGCATCGCCGGCTACGTGCGGCTCGACTCGTTCCACACGACCCACGGCCGGGCCCTGCCCTTTGCCACCGGGCTCAAGCTGGCCAACCCCGAACTCAAGGTCGTCGTCCTTTCAGGCGACGGCGACATCGCCGGCATCGGCGGCAATCACCTCATCCACGCCGCGCGGCGCAACCTGAACATCACGATCATCTGTGTCAACAATTTCAACTATGGTATGACGGGCGGCCAGGTGAGCGCCACCACGCCCCACGAGGCCCGGGCCGTGACCAGCCAGTATGGCAACTTTGAGTATCCCTTCAACCTGCCCTACCTGGCCGCGGCCAGCGGCGCATCGTTTGTGGCCCGCTGGACGGTGCTCCACGCACGCCGGCTGGAATGGACGCTGCGCGAGGCACTCGAGCATCCGGGCTTTGGCTTTGTAGAGGTCATTGCTCCCTGCTCCACAGCCTATGCCCGCTGGAACCGCGAGGGCACCGGCCTGGACCCGGAGCAACTGCGCCGCCGCGGCCTGGAAGTGATGAAACACTACCAGAATGTGGGCCGTATCAGCCACGGCACCCATCCCAAGGACGCTGGCGTGGTAGTGGACGGCAACGGCCTCATCACCGAGATCGTGGAGGGCAAGTTCGTCGAGGACCGCAAGCCCGACCTGCAGTCGGCCCTCGATACGCTCCTGGTGAAGGGCGAAAAGTGGTGGCAGGCGGAGAAAAAGACCATCGACGACAGGCCGAATCTACCCAAACGGACGGAGCCGCTGCCGCGAACCGAGGTGCAACTGGGCGGGTTTGGCGGCCAGGGCATCATCAGCGCCGGCAAGATCATCGGCCAGGCGGGGGCCATCTACGATGGGCTGGAGGTCTGTTTCACCCAGAGCTATGGCCCCGAGGCCCGGGGCGGCGCCGCCGGATCTCAGGTGGTTCTTTCCACGGATCCGATCCACCATCCGCACCTGATCCAACCGACGAGCATGATCATTATGTCCCAGAGCGCCTACGCCAAGTACGGGCCAACCCTTGCGCCGGGCGGCACCCTGCTGGTGGATGATGGGCTCGTGTCAATGCCCGCCGAACACCGCACGGACATCGATACCTATGGCATGCCCGCCACCCGGATTGCCGAAGAGCTGGGCAACAACCGCGCGGCCAACACCGTCATGCTCGGATTCTGGACGGCGGCCATCGGCGCGGTTAGCGAAGCAGCCATGCGTCAGGCTGTCGCCGAGTCGGTCCCGTCAAAGACCGTCGAGGTGAACATGAAGGCCTTTGACATCGGCTTCCAGCGAGGATTGGAAGTAGCAGCCAGGAACAAATAGCAGATAGCTGGCCTGCTGCTCCTACATGAGGAGGGACGAGTTGAGCAAAGGCGCTTTGATCATTGGCGGGAGCGCAGCCGGTATTCAGGCGGCCTTCGACCTGGCCGATTCCGGAATCCCGGTCCACCTGGTTGAGCCTGCCCCCTTTCTGGATGGCGGCCTGGCCGGCGGCGACGCTCCCCCGCAGTTGGTAAATGCGCGCCTGCTGGAGCTGGCGAAACACGCCAACGTCACCACCTGGACCGCCACCCGCGTGCAGCGAGTGGAGAGACAGGCGGGGCGCTGGTGCCTGGAGCTGGTCCGGCAGCCGCGTTACGTCGACCTGACCAAGTGTACGGCCTGTGGCGACTGTGTCGAGGTCTGCCCGGTGACCGTTCCCGGTACGGGCCGCAAGGCCATCTATCTACAATCGGGCACGCAGCTCGGCTGCGCCGCCATCGACAAGGACGGGACGGCTCCCTGCTCCGCTGCCTGCCCGGGCGGCATTCACGTCCAGGGCTACGTGGCGCTGGCCGCCCAGGGGAGGTTCCAGGAGGCCATCGACCTCATCCGCGAGGCCATCCCTTTCCCGGGTATCTGCGGCCGGATTTGTACCCACCCGTGCGAGCTGAACTGCCGCCGCGCCGAGCTGGATCAGGCGGTGGCCATCCGTCCCCTCAAGCGCTTCCTGGCCGACTGGGAGCTGCGCGAGGGACAGTCCAGCCAGGCAGCGCCCATCGCCGCGAGCGATGTGCCCGGGGTCACGCCCAGGGCGCAGCGCGTGGCTGTCGTGGGCGCCGGGCCGGCGGGCATGACCGTCGCCGACCGGCTGGCCAGGCAGGGCTACGGTGTCACCGTCTTTGACAGGCTGCCGGTCATCGGCGGCATGATGGCCGTGGGCATCCCTGAATACCGCCTGCCGCGGGACGTCATCGCCACCGAGTACCGCCGCATCCAGGATCTGGGCATCGAGCTTTGCCTCAACACGACCATCGGCGCCGGCGGCGACCATAGCCTCGACGATCTCTTGGCCCGCGGCTACGACGCCGTGTGCCTGGCCATCGGCGCCCACCGCAGCCACTCCCTGCGCATACCCGGCGAGGAGCTGGACGGTGTGGTGCACGGCATCGAGCTTCTAAAAATCATCAGCCTTTCGCAGCAGGTGGAGAGCTCTGAATACCACGCTTCCCTGGCCAGAATCCTGCGCAAGGGAGCCGCCACCCGCGTGGCGGTCCTGGGCGGTGGCAACACGGCCATGGACGTCTCGCGCTCTCTGCGGCGCCTGGGCGTCCAGGACGTGCGCATTCTCTACCGCCGGACGCGGGCCGAGATGCCGGCAACCCCGGAAGAGGTCCACGACGCCGAGGAAGAAGGGGTGACCATCGAGTTCCTGGTCGCGCCCAAGCGGGTCGTGGGCGACGAGCAGACAGGGGTAGTCGGGTTAGAGTGCCAGCGCATGGAGCTGGGCGAGCCCGACGCCAGCGGCCGGCGGCGGCCGGTGCCCATCCCGGGCAGCGAGCATATCCTGGACCTGGACCTCATCGTGCTGGCCATCGGCCAGGCGCCCGACATGGATGGCCTGGGCGAGGGTCACGGGCTGGCCATCACCCGTGCGGAGCGCATCGAGCTGTACGGCGGGGGCTTTTCCACAAACCGGCCCGGCATCTTTGCCGCCGGCGACGCGGTCACCCAGGACAAGATGGCGGTCATCGAGGCCATCGGCATGGGCAAAAAGGCCGCGGCCGAGATCGACGCCTACCTGCGTGGCCTCCAGGTTTCCGAGGCCCGGCCGGCCGTCGAGGAGCGGCCCATCGCCCGGCGAGAGCTGGCCCCGGAGGAGCGACAGCCCAAGCCGCGCCTGGCCGTGCCCATGATCCCCATGGAGGAGCGCCTGGGCAGCTATGCCGAGGTCGAGACGGGGTACACAGCCGAGCAAGCCATTGCCGAGGCAGGGCGCTGCCTGGCCTGCGGCCCATGCAGCGAATGCCTGGCCTGCGTCCGGGCCTGCAAGCCGGGCGCCATCGTGCACGAGGAAATGCCCCAGACCGTGCCGCTGGAGGTGGGCGCCATCATCTATGCCGCCGACGCGTACGGCTTTGGCGGGCTGCCCCTGGCCGAAGGACCCGGCTGCTACCGCGCCTCGCCCGAGAGCCCGCTTCTGGGCTCGGCGGCGGCTGCGCGGGCCATGGCCGACCTCTTTGGTCAGCGCCAGGCGACCCTGGCCCAAACCGCCCCGGCTGCGCCCGAGGGTGCGGCACGCATCGGCGTGTTCGTCTGCCAGTGCGGCGGCGAGATCTCGGAAACGGTGAACACCGACCTGGTGCGCGACCGGGCGGCGGCCTGGCCCGGCGTGATCCACAGCCAGGTGCTCCCCTTCTCCTGTTCCCCCGAGGCCGCGGCGACTATCAAGGCCCAGGTAGAGGCCATGGGCCTGAACCGGGTGGTGCTGGCCGCCTGTTCCTGCTGCGCCATCGACCAGGTTTGTTTTAGCTGCACCTATCAGCGGGTGCGCTGCAAGGACAACCTGGGCATCTTTGGGCTAGACGAGGGTCCGGCGACCTACGAGTTTGTGAACATTCGCGAGCAATGCGCCTGGGCTCACCCCGGCGACCCGGCCGCAGCCACGAGCAAGGCCACGGCCCTGGTGGCCGCGGCGGTGGCCCGCGTCCGCCTCGCCAGCCCTGGACCGATGGAGCTGCCCCTGGCCGAAAAGAGCGCCCTGGTCCTGGGGAGCGGGGCCGCCGCCCGTGCCTGCCAGCAGGCCCTGGAAGAGCAGGGAATCAATGTCAGCCGCCTGGACGGCCCCTATGCCGGTGGCCTCGAGGAGGGCCCGGTCCTGGAAGTCCAGCGCCGCGGAGGCCGCTTCGTGGTCAACCATCACTCGGGTACGCGGCAAGGCGTGGCCCTGGTCCTGGCCCCCGGCGATGGTGGCGAGATGGAGCGCCTGCTGGCCGCTTGCGCTGACGGGCAGGAGGGCCTCCGGCCGCGGATCGACGCCCGCGGCGGAGGGGTAGAGACGCACCGGCCCGGGATTATGGTCTGCGACCCCCTGGGCGAGGCCGCCATCGTCGGGCCTGCCGCCGCGGCGCGGGTGGCCGCCTGGCTGGCCAGTGCCGCGGCGCGCCCGCGGCCCACGGCCGCCAGGGTAGACCCCGCACGCTGCCGCGCCTGCGCCACCTGCGTGGCCGTCTGCGAGTTTGGCGCTCCACAGATGGTGGGGCAAGACCCGCAGCGCACGTCCTGGATCGATCCGGCCATCTGCACCGGCTGCGGCACTTGCGTGGCCCACTGCCCCTCGGGCGCCATCAGCGGTGGCTACTCGACGGACGCACAGTTGGAGGCCATGCTGGAGCAGTTGATGGGAGGCTGTGGCGCCGCAGGGGAGCGAGGTGGAGAGTGAAGGATATGCAAGATCTCAAAGTTGTGGTCCTGACCTGCAACTGGAACGCATACAGCGCCCTGGAGACGGCGGGAGCCGAGCGACGGGAGTATTCTCCCGTGGTTCACTCCATGAAGGTCATGTGCCTGGGCCAGATCAGCCCGGGCACCGTCCTCAAGGCCTTTGAGAAGGGAGCGGATGGCGTGCTTCTCCTGGGCTGCCCACCGGGCGAGTGCCACTTCGAGTTTGGCAACCGCCGGGCCGAAGAGCTGTTTGCCGAAACGCAACGGATGGCCGCGCTGCTTGGCTATGGCGAGCACCAACTGAAGCTGGATTGGCTCGGCGCCGGCCAGGGAGAGGCGTTTCACGACAAGGTACAGGACTTTATCAGGGGGCTGAGCGCACCCGAACAGGGATCGAACGGGGATCGGGGACAATGATGGATCAACTGCGGGACGCTATCGACAAGAACCGAGCCTGGTATTGCATGGAGTGTGGAAAATGCAGCGCCGTGTGCCCCATCACGCGCTGGGAAGGGCGCAGCTACACCAGCCCGCGGATCCTGGTGGAAAAGGCCATCGAGGGCCGCCATGACGAGCTCCTGGACGACCTGCTTTTCTGGTCGTGCCTCACCTGCAAGCGCTGCAGCGAGCTGTGCCCCTCCGACGTCCATTTTTCCGAGTTCATCCGCGACGCCCGCGCCGTAGCCCGCGAGGACGGCCGCCAGGGCGAGTGCACGCACGGCGAGGCCATCCAGACCTGGGGCCGGATGATGGCCCGGCCCGAGCTGCGCCAGAACCGGTTGGGCTGGTTGAACGATGACCTCCACGTATCCGACAGCTCGGACACCATCTACTTTGCCGGCTGCCTGCCCTACTACGACGCCCTCTTTGCCGACCTCGGCGTGGAAGGGGTGCGCATCGCGCAGGCGGCGGTCAAGATCCTGAACCACCTGGGCATCCAGCCGCAGGTTCTGGCCGACGAGCGGTGCTGCGGCCACGATCAGCTCTGGGAGGGCGACGTGGCGACCTTTCGCGCCCTGGCAGGCCTCAACCTGGAGCTGTTCAAGGCCAGCGGAG
This sequence comes from Anaerolineae bacterium, assembly GCA_034428935.1. Taxonomy (GTDB): domain Bacteria; phylum Chloroflexota; class Anaerolineae; order JAAYZQ01; family JAAYZQ01; genus JAAYZQ01. The sequence goes on along the minus strand of DAOUHB010000076.1, from coordinate 69,112 downwards.
CCAAACGGGTGGTGACCACCTGCCCCGAGTGCGCCCGCACCCTCAAGCTCGACTACCCACAGCTCGTCGGGACCCATGGGCTGGAGGTTCTGCACCTGGCCGAGCTCATGGCCGAGCACGGCCTGCAGGTCGATCACCAGGGTGAGGCGCGGCGCGCCACCTACCAGGACCCCTGCCGGCTGGGCAGGCACCTGGGGGTGTACGACGCCCCCCGCACCGTGATGGCCGGCCTGGGGCTCGACCTGGCGGAGATGGAGCGCACGCGCAACACCAGCCAGTGTTGCGGCACGAGCTGTTGGACCGCCTGCGGCCAGGTGAGCAAGAACATCCAGGTGGAGCGCCTGCAACAGGCACAAGCCACGGGCGCCGACCTGCTCGTCACCGCCTGTGTCAAGTGCCAGATCCATTTCAAGTGTGCCCAGCAAGACCCGGCCATGGCGAAAGAACTTGCCATCGAGGTCCGCGACCTGGCGACCCTGGTGGCGGAAGCGTTGTAGAGCAACCGGACATGGCAGACGGGGACGCGGAACGCAACATGGCGACGCTCGCGCAGGGGAGCACGGAGGCCAACGGCCCCCGTGCCGAGAGCGCGCGCGGGGCGGACCCGGGCCACGCCGAGCGGCTGGCCCGGATGACTGCCCAGTTCCGCGCCCTGCACGATATCGACGTAGCACTCACCTCCAGCTTGCAACTGGATCGGGTGCTCAACCTCATCCTGGAAAAGGCGGTGCACCTGGTGGGCGCCGAGCACGGCTCGCTACGCCTGCTGAACCCCGAGACAGGCGAGCTGGAGCTGAAGGCCTTCCTGGGCGAGGGCTGGACGCCCGAGGTGCGCGCCTCTCGCTTCCCCTTGGGCCATGGCATCACCGGCTGGGCTGTGCAGAACCGCCGCTCCTACCTGTGCTCCGATGCCAAACACGATCCGCAATACGTCGTCCTCTTTGATGACATGCGGTCCAGTGTCGCCGTGCCCCTCGCCAGTGGCCTTGCCCAGGCTGAGGGGGGCGAGGAGGTTCTCGGCGTCCTGCTCCTGGAGAGCGCCCGATTGGCGGCCTTTGACGACGAGGACGTGGAGCTGTTGGAGGCCCTGGCGCAGGAAGCGGTCATTGCCATTCAAAACGCCACCCAGCACCAGAAGCTCCAGGCCGTGCACCAGGCCCTCCAGGGCGAACAAGCCCGGAGGGTGGCGGCCGAACGGTGGGCAGTCATGGGGCAGGCAGCCACGGCCCTGGCCCACCGCATCAACAATTTGATCGGAATTGTGCCGGCCAGCGCCGGCGAGATCCGCAACTGCGTGGCCAGGCTTGACGTGCCCCCGGAAGAGCGGGCCTGGATCGAGGACAACCTGCAGCGCATCGAGCGAAACGCCCAGTTTATCCTGAAAATGGCCAATGCCCTGTTTAGACCCTTCCAGGAGACAGGCCCCCGGGTGCAGCTCGACGTCAACCGGGTGTTGAACGAAGCGCTCAAGATGGCCAGCCTGCCGCCCGACGTCCAGTTGGCGCGCGAGCTGGACCCGGAACTCCCGACCGTGGAGAGCAACCTGCTGCTCCTCGATATCTTTCTCGAGCTGATCACCAACGCGCTGCGCGCCCTATCGGACCGCCCGGAAAAGTGCCTGGCGGTGCGCAGCCGGCGGGTAGAGGACCAAGGCGAATCCTGGGTGGTGGTCGAAATCGCGGACACGGGCACCGGCATCTCCCCGGCGGACATGGCCGAGATCTGGAAGATGTTCAAGCCGACGGCCGAGGGCCTGGGCTTTGGCCTGTGGTGGGTGCGAACCTTTATCGAGCAGCAAGGAGGAACCATCGATTGCCGCAGCGAGCCGGGCACCGGTACCACCTTCACCATTCGCCTGCCAGGCTTTCGTCGCAGCGGGCAAGACGATGACCAAAAGGAGAGGGAATGCGAGGCAAAATTCTAATCGTCGAGGATTTCGCCGATTGGCGCGATCTGCTGAAGGGCATCCTCCAGCGCGAGGGACACGAGATCGAGGCGGTGGGCACCGCACAGGCGGCCCGCCAGTACCTGGCCGAGACCTCGGGTCTTGACCTGGCCATCCTCGACATTCGCCTGGTAGAGACCGACGAGAGCAACGAAGAGGGCATGCGCCTCCTGGCCGAGATCCGCCGCGATCATCCCTTCACCTGTGTGATCATGATCAGCGGGCATGGAACGATGGAGCTGCAACGCAAGGCCTTCCGCGAGTTCCACGCCTTTGACTTTTTCCGCAAGGAGCAGTTTGCGTCAGAAGAGTTTCGCAAGACTGTCCGCGAAGCAGTGGAGGAGGCGACCCGCAACCGGCGGGCGGCAAAGGACAAGGACTATATCCGCGGCCATCGCTTCGAGCAGTGGCAGCGCGATCAGGGACAATAGGTATAGAGAAGGAGGACACATTGCCTGCAGATAATTTGCGCATCGGCGTGTTCGTGTGCGACTGCGGATCGAACATTGCCGGGGCGGTGGACACCGAAGCGGTGCGCGAGTACGCTGGCACCTTGCCCAACGTGGTTGCGGCCATCCGCAACAAGTACACCTGCGCTGACCCCGGCCAGCAAGAGATCCAGCGGGCCATCTACGAGCACAATCTCAACCGCGTGGTGGTCGCTTCGTGCTCGCCGGCCTCCTACGAGCCCATCTTCCGGCAGTGCATCCAGGGAGCGGGGTTGAACCCCTACCTCCTGGAGATGGCCAACATCCGAGAGCACTGCTCGTGGGTGACGCCTGGCGACCGCGCCGCGGCCACGCGCAAGGCCAAGGACATTGTGAAGGTGGCCGTCTCGCGCGCCCGGTGGCTCTATCCCCAGGACGAGGAGCAGATTTCGGTCACCGACGCTGCCCTCGTCGTCGGCGGTGGGGTAGCAGGCATTCAGGCGGCCCTCGACCTGGCCGACGCCGGCCATCCTGTCTACCTGGTGGAGAAAAAGCCCTCCATCGGTGGCATTATGGCCCAACTGGACAAGGTCTACCCGGATATAGAATGTAGCATATGAATTCTGGGGCCCAAAATGATGGATGTCGGTCGACATCCCAATATCAAGCTCCTGACCTATTCCGAGGTAGAGGACGTTTCCGGTTACGTTGGCAACTTCAAGGTGCGCGTACGCAAGAAGGCCCGCTACGTCAACGAGGATGAGTGCACCTCCTGCGGCGACTGTGCGGTTGTGTGTCCCGTGGTCGTGCCCGACGAGTTCCAGATGGGACTCGGCACCCGCAAGGCGATCCACATTCCCTTCCCCCAGGCCGTACCGTCGTCCTACATCGTGTCGGGCGACGAGTGCCTGGGGCAAAACCCCATTGCCTGCGGCAAGTGTATCGAGGCCTGCGAGAAAAAGTGCATCGACTTTGATATGCAGGACGAGATCCTGAGCCTGGAGGTGGGCAGCGTCATCGTCGCCACCGGGATGAACGTCTACGATCCGGCCGGCCTGGACGAGTACGGCTACACCCGTTATCCCAACGTGGTAACCAGCATGGAGTTGGAGCGGCTGGTCAGCACCGGGGGGCCGCTGGAGGGCCATTTTGGCCGGCCCAGCGACCTGGAGCGTCCCAGGCGGTTGGGGTTTGTCCAGTGCGTCGGCTCCCGTACCCAGGACCCGGAGCGGGGCAATCCCTACTGCTCCAACATCTGCTGCATGAACACCGTCAAGGCCGCCCAGTACATCAAGGACAACTATCCCGACACCGACATCACGGTCTTTTACATGGACCTGCGCGCCTTTGGCAAGGGCTTCGAAGAGCTGTTGATGCGCAGCAAGAGCAACGGCGTGCGCTACATCCGGGGCATCCCGGGCGAGGTCCGCGAGGACCCGGCCACCGGTAACCTGCACGTGACCGTGGAGAATACCATGGCCAACCGCCTGGAGACCCACGAGGTGGACATGCTGGTGCTCTCGGTGGGCGCCACGCCGGCCACGGAAACCGAGGCGATCCGCCAGATGGTCAGCCTGTCGCGGGCGCCGAGCGGCTTCCTGAAAGAGGCCCATCCCAAGCTCCGGCCGGTGGATACCCCGACGAAGGGCATCTTTATCGCCGGTGCGGCCGAGAGCCCCAAGGACGTGCGCGAAAGTGTCACCCAGGCCAGCGCCGCGGCCTCGCGGGCTTCGATTCTGCTGAACAAGTCCAAATTCGCCGTCGAGGCCATCACCGCCGTCGTGGACGAGGACCTGTGCAAGATGTGCGGCCAGTGCGCCGACGTCTGCCCCTTTGGCGCCATCCAGTGGGAGAAAAAGTCACCGGCGCGCGTAACCAGCGCTGCCTGCGCCGGCTGTGGCACCTGCGCCGCCGAGTGCAAGTTCTCGGCCATCCAGATGAGGCACTTTAACGACCAGGCGATCTATGCCCAACTCGACGCCATCCTGGAAGAGGACCCACAGGACAAGGTGGTCACCTTTGCCTGCAACTGGTGCTCCTATGCCGGCGCCGACACGGCCGGCGTGGGCCGCATGGCCTACCCGCCCAACGCGCGCATCATCCGCACCATGTGCTCGGGCCGGGTGAACCCCGAGTTCGTGTGGTACGCCTTCAAGAAGGGTGCGCCTGTGGTGCTGATTTCCGGCTGCCACTATGTCGACTGTCACTACATCGACGCCAACAGGAGCACGGTCCGGCGCCTGGATGGGCTGTGGGACGGCCTGGAGAAGGCCGGCCTGCGCCCCGAGCGCCTGCTCCTGGAATGGTGCTCGGCCGCCGAGGGAGCCCGCTGGCAGACGATCATGAAGGAAGCCGAAAAAAAGCGCCAGTCGGTTGCTGCCGAAGAGATCGAGCAAACTCGCAGCCTGTTGGCCCAGGCCCGGGTGCCCGGGCCACGCAACCCGAAAGAGTCGGACGAGAAGCAGGACGCCGAGTTTGCCTGCGTGCGCTGCGGGCACCACTGGCAGGGCTACTACAGCGCCAATATGGAAAGGATCTGCCCCGAATGCCGGTCCAACAGCGTGCGCTGGCTCAAGCGCGCCAGGTAAGGATCGAAGGATGACTTACGCGTGGCGCCAGGGCACCCGCCTGGCGCCACTTCTTTCCGGGATGCGAGCGACCGCGCGCCCGCGGGGTTAAGGAGAGTTGGCCTATGAGCGACCTGGTCCTTGAGAATCTGGTAACCACCACCTACCTTGGCGGCGACAAAGTGCGCATCACCGCCGGCGATCGCAGCTTTGAAGCCGACCAGCGTACAAACACCGGGCGCCCGGGCTCGGGCTTTTGCCCCCTGGAGCTGGTGGCCGCCGCCCTGGGCTCTTGAATGGTCCTCACCATGGCGGCGGTTGCCGCCAGCAAGGGGATCGCGGTTACGCGGCTGGGCGCCACCGTGCAGGGCGTGACGGAATTTGTGGGAATGGGGGCCAACACCCGGTTCATCACAAACCTCGACCTGGGCGAGGGGCTTTCGTCGCGGGAGCGGGCCATCCTGTACAACTCGGCCCGCCGCTGCGAGGTGCACAAGATGCTCCGCGGCAACATCGAGTTCCAGGACAACCTGGCCGACGCGCCAGGGACAACAGCGTAGGGAGGCGAACAATGGGCTATTTCACGCTAGACGAGCTGCCGGTGACCGACATGCTGCCCGGCGTCAAGCGCCGCGCCGCGTACCTGGAAGGGGTCATGCTCACCTTTTTCGACTTTGAGCCACGGGCCGTCATCCCCGGACACCACCATCCCCACCAGCAGATCACCTGGGTCGTATCGGGCAGCCTGACCTTTGAGCTGGACGGAGAAAAGCGCGTGCTGCGGGCCGGCGACGGCGTCCTGATCCCACCCGAGGTGCCCCACAGCGCGGTCATCCTCGACGAGCCATGTCGCGTCATCGACGCCTGGCACCCGGTACGCGAGGATTACCGCTAGCGAACGATACGCCTCGGCACCGTTACCTTTCCGTGGAACCAGCCGGGTGCGGCTCGCCGGCAACCATCTCTCCGTGGGGCTCCACGCTGGCGGCCAGGGCTTCGGCCATCGTGCCCGCCATCCGCACCGGCACGCCCAGTTCGGCTTCGATGTCCGAGATGTGCATCTCGTCCAGGGTTGTGCCGGGCGGCGCCGTGCCCCCGCCGTACCGCCCGGTAAACATCGCCCGGGGCAGCAACGCCACCTCGCCCGGGGGCTCCGGCCCCCGCCGCAGGGCGGCGGCCACGTCCTGCCCGGTCAACAGGCCGGAAACGGTGGTCACCGGCCCAAAGAACTCGTTCACCACGGGCACCAGGCGCCAATTCGCCCCGGCCAGCTCGTTGAGCTCGTCCACGATGTCGCGCAGCACGGGGGCAATGAGCGTGCCGCAGGCCAGCGTCGCCGGCCGGAGCTGCCGGCCGGGCAAGTTCCCCTTGAGCGCCTGCCACTCGTCCAGCAGACGGCGTACCATGCCCACGCCGTTCTCCACCTGGGGAAAACCATCGTAGGCACGGGCAGGAGGCACCTCGAGGCCGGCCACCAGGTACCACTCGTCGGAAGGGTAGACAAAGGCCAAGCCCCAACGCTTGCGGTTTGCCTCGCGCCAGGGCTGCACCTGGCCCAGCAAGGCTCGCGACTCGGCGGGGGTGTACGTGCGGCAGCGGCCCGGGTGATACCGGGTCAACCCCACCGGCACCACGCCGACCGAGGCCACGGGATGGCCCCGCATCGCTCCCAGATCGCGGACGGTGCGCTCCAGGTGCTCGCCATCGTTCAGGCCCGGCACCAGGACCACCTGCGTGTGCACCTCGATGTCCAGCCCGGCCAGGCGCCGGAGCTGATCCAGGACGTCGGGGGCGGCTTTGCGCGACAGGAACCGGCGCCGCAGCTCCGGGTCGGTGGCATGCACCGATACGTAAAGCGGGCTCAGACGCTGTTCCTCCAGCCGGTCCCAGTCCTCGTCGGTCAGGTTGGTCAGCGTCACGAAATGCCCAAAGAGAAAAGAATAGCGATAGTCGTCGTCCTTGATGTACAGCGACTTGCGCATGCCGGGGGCGTTCTGCTTGACAAAGCAAAAGTCGCAATTGTTGGCGCAGCGCCGGATATCGACGTCAAAGGTGGGATGGACGAAGGACAGGCCCAGCTCCTCGCCGTACTCCCGCTCGCCCTCGAACAGCCATTCCTCGCCATCGCGCTCCACGGCGAGCTCCAGGACCTCTTCGGCGCCATAGAACTGGACGTCAATGACGTCCCTCACGGGCTGGCCGTTGATGGCCAGCAGGACGTCGCCGGGCCGGAGCCCCAGCTCCTCGCCCACGCTGCCCGGTGCGACCGATTCGATCACGCCACGTGGTTTCGACACCCTCACCTCAAAAAGGCTGTTTCCTTCTGCCAAGGGGCAAAAAATGCCCGGGAAATTTCCCGGGCATCCTTGCCCTCGAATTTCACGTCTCTCTCAGCGCTTGGGCCCGCCGTTCGCCAGGGCCAACACCCGCTCCAGCACCTGCTCGACGGAAAGAAACGTGGTGTCGACGACCACCGCGTCTTCCGCGGGCTGGAGGGGAGCCAGGGCGCGACTGCTGTCGATCTCGTCGCGCCGCCGCACCGCCGCCAACACATCGGCCAGCACAGCCGGCTCGCCGCGCGCCAGGATCTCTCGATAACGCCGTCCGGCACGCTCCTCCAGGGTAGCATCCAGGTAGATTTTCAGGTCCGCGTTGGGCAGGACGACGGTGCCAATGTCCCTGCCGACCATGACGATGCGCCCCTGCCAGCCCATGCGACGCTGTTCCTCGGTAAGGGCCTCCCGGACGCCCGCATAGGCCGACACCGGCGACACGCCATGGTCCACCTCCGGTCGCCGGATGTCCCACGTCACGTCCTGCCCATCCACGAGGACCGTGCACTGGCGGCCGTCGTCGATGGTGGGCCGCAGGACGTCGATGCGCAGCGTCCTCGCCAGCCCGGTCACGGCCTCTTCATCTTCGATAGGGATGTGCCGGACCAGTGCTGCCCAGGTGACTGCCCGGTACATGACGCCGGTATCCAGGTAGACGTAACCAAGCTCCTCGGCCAGCAGCCGGCCGATGGTGCTCTTGCCCGAAGCCGCCGGGCCGTCGATGGCGATGACGGACATTGCCTTCAAGAATGGTGCCTCCTTGCTCCCGTTGTATGATAGATCATCGCCCTTTGCGGCGCCTTCGAGCAGGACTGGCCGTTTTCTGCGCCCGCATCTTTAGCGCGGCCAGGCTGCCGATCTCCTTGGCCGTCAGGTAACGCCACTGCCCCACGTCCAGCATGCCCAGGTCCAGCGGCCCCAGGCGCGTTCGCGTCAGCTCGATCACGGGATGCCCCAACGTCTCGGCCACGCGCCGGATCTGGCGCTTGCGGCCCTCGCGCATGGTCACCCGCAGCAGCGTCGTGTCCTTCCGGGTGCCAAGGACCTCCACGCGGGCCGGAGCGGTTTTCTTGCCGTCCAACAGCATTCCGTGTCGCCAGGTCTCCAGCGTCTCCTCCGAGAGGCGGCCGTTGACCACCACGCGATACTCCTTGTCGTGGCCATACCGGGGATGAGTGAGGAGGTTGGCCAGCTCGCCATCGTCCGTGAGGAGGATCAAGCCCTCGCTGGCGGCATCCAGGCGACCCACAGGATACAACCGGGCCGGCACCGACACCAGGTCTCCCAGGGCCTGGCGCCCGCGCGAATCCTGCATGGTCGACAGGACGCCCCGCGGCTTGTTGAGCACGATGTACACGTGCTCCCGGGCGAGTTGAATCCGCCGGCCGTCCACGCGCACCTGGTCGCGCGCCGGATTGACCTTGGTGCCCAGTTGGGTGACGACACGCCCGTTGACCGTAACCCTACCTTCGCGTATCAGCTCTTCCGACTGGCGCCGCGAGGCCACTCCGGCCTGGGCCAAAAACTTCTGTAAACGTTCTAAATGATCTTCTGACATGACCTCTGGTTGCAGACCCGCTCAGGACCCCCTCGGCTGCCCCAACACCCGCGACAGGTCCTTCCGCGCATCCCAGTATCCCAGCTCCATCAGGTGGCGGTGATACTCTGCCTGGTAATGAGTCATCAGTCCTACGGTTAGATAGCGGTCCGGGGCCACGATCTCCAGCCACTTCAGGCCCGGATATTGCCCCGTCTCACACTCGAGCTTGTACAACAGGTAATCCCGCCACACCGTTTCCGTCAGCATGGCATCCAGGGCGGGCTCAAAGGCGTTCCACAGCTCCTGGACGACCACCAGGAGCTGCTCGTCGAGATCGGTCACGTAGCCCGGGCGCGTGCTGCTGCGCACCGGGCGCTCGGGCCAGGGGACCATGGTGACGACCACGATCTCGGTCCCGTCCAGCTCCAGGGCCTTGCGGAAAGGGGTGTTGGCCAGGGTGCCGCCATCCCAGTACGGCACACCGTCGATCTGGAAAGGGCCGTACCACAAGGGGATGCTAAAGCTGGCCAGGATATGCTCCAGTCGCAGGCCCCCGTCGCTTCGATTGGTAAAAAACTCCAGCCGCGTCGTGTTGGCATTGACCGCCGTCACGTGCACCTCAAAGGGTGCGTCGTGAGCGTTGATCACCTCTGGCCGGAACCAGGGCCGATCCCGCCACTTCCTGGAGCAGCCAAGGAGGGTCTCTGGCCAGGGGGTCAGGTCAAAGACGTGATCCCGGCGATAGAGCACGTTGTCGAGGATCACGTCGTCGATGCGCATCTTCTGTACATCCCCGGAAGTGAGGTCCATCCAGCGCTCGCGCAGACCGGCGACCGTGATCCCCGAGCCCAGGGCGGCGGCGTTGACGGCCCCCACCGACGAGCCGATGATCACATCGGGCTTCCAGTCCACCTCCTCCAGGTATTGGAGCACCCCCAGGTGGTAAGCGCCTCGACCTCCTCCACCGGAAAGGACCAGTATCCGCTTGTCTGTTTTGGCGTCCATGCCTCACCCCCGGTTCCCTCGTGGAGTGTCCTTGCGAGTTTAGCATACTTTGGGCCGGCCGTCAATTTGCAGTGCGCCCTCCAAGATGGTGTTTACTCAAACTGATCTTCTGGCTGACCCTCTCTGTGTAGTTGTAATGCACTCAAGAGTATGACCACCCAGTGACGTAGCTTGGAACAGCGGACATTGAAGCTGGTTTGCGCTATAATACTCTCGGGTTGAGCGGTTCTCAGACGGAAAGGTGGTTGGAATGAGCGTTGAGCTAACAGTGAATGAGATATGCGACACAATTCGAGCGTTGCCAGAAGATCAATTGGATCAGGTTCTGCAGCTCCTGCGGGAACTGGAACAGGGGACTGCGGCCTGCGCAAACCGTTCGCGTCTGCGCAGGCCGCTCTCAAAACGTCACTGCCCCCTGATGATCAGGGGGATATAGATGCGATGAATCCAGTCGTCCAGCTTCAGAACAAACCCATCTCCGTCCAGGTTGCCGCTGTGGGGATGAAGGGGGGCGATGCCGCCGTCGCCCGGCCAGGTGGACTCGGAAGTGCCTGGGATGAAAAGGGCGTAGTTATTGTCCACGGCGATGCCGAAGCCATAGTCGTGGGTGTCGGCGTCCCCGTAAAAGGTGTGTCGCCGATAACGGCCGCTGCCGTCCAGTTTCAGGACCACAATGTCGGCGCCACCCGTACCACTATAGGGATGGCTGGGGCTCGCCCCGTCGTCTCCCAGCCAGGACGCGGCGGATGAGCCCGAGACATAGATGCTGCCATCGGCCTTTATGCTGACGCTGCTGCCCACGTCGCTGGCCGTGGACCCATAGAACGTGTTCCACTGGCGCTGCCCATTGCCGCTTAACTGCAGGACGGCGATGTCGGTTTCGCCAGCATGGGGGTTGAGGGGTGCGCCCCACGTATTGGCGGACTGCCCCACGACGACCAGGCTGCCTGCACGCCAGGCGATGCCGTTGTTCAGGTCATCGGTGCCGTCGGCCCCGGCAAAGGTGTGCCACTGATACGCTCCGTTCGCGCCTAGTTTGAGAATGGCGATGTCGGTGCTGTACCCTTCTCCACCGCTGAAGGGGCTCAACGGAGCTGCGCCGCCGTCCCCCAGCCAGGGGTAGGTTGCCGTGCCGGTCACGTACACGTTGGATGCCGAGTCCGTCGCGACGCCGTAGCCAGCCTCATCGCCGGCCCCGACGTCCCCTCCATAGTACGTGTGCCACTGATAGGCGCCGTTGCCATCGAGTTTCAGAACCACCAGGTGGCCGGTGTCGGCGGCAGAGTGAAGGGGCGTGCCCCACTCGAAGGCCGAGTAGCCGGTGATCAGCACGTTTCCGGCACCATCCAGCGCAATGGCATTGGCCCGTCCCGGCTGATAGAAGGTATGCCACTGGTAGGCGCCGGTCGAATCCAGCTTGAGCACAACCATGTTCTCGGTGCCGGTGTGGGGGTTCAGCGGGCCGGTGTCGCCGGGTCCTTGCCACGTCCTGTCCGAATACCCCGCGACGTACACGTTACCGGCAGCATCCACAGCAATGCCCACAGCCTCGTCGTCGCCATCTTCGGACTCGGTAGGGCTTGCTCCGTAAAAGGTGTGCCATTGATAGGCCCCCAGGCCATTCAATTTGATCACAACCGCGTCATACCCGCCACTATGCTCGTGCAGCGGACTGCCCCAGGTTCGGCTAATATGGCCTGCCACGTAGACGTTGCCGGCACCATCCACCCCAACCGTGCGGAGCTGGCCGACAGAGTCGGCGACGCCGTAGAAGGTGTGCCATTGGTAGCCGAGACCAAGCGCCGCGGCAGCCTGTGGGGCAGAGGGCGCGGCGCTCGCTGCCACTTGCGCCTGGACGGGAGAGGTCCCCCCAGGTGGGACCAACGGAAGAATCAAGACCGAGACAACGACAACTGCCACAACGACCCCGGAATGTTTCATGACGAGCCTCCTTTGTCTTCCTTTTTGTGAGCTACAACATCTGGCATTTGTGGCGTTGCGACCAACGGCTCGGAGAGAGGCGAGGACTCGGATCAGACAGGCGCGGAACAGGTCAAGAAAGACTGTGAAATTGCCTCATACAAGCCCCGTAACGCCCAGTATTATGCACGACAAGTCTTATGTTGTCAAATGGTTAGGGCCAAGGGTGAGCCGAAGCCGGTCATCGCGGGCGGACAGGTTTCTGCCATGTGCGGGGCACGGCTCGTGGAGGGATTGCGTGTTGCGCCCGCGCCGGATCTCTGCTACAATGACCGCGAGATTCGTCAAAGCAATGGCCGGGGGAGGTCGAACATGCAGGCAATTGCTCTTAAGGCACTGGACCAGGCTGTGGCACGTGGCGCGGATTATGCCGACGTGCGCGTCGTCGAGCGGCGCGTGGAGGACTTGTGGGTCAAGAACGGCCGGCCCGAGCGGATCGGCACCGCCGAGGACCTGGGATTGAGCGTGCGCGTGCTCTACCACGGAGCCTGGGGCCTGGCGGCGACGAGCGACCTGGGAGGGGATTCCCTGGCGGCTGCCGCGGCCCGCGCGCTCGAGATTGCCACGGCCAGCGCCCGGGTACAGAGCGACGCCACCTGGCTGCCCCCACGCCCGGGGGAGGTGGGCACCTATGCCACCGAGATGGAGCAAGATCCCTTTGCCGTGCCCCTGGAGGAGCGCCTGGCCCTGTTGGCCGGCTGCTGCGAGGCGATGCAGCAGCGGCCCTCCGTCCGCGTGGCCCAGGCGCACATGAGCCTTTTTCGCGAGAAAAAGTGGTTCGTCTCCAGCGAGGGCAGCAAGCTGGAGCAGCTCATCGTCGAGAACGGCGGCCGTATCATGGCCACCGCCGTGGGCGACGACGGCATCTTCCAGCGACGCAGCTTTGAGGACCACGCCCAGGGCGGCTACGAATTCCTCCTCTCCCTGGACCTGCCGGCCCAGGCGGAGCGCTGTGCCGCCGAGGCGGAGGCCCTCCTGAGTGCCCCCGTTTGCCCCAGCGGCCCGCGCACGGTGATCCTGGGCAGCTCGATCCTGGCCCTCCAGGTCCACGAAAGCTGCGGACACCCCGTTGAGCTGGACCGGGCCCTGGGCAGCGAGGCTTCCTACGCGGGCACGAGCTTTATGACCGTGGACCAGCTCGGGTTGCTCCAATACGGCTCGCCCGTCGTCAACATCACCGCCGACGCCACCCTGCCCGGCGGCCTGGGCACCTTTGGCTGGGACGACGAGGGCACGCCCGCCGAGGCCTTTCCCGTCATCCGCGAGGGGCGTTTCGTCAACTATCTCACCTCGCGGGAGACGGCCTGGTGGCTGGCCCACAACCACGCGCCGACCTGCCCGGTGCCGCCGCTGCCCTTTAGCAACGGCACCATGCGCGCCGACGGCTGGGGCCACCTGCCCCTCATCCGCATGACCAACATCAGCCTGGAGCCCGGCGAACGCACCTGGGACGAGCTCCTGGCCGACAGCGACGGGGCCCTGTTCCTGGACACGCCCAAGAGCTGGAGCCTGGACGACAAGCGCCTGAACTTTCATTTTGGGACCGAGGTGGCCTACGAGATCGAGGGCGGCCGCCTGGGGCGCATGCTGCGCGATGCCAGCTACACCGACCGCACGCCTCGTTTCTGGAACAGTTGCGATGCGGTGTGTAACGGGGATAGGTGGCAGTTGTGGGGCTTGCCCAGTTGCGCCAAGGGCGAGCCAATGCAGATTGCCCACGTGGCCCACGGTGCGGCCCCGGCCCGCTTCCGCGAGGTCCAGGTCCGGGGCGGGGGATAGGATCAGGCCAGCCGCCGATCGCAGACGGTGCGCTGCCCGCAGCCACGGCAGCGACCCGGCTCGTGGTGGTTGGGCTCCACGTCGCCGGCCCGCAGGTCGGCGCGGATGGCGTCCAGGGTCGCCAGCAGGCGCGCCCGCAACGCCGGGGTATACTCGATCTCGAAAGCGCGGTCGTCGTACTTGATGATGCCGTGGGGCGGGCGGCAGTGCTCCTGCTCTTCCACCAACAGGCAGTAGGCCGCGAGTTGGAGGACGTGGGCAAAGTAGGGTGCCGCCGGTGCCGCCCCCGACTTGACCTCGACGGGGATAACGCCCTCCCTGCCGGTGACCAGGTAGTCGGGCCGGCCCGTCAGGCGGTACTGGTTGGAAAACATGGGCCGCTCGCAGCGGTTCCAGGCCCCGGTGTCCACGTAGACCAGCCGGCCGGCGGGCAGGCCGGCCTGTCGCCGCTGCCCCCTTGCCCTCCACAAGAGCCACAGGCCGGCGCCAGCCAGGGCGAGAGCCAGGAGGAAGAGCCAGCCCACGGGCTTATCCCGTCAGTGCCACAAACAGCGAGGCCAGGAGCGCCGCGCCGGCCAGGAGCAATAGAGCCAGCGCTATCAGCCGCAGCAGGTGATAGCCCTCCACGGCCCGCCCGTGTGCCCGGTGCCGGGCCGTCCCCCGTTCCAGGGCCGCCACGTTGGTGGAGCGGTGGCCCTTGACGCGGGCCAGCCACCAGGCGCGGGCGCAGAAGCCGTACTGCCCCACCTCGCTGGCCCGAATCACGTCGTCGTCACGGCTCACGAGCACCTTCCATGCCGATGCGCGCCTCAAAGTCGCGCAGCGCCTGGCGCATCATCTCCTGGCGAATGGCCGTCGTCAGGTCTCCCCGGGTGCGCTCCACGACGCCGCGCAGCATGTCGGTGGTTCGGCGCAGGCCCGCGGTGATGGCATCCGGAAAGTCCATGGTCATCAACAGGGCATAGATGTCGTCCATGATGCTCATGATCTCTTCGGCGCGCTCCAGGCGGTTCTGCCGCATCAGCTCCAGGGCGTGGCGGCGCATCTCGCTGGCCGCCTCGGCCAGGCCCTTGAGATAGGCAGCCGCCTCGACGCCCAGCTCACCGGGAGAGGACAGGGCAGCGCCCCGAATGAGGGCATAGACGGCCTCGGCTTCGACGTACTCCTTGAGAGCGTCTTGCGTGTAGCCGGCCTGATACAGGTCGGGATACGCCGCCAGGTCGGCCGACATCTCCCGGGCCGCCTCTCCGGCCGTGCGCAGCAGCTCCTGGGCCTCGTCAAAGTCAGCGCGATGCGTGGCGCGGATGGCATTGGCACAGTGGCGGATCAGGGTGCGGGAACGCTGCAGGGCGGCGTCGCGAACAGCGTTCTTGGCCTCGAACTCGGCGCGGATCTCTTCGACGATGGTTTCCAGTCGGTCCATGGTCTCCTCTCTACGTGGTGCGAGCGCCCCAGATCAGCCTGCCTCGCCGGCCAGGTCAAAATCGCGGACGCGCATGGCGGGCGCATAGTGCGCTGCGCTGGCCCACCAGTCCCGGTGCAGCTCGGCGGTGCTGCTCAGCGCCTCGATGTTGGAAAAGGTGTCGAGGACGCTCTGCGTGAAGCGCAGGTTGCGGAGCGCCCCGGCGATGCGCCCATCCTTGATGAGAAAGGTGCCGTCCCGGGTGGTGCCTGTGGCCACCACCCGCTGCGGCTCCGGGCAGTGGGTGTAGTGAAAGCGGGTGATGAGCACGCCGTGCTCCACACCGGCGATGAGGTCCTCGCGGGCCACGTCGCCGGGGGCGACAAAGAGGTGGGTAGGCGCCGGCCAGGGGCTCCACCGCTCGAAAACCTGCGACATGGCGTGGCCCGTCGACGGGCGCCCTTCCCTGGCCGCCGAGCGCGAATCGTGGGCCAGCCCGCGCAGGACGCCCGACGACACCAGCTCCAACCGCTCGGCGGGCACGCCCTCCCAGTCAAAAGGCTGGGCCAGCCCCCTGGGATCGGCGGCGTCGTCCCACAGGGTAAAATTCTCGCCGCAGACTGGCTGCCCCATCTTGCCCACGGCAAAGCTGCGGCCTTCGTGCACCGCCTGGGCGCTGAGGCCCAGGCGCGCCAGAAAGCGCAGCAGGTCAGCCACGGCAATCTCTTCCAGGACGGTGACATAGCGGCCCGGGGGCAGGAGTTGCGGATCGCGGTTCAGGGCGCACTTGGCCACCGCGCGGTCGGCAACCGCCCCCGCATCGATCTGGCCCACGTCACGGCTGATGGCGTCGGCGTAGCCGGTGAGCACGCCGATCCCTTGCCCGTGTCCCGCGTCGACCACGGTGCGCAGCGAGGCGAGGGTGAGGGGCGCATAGACGGCCACGCCCGCGGTGTTGGCGATGGCCAGCTCGCCCACCTCTGTCGCAAAGGCGCCGGTCGCCTGGAAGCCCAGGCGCGAGGCGGCGTCGACCACCACGCCCACGGCCTCTGCCCGCTGGCGGGCCGTCGTCCCCGCCGTCGCCTCGTAAAACGTGGCCGCCTCCCTCGGGGGCCGGCCGGCGGGCAGGCCGGGAAAGTCGGGGGCCGGCTCCTGCAGGCGGGCGATGGCCGCTGCCTGCTCGGCCACGCGGCGCTGGCCCTCCTCGTCCAGCACGTTGGTCGTGGCGGCGCCCACGCGCCCGTCCACGACGGCGCGCACAGTCAACCGGGCATCCTTCCGTGCGACGTTCTGATGAATGCTGTTGTTGGCAAAACGGGTCAGGGCGTGGTCCTGAACAAAGAGGGTAGCCTCCGCCTGGTCTGCAGGGACCAGGGCCAGCACCCGGTAAAGAAGCTGCAATGCGCGATCTCGACCAACCATGGTATCTCCTCGCCCCGAGGGCTTTTCTCGATTGTACCTCATCTGCTGAAGGATGTCAACGCGCCTTGACGGCCTCTGGGCTCTGTGCTAGAATGAATCGGTTTGGCCTCGGCCCGACCGGTTAGCACCAGACTTGGAGGCAAGACGACATGACGTTGGCTGAAGAGCCGGTATGCGAGACGCCCGGATGGGCGCGCGACGCCATATTCTATCAGATCTTTCCCGATCGCTTTGCCCAAAGCGATCGTGTAGCAAAACCATCAAACCTGGAGCCCTGGGACAGTCCCCCAACCATCCCCGGGTTCAAGGGCGGGGATCTCCTGGGTGTGGTGGAGCACCTGGACTATCTCCAGGACCTGGGGATCAACGCGCTCTACTTTAACCCCATTTTCCAGTCGGCGGCCAACCATCGCTACCACACCCATGACTATTACCAGGTCGACCCCATCCTGGGCGGCAACGCGGCGCTGCGCGTCCTCCTGGATGAGGCGCACCGCCGCGACATGCGCGTTATGCTGGATGGCGTTTTTAACCATGCCAGCCGCGGGTTCTTCCAGTTCAACCACATCGTCGAGAACGGCCCTGCGTCGCCCTATGTGGATTGGTTTTACGTCAAGCAGTTTCCGCTGCGCCCCTATTTTGCGCCCAAAGGCCAACAGGGCTACGTTGCCTGGTGGGATCTGCCGGCCCTGCCAAAGCTCAAGGTCGAGACGCCCGCCGTGCGCGAGTTCCTGTGGGACGTGGCAACCTACTGGATCGACTTTGGCATCGACGGCTGGCGGTTGGACGTCATGGCCGAGATCGATGACGACGAGTTCTGGCGCGAGTTTCGCCGCCGAGTCAAGGCCGGCAATCCCGATGCCTACATCGTCGGCGAGATCTGGCACGACGCGCGCCGCTGGCTCACGGGCGACCAATGCGACGCCGTGATGAACTATCTGCTGTCCCGCGCCTGCCTCGGCTTTTTCGTAGGCGACAACCTGCTCCAGGCGGAGGTGGCGCGCTCGGGCTACCACAGCATCGCCACCCTGGACGCGGAAGAGTTCGCGGCCACCATCGAGGAAATCCTGGCCCTCTATCCGCGGCCCATCGCCGAGGTGCAGTTCAACCTGCTGGGCAGCCACGACACGCCCCGGTTCAAGACGCTGGCCCGCGGTGACGACTCGGCCTACCGCCTGTCGACGCTCTTTCAGATGACGTTCCCCGGCGCCCCAAGCATCTACTACGGCGACGAGATTGGCATGGAGGGCGGCCACGATCCCGGTTGCCGGGGAGCCTTTCCCTGGGATGAACGGCTCTGGGACAGGGAGCTGCGCGAGTACGTCAAGCGCTGCATCAGCCTTCGCAAGGACTACCCTGCCTTACGCCGCGGCGACTTCTCGTGGCTGTTCAAGGGCCAGGGAGTGGTGGCCTACAGCCGCCGCCTGGGAGACGAGGTCGTAGTCGTCGTCATCAACACCAAGCTGCAGCCGGTGACCGTCGACGTGCCCCTGGAAAGCCTGGAAGAGGGCGCGCACCTGCACGACCCCTGGCAGGACGGCGACGCGGAGGTGACCGTCAGCCGCCGTGCCTTGCCCGGTATTCGCGTTCCGGCGCGCTCTGGCGTGGTCCTGGCCCGCTCGCCCCGGTGAGGCCGGGGCGGCTCGTTACTTGTAGCGATGCACCTCGAAACGGAACATCTCCACCGGCTCGTCGGGATCGTTGATGCCGGCCTTGTGGCAGCGCGTCCAGTAGACCTGTTTCTCCACGGTGTCTATGCCTTCCAGGTCGGGCAATAGCAGGCCGCGCTTCCACGGCTCCTTTTTGGACTGCACGATCAGGCCGTAGCGCCTGGGGTCCAGCTCCGCCAGGGTCTGAACCGGCTCGGGCTTGTCCAGAACGTCTACCTTGATCTCCAGGTCGACCAGCTCGCCGGCGGTGATGGGCGAGAAACGGGGATCGCAGGTGGCGGCCGCGATGGCGTTCTCGATCACCTCCTCGGCCACCGTGCTGCACGTGGGCTGTATGGTGCCGATGCAGCCTCGCAATTGGCCGTATCGATGGATGCTGACAAAGGCCCCGGCTTCCCGCTGCATCTCGGGCAGCAGCTCGGCCGGCACAGGGATTCGCTTGCCTTCGCGCACGTAGGCCTGGATACTCCTGCGCGCCAGATCGACCAATGGATGCAATTCTACCACGAACTTGACCTCCCCGGCCTCACTACCACGGGACCGATTGTAAACTGGGACGCAGGCCAGGAACGCATTCGCTCAGAGCCGGCGTCCCTCCGTTCAGGACCTATAGCACTTCCCGGGCGATGACCAGCCGCTGAATTTCGCTTGTGCCCTCGCCGATGGTACACAGGCGCTGATCGCGGTAGATGCGTTCCACGGGGTACTCACGGCTGTACCCGTAGCCGCCATGAATCTGGATGGCCTTGAAGCCTGCCCGCTCGGCCACTTCCGAAGCATAGAGCTTGGCCATGGCTGCTTCCCTGGTAAAGCGCCGGCCCGCATCTTTCAGTGCCGCGGCGCGGTAGATCATCAACCGCGCGGCCTCGATCTCGGTCGCCATGTCGGCAATCATCCACTGGATGGCCTGGAATTTGCTAATAGGCTGCCCAAACTGCACCCGCTCCTTGGAGTAGCGAATGGCCTCGTCCAGCGCGGCCTGCGCCAGGCCCAGGGCCATGGCGCCAATACTGATGCGACCCGCGTCCAGGGTGATGAGCATCTGCCGAAAGCCATCCCCCTCCTTGCCCAGCAGGTTCTCGGCCGGCACCCGGCAATTCTCCAGCGACAGGGCCGAAGTCACCGAGCCCTTGAGGCCCATCTTGGGCTCGTTCTTGCCGGGAATAAAGCCAGGCATTCCCTGCTCCACGAGAAAGCAAGAGATGCCGCGCGTCCCGGCCGATGGGTCGGTCTTGGCCGTGCAGGTCACGACGTCGGCGATGGCGCCGGACGTGATCCACATCTTGCTGCCGTTCAGCACATAGCAGTCTCCGTCGCGCACCGCAACGGTCCGCGTCGCGCCGGCGTCGGAGCCCGCCTCCGGCTCGGTCAGGCCAAATGCCCCCAGTCCCTGGCCGCTGCACAGGCGGGGCAGCCATTTCTGCTTCTGCTCCTCCGTGCCAAAGCTGTAGATGGGTCCGCAGCCGAGGGAAACGTGGGCCGCATAGATGAGGGCTGTGGAGCCGCAGGCGCGGGCAATCTCTTCGACGGCGATGGCATAGCTGAGATAGTCGCCACCTCCGCCCCCGTACTCCTCCGGGTAGGGCAGGCCCAGCAGGCCCAGCTCGCCCATCTTTCGAATGTTGTCGGCGGGAAACTCTTCCGTCTTGTCCACCTCGGCGGCCCGGGGCGCGATCTCTTTCGTCGCGAGGTCGCGCACCATATCCCGTACCATGCGCTGTTCGTCTGTAAGCTGAAAGTCCATGGCCAGATGCCTCCTCCTGGTTCAATGCCGCGGCGGCCGGTCGTTGGCCGCCGCCTGAATCAAATGGCTTGCCGCGCCTAACCCTCGATCTCGCCCACCAGCTTTGGCTCGGCCCAGGCTGCCCACGCCCAGCGATGATTGCCCAACCCGTCGGTCACAAACTGGATGCGCACCACGTCGCCGGGCACATTGGGCATGGGCAGCTCGTGCTCGCGCCACTTGACCGCGTGTTGGGTGTCGCTCCATATCCGCCACTCGTTGCAGAAAACGCGAAAGGCGACGACGTTGCCCTCGGCCAGGTGCGACCCGTCGCGCAGGCCGGTGGCAAAGCACAGCCTCAGGTTTCGCACGTTGGCGGGCACGGGCACCTGGTACTCCACGTGCGACGAGCCGCGGACGGGCGGGTGCTGCCAGAGGGCCATGCGCTGGTCCCCGTCGCTGGTCGCCTCGCCGACCTGGACCTCCATGCCGGCAGGGTCCTGGTCGGCAGAGACGATGGCGCGCCGAAAATGCTCCACAAAGTCAAAGGTCCAGCGGCGGCCGGCCGGCGCCTCGACCGCCGCTCGCTGTTTCCAGGCCAGGTATTGGATGAACCGCTCCAGTTCGGCCAGGTTCTCGGCCGATAGCGTCTCCAGTTGCTCCACGATATCTTCCAGGCTTGCCATAGGCTCTTGACCCTTTCCTCGGGATGATTTCTCCATGCGTCCGCCGGCGCTCACGATACCCCTGGGCCGGGCGCCCCGCGGTCCTCCCCGTTCCACGCCAACATGCAGGCCGCCACCTCCTTCAACAGCTTGGCGGCCGCCGCGGCCGTGACGCCCACCGGATCGCGCGCCGGGTTGAACTCGACGATGTCGGCCCCCAGGATGGGCACCTCCAGGCGATGGATGAGGCCCAGCAGCTCCCGGGTGGACAGCCCGCCCGGCTCGTGATGCGATACCCCGGGCACAAAGGCAGGGTCCAGCACGTCCAGGTCCACCGAGAGGTAAATGGGTCCCGTGAGGTCAGGCCGGAAGTCGGGCCGCCAGCCGCGCATGTCGTGCACCTCGACTCCAAAGCGAGCGGCCTGCTCCCGCTGGTGCGGGTTCATGGCACGGATGCCCACCTGTACCAGCCGGCGGGCCAGCCCCGCTTCCATGATGCGCGCAAAGGGACAGCCGTGGGAATAGCGGTCGCCGTCCAGCACGTCGTAGAGGTCGGGGTGGGCGTCGAGGTGCAGGATCTCCAGGGGGCCGTGGACGGCGGCAAAGGCCTTGACCAGGGGATAGGTGAGGGCGTGGTCGCCGCCCAGCGCGAGCAGGGACGCGCCCCGGGCCAGGACTTGCCCGACCGCCGACTCGATGGACCGAAAGGTGTCGGTGCCCTCAAAATCGAGGTCGCCCAGGTCGCGGAAGCGCGCCTCGCTGCCCAGGTCGATGCCGTTCTCGGCGCTCAGGTTCGAGGCGCCTGAATAGAGGACCTCCCGGATGCGCGGCGGGGCCAAAGCCGCGCCCCGGAGAAAGGACGAGTGTTCGTCGGAGGGCAGGCCCAACAGGGCGAGATCGCCGGGCCGCAACTGCTCCCAGGGCTCTGGCATCCTCTCCTTCACAACACCAACTCCATGACCACTTCGTCGTCGATGATCTTGCCGTTGCGGCGAAAGCCCAGCCGTTCGTAAAAGCCCTCGGGGCTCCCGGCCCCCTGGCCGCAGCTCGTCTCCAGCACCGTGGCGTCCGGCCGGGTCCGAACATAGTCGATCAACAGCTCCAGGGCGCGCCGGCCAAAACCCTTGCCGTGGTGCGGCTCGGCGATCATGAAGCGCCAGAGAAAGTACTCCTTCTCCTCGGGACTGTCGTACAGCATGATGAACCCCACGGGCGTTTCGTCGGCATAGACCGCCCGGAACCAGGCGTGGGGTTCGAAATGGGCCTGGGCGATAGAGACCGCGTTCTGCGCCACCATGAACTTTTTTGGGGGGGTGAGCGTGTCGCTCAGGCGGCAGATCTGGTACACGGTCTCGGACGTGATCTCGCGCAAGGTTACCTCGGCCTCCGGCCCGGGCCCGTCGCCGGTCCCGGCTTTGGATCGCTCTGGCGGACCGGCCAGCAGATACTCGGCATAGCCCCGCACCCGCTCGCGCTGCTCGGGGCTCAGCTCCTGGAGCAGACCTTCCAGGGACCTCTCACTTTCCATGTGGCATCTCACCTCTGTATGGGTGTCGTGTGCTCGTAGGCGTGCCTTGCGGCAGACTGGCCACGGTGCTCGAGCGTCCGGCTAAGGGCTCGTCGCGGCCAGTGCGAGGCCTCGGGCATCAGGGGACGAGAAATGGTGTAGCCTATGCCCAGGATCGCGACTCTTCGCGACACAGATTGCCTCCTTGTGCATGGCCAGGCGACACTGGCAAGGAACAACACGTCACAGCGAACCCCATTCTACACCAAAAGCCAACAATTGTAAACCTGGCGCACAACAAACAGGCGGAACGTCGCGTTCCGCCTGTTCCAACCGCCTTCTTGACCGGCCTACCTGGGCAGGCGCTCTTGCAGGATCTTTTCCAGGGTGGGCTGGCCGATGACCTGAAGCTCGTAGCGCACCCGCTCGGCGAGGCACTTGATCTTGACCAGGCGGCGCAGGTCGATGGGCGTGCCGATGATGACCAGGTCGCAGGGAGTGGAGTTGATGGTCTCTTCCAGATCCCGAATTTGCCGGTCGCCGTAGCCCATGGCGGGCAGTACGGCCCCGGTGGTCGGGTACTTCTTGTAGGTATCGGCGATGGTGCCCACGGCATACGGCCGCGGATCGATGATCTCGCTGGCGCCAAAGCGCCGGGCGGCCACCACACCGGCGCCATAGGCCATCTCGCCGTGGGTCAGCGTCGGGCCGTCCTCCACGACCAGGACTTTCTTGCCGCGGATGGCGCCCGGATCGTCGAGAAAGATGGGTGAGGCCGCTTCGACGATGGTTGCCCCGGGATTCACCTTGCGCACGTTTTCGCGCACGAGGGCCACGTCGGCCAGGTCGGCCGTATCCACCTTGTTGATGACCACGACGTCGGCCATACGCACGTTGCTCTCGCCGGGATAGTAGGACAGCTCGTGGCCCGCCCGGTGGGGATCGGCCACGACAATGTGCAGGTCGGGCTTGTAGAAGGGCAGGTCGTTGTTGCCACCGTCCCAGACGACCACATCGGCCTCTTTTTCCGCCTCACGCAGGATGGCCTCGTAGTCCACCCCCGCATAGACGATCACGCCCCGGTCCAGGTGAGGCTCGTACTCTTCCCGCTCTTCGATGGTGCAGTTATGCCGGTCCAGGTCTTCGTAGGTGGCGAACCGCTGCACTTTTTGCGAGACGAGGTCGCCATAGGGCATGGGGTGACGCACGGCGACGACCTTGTGCCCCATTTTCTGCAGCGAATCGCACACGTGGCGAGTCGTCTGGCTCTTGCCCGCGCCCGTGCGCACGGCGCAGACGGCCACCACCGGCTTGGTGCTCTCGAGCATCGTCTTCCCCGAGCCCATCAGCCGGAAATCGGCACCGGCCGCCAGCACCATGGAGGCCTTGTGCATCACGTACTCGTGGGATACGTCCGAGTAGGCAAAGACCACCTGGTCGATCCGAAGCCTGGCAATGAGGTCGAGCAGCTCCGCCTCGGGATAGATGGGGATGCCTTCCGGGTAGAGCGGCCCGGCAAGCTCGGGAGGATACACCCTTCCTTCGATGTTGGGGATCTGGGTGGCGGTAAAGGCCATCACCCTATAATCATCCCTGCCACGAAAGAACGTGTTGAAATTGTGGAAATCGCGCCCCGCCGCGCCCATGATCAATACACGGATGCCTGACATGCTGACGCCCTCCTTGTCATGATATTGGTTTTCGGTTGTATAATTCGGGCGTATCGGGGTGAGACGCCCTCTTTTGAGTGGCGGGTGGCCGGCAACGTCAGCCGGCCACCCGGATCAAGCGAGCTTGGCCAGCAGGATCCCGATGGCGTACAGGACGATCAGCGGTCCCATGACCAGGGCCATGTTAAGCGGATCCACCGTGGGTGTAATGACCGCTGCCATGATGGCGATGACAATGATCGCATACTTGAAGTTCTTGGTCAGCGTCTGGGCATCCAGGATGCCCATCTTGGCCAGAAAGTAGACAAACAACGGCAACTCGAAAGACAGGCCGATCCAGAAGAGCAGCGACGTCACGAAAGACATGTACTCGCCGATGGCCCAGTTCTGTTCGATAATGTCGGACATGAAACCCTGGAGAAAGGGAATGGCCGCCGGCAGCATGATATAGTACGCAAAGGCCACGCCGGTCACAAAACACAGGGTTGCCCCGGGCACAAGCACGAACAGGTAGCGCCGCTCGTGTTTGGTCAGGCCAGGCGCGATGAATCGGCCTACCTGGTAAACGATAAACGGCATGGCCAGGATGACGCCGCACAGCAGGGCCACCTTCATATAGTTGCCCAGCGACTCGGTGGGTTTCAGGGCCTGGGGCAGCGAGTCGCCCATGGGCGCGATGAGAAAGAGCAGCACCTCGCGGGTGAAAAAGAAGCTGATGGCCGTCGTGATCATGAGTGCGATGGATGCCCTGAAGAGCCGGTTGCGCAGTTCTTTCAGGTGCTCCAGCAGGGGCATGACGGCCGCTTCGCCCTCGGGTGCGGTTGGCGGGCTCACCTCGGCACTAGTCATCGGTTCTCTCCCCTACGTCGCTCTCGACGATCTCGACGATCTCGGCGCTCTCGGCACTTTCCACCACCTCTGCGCCCTCGACGCTCTCGACGCTCTCGGCGCTCTCCGCGTTCTTGACGTCCTCGACGCTGTCGGCGCTCGCGATGGTCTCGGCGCTTGCGGTTTCCGCCTTTTTCCCATCGGACGGCTCTGCCGGCTCTGCCTTGGGCGGCGTCATGACCTCGCGCGCCTCTTTCACCGCGGCCTGCATCGGATTCTGGATCACCTTCTTGGCCTGGGTTAGGCTCTTGCCCATCTGATCCAGATCATCCGTGAGGCTCTTCAGATCGCTGACCGTGTCGTCCAGGTCGGCCGCCTTTACCACCGAATCGACCATGTCCTTGGGAATGGTTCGTACCGACTCGACCGATTCGCGCAGCTCGCGCGTGGTCTGCTGCAGCGACATGAGCTCCGGTCCCAGGTCCTTGGTCAGGTTTTCGTACATTTGCCTGACGTCGCGCAGCGTCTTGGCCAGCTTTCGCCCCATCTCCGGCAGGCGCTCGGGCCCTACGACCAGGAGCGCCAGCAGGAGAATAACAATCAACTCTGTAATGCCAATATTGCTAAAAATGTTCATTGTCTACCAGCAATGCCTTCTTTGGCTACCAATGAGCCTAACACACCGTTCACAAACCGCCCTGAACTGTCACTACCAAACTCTTTTGCCAGCTCCACTGCCTCGTTGATGGCCACCTTTGTGGGGGTGTCGTCACAGAACAGGATCTCGTACATGGCGATGCGCAGGATATTCCGGTCCACGATGGCGATTTGGTCCACCGGCCACTCGGGAGCGTACTGGCGGATCAGCCTGTCCAGCTCCTCGCGATAGGCTTCGACGCCCTGGACCAGCTCGCGGGCAAAGCCCTCGCCGGGATCAGGCAGCGGATTCTCCTCCAGCCGCCTCTCCAGCACGAGGGTTGGGTGATGCCCTGCGCAGTCGATTTCGAACAGCGCCTGCAGCGCCAGAACGCGGGCGCGATGGCGAATCTTCATCTAGCCCTTTCTTTCTTCTCGACGACATTTCCCGCCAATTCGGTCGCCACATCCTCGATGTGGACGTTCACCTCTCGCACGCTCATCCCCACGATATCCTCGATGGCGCGCGTGATCTCGGACTGCAGTTGGCGCCCCATCTGCAAAAGGTCGATGCCTCGCCGGGCAACCAGGTACACGTCGACGCTAACATTGCTCTCCACTACGCCCACCTGCACGCCGCGGGCCGCCGTCTCCAGGCCGAGGAAGCGCTTGACCCCAGGGACGTTGTCGCTGAGACGATCCACGCCCGGCATCGCCCCCGCCGTCTTCTGGACGATGGTCACCAGGACGTTGGGCGCGATTGAAACCTTGCCGAGATTTTCCTCCACGACTCCTCCCTCACGCGATCAAGAGGCCGCCGTCCACGGCCAGGATCTGGCCGGTGACAAAGCTCGCCTCGTCGGATGCCAGGTATGCGATGGCAGCCGCAATATCCTCGCCCGTGCCCGCCCGTCCCAGGGGCGCGCGCTCGATGGCCAACTGCACCAGGTCGTCGGGCAGCGAGGCCGTCAGGTCCGTGGCCACGTAGCCGGGGGCCACCGCGTTGCAAGTAATACCCCGCGACCCCAGCTCCTTGGCCACGGTCTTGGTCAGGCCCACCAGCCCCGCCTTGGCCGAGGCATAGTTGGCCTGGCCCGCGTTGCCGTCCAGGCCCGACACCGAGGTGACGTTGACGATGCGGCCGTAGCGCTGTTTGACCATCGGGCGGCTGGCAGCCTTGATGCAGTTGAAGGCGCCCTTCAGGTTGGTGTCGATGACCAGGTCCCAATCCTCTTCCGTCATGCGCATGATGAGCGTGTCGCGCGTCGTCCCGGCATTGTTGACCAGGACATCCACGCGGCCGAACACCTCCCGGGCGCGGTCGATGAGTGCCTGGGCCTGGGCCACGTTGCTCACGTCGCACTGGGCGGCGATGGCCTGTCCGCCTGCCGCCTGGATCTCGCTGACCACTTGGTCGGCGGCGGCCTGGTTGCTCAAGTAGTTCACGACCACGCTGGCCCCTTCCCGGGCCAGCCGCAGGGCGATGGCCCGGCCGATGCCCCGCGCGCCTCCTGTCACGACGGCTACCTTGCCCTCAAAGCGCATGGCTCTCCTCCCCGGCCTCTATGCCAGACCACCGTTACGCACCGCCTCCAGGCTGCCGACGCTTTGAGCCTCGACCGACCCGTCGATGCGGCGCACGAGACCGGCAAGCACCTCTTTCGGTCCGATCTCGACAAACTTTTTCACGCCCTGCTCGACCATCCACTGCACCGAAGCGGTCCAGCGAACCGGCCAGGTAAACTGGCCGGCCAGCTCGTCGCGGATCTCGTCCACGGTCAGCAGCGGGCGAGCGCTGATGTTGGCAACCACCGGTATGACCGGCAGGCAAAAATCCGTGGCGTCGACTGCCGCCCGGTACTCGCGAACCACGCTGGCCATGAGTGGCGAATGGGCCGGGATGCTGACGGCCAGGGGCACGATCCGCTTTCCTCCCCGCTGGCGCAGCAGCTCAATGGCCCTGTCCAGGGCCTGGGCGTCGCCCGAAATCACGACCTGCCCCGGCGAGTTATAGTTGGCGATCTGCACCGGCCGCGACGTCTCGGCCGCGGCCTCCTTGCAGGCCTGCTCCACGTCCGCGTCGTCCATCTTGAGCACGGCAGCCATGCCACCCGGGCTCCGCTCGCCGGCCAGCTTCATCAGCCGCCCCCGCTCGCGGACCAGGCGCAGGCCCTCTTCGAAACCCATGGCTCCGCCCGCCACCAGCGCTGTCAGCTCGCCAAGGCTGTGGCCGGCGACCATTGCGGCGGCCGGCAGCTTGCCTTCGGCCTTCAGGGCCTCCACCAACGCCAGGCTGGTAACAAAGAGGGCCGGCTGCGTGTTGGCCGTCTCGTCCAGCAATTCCCGCGGGCCCTGGAAGCACAGCTCCGATAGGGCAAAGCCCAGGATATCGTCGGCCTGTTGGTACAGGTGGCGCGCCTCAGGATAGGCCTCCGCCACGTCCCGACCCATGCCCACGTCCTGGGAGCCCTGCCCGGGAAAGATCAGCGCTGTGTCAGCCATGAATGCTCCTCTGTCCTCGCTCCCATCCGCCTCACTTGCCCAACTGGCGGGCAATCACCATCCTCTGAATCTGGTTGGTGCCCTCGTAGATCTGGAGGAGCTTGGCGTCGCGCATCAGCTTCTCGACGGGGTTGTCCTTCATATAGCCCACCCCACCCAAGATCTGCACGGCGTCGGTGGTCACCTGCATGGCCGTGTCGGAGGCGAAACACTTGGCCATGGCCGACTTGGCCGTGGCCTTGATCCCCTGGTCCGCGCTCCAGGCTGCCTGCCAGGTGAGAAGGCGCGCCGCCTCGATCTTGGTGGCCATGTCGGCGAGCATGAACGCCACCGCTTGATTGTTTATGATCGGCGCCCCAAACTGCTGGCGCTCTTTGGCATACTTTGTAGCGTGCTCCAGGGCAGCCCGGGCCAGGCCCACGCTCAGGGCCGCCACGCCCGAGCGGCCAAAATCGAGGGTCTCCAGGGCGATGCCAAAGCCCCGCCCCCGCTTGCCCAGGAGATTGGCCTGGGGCACCCGGACGTTCTCAAAGGCCAGCTCGGCGGTGTTGGATGCCCGCTGCCCCATCTTGTCTTCGACCTTGACCACCCGTATGCCAGGCGTATCGGCCGGCACGACGATTGTCGATACCCCCCGCGGACCCCGCTCCGGATCGGTCTGGGCGAACACGACCAGGACGCTCGCCAGGGAGCCACTGGTGACAAAGCACTTCTGGCCGTTGATCACCAGGTCGTCGCCATCGGGCAGGGCCGTGGTCTTGATGGAGCCGGCGTCAGAGCCTGCCTCCCGCTCCGTCAGGCAAAAGGCGGCCAGCTTGGCCCCCTCGGCCACGGGCCTCAGGAACTTTTCCTTCTGCTCTTCGTTGCCAAAGAGCATGATGGGCGTCAGTGCCAGGCCGTTGACCAGGATGGTGATGCTGATGCCGGCGCAGGCCGCCCCCAGCTCCTCGGCAATCATGGCGCTCTGCAGGGCGCCGTAGCTCATGCCGCCGTACTCCTTCGGAATGGTTACGTTCAACAGGCCGGCGGCCTTGGCCTTCTGCACGATTCCGGGAGGAACCTCGGCCTTGCGATCGTACTCGGCTGCAATAGGCAGGATCTCTTCCTGGGCGAATTTACGCGCGCGGGCCTGGATATCCCGCAAATCCTCGCTCAATGAGAAATCGATCACGGCTCCCTCCTCACAGCATCGTTGCCAGGCTCTGGCCCGGTACGCTCCCGGTCGACATGCCACCACCGGATAGCACAACAAGGCCGTGTGCCTGGAAACAGTTCCCGCGGAATGTTGCCACGACACGGCCTCTCATTAACAGCATGCGAGCCGAGCACACCCCTGTGCTCGCCACTTATTCAGGCTTGACTTCGACGACTTTGATGCCCTTATAGTTGCCACATGCAGGGCAAACCTGATGGGGCAGTCGCAGTTCATGGCAATTCGGGCAGGGCACCAGGTTGCGGGCTTGGATCGCATCGTGGCTACGACGCCGGCCTTTGCGCCCTTTGCCCAGTTTATGCTTTGGCAGTGCTCCCACTGGTCAATCGCTCCTTTCGTCGGATTCCGTCTCGTTGGTTATCAGTGCCTGCAGGGCAGCCCAACGCGGGTCGATGTCTGCCTGCTCGCACTGGCATTCTCCCAGATTGCGGTTTCCACCGCACTTCGGACAAAGCCCGAGACAATCGGTCCGGCAAAGCGCTTCCGTCGGCGCCACCAACCACAACCCCTGGCGGATGACCTCCGTCAGGTCGAGGATGTGGTGCTCGTCGATGATGAGCGCTTCGTCGTACTCCTCGTCCGGTATTGGATCCATCGGCACGTCGGCAATGCTGACGCTGGGATGGAATTCCTCTTCAAGGTTCAAAGTCACCTGCACGTCGCAGGGCTCCAGGCAGCGCCGACATTGCCCGCGGAGCACCGTCCGCAGTTTGCCGGTTACCAGGATACCCTGGCTCGTCCGCAGCAGGGTGATCTTGCCCTTCAGAGGACTCATCGGCTCCAGGTCCGGGTCCAGGCTGCTAACGTCTTCTTCCAGCTCGTAGCGTCGCTGGGCACCGGTGGGTCCCCTCAACAATTGGGCAACGTTATACTGCATCTCTTATCTATCCTAGCCGATCTGCTCGGGCAGGGTCGCTCCATTATAGGCGAGACCCTGTCCCCTGTCAAGATAACGACGCGATCGGGCAAGGGTCGCCGGGCTCCAGCCTCCCGCTCCACGCGCACGCAGCCGGCTGCCGGGTCCGCCGCCCAGAGCGCGCCAGATAGCGATTCCGCGCGAACTGATACGGCGGCAACCGGGTGAGCGCCGGCGTGCGAAAGCCGTGGAGCCCCGGCTAGGGCACTTCTTGGAGTTCTTCCTCAGCCGCCGGGCTAAGGGCCTCCAGGCCGTTGCGGACGGTGGTTCGCAGGCCGGCGATCTGCTCCTCCAGGGTGCCGATCTGGCTGTCCAGCGAGACCAGGACCTGGCGGGCGTACTCGTCGGCCTCACCCTTCAGGACCTCGGCCTCGCGCTGGGCGCGCTCGATGATCGTCCTGCCGCGCTGCTCCGACATGCGGATGATCTCGTGCTGCTCCACCAGCTTGGCGGCGTCCTCCTGGGCGAGCTGCAGAAGCCGCTCGGCCTCCTCTTCGGCCTGGGCAACGATCCGCTCCCGCTCCCGCTGGATCTTTTCGCCCTCCTTGACCTCGCGGGGAATCGCCGTGCGCATCTGGTCGATGATGTCCAGGAAATCGTCCTCGTTGATGACGAGGAAGGCGCTCAGAGGCATGCGCCAGCTTTCGGTCAACAACCGCTCCAGCCGATCGATCAGATGATTGATGTCGCTCAAAGCCAGTCCCCTCCTTTGCAAAGGTCGTCCAATTGCCGGCGGTGGCGGCCCGTCGTCCGCAGCTTCCGCCGCCTTTTCAGGCGCCCGTGGTTCAGTCGCGCAGCGAGACGAGGCGCACGTCGTTCTCCTCGCCGCAAGCTGTGCCGTCAAACTTGGCCTCCAGGGCCGCACGGACGTGTTTCGGTACCATGCCTTCGACACAACCGCCCAGCATGACAATCTCCTTGAGCGTGCTCGCGCTCAAGAAGGCATATTCCTGGCTGGTCATGAGGCACACGAATTCGATCTCGGGCGCCAGCTTCTTGTTGGTCAGGGCCATCTGGAACTCGAGCTCAAAGTCCGAGATAACCCGCAGGCCGCGAACGATGGCGTGAGCGCCCACCTCGCGGGCAAACTCCACGGTCAGTTGTTTGTAGGTGACCACGCTGATGTTGGCAATGTGACCCAGGGCCTCCTCCAGCATCGCCTTCCGCTCCGCCGTGGTGAACAACAGGTTCTTCATGGGCCTGGCGTAAACGGCGATGGTCAGGTGGTCGAACAACGTGGCTGCGCGCATGGCAATGTCCAGGTGGCCGTTGTGCACCGGATCAAAGGTGCCTGGGTAAATCGCTCGTGGCATGCTATCCTCCGGGTTCTCAGCTCAGATCGCCCTTATCGTGCCAGAAGCGCGCGACCTGCTCGGCCAGCGGGCGGTGCTCGGGCTGCATCAGGGCCGGGTCTTCCTGGTTAAGCTCCAAAGCTTCGGCCCGCGCCTCCTCGAGGATGCGGACGTTGCTCAGGCTCGCCAGGCGCAGGGCCGGCAATCCACTCTGGCGCACCCCGAAAAAGTCGCCGGGGCCACGCAGATCCAGGTCCTTTTCGGCAAGGACAAAGCCATCCTGGCTATCTTCGATTGCCTTGAGCCGTTCCCAGGTCTGCCGTGTGTTGGGATCGTCGGGCGAGGCGTTATCGGACAGCAACAGGCAATAGGACTGGTGGGCACCGCGCCCCACTCGCCCGCGGAACTGGTGCAATTGGGCCAGGCCGAAGCGGTCGGCTCCCTCGATGAGCATGACCGTCGCGTTGGGGACGTCGATGCCCACCTCGATGACCGAGGTCGAGACCAGGACGTCGATCTCGCCGGCTCGAAAGCGAGCCATGATCTCGTCCTTCTCCCGGACCTTCATCCGGCCGTGGAGCAGGCCCAGGCGCAGTTGCGGGAAGATGGTCTTTTGCAGGCGCTCGTACTCCTCCACCGCCGCCCGAGCCTCGATCTTGTCCGACTCCTGGACCAGGGGATAGAGGATAAACGCCTGGCGACCCTTCTCCACCTGGCTATGGACAAAGGCATAGGCCCGCTCTCGCTCCCTGGGCAGCAGCCAGCGTGTCACGATGGGCTGTCGCCCTGGGGGCAGCTCGTCGATGACCGAGATCTCCAGGTCGCCATAGAGCGTCAGCGCCAGGCTGCGGGGGATGGGCGTGGCGCTCATGACCAGCATGTGGGGCGAGCTGCCCTTGCCCCGCAGCGTGCTCCGCTGCAACACGCCAAAACGGTGCTGCTCGTCGACGATGACCAGGGCCAGGTCGTGAAAGGTGAGGTTGCGCTGGATAAGGGCCTGGGTGCCCACCACGATGTCGGTCTCGCCCGAGGCCAGCGTAGCATAGACCCGGGTCCGGTCCGGCCTGGGGACGCTGCCGGTCAGCAACTCGACCGAAACAGGCCTCGGGAGCCCGCCCTCGCCCATGCCCGCCAGCAGGTCCAGCACGGTGCGGTGGTGCTGCTCGGCGAGGATCTCGGTGGGCGCCATGAGGGCCACCTGCTTGCCCTGGGCCACGGCCATGAGGGCCGCGGCCGTGGCCACCACCGTCTTGCCCGAGCCCACGTCGCCCTGGAGCAGCCGGCTCATGGGCTCCGATCGGGCCAGATCGGCCAGGATCTGGTGCAAGGTGCGCTCCTGGGCTTCGGTCAACTGGAACGGCAGAGCGCCGAGAAAGGAGGACAATAGGGCATCGTCGGTGGGCAGCGGCGCCGCGGCCTGCTTCTGCCATTGCTGGCGCCGGTTAAGCATGCCCAGTTGGATGAAAAAGAACTCGTCGAAGGACAGGCGCCGCCGGGCCTCGGCGGCGGATTCGTGGCTATCGGGAAAGTGGATCTCGCGGAGGGCTTTGTGGAGATCCATGAGCCCTGCCCGTGACCGCACCGCTTCCGGCAGGTAGTCCTGGAGGCGCGGAGTCCAGTGGTCCACAACCCGCTTGATGAGCTTGCGCAGCCAGCGCGAAGTGATGCCCCGGGTCAGGGGGTAGACCGGCACCAGGCGGCCGGTGTGGATCAGCTCTTTCTCCAGGGGCTCCCAGGCCGGCGATTGCAGGCGCAGGCGTCCCAGGTGTTCGTCGATCTTGCCCGAGAGGACGATGCGCCTCCCGGCACGCAGTTGTTTCACCAGGTAGGGCTGGTTGAACCACACCGCTTCCACCGTGCCAGAGGCATCGGCGATGACGCTGGTGATGAGCGAGCCGCCGCTGCGCGTTGTGCGCGTGCGGGTCTCCCAGATGGTGCCGACGACGGTCGCATCTTCGCCGAACTGCAGTTGGCTGATGGACTTGAGAGCTGTGTAGTCGTCGTAACGGTGCGGGTAGTGATGCAACAGATCGCCCACCGTCGAAATTCCCAGCTTCTCGAGGCGCGTGGCGTAGGCAGTGCTCACGCCGGGCAGGGTCGTCACCGAGGCGTCGAGGCCCGTGGAGGGCCGCTGAGCGCCCGCCACTGCCGGCGGCGGCGGCTGTGGCGCTGCCGTGGGAGCCGCGGGTGTGGCCGGCGGCACGGGCGTGGGCGCCGGTTCGGCTGCCGGCGGGGGACCGGCCGGCGCGTTGTCGGCCGCCTTGCTCTGGCTGCTGCCCGGCTTGACGGGCGGCGGCCAGCGCTGCTCCGTCTCGGGCTCCTGCCGCCCCTGGAGGCGGTTCAGAATCTCGTTCACCATCTGCTCGCGGCGCTCGGCCTCGGCCTCGCCATAGCCGGCAAGCATGTCGGCAATCTCGCTCGCCGTCTGCTCTTGCTCGGCGTCGCGGGCGTCGGCCTGCGCTTCACTCTGCCAGATCCTGGCAAACTTGGCAAAGCCGCCAATGACAGCCCGATCCCGAAACCCCTGGCTCTCCTCCAACTTTAATATCTTGGCCAGCTTTTGAAAAGCTGTAAGCATTACCCCTCCAATGGACGCACCGGGTCACCGGCGACCAGAGCACACAACCCCACGGCTCCCAGGCCCAGATGCGACGTCAGTGCCGAGCCGGCCGGCAGAATGCACGGCTCCCTCTCGGCGAACAGATCCTGCAAGCGGGCCACCAGCGTCTGCGCCAGATCCTCGGCCCCTGCGTGCAACACGGCCACTTCGGCCAGCGGCCCCCAGGAACGCACCCGCTCCACCAGGGCCAGCAATGCCTTGGACCGCGAGCGCACCCTGGCCCAGATGGACACCTGGCCGCTATCCAGGCTCACCAGGGGCTTGATCTGAAGGGCCGTGCCCAGCAGGGCCGAGAATTGGTTGATGCGACCCCCCTTGCGCAGGTTATCCAGGCTGTCGATCATGGCCGCCGTTTTCAGGCGCGGCCCCAGCTCCTGTGTCGCCCGCGCGACCTCCGCCAGGCCGGCCCCGTTGGCTGCCATCCTCGCCGCCTCCACGGCGGCCCAGCCAAGGCCCATGGAGACCTGTCCGGAATCGACGACGGCCACCCGGCCGGGCGTCGCCAGGCACTGCGACGCCGCCCAGGCAGCATTGAGCGTGCCGCTCAGGCTGCCCGCCACGTGAACCGAGACCACCGCTTCGGCTCCCTCGCCGTTCAGCAGCCTCTCGTACACCTGCAAAAAGGCGCTCACCGGGGGCTGCGAGGTCCGCGGCAGCTCCCGGCTTGTCGCCATCCGGCGAAAGAACTCGGGCGGCGGAATATCCACCCCGTCCCGGTACGTTTCCTCTCCCCACAGAAGCTGGCAGGGGACTACGGATATCCGTAGAGCGGACGCCAGCTCCGCGGGCAGGTCAGCCGTGCTATCCGTGACAACCTGAACCCTGGCCACTAGGCTCCCTCGTAGACCACCACGCCCAGGGCCTCGGGTCCCAGGTGGCAGGCCAGCACAGGATCGTACTTTATCGATTCGAACTTTTTCCCGGGCAAGGCGATGCCCAGTTGGGTCGTCAACTCCTCGACGAGATCGTTGATCTCGTTGTTCACCGGGCTTTGCAGGATCACCACCTGCTGCACGCGGGCAAACTCGGCCACAAAGTCCACCAGCTTTTCCACGGCCTGCAGCCGGGTGCGCACCTTTTCCATGGACACAATCTCGCCGTCCTCGATGAGGAGCAACGGCTTGATCTGGAGCATGGTGCCCAGGAGGGCCTGGGCAGGCCCGATGCGCCCTCCGTGCTCCAGGTAGTCCAGGCGCTCCACGAAAAAGACCAGGTAGACGTGGGGCAACAAGCCCCGCACCAGGCGTACGATCTCGTCCAGGGAGCGACCCCGATCCGCCGCCTCGGCGGCGGCCTTGACCATGAGGCTCAGGCCCCACGAGGCCGACAGGGAATCGAGGACGACGATCCGGCAGCGTCCGAGAAAGGAGCGAGCGGCAGCCCGCGCCTGGTGATACGCGTCGCTCAGCTTGCCCGAGCTGACGAGGACCAGGATCTCTTCCGTCTCGCGGTTCAAGCGTGCAAAGGTCTGCTGAAATTCGTTGCTGGAAACGGTGGCCTTTGCTCCGCGTGCGGGCGAGTCGGTCATGCGTCGAAAGAGGGGCTCCCAGCTATCGCCCTGGTTCAAGCGGTAGGTTTCACTGCCCAATTGAATGTCGACAGGCAGCACTTCAATCTTGAGCCTCTCGATGACTTCCGGCTCCAGATCCGCTGTCACGTCGGTTACAATTCGTGCGTTTGCCATGGCGCACCTATTCTGCAGATAGGATATAGTGGTAATGGGGCTGGCCGCCATCCACGAGTTCGATCTCTTGCTCCGAGTAGACCTCCTGGATCCTGGCTGCCAGCTCCTCGGCCTCGTCCACGGTCACCGATTCCCCATAGTACACGGTTATGATCTCGTAAGTGGCCGCGTCGACCTCGGCCAGGGCCTGGAGGACCACCTGGCCCGGAGAGCTGCCCTTCACCGTCAGCTTGCCGTTCACCAGGCCGATGACCTCCCCCTCCTGGACGCTCATGCCATTCACCTGCGCCGAGCGCACGGCCGTGGTGACCTCTACCGTCTGGATGCTCTTGGCCGCTTCGCCCATCACCCGGGCGTTTGTCTCCAGGTCGGCCTGGTAGTTCAGGGCCAGGAGGGCCGAGATTCCCTGTGGGATGGTGATGGTCGGCACCACCGAGACCTTTTTCTCCGAGAGCGCCCGGGTCTGCTCGGCGGTCATGACAATGTTCTTGTTGTTGGGCAGGATGATGACCTCGTCGCTGGCGACGCTCTCCACCGCCTTCAGCAACTCTTCGGTGCTCGGGTTCATGGTCTGCCCGCCCGATACCACGGCGCTGGCGCCCAGGCTCTGAAAAACCGTGTGCAGGCCAACGCCCGGCGCCACCACCACGGTGCCGATGCCCAGGGGCGGCTCGGGAGTGCCGGAGGGTTGCGCCTTGCTCAGGACAAACTCCTGGTACTGCTCTTGCATGTTCTCGACAATGACCCGGCTCAAGGATCCCAGGCTGGCGCCATAGTTGATGGGCGTGCCGGGCTCGGGCGAGTGGACGTGCACCTTGACGGCCTTGGAGTCACCCACCACCAGGGCGCAGTCGCCCATGGAGGCGATGCACGCCCGGATCTCGTCGACGTCCAGGTTCTGCCCGTGGACGATGAACTGGATGTCGTAGCCGTACTCCCCCTCGCTCTCGAGGTGAAGGGCCTGGAGGCCCATGGCGGCTGCCATCTCGGTATCGATGTGCAGGCGTTCTCCCCTCGTGTAGCGGAGCATACCCTCCAGGATGATATACAGGCCCTGGCCTCCCGCGTCGATGACCCCCGCCTCGGCCAGGACGGGCAGCAGGGACGGGGTGCGGGCCACCGACTCCCTGGCCGCCTGCACCACCCGCTCCAGGACATAGACCAGGTCGTCGCTGCCCGCGGCGGCGGGAACCGCCTCTTCGGCCGCCTCCCGCGCAACGGTCAGGATGGTGCCCTCGACCGGCTTGATGACGCCCTTGTAGGCCGTGGCGGCCGCCTCTCGCAGCGCCGCGGCAAATTGAACGCTCTCAAAGACTTCCAGCTTTTCCAGGCTGCGGGCAAAGCCGCGAAAGATCTGCGACAGGATGACCCCGGAGTTTCCCCTGGCGCCCATCAGCGCTCCGTGGGCCACCTTCTGGGCAATAATCCCCACCTCTTCTTCGGGGGAATCCTGGATCTCCTGGTAGGCCGACTGCATGGTGAGCAACATGTTGGTGCCCGTGTCGCCGTCAGGCACGGGGTAGACGTTGAGAGCGTTGATGGCAGCCTGGTGGCGTTCCAGCCAGGCAAGGCCCGCGCCCATGAGGCGCTTCAGGCCCTGCCCGTCGCAGGACTGCCTGGCACTCACCGGCCGGCGCCCCACTGGAGCCACGTCTCGCTCGATGTTGTCATCACGATGTTCGGTCAATGCTGCTGCCTCCTGGCTTCTATTGATCACGCTCTCTCCGCAGCCCGGCCCCGGCGGTGGACGGGCAAAGCCCTAGTCGGCGCTCACTCGAAGGTCCTGAACGTGCACATTCACCGCGGTCACCGGCACGCCCAGGGCTCGCTCCACGGTATATTTGACGGCGCTCTGCATGTTGCGCGCAACAATGGCAATGCGCGTGCCATATTCGATGACTACGTACAGATCGATGATAATCTCGCCGTCGAGGATCTGGACATTGACCCCGCGCCTGTGACTGGCGGGCGCCAGGATCTGGACGAGACCACTTGCCAGGTCCTTGACGGCCATGCCGACCACGCCATAACACTCGAGGACGGCCTGGCTCGCCAGGCTGGCGATCGCCGTCGGCGTTACCTCGATCTTTCCCAGGCTGCTCTGTTCCATGGATCGTCCCCTGACCTCCTGTGCTTGTGCGACTGCATTCCGATTTCCATGACCCGTACACCATCCAGGACCGTTCCAACTCGCACTTCCAGGACCCTCAGCTCTTCGATAAGCACCACATTGCGCACTACACCTTGCCCGGTTTGCACTGTGGACCGGCCTGTGGTATGATAGTCGCCGCAAACCGGACCACGTCGGGCCAGCGCTTTCCAGGCTGGCTCTATCTATGTAGGAGAGGTGCAATTATGGCAAAATGTGAAATTTGCGGCAAGACACCATCGTTTGGGCACAACGTCAGCCACTCCATGGTGCACACCAAGCGCCAGTGGAAGCCCAACGTTCAGAAGGTTACGATCTACCGCGATGGGCGGCCCCAGCGGATGACCCTCTGCACGCGCTGCCTGCGCACCCTGAACAAGCGCCAGACTACCTGAGCAAAAGAAAACTGCCGGCGGTCCAGGCCGCCTTCCGCAGGAATGGGAGCCCGTCCCTTGCAGCCCCGGCTGCAGCGGACGGGTTCTCGCTTTGCCCTCAGAACGCATTGCGGATCCGCTCGATAGCACTGCGTACGCCTTCTTCCGCACCAAAAATCGCCGTCCCTGCCACCAGCACGTCTGCTCCTGCTCGCACAACCCGGCCCGCCGTCTCGGCGTCGATGCCGCCATCCACCTCCAGCTCGGCGTGCAGCCCGCCGTCGTCCAGCATGGCCCGTACCTGCCCGATCTTGTCCTCTATCCCCTCGATATAGCGCTGGCCGCCAAAGCCAGGATTGACGGTCATGACCAGCACGAGATCGGCAAAGCGCAAAATCTCTTGCAGGCTGGCAGCCGGCGTGGCCGGGTTGAGGGTAACCCCGGCCCGGCAGCCAAGCTCCTTGATCTGTTCCACCGTGCGATGCAGGTGCGGGCACGTCTCGACGTGCACGGTCAGGATGTTGGCCCCGGCCTCGGCAAAATCGGCCAGGTAACGCTCCGGGGCCTCCATCATCAGGTGCACGTCCAGGGGCAGCTCTGTAACACGCCGAACGGCTCTGACGATGGGCGGGCCCATGGTGAGGTTGGGCACAAAGTGCCCGTCCATCACGTCCACATGAATATAATCGGCGCCTGCCGCCTCGGCCTCGGCTACCTCGGCGCCCAGCCGGGCAAAGTCGGCCGCAAGGATCGACGGCGCTATTTTTACACGTCCAGCCACAGCATTCTCCACTCTTGCTCAAGCAGAATCATACATTCTTTTGAGCAAAAATGCAAGCCTTAGCGAGGGCTTTCGCCCGCTTCCCGGCGCCGCAACTGCCCGCAGCCGGCCTCGATGTCGATTCCGCGGCGCATGCGCACCGTGGCGGGGATGCCCGCCCACTCCAGCTCGTTCCGAAACGCGTCCACCGTCTCCCGCGGAGAGGGTTGGAGGGCCACCCCGGGCGTGGGGTTCAACGGGATCAGGTTCACGTGGCACAACAGCCCTTCCAACAAGCCAGACAGGCGCCGGGCCTGCTCCACCGAGTCGTTCACGCCGTCGATGAGAGCATACTCGATGGTCACCCGCCTCCCGGTTTTCGCCGCATAGGCCCGGACGGCGGGCAGCAACTCGCCCAGGGGATAGCGCCGGTTCACGGGCACCAGCCGGTCCCTCAGCTCGTCGTCGGCGGCGTGCAGCGACACCGCGAGGTTCACGGGCAAGCCCTCCTCGGCCAGCCGGCGGATGCCTGGCACCAGGCCCACGGTCGACACGGTCACGCGCCTGGCTCCAAGGTTATAACCCCGCTCATCGCCCAGGGTTTCGATGGCCTTCCGGGTAGCGGCATAGTTGGCCAGGGGCTCGCCCATGCCCATGAACACCAGGTTCGTGACGGGCTGCTCCTCCAGCCGGGCGCGGTCGCCCGCGGCCGCGGCCCGCTCGATCTCGACGGCCCGCAGCCCGCGGGCAAAGTAGAGCACCTGGGCCAGGATCTCGCCCGCGGTGAGGTTGCGCGCCAGGCCGCCCTGTCCCGTGGCGCAAAAGGTACAGCCCATGCCGCAGCCCACCTGCGACGAGATGCAGGCCGTGCGCCGCTCGTCGTAGAGCATGAGGACGCTCTCCAGGGTGTTGCCGTCGGCCAGGCGAAAGAGCACCTTGCGCGTCTGGCCCGAAAGGGATTCCTGCTCGGCCACGGGCTCCAGGAGGTTCAGGACCGTCTCTGCCGCCAGCCTTTCGCGCAGGGACTGCGGCAGGTTCTTCATCCCGGCCACGTCGTCCACCAGCGAGCGATAGAGCCAGCCCCACACCTGGTCGGCGCGGAACCGGGGCTCGCCCCAGGAGGTGAGCAGCTCGGTCAGCTCCTGGTAGCTGAGGTCATACAAGGCAATGGGTTTTGTCACGCCAGGACTTCTTTCCAGGTGGCCCACAGGTCGGCCACGTTTTCAAACACCAGGTCGGGCTGGATCTCGGATGTGGCCAGGAGGGAGCGGTCGGTGACGCCGCTGAGCACGAGGAGGGTGCACAGCCCGGCGCGCTTGCCGGCGAGGATGTCGGTTTCCAGCCGGTCGCCCAGGGCGGCCGTCGTTTCCCGCACGGCGCCCAGGCGCATCATGGCCTGCTCCATCATGGTCGTCTCCGGCTTGCCAATGACCCGCGGCTTGACACCCGTGGCGGCCTCCAGCAGAGCCAGCAGCGAGCCGGCGCCGGGCACGATGCCCCGCTCCGAGGGAAAGGTCAGGTCCGCGTTGGTTCCCACAAACCCGGCGCCAGCCCGGATGTGCAGCGTAGCCTCGGCGAGGCGCTCGTAGCAAATGGTAAAGTCCATGCCCGCGACCACATACTCCGGATCTTCTTCCACCAGCTCAAAGCCTGCCGCCTGGAGGGCCGCGCGCAGGCCGTCCATGCCCACCACAAACACCCGCGTGCCCGGCCGGGCGACGCCGGCCAGGTAGCCGGCCGTGGCCTGCGACGAGGTCAAGATCTCGGCCGGCTCGACCCCCACGCCCATGCCCGCCAGCTTGTCCACGAACTGCTGCGGCGTGCGGGTGGCATTATTGGTCGCCAGGACAAAGCCGATGCTTTGCTCGCGCAAGAAGGCGAGGAACTGGGGGGTGCCGGGGATCATCTCGGCGCCACGATAGAGAACGCCGTCCATGTCGACGATGAGGTGGCGAATGGAACGCAGGATCTCGATTCCAGGGGTAATGTCCACTTGACTAGCCCATCCTATCTGGTACTCACGCCTGGCGGATCCTGCCCCGGGCCATGGAGGCCAGGATGCCAAACCCGCACAGCACGGCAAAGATGGCGAACGCCGTCTTGGCGGCGGCCATAAACTGCGGATAATTCTGGGGCGCGATCTCGACCCGGCCAATGTACAGGGCAAAGAGGAGGGTGGCGATGGCCTGGCTGAGCATCTGGCCCATGAGGCGCATGGTGGCCAGCATGGCCGAGGCCACGCCGTACAGCCTCTTGTCTACGGCGCCCATGATGCCGTTCATGTTGGGCGAGGAAAAGAGCGCGAAGCCAAAGCCCAGCAGGCCCAGGCGCAGGATGATGGCCCACAGCGGCGTCGTAGGGCTGATGAGCACCAGCAGCACCAGCCCGAGGGCGGTCAGGGACATGCCCGCCGAAGCGACGATGCGCGGCTCGATGCGGTCCGAAAGCCTGCCCGCCAACGGAGAAAAGATGGCCTGGACCACGGGCTGGGCGATGAGCACCAGGCCGGCCGTCTGGGCGTCGAGGCCCTTGATATAGCGCAGGTAGAGGCTCAACAGGAAAGCGATGGCCGCGGTGGCAGCATAGTTGATCAGGGCCGCCAGGTTGGAGAAGGCAAAGGTCCGGTTCGACCCCAACAGGCGAATGTCCAGCACGGGTACCCGGGCCCGCATCTCCCACCCGGCAAAGACCCCAAGGCCCACCACACCGGCGGCGGCGAGGCCTGCCGCCGTCACGCCGGGCAGCCGCGAGATGCCCAGCATCAGGGCGACGAGGGAGACGGCATAGATGAGGGAGCCGGGCAGGTCGAACCGCTCGTCCCGGGCCTCGGCCCATTCACCCCGCAGGCGGGTCGAGATAAACCAGAGGGCGACGGTGCCGAGTGCCACCGAAACGGCAAAGATACTCCGCCAGCCAAAATGCGCCGTCAGCACGCCGCCGATGGACGGTCCCAGCGACGCCGCCAGGTAGACGGCGGCGACGTTGATGCCCAGCACCCGGCCGCGGTCGCTGGGCGGGTAGGCCGAGGTGAGGATGGCCACGCCGGTGCCAAAGATCATGGCGCTGCCCAGGCCCTGCAGGACGCGCGCCCCCAGGAACATGGTTGTGGACGTTGATAGGCCGGTGGTCAGCGCCGCCAGCGTAAAGATAACCGTGCCGTAGGCATAGACCCTCTTGCGGCCGTGGATGTCGGCCAGCTTTCCAAAGGGTACCAGGAAGATGGCCGCGGCCAGGAGATAGCCCATGCGCACCCACGATAGGACGACGGCATCCATGCCAAACTGCCGGCTGATTTCGGGCAGGGCGACGTTGGCCCCCGAGTCCATAAAGGGGGTCAGAAAGGACGTGAGCGTGGTGGCATAGAGGGCCGCACGCCTGGTGGTCACTTCGGCCGCGGTCTGTCCTGAAGTCACTTCTCGCTGCATAGACCCTCATAATCTTGCCTGGTATCGACGTCGAGGAGGATCGCAGCATCGTCCAGATCGACCCGCGCCACGTCCTGCTCGTAACGGACGAGGAGGGCCCGGCCTCCCTGGTCGCCCTCCACCTGGCCCAGATCGGCGAACAGGGAGCGGGCAAACAGCACAGGATTGCCGCGCCGGCCCTGGTAATAGGGCGCGACGATGGGTGCCCGCGTGGCGCGATAGGCCTCCACCAGGGCCTTCAAGGCATCGAGCGTCAGCCCCGGCTGGTCGGCCAGGACGAGGAGGGCCGCCTCGATCTCGGGCCGCAAGGCCTCAATCCCGGCGCGCACCGAGGTGCTCATGCCCCGCTGCCAGGCCTGGTTGTGGACGATCTCCAGGTCCAGGTCGGCCAGCGCCCGGGCGACGCGCTCGCCCTCGGCGCCGACGACGGCCACCACCTGTGCCAGGCCGGCCTGGCACACGGTCTGCGCCACACGGCGTACCATCGGCTGCCCGTCGATGGGCAAGAGTTGTTTCGTTTGCCCCATGCGCCTGGAGCCGCCCGCGGCCAGCAGGACCGCGGCCACGGGCATCGGCGCCTCTTTTTCGTCACTCACAACCACCAATTCTATCACGAAACGTGTGCCCGCACAAGTAATGTGCCGGCATCGATTGGTTTGACGATCACCACCCTTTCTGCTATAATAGCTGAGGCGGCGCGGGTCCAGGACGGCCAGCCCTGACGCCCCGGCAACGTTCAGCGAGGAGATAAAGCTCGATGGAGAATGCTTCCCACGCGACCCTCCTGGCGAGGATCGTTCGAGCGCGCACCATCGGCCTGGCCATCCCCCTCTTGCTCCTGGCCGGCCTCCTCACCGGCTGCGCGCTGCTCCAGACCGGCCCGCTGCCGACGGCGCTGGTGGACGAGCCAACACCCAGCATCGAGCCCGAAGCAACGGCGACCATTACCCCGGGCGTCACCGCCCTCGTCTTCTGGGAACCGCTGCCCCTGGACCGTGCCCAGGGCCTGCTCCTGGCAGAGATGGTCCATGCCTTTGAGCTGGAGAACCGCGACGTGGTGGTCGATCTGGTGCCCTGGAGCGGCTACGGCAGCATCCACGACGCCATCATGTCAGAACTGCCCGATGGCGAGCTGCCCGATCTGGCGGTGGCCTT
The DNA here is from genome assembly GCA_034428935.1 of Anaerolineae bacterium. GTDB lineage: Bacteria > Chloroflexota > Anaerolineae > JAAYZQ01 > JAAYZQ01 > JAAYZQ01. Next base: position 25,922 of record DAOUHB010000076.1, on the reverse strand, counting down.
TCCGGCCATGATTGCCCAGTACGCCCCCATCGGCGCCATCGCGCCCCTGGACCCCTTCCTGACCGACGTCGAGCTGGGCTTCAGCCAGGAGGATCTGGCCGACCTTGTGCCTGCGTCTCTGGATGCCGGGCGGCTGGCCGGCAGCGGCCGGGAGGTCCTGGCCTTTCCCTTTGCCCAGAACGCCGTGGGCATGTGGGCCAACGACACACTCCTGGCGGAGGCGGGCTGGAACCGCGCCCCGAGCACGTGGGAAGAGTTCGAGCAGGCCTGCTACGACGTGGCGGCCCAGACGGGCGTGCTGTGCTACCCTTACGTGGAGAACGTATCGACCTTTATCGCCTGGCTTTACAGCCGGGGCGGGCGGCTGCTGGATCCAACCGCGCACCGGGCGACATTCAACGAGCCGGCAGGTGTGGAGAGCCTGGCTCTCCTCCGCCGGCTCATCGACGCCGGGCTGGCCTGGCGCCCCCAGGAAACGTACGGGGATTATCAGGCCTTTGGCTACGGGCAGGCGGCCTTTGCCTTCTCGTCCACGGGCAACACCCCCCTCTACCTGGACGCATACGAAGGCGCCCTGCACAACGGCGTCGAGCCCTTTAACTGGCACCAGGCCCTCGTGCCCCAGGCCAACCCCGACGACCCTGCCACGCTGCTTTACGGCAGCAGCTTTGTCATCATGAGCACCGACCCCGCCCGCCAGCGAGCGGCCTGGAGGCTCATCCGTTGGTTCACCGAGGCTCCCCAGGCGGCGCAGTGGGCCTCGGAGCTGGAAGCCATGCCCGTCAGGCTGTCGGCCCTCGACTGGATGACCGATACCCTGGCGGCCCACCCATTTGTCGCCACCCAGGTAAAGGGGATAGTGCGCCACGGCCAGCCGGAGCCCGTATTTCCGGCGAGCCTGGAAGTGCAGGACATCCTCTATACCGCCATCCTGTCCGTCACCCAGGGGTATGCCGATCCACAGACCGCCCTCGACCAGGCGGCCCTGAAGACCAACGCCGTTCTATCGCGGCAGCCATAGGCTGGAGAACCTTGCACGTCATCAACATGGCGGACCACGTGGCCGAAGAGTTGGCCCGGGCCAGCTTGGTGTCGCCGCGGCGCAACTGGCGCCGGGCGCTGTTGATCCTCGCCGCCCTGGCCGTACTGGCTGCCTTCCTGACCGCCGCCGCCGACCTGCCGCCCTGGCCGGCCCTGGTCCTGGCCGCGCTTGCGGCCGCGGCCGCGGTGGGCGTGATCATCAGCGAGGCGCGCTACGCGGGCAACCGCACGCGGCGCGCCCAGCTCCACGCCGGGCTGCAGGGCCAGAAGCAACTGGTGCGGGTCCTGTCCGTCCTCGACGACGACTATTACCTGGTGAACAACCTGAAGCTCCCGGGGCGCGGCGACGACGTCGATCACCTGGTGGTGGGTCCCAACGGCGTCTTTGCCCTGGAGACCAAGCACTACAGCGGGCGAATCTACCGCCGCGACGGGCAGTGGTACCAGGCCAAAACCAGCCGCCGTGGCTTTGCCCAACCAGAGCGGCCCATCCGCGACCCCGCCCGCCAGCTCAAGCGCAACGTGGATTACTTGCGGGCCTGCATCAAGCGCACAGATCCGGCCCTCAGCCGGCGGACGCGTCTCTGGATCGAGGGTGTCGTGGTGTTCAGCCATCCCAGGGCGAGCATCGAGCTGGCCGAGGCCGAGCGCCAGGCCCTGCCCTTTCCGATTCTACGCCCCGCCGAGCTGGCCGAGCGCATCCGCGGGCACGTTCCGCGGCAGGGCCTCTCGCGAGGCGACGTGAGCCGGCTGGTGAGCATGTTCGCCCACCTCCAGACGCCCGGGGAGTAGTGCCGCCCCGGCAACGGCGGGCTCACGCCCTGAGTCTGGTGTCGCTGCCCCGCCGGGCCACCAGGGCAAAGCGGCGGTCGTACAGGGGGGCCATTCGGTCCCAGTCGTAGCGGGCGACCTCTCCCCGCAAGGATCGGGCCCGCGTCTCCTCGATGTCGACGATGGAGCGGCGCAGCCGCGCCAGGAGCCCGTCAAAATCCCGGTAAAGACAGTCCTCGTGCCTCGCGGCGGGCAGCAGCTCCGGGTACGACAGGCGCGCGGGCAGGATCGGAAAGCATTCGCAGTAGCAGGCTTCCAGCACCGCCGCCCCAAAGAACTCGTGCAGCGCCGTGCTGACCACGACGTCGCCCTGCCACAGCAGGCGGGCATACTGCGCCAGGTCCTCGGCATAGCCAAAGTGGGCGATGCGCTCCGGCAGCCTCTGGCGGGCCTCCAGGAACTCGGATGGCTGGTTGCGAAAGCTCTCGCCCAGCAGGATGAGCCGGAAGTCCAGGCCCTCGCCCGCCAGGGCATAGATCGCCCGGAAGAACGTGGCCGGGTCCTTGTCGTACTCCCAGCGGTGGTTCCACAGGAGCATGGGCGGGCCCGCCGCCGGCTGCTCCGGGCGGTAGGCATCCAGGCGCGACAGGTCCAGCCCCAGGGGCAGCACTTCCGAGCGCTCACGCAGCCGGCCGACGGACCACAGCTCGGTATAGTCCGGGAAGTGCTTGAGAAGGCGCGGCAGCTCGTCGTAAAAGGCCTCCATGTGGTAGGCCGAGTTGAAAAAGACGGCATCGGCCCGCAAGGCGCTGGTGAAATTCGTGAACCCGTAGTGCAGATCGCGTTTCTCGCCCGGCGGCAGGGGATAGGTGAGCTGGTTTTCGTGAAAGTAGAGGGCCACCGGCACCCTTGCCAGGCGCTCGCCTCCCAGCGCGAGCAAGACCGGCAGGTTTACCATGTCGGAAGCGACGATGAGGTCCGGCTCTTCCGCCAGTGCCAGGGCCTTGCGCGCCAGGGTCACCGCCCCACCTTCCATGCGCCACTTCCAGAAGCGGCCGGGCAGGGTGAGCAGCCGCACCTGGTGCCGGCTGTGGGCCCGGTAGCCGTCGGCCCAGGCCCGGTGCGAGCCGGCATAGTAGGGCTCCACCAACCACATCTTCAGGGGTTGCAGGGCCGCATCGTCGGCCGCATGGAATGACTCGTCGATGGATCTGCTCCTGACCGTACCCTAATAGAAGATCGTGCGCGTGCGATGGTAGGGTTTCATCTGCCCGCTATCCTGGCTGGCAAGCCACAGCAGCCAGTCTACCTGGTAGCTGGTCACCTCCTGGCCCAGCTCCCGGAGCACGTGGCGCATCCCTTCCACGGCCTGGATCGTATTGGCCCGGATCTCGACCTCTTGCGCCGAGCCCGGGGGCAGCGGTCGCTGCTCGTCGACGGCCGCGGCCAGGGCCGGCGCGTAGCGCAGGATGCCGTGATGGCGCAGGATCTGGGGGAGCTTGTAGTCGGCAAAGGCCGTGAGGGCGTCCAGGCGGGCAAGGCGGCCCCAGCCCTCGCCGCCAAAGGCACCGTGGATGTCGCCGGCCAGGATCTGTGCCCTCTTGTAGAACGGAAGCACCCGCCCTTTGTAGACCGCCTCGTCGCGAAAAGAGGACAGCCCCAGGACCACGAGGCGGACCAGGCTGGGGGCGTCATGGCTCGCGGCGTCGACCACGGGGGCGAACCGGCCCGCAAAGTCGCCGGCGATCCAGCGACCCAGCTCGCGTAGGTTGGCCGCCCGCTCGGCGAGAAGGGGTATGGTGGGGCTGCCGGCCAGCACCCGGCCCAGGTCCGCCTCGTCCAGCGTGGCCAGGTTCTCGGGCAGCAGAAAGGCCGGGTTCGACCTGGCCTCGGCGGTGAGCGCGGCGGCCAGTGCCCAGTATCCGTCCAGCACCTGCCCGCCGTGCTCCCGCCGCCACTTGGGCTCACCCCAGAAGGAAAAGTTGATGGTATCAAGGACAAAGACGTAGGCCAGGGTCTGCTCGTCGTCGCCTCGAAAGTGGACACTGGCGTCCCACTCGGATTCCCCGGCCAGGTCACGGGCGGCCAGCTCCCGGCAGTAAACGGCCAGGGCTTCCTGGTCGATGGACACGTGGTCGCTGGCGCCCGCCACGAATCCGGCGGCGGCACGGATGCCAAGGGGATCTGGGGTGAGACTCTCTACGCGCATGGCCTAGAACTCGGTGGCCCCGGTAAAGTGAAAGCAAGACAGCTTGATGGCCGGCACGGCGTCGCGCCCCATGCCGAGCCAGCCCATGAGCAGGCGGCGCTCCCGGCCGATGCCCTCCACGCCGTTTAGCGCCTCCACGTAGCTCTGGGTAAAGCGCATGTTCTTGACCGGGTAGGCAATCTCGCCGTTCTCGATGAGGAACGTGCCATCGCGGGTCATGCCTGTGACGACCACGCGCGTGGGCTCCACGGGGCGCGTGTAGTGGAACCGCGTGACATACACCCCGCGCTCGGTGCCCGCAATCATCTCCTCCACGCTCGCCTCGCCGGTGGAGAAAAAGGTGTTGAGGGGCATGGGTCCGAAGGGGCTGGGGCTGGGTATGGCGTGCCCCGTCGAGGACTTGTTCTCCTTGCCCGCCCGGTAGGAGTCATAGACCACGCCGTTCGCCACGCCGTCCTTCAAGAGGTTCACCCGCTGCCTGGGCACGCCCTCGAAGTCAAAGGGCCAGGGAATGCCCTCGGGGTCCAGCGCGTCGTCCCAGACCGAGATCCGGGGATCGACGATGCGCTGGCCCAGCTTGCCGCTCATGAAGCTGCGGCCCTCCTGCAGCGCGGTGGCACCAAAGCCGGTGTAGCCCATCATCTGCACCAGGTCGTGGGCGGCGTAGGGCTCCAGGATCACTGTATACTCGCCCGGCTCCAGGGGTCGCGGGTTCCGGCTACGGACACACTTTTCAACCGCCTCGCGGCCCCGCGCCTCAAAGTCAAGCTGGGCGAAATCGGACGACAGCCCGGCGGCATAGCCCGCGCTGTCGTCGCTCATGGCCACCATGTTCAGGTCGGCATAGGTGAGGGGAAAGTAGGCCGAGATGCCCAGGGAGTTGGCCACGGCCAGCTCGACGGCAGCGGTGGTCAGCGCCCCAAAAGCCGAAACCCCGGCGGCCTCGGCGACAGAGCAGAGGGTCCGCACGCTCCTGGCGCGCTCTTCCGCCGAGCAGGCGGCCGTGGCCTCGGAAAAGGCCTGCGCCTCGGCGATGGGCTGCGGCCCGGGCAAAGAGCGGAACTCCGGATTCTCCGGCTGGAGCCGGGCAATGGTCAGGGCCCGGTCCAGGGTGCTCTCCAGGGCCGCGGCGTTCAGGTCGTTCGTGCTCGCCACGCCCACCCGCTTGCCCAGGACGCAGCGAATGCGCACGTCGGCATTGCTTTCGGCCACGTTCTGGTGGATGGTCGAATTGGCAAAGCGCGTCAGGTAATTGTCGCCCGCCAGGATCACCACCTCGGTCTGGTCCGCCGTGGAGCGGGCCAGGATGCTATCGGTTATCTCTTGGATTCGCTTCTTGCCTAGCATGATTCTCCCTTTCGGAATCCATCCCTACCTGATGACGCCGACCCGCACGTTGCGAAAGCGGGCTGCCGCGGTTCCATGGCCCGTGTGCGCCACCTGGCTGGGCTGGCCCTTGCCGCAGTTGGGCGTGCCCCACACCCGCCAGTGATTGGCGTTGCAGATGGCATCGCAGCTCCCCCAGAACTGGGGCGTGATGCCCGTGTAGGTCGCATTCTTGATCATGCGCCCCATCTTGCCGTTCTTGATCTCGTAGGCGATCTCGGTGCCGAACTGGAAGTTCAGCCGCTTGTCGTCGATGCTCCAGCTCCTGTTCAGCTCCATGTACAGGCCGTCGTCGGTGTCGGCGATGAGGTCGTCAAACTCCCACTCGCCGGGCTCCAGGTTGACGTTGGTCATGCGCACGATGGGGATGCGGTTCCAGCCGTCGGCCCGCATGGCGCCCCCGGACATGGCCGGCGCCCTGTCGCCCACGATCTCGCGAAGCTGCTCGATGCTCTCCCGAGAGCTGAGGTAGCCGACGAAAAGGCCCTGGCGCACGATGGGGACGCGCTGTGCCGGCACGCCCTCGTCGTCCCAGCCAAAGGTCCCCAGGCCGCCGGGCAGCGTGGCGTCGGCGGTCAGGTTCACCACGTCCGAGCCGTAGCGAAAGGTGCCCAGCTTTTCCGGCGTCAAGAAGCTCGTCCCGGCATAGCTGGCCTCGGTGCCAAACACCCGGTCCAGCTCGATGGGGTGCCCGCACGACTCGTGGACCTGGAGCGCCAGTTGGGTGGGCCCCAGGATGACCGTCGTTACCCCGCTGGGGCAGCGGTCGGCTGTCAACAGCGCCACCGACTCCTCGCCGATGCGCACAGCGTTGCCCGGCAGGTCCATTGCCAGGATTGCCTCCCAGCCCTCCTGGCGCTGGTCGCGCCCGAAGGAGTTGGGGTACGACCGTTTCTGCACCTCGCCCGTCCGGGAATCCACGGCCGTCGCTTCGATGCCGCCCCCCGACTCGACGATCTCTTGTTCCAGCAACGCTCCCTCGCTGTTGGCAAAGAGCTTGTTCTCGCGCCAGAAGGCCAGCGTGGCCGAGGCTACGCGCACGCCCGGCGTGGCCCGCAGCCCCCGATCGGCCTCCAGCAGGAGGTCGATCTTGTCTTCCATCGACACCTGCCAGGGATCGACGCGCACGGGCGTCCGGTAGCTGCCGGTGTGGGCCACGGGTTGGCCAAGGCGAACGTCGCGCTTCTTAAAGAGGGCGCTGGCCCGGGCAATCTCCACCGCCAGGGCCGTCACGCGGTCGACCTCGGCCGGGCTGAGGACGGCCGAGCTGGCAAAGCCCCAGGCGCCGTCGACCACGACCCGCACGCCCAGCCCCTGGCTTTCGTTGTCGGCCAGCCCTTCGACCACCCCGTTCTTGACATTGATGTTCTGCGTCCGCCGGTTGACGACCCGGACGTCGGCATAGCTTGCTCCCTGGACCTGGGCAAGGTTCAGGGCACGGGCAGTTAGTTCCTTCAACTCGAGCCTCCTTGGTTCTTCCTGGAATCGAGGATATCCATGATCCTCTCAACGCACAACTTGGCGAAAGCCGCGCTTTGTGGTAAGATAGGGCCGCCTAACCGGGTCTCCACCAGGTCACCACCTCGTCTGGTACCGGCTTGTGCTCCCGTCGTTCGAGCGAGACCCCGGCCGCGAGCGACAGCGAGTCCGGTACAGGCGGAGCCGGATCCTGAGGAGGGGATGAGCGTGGACGCTAACCAACGAACAAGAACCTGCCCCCACTGCGGCATGACCATGCACGAAGGGCAGCGCATCTGCCCGGGCTGCGGCAAGGCCCAGCGCCCGGTCCGCCAGATTCGCTGCCGGCACTGCGGCATGGTGAACAGGAGCACGGGGTACACCTGCGCCTTTTGTGGCCTGTCGCTGCGCCGCGTCCCCGGATGGGCGCTCCTCGCCGCCATTCCTGCCATCGCTGCCGTCCTGGCCGTCGTGGGCTGGGTCGTCCTTCCCGGCCTGCTGGCCGGCCCGGGCCCAACGGATGTGCCGCCGGCGGCCCCCACGCAGGCAGTGGCTGCCGCCACCGCCGACGTGGCGACCTCGACCGTTGCGCCCACCACGGAACCGACCCGCACGTCCCTGCCCGAACCTACGTCCACGTTGCCTGCGCCCACCTCCACGTCCAGCCCCACGGTGGCGCCCACAGCCACCCACACGCCCACGTTCACACCCACCGCCACCGAATCTCCTACGCCGACGTCCACTCCTTCGCCCACGCCGACCTCGACCCCCACACCCACGGCGACGGACACGCCCGAGCCAACCGCCACGCCCGAGCCGACCGAGACGCCCACCGCCGAGGCTTTGCCGTCACCCGAGGCATCGCCCACGCCGTTCATCTATGTCGTCAAGTCCGGCGACAACCTGTACACCATCGCCCAGAATTTTGGCGTGACGGTTGAGGCCATCATGGAAGCCAACAACCTGACCAGCAACCGTCTGCGCGTGGGGCAAACGCTGATCATCCCCTTATCCACGCCGACGCCCTCGCCCACACCGGAGCCCTGAGCGCCCGGCCGGGCCGGGAAGCTAGCGGGCAGGCGGCTCGTACCACTCGTAATAGCCGATCACCTGGCCCGCCCTGTCGCGCACGGCGCGCATGTAGACGCGATGTTTCTCGTTGTCGGTGATGAGCTGTTCTTCCACGCCTTCGGAGTGCATGGCTGCCAGGATGTCGATCATCATCCTCTGGGACGCCTCCTGGTGGCAGTCGAGGAGCGAGCGGCCGATGAGGCTTTCGCCTCCCTCGTAGTGGGCGATGGCCGCCCGGTTCATGTAGCGCGTCACGTGCTGCGTGTCAGCCACGAGGACAGGTCCCTTCAGGCTATCCAGGATAGCAGCCAAAAAGTCGGCGTCGACCATAGCAAACTCCTCTCTCGTTTGACCGATTTCGCAAACCATTGTACAATAGGCCAGTTTCAAAGCCAAACTCAAGTGACAACGAGACGCGAAGGACAGAACGATGCCGATCTATGAATATGTTTGCGGCAACTGCCGGAAGAAATTCAGCCAGCTCCGTCCCATGAGCAAGGCGGACTTTCCGATCCCGTGTGGCGACTGCGGCAGCAACGACACCAAGCGGGCCATCTCGCTCTTTTCGGCCGTCAGCCGTGGCGGCAACGGCGAAAGCCACGCGGTAAAGGGCGGCGGCGGAGGGTGTGGCTCGTGCGCGGGCGGGCATTGTGGCTCCTGCAGCCACTGAGACGCTTCCCCTGTTTCTCCTGCCAAGAAGCGGAGCGAACAAGAATCTCGGCTTGCTGGCGGGTTCGGATTCCCAACTCCCCCGCACCCGGCCCGGGTCGAGAGATGGAAAGGACGATCATGGATCTATTTGAGAAATGCGCCAACTGGACCGACGCTCGCGAGCTCATGGCCAGCGGCTTCTATCCCTACTTTATGCCGCTGGACGATACCGAGGGCACAGAAGTTACGGTGGGCGACAAGAAGCTGGTGATGATCGGCTCCAACAACTACCTTGGGCTGACCACGCACCCGAAGGTCCGCGAGGCGGCCATCGACGCCACGCGCCGCTATGGCACGAGCTGCACTGGGTCGCGGTTTCTAAACGGCACCCTGGCCTGGCACCTGGAGCTGGAACGGCGCCTGGCGGAATACGTGCAGAAAGAAGCAGCGCTGGTCTTTTCCACGGGCTATCAGAGCAACCTGGGTGCCATCTCGGCCCTCATCGGACGCGGCGACACGGTCGTGACCGACAAGGACGATCACGCCAGCATCGTCGACGGCTGCCGCCTGTCGTTCGGCACCATGAAGCGCTTCCGGCACAACGACATGGGCGATCTCGAGCGCGTCCTGGCCCAGATCCCCGAGGGCGCGGGCAAGCTGGTGGTCGTCGACGGTGTGTTCAGCATGGGGGGTGACATCGCCCCCCTACCCGAAATCGTTGCCCTGTGCAAGAAGTATGGCGCCCGCTTGATGGTCGACGATGCCCACTCCATCGGCGTCCTTGGCGGCGGCCGGGGGACAGGCGTTCATCTGGGCTGCAACGACGACGTCGACCTCATCATGGGCACCTTCAGCAAGTCCTTTGCCTCGCTGGGAGGGTTCATCGCCGGCTCGGAGCCGGTCATCCACTACATCCAGCACCACGCCCGCTCGCTCATCTTTAGCGCCTCGATGCCTCCCGGCAACGTGGCCGCCGTGGCGGCGGCCCTGGAGGTAATGATCGAAGAGCCGGAGCGCATCACCCGCGTCAACGAGATCGGGCGCTGCATGCGCCAGGAGTTCCAGAGGCTGGGCTTCAACACCGGTCCCAGCCAGACGCCCATCATCCCGATCATCATCGGCGATCAGAATGCGACGTTCCTCACGTGGAAGATCCTCTTCGAGGAGGGGGTCTATACCAACCCGGTCATCCCGCCGGGCGTGCCGCCCAACCTGTCCCTGCTGCGCACGAGCTACATGGCCACCCACACCGACTCGCAGATGCAGTTTGTACTGGAAAAGTTCGAGAAGGTGGGCAAGATGCTGTCGCTGATCAACCCGTCTCAGTCGGTGGGCCGGGCATAGACAAACTCGACGCCCTGCCTGTAAACGGGCAGGGTGAGCCTGTCGCTCTCCTTGACCGTGATGACAATGGACGGATTGGCCGCGAGGAGGAGGGGAACCAGGCCCCCCGGACGCAGCAGGGCCGCCCGGAGGGTTTCGGGGTTGCCGATGGCCGACAGGTAGTAGGGGGCAGGCACCGGTTGCCCGTCTACCGTCACCTGCTCGCCGTCGGAGGCGATGGCCGACCAGGCGATGAGCCTCTGATCGTTGAGGGCCAGGGCTTCGGCCCCCGCGTTTCGCAGCTCGTTGATGAGGTCTTGCAGATCCAGGACGCTCACCGGGCCGACCACGGCAACCTGCACCCCCGGGCCCGAGACCGCCACCAGGCCGTTGGCCACGCGCAGTTGGTTCGCCTCGTCGACCAGCGACTGCACCACGGCCGCCGCCCCTTCTGTCCCGCGTAGCTTGGCGACATCTTCTTCCAGGGCCTTGATCTCGTTTCGCAGCCTGGCGTTGCCCACCACCAGCTCGGCCACCACGTAATCCCAGTCGTCACTGCTCGCCACGCGGGCAATATTCCCTCGGGTGCGCAACTGGGCGACGACGAGCAAGCCCAGGATCAGGGAGATGGTCATCAGCGACAATCGCGCGGTCCATGCCCGCCGTGGAGCCGTCATGTCCCTACTCCCCGGGCCGGGCGTACTCGGTCAAGAAGGCGCCCCGGTAGGCGGGCAACACGACGCTGGCCTGGGCGTCGACGTCAAAGCGAAGGCTGTAGATGCGCTTTTTCTCCTTCAGGAATGGCAGGTAGGAGGGGTTCCGCAAATAGTCCTGCTGCACGCGGGGGTTGCCGATGGCCCTGATGGCGTAGGGCGGCGACAGACGCGTGCTGTTGACCATCACCGTGCTGCCCACGCAATAGATCGACGAGCTGGCGACCAGCCGTTCGTCGTTGATGGCGATGGCCTCCGAGCCCGCCATCCACAACAGGTTGACAATGTCCCGCAGGTCCTGCTCGTGGATCAGGTAGGGGCTCGCGTCGGCGCCGGCAGGAGGGTTGGCGGCACTGTCGTCAAGGATGATCCGCACGCCCGGCCCGTGCACTTCCGTCAGGCCGGCCAGAAGCTGCTGGCGCTCCAGCTCGGCCCGCAGGGCTTCCAGTCGGTCGCTTTCCGCCTCGGCCGCGCTCTGGCGCTCGCTCAGTTCCCTGCGCAGCGAGCCCAGCGTCTCCCGCAGGTCCCGCTGCTCGGTCTCCAACCGTTCGATGCTGAGATAGATGCGCTCCTCGCGGTCGTTGGCCTCGCCGGCGTGGGTGCCGGCCGGCACGCGCCAACTCGTGGCCAGCAACAAGCCCACGGTCAGGCCGACGGCCAGCAGTGCCAGGTTGTTGCCATGTTTGCGTCGAAAGCGGGTCATGCGAAGAGCAGGCTACTCCCGGGAGATCCGCACGTCATAGACCTTGCTGTTGTCTCTCAGGTCCAACTCGCCGGGCACGGCATCCACGCTCACTTCCAACCGGTATGCCGAGTAGTACGGGATCTCTTGTAGGCGGGCAAACCGCACGATCTGAATTTCGCCGGGGGCAATGCTTTTAATACTGGACTCTTGCGACAGGTCCAGTGCAGCATCTCGGGGACTGGTCAATCTTGCGCGCACGGCCACGTCCCGCTCGGTGCTATCCCCCCTGTTCTCGATCACCACCAGCAGCGTGACCGACTGCCGCCTGATGATGAGCTGTTCGTACTGGAGGGGTGGATCCAGCACGGCAGCCATGACAGCCAGGTTATGGTCCTCACCCCCCGACGAGACGGGACTGACAAACAGGCCTGGCGTCCCGGACGGCACCGGTTCCACGACCTGTACTTCTGCGCAGCCAGCGAGCAGGAGCAGGATCAACAGAAGTGCGCCGGCTACGCCGGGACGCCTGAAGCGCGCGAAAATGAGCTTCATCCTTCCGCCTCCTTGTTCCTTTCGATAGTCGGGGACATGCCCCAACCCTGTCTTCAATATACACCATGCAACCGCGTTTGTCAAGCGAATTGTGCCAATCCCGGCCACTCGGGCACCCCTTCCGCTTGCGCGGGTCGGCTTGCCATGCGCTGCGAGTTGCGCTATAATTCGAGCACGTCTCGCCAGAACCTGCCCGCTGTGCGGGCAGCCTTTGCGAGGCCTTGACCCGGGCACGTAAGGATCAGAGATGACAGCCGACCAAGAAAACAGGCCGCGGGAACGATCTGCTATCCGGGAGATCGTAGAGACCGTCGTCTTTACCCTGCTAATCTATGTTCTGGTTCGCACCTTCCTGTTCGAGAACTATCGCGTTGTCGGGCAGAGCATGGTGCCTACCCTGCAGAACAACCAGTTCCTGGTGGTCAGCAAGCTCGACTATCGGCTGCACGAGCCGCGGCGAGGCGATATCATTGTCTTTCGCGACCCCTTTGATCCGGAACGAAAGCTCATCAAGCGCATCATCGGCCTGCCGGGCGAAATCGTAGAGGTCCAGAGAGGCGAGGTGTTGGTAGACCATCAGCGCCTCAACGAACCCTATATCGCCGACCTGGGCCGCTACAACCAGTCGCTGACAATGATCCCTGACGGCCAATATTACGTCCTGGGCGACAACCGCAACAATTCCAGCGACTCGCACACCTGGGGCCTGCTGGCCGGGGACAAGATCGTGGGCAAGGCATTGCTGTGTTATTGGCCTCCCGAAGCGTGGGGGCTGCTGCCCACGGCGGTGTACGCCAACCCGTGAGAGGCGGCACAGAACAGCCATGAGCGATCCCGAAGAACAGGTCAGGAGCATCGTCCGGCGTGTCTTGATGCGCACCCTGGGACTCGAATCGAGCGCCGGGGCCGGGGCAGCCGAGCGCCGGCAAACAATCACCGAGGCAGATCTGCTGGGACTGGGCCGTGGCGAAAGCCTGGTAGTCCCGGCCGACGCCCTGGTCACGCCCCTGGCCCGCGACGCGGCCCTCGACCGGGGGATCAAGCTGGTGAAAGAGCGGGCCCCGGAAGAGTCCGCGCTCGCCGCGCGCCACAAGCCGGCGACGCGCACGGTGGCCCTGGGCTCGGATCATGGCGGCTTTGCCATGAAGGAAGATCTGAAAGCCTACCTGGGCGAGCTGGGCTACGACGTCGTCGACTGCGGAACCCACAGCACCGCCGCCGTCGATTATCCCGACCTGGCCTACGCCGTCGCGCGCCTGGTGTCGGAGGGGCGTGCCTGGCGGGGCATCGTGGTCGACGGCGCGGGCATCGGGTCGTGCATGGCCGCCAACAAGGTTCCCGGCGTGCGCGCCGCCCTGTGCTACGATCATGCCACGGCGGTGAACTCCAGGGAGCACAACGACGCCAACGTCCTGACGCTGGGCGGCACGCTCCTGGGCCCGGGCCTTGCCCGGCAAGTGGTCAAGGTCTGGCTCGAGACCGAGTTTGGCGGAGGCCGCCACGCCCGGCGCGTGGACAAGATCATGCAGATCGAGCGGCGTTTCCTGCGCCCGTGAGCAGCCTGGCGGAAAAGAGGTACCCGTGAAACTGGACGAAACGACCATCGAGAGACTGGTCGAGCAGATCACGCGGGAGGTATTGATCCTCCTCAAGGAAGAAGAGACGCGCATCCAACTGGGTGACGACGGGGTGGCCTGCACCGACTGCGTGGGTGCCTGCGTGACCAAGTGTCACGACAAGATCCAGGAGGTGGTGGACGCCGGGGCTTCGCGCCTGACGACCACCCTGGGCAATGCCCAGGTGGGCCCGGAGATTGCGGGGATGATCGATCATACCCTCCTCAAGCCCGACGCCACGCAGGAACAGATCGCGCAGCTCTGTTACGAGGCCCGCAAGTACAACTTTGCCGCGGTGTGCGTCAACCCCACCTACGTGAAGCTGTGCGCCCAACTGCTCAAAGGCTCGCCGGTGCACGTCTGCACCGTCGTCGGCTTTCCCCTGGGGGCCACGCCCCCCGAGGTCAAGGCCTACGAGGCACAAAAAGCCATCGACGACGGGGCCACTGAAATAGACATGGTCATCAACATCGGCGCCCTGAAGTCCAGGGACTATGGCCACGTCGAGCGAGACATCGCCACCGTGGCCCGCAGCACCCACGCCGGGGGTGCGATCCTGAAGGTGATCATCGAGGCCGCGCTGTTGACCGATGAGGAAAAGGTCATTGCCTGCCAACTGGCCAAGGCCGCCGGCGCGGACTATGTCAAGACGAGCACCGGCTTCGGGCCGGGCGGTGCGACCGCGCAGGACGTGGCACTGATGCGCCTCGCCGTCGGTCCGGAGCTGGGGGTAAAGGCCGCCGGGGGCATCCGCAACCTGGAGGACGCCCGGGCCATGGTGGCGGCAGGCGCGACGCGCATCGGCGCCAGCGCCGGGGTCAAGATCGTGCAACAGGCCAGCGGGGCCTGAAGGAGGAGAGAACTTGAGCGTCGACCTGCGTTCCTATGTATTTCTGGATAGCCTGCAGCCGCAAATGGCTGCCTTTATCGGCTCTACCGCCCGGGGTTTTTTGCCGCTGGCCGGCGATGCGTCGCTGTGGGTCGAGATCTCGCCCGGCATCGAGATCAACCGCATCACCGACGTGGCCCTCAAGGCCACCAACGTGCGGCCCGCCGTCCAGATCGTGGAGCGCCTCTTTGGCGTCCTGGAGGTGCACTCGGCCGACCAGGCCGAAGTGCGGGCCGCGGGCGCGGCCATCCTGGAGGCCCTGGGGGTGCGCGCCGAAGAGCGCCGCAAGCCGGGCATCCATTCCAGCCAGATCATCCGCCGCGTCGACGCCCACCAGACACAGCTCATCAACCGCAATCGCGACGGCATGATGCTCATCGCCGACCAGACGCTCTATATCATGGAGATCGAGCCGGCGGCCTATGCCGTGCTGGCCGCCAACGAGGCGGAAAAGGCGGCCCAGATCAACATCGTCGACGTGCGGCCCTTTGGCAGCTTTGGCCGCGTCTATCTCGGCGGCGAAGAACGCGACATCATGGCCGGTTACAGCGCCGCCGTACAGGCCATCGAGGACATCACCGGGCGGGTAGTAGAGAGCAAACGCAAGGATTAAGTAGCTCACTCGTAAGGAGGAAACAGGCAATGGCAGAAGCATTGGGCATGATCGAAACACGGGGGTTTGCGGCAATGGTCGAGGCGGCCGATGCCATGGTCAAGGCGGCCAAGGTCGAGCTCGTGTCCTACGAAAAGATCGGCGGCGGCTATTGCACCGCCGTGGTGCGCGGCGACGTGGCAGCCTGCAAGGCCGCCGTCGAAGCGGGTGTCCGCGGCGCGGAAAAGGTCGGAGAGGTGGTCTCGGTCCACGTCATCCCCCGGCCCCACGCCAACATCGACGTGATCCTGCCCCTGGGGCGCCACGATCAGGTCCTCAAGGAAATGGGAGAATAGGAGAACGGGACAGGGGCACCGGCATGGAGATCGTTCCCGGCCTGCACTGGGTGGAGCGCATCTGGGACACCAAGGTGTACCTTCTCCTCGACGGAGACGACGCCATCGTCGTCGACGCGGCGATGCCCGGCCGCGCCCGCGCCGTCCTGCAGCACCTGGAATCGCTGGGCCGCCCGCCATCGGCCATCAAGGAGATCTGGCTGACCCACGGCGACATCGACCATATGGGCAGCACTGCCGCTCTGCAGGAGGCCTCGGGTGCCCGCGTGGTGGCCCACGAAGCCGACGTGCCCCTCATCGAAGGCAAGGCGGATCGCGCCCTGGGGCCCGTGCTTCTGGCCGCCCCGGCGCAGCGTCTCTTTAACGGGGCTGTGAACCACCTGCTGCGCTACTGCCCGGCCAGGGTGGAGCGCGCCGTGCGGGACGGCGACCACCTGGGCGACTGGCAGGTGATCCACGTCCCCGGGCACACGGCGGGCAGCGCCTGCTTTTATCACCCGGGGCGCCGGATTGCCATCGTGGGCGATGCCCTGAACCACCGCCGGGGACGCCTGGGCGCGCCACCCCTCACCTTTTCGGTGGACATGGCGCAGGCCTACGCTTCCATCCGGCGCCTGGCGGACCTCGACATCGAGATCTGCTGCTTTGGCCACGGCCCGCCGCTCCTGGCGGGAGCCCGGCAGAGGATCCGGGCCATGGCCGATAGCCTGCCCCGGCCCTAGCCGGCGAGCAGTTGGAGAGAGAACCATGCTCCTGGGCAAAGTCGTTGGCACACTCGTGGCATCGCGCAAGGACGAGAAGCTGGAGGGATTCAAGCTTCTGGTCGTCAAGCGCCTGAACATCGAGAACGAGGAGACGGGCGACTATGTCGTCGCCGCCGACGCGGTGCAGGCCGGCATCGGCGACGTTGTGCTGTATGCCACCGGCTCGTCGGCCCGGCAGACCACCATGACCGACAAGAAGCCGTGCGATGCCGTCCTCATGGCCGTCGTCGATACGTGGGAAGTCCACGGCGAGGTCAAGTATCAGAAGGAATAGGAATCACTGGCATGGGTGAGGCGCCCCTTATACTGGTCGCCGACGACAGGATCGACAGCGTGGAGTTGTGCCGCGACCTGCTCGCCCTGGAAGGCTATCGCGTCGTCGCCGCCTTTGACGGGCAGGAAGCGCTGGACAGGATCCGGGAGCACAACCCGGACCTGATCCTCCTCGATCTGGATATGCCCTTGCTGAACGGTTACGAGGTGTGCCAGAGGCTGAAGGCCAACGCGGCGACGGCCGACATTCCCGTGCTGATGCTCACCGCCTGGGCCGCACCTGAGCATCGGGTCCGAGGGCTGCAACTGGGGGCCGAGGATTACCTCCTCAAGCCCTTTGACTACCGGGAATTGCTGGCCCGCGTCCAGACGCGATTGAGGACCAAACGAGAGGCGGACCGCCTGCGAGAAGCCCAGCACGCCATCCGCCAAACCTTTGAGCGTTTTGTGCCGCCCCACGTCGTCGAGCGCCTGCTGGCCGAGCCGGCCCGGGTCAGCCTGGGTGGATGCCGGCAGGAGCTGACCATCCTCTTTGCCGATCTGCGTGGCTACACGGCCCTGGCCGAGGTGCTGCCGCCGGAAGAACTCGTGGAGGTACTCAACGGGCACCTGACGGCCGCGGCGCAGGCCATCCTGGCCTACGAGGGTACCATCAGCCAATACGCCGGCGACCTGGTCATGGCCATCTTTAACGCTCCCCTGCCCCAGCCCGACCACGCCCCGCGTGCGCTGCGGGCCGCCTGGGCGCTGCGGGACGCCGTGGCGGCTTACCACGCCGGCCTGCCGGAGGAGTTGCGCATGGAGTTTGGAGTGGGCGTTGCCTCGGGCGAAGCCCTGGTGGGCAACATCGGAGCCCTGGAGCAGCTGCACTATACCGCCGTGGGCGACACGGTCAACCTGGCGCAGCGCCTGGAAGAGATGGCCGCCGGCGGCGAGATCTTGATCACCGAGAGCTGCTACCACGCCGCGGGCGGCGGGCTGGAGGCCAGGGCCCGGGGCGTGACCGCGATCCGCGGTCGCAGCGAGCCGGTGAGCGTTTACAGCCTGGTCTCTCCGCCCCCGTGGGGCGAGGCAGGCTCGAGCGAGAATGGGGTGGAATGACATGGTGAGTTCCCTGGACGAGCGCCGCATTGCCGAGATCGTGCAGCGGGTGGTGGCCGACCTGCACCCCCAGGGGCAGGCCGCCGCTGCCCGGCCTGCGCCGGCCCCGGCCCCGGCGGCTCCTGCCGCGGGCGTGGATGGGGTTTATGGCGACGTGGACGCGGCCGTTGCCGCCGCCCGCATCGCCCAGGAGCGCCTCGGCGGGCTGCCCCTGGAGCGCCGTGCTGCGCTCATCGCCGCCATGCGCCGCGCCGCCACCGAAAACGCCCCCGCCCTGGCCCGCGCCGCCTGGCAGGAGACGGGCATGGGCCGCCCCGAAGACAAGGTCGAAAAGAACCTCCTGGTGGCCGAGCGCACCCCGGGAACCGAGGCCCTGCAGGCCCAGGCCTGGACGGGAGACCGGGGGCTCACCCTGGTGGAGGTGGCCCCCTACGGCGTCGTCGGCGCCATCACGCCCAGCACCAACCCCACCTCGACCATCATCTGCAACGCCATCGGCATGATCGCCGCGGGCAACGCGGCCGTCTTTAACGCCCATCCCGGGGCCAAGGCTTGCTCGGCCGAGACGATTCGCATTCTCAACCGCGCCATCAAGGGCGCCGGCGGCCCGCCGGACCTGTTGACCTGCCCCGCCGAGCCCACCATCGAAAGCGCCCAGCGGCTGATGCACCACCCCTCGGTGCGCTTGCTGGTGGTAACGGGCGGCCCGGCCGTGGTTCGCGAGGCCATGGGCTCGGGCAAGAAGGCCATCTGTGCCGGGCCGGGCAATCCGCCGGTGGTCGTGGACGAAACCGCCGACCTGGAGCAGGCTGCCCGTGACATTGTCAAGGGGGCGTCCTTTGACAACAACGTCGTGTGCATCCTGGAAAAAGAGATCATTGCCGTGGACGCCATCGCCGACCGACTGAAATCGGCCATCCTGGCGCGGGGGGCGGTCGAGATCGGCGCCTGGCAGCTCGGGCGCCTGATGAAGGTCATCCTGGCCGAGGACCACGGCCCGGGCAAACACGGCGTGGTGAACAAGGCCTTTGTCGGCAAGTCGCCGCGCACCATCCTGCGCGAGATCGGTGTGGACGTTGAGGAAAGCGTTCGCCTGGTGATCGCCGAGACCGACGCCCGGCACCCCCTGGTGTGGACAGAACAGCTCATGCCCGTCATGCCCCTGGTGCGCGTCGGCAGCGCCGACGAGGCCATCGACCTGGCCCGGGCCGTGGAGCAGGGCATGGGCCACACGGCCGTGATGCATTCCAAGAATCTGGATGCCCTCAGCCGCATGTCGCGAGAGATCAACACCAGCATTTTTGTCAAGAACGGTCCCAGTCTGGCCGGCCTGGGTTTTGGCGGCGAGGGATATACCTCGTTTTCCATCGCCAGCCCCACAGGCGAAGGGCTGACGTCGGCCCGCAACTTTGCCCGGATGCGCCGCTGCGTGCTCGTCGACGCCTTTCGCATTGTCTAGGCTCCCGATTCGGCTACCCGCCGGAAAGGGATGGAAGCTACAGACAGGATCACGATCCCTTTTGTATGATTGTCAATAAGCGTGCTTCCAAGAGGTGTAACGGGAGGAAAAAGTGAAACGGATGCACAAAGCCAGTGCCCTGTTCCTGATCGCCTTGCTCCTCGGTTCGTCGTTGGCAGGCTGTGGTGCACCGGCGCCCACCACCGAGCCCGAGCCCCCGCCCCAGCCGACAGCCGTGGAAACGGCGGCCCAGCCGGCCACTGCCCAGGAGTTATTCCAGGCGGGCAACGAGCACGCCCGGGTGGGCGAGTTCGAGGAGGCCATCGCTGCCTACCAGGCTGCCCTGGAGCTCGAGCCGGATCACGTTTCGGCCATGACCAACCTGGGCGTGGCCTACTACAACAACGGGCAGCTCGACGAAGCGGTGGCCGAGTACCAGAAGGCCCTGGAGGTCGATCCCGACGACGAGGCCATCCATTCCAACCTTGCGGCGGCGTACGTGCAACAGGGCAAGCTGCAGGAAGCACTCGAATCCTACACACGCGCCGTAGAGCTGGACCCGACCCTTTCCCAGGCCTACTTTGGCCTCGGCGTGGTTTACATGCAGATGGAGCAGAACGAGGACGCCATACAGGCGTTCGAGAATTTTCAGCAGTACGACGATGGAGAAGACGCCATGGCGACGAGCCTGGCCCAGCAATACCTGGATCAGCTCAAGGGTGAGTAGATGCACGACATGACGACGCTGGACAATGGCCTGCGTGTCCTCACCGTCACGTTGCCCCACGTCCAGTCGGTAAGCCTGGGCTTTTTCCTGGCAGTCGGCTCCCGGTACGAAAGCGCCGAGATCGCCGGGATCTCGCATTTCGCAGAGCACATGCTCTTCAAGGGCACCCAGCGCTGGCCGACACCGCGGGACATCGCGGAGGCCATCGAGGGCCGGGGAGGCATCGTCAACGCCAGCACCGGCCTGGAGACGACCCTCTATTGGGCCAAGGTCGCCGCCTCCCACACGTCCGAAGCCATGGAAGTCCTCAGCGACATGCTGCTGCGGGCCACCTTTGAGCCGGCCGAAATGGAAAAGGAACGGGCGGTCATCGTTGAGGAGATCAACTATGCCCTCGACACGCCCGACAGCCTGGCGCAGCTCCTGGTCGCCAACCTGCAATGGCCGGAGCACGCCCTGGGTCGCGACGTGGCCGGGAGCCGCGAGACGGTGAACGCCATCAGCCGGCAGTCGCTCCAGGAGTACGTGCGCAGTCACTACCTGCCCCGCACGACCATTCTCGGGCTCGCGGGGCAGGTGACCCACGACGAAGCGGTGGCCCTGGCCCAAAGGACCCTGGGCGACTGGCGCAACGGCCCGCCCGTCCTGTGGGACCCGGCACCCCTGGACCACGACGGGCCCAGCATCCAGATCGAGCACCGCAAAACGGAGCAGGCGCACCTGGCCTTTAGCTTTCCGGGCATCTCCCGGCGGGACCCAGACCGCTTTGTCCTGCGCCTGCTGAACACCATCCTGGGCGAGGGTATGCGCTCCCGCCTCTTCCAGGAGGTACGCGAGCGGCTGGGTCTGGCCTACACCGTCGACTCGTACACCACGACACTCCAGGACACGGGCGCCCTGGGCATCTATGCCGGGGTCGGCGTTGTGCGCACCGCCGAGGCCATTCAGGCCATCCTGGCCGAGCTGGACAGGATGCGACAGGAACCTGTACCCGAAGACGAGCTGGCCAGGGCCAAGGAGTTCATTCGAGGGCGGATGGCCCTGTCGCTGGAAGACTCTTTTGCCCAGGCGGCCTGGTACGCCCGCCAGGAACTCCTGGGACCCGACCTGCTGGAACCCGAAGACGTCGTGGCGCAGATGGAGGCCGTGCAGGCGGCCGACATCCAGCGCATCGCCGGCTTTGTCTTTCAGCAGAACCGTCTAAACCTGGCAGTGGTCGGCCCCTTTGCCAGGAACGGCGACAAGATTCGCCGGGCAGTGCAGCTCTAGCACGCGGCCGAACTCTGTCAATGGGAAGGATCGAGAACCCCGTGCCAGTAAAATTGTTGATGACTTGGGATATTCGTCCGGGGCAGGAGCAGACGTATTTCGAGTTCGCGATGCAGACCTTTGCCCCAACGCTGATGAAGATGGGCTGGCAGCCTACAGAGGCGTGGTATACCCTCTACGGCCAGGGCCCCCAGATCATGACCGCCGGCGTGACCGACAGCGTAGAGGAAATGCGCGAGATCCTCGAAAGCGCCGAGTGGGAAGATCTCAAGGGTCGCCTCCTGGAGTACGTGGCCAACTTTCAGTACAAGGTGATCCCTGCTTCCGGGCGATTCCAGGTCTAACCCGGCCGCCGTCCCGCCAGACCCCGCTGCCGTCCCCGGCTGCTTTTCCGGGCATCGCCGGAACGAGGAGCCGGCAGCGACGTTTCCCCGTCCCTGCAGCCCGGCCTTCGGGTGCGAGGAAATGCAAAGGCGGGCCACCCGGCTCTCGGGTGGCCCGCCTTTGCAGGACCCTCGTCACTCGCTCGCCTTTGACTCTTTGGCGCTGCTCTCGGTAGAGGCCTTGGTCTCTGCCGGCGCCTTGGCCGCCTCTTTGTCCTTATCCTTGTCCTTGTCCTTCTCCTTGGGCGGCGCGAGCGTGGGCGACGAGCCCTGGCGATTGTCCGTCACGTAAAAGCCGGAGCCTTTGAAAATGATGCCGACAGGCTGAATGATACGGCGCACCTGGCCGTCACATTCCGGACAATCGGTCAGCGGCTCCTCGGTCATGCGTTGCATTTTTTCGAACCGAAGGCCGCACGAATCACATTCGTACAAGTAGATCGGCATTGCTTCCTCCCGCTGCTGCCTTCAAGGGCGGCCTTATTATACACACATTGGCGCCAGGTGTAAAAACTGCGGGCAGCCAAAGCACAACGTGGGTTAACGGACCTGCACCGGCCCAAAAATGACCTGATCGACCTGCGCCTGGCCCTCCTCGCCCAGGATGGCCAGCCGGGGCATGCCCGGCACCCCCGCGTCGTACAACCCCACCTCGACGATATAATCGCCCGGCGCCAGGTCGGCGGGAATGGACAGGTCGTGGGCGTCGGCGACGTATTCGCCGGGCACCCAGCCCGTCGTCGGCCGCGCGCCAAAAACGGGCTCTCCATCGTGGCCGACCACCACCTGACCGTCGACGCCCAACAGGTGAACAAAGACAGTGTAGGGAATGTCCATCTCGGCCAGGGCCTGCCAGTAGAGCGTCACCCGCACCGTCCCTCCCGGCGCCACCGGGGAGGGCACCAGGTCGGCGCCGACGAGGGCAATGCGATCCTCAAAGTTGGCCCGCCGGGGCGCCTGCGGACGCGGCTCGACAAAGACACGGTTGGTGGGTTGCACCTGGACCGTCGCCAGCTCCGCGGGCGGACCGGCAGTCGAGCCGTCGGGCGCGATCAACTGCGCCGAGATGCGGGCGGGGCCTGGCTGGGTCTCCACGGGCAAGCGAAAGGAGATCTGCCCCCGCCACGCCTGCCCCGGAAGCCAGATGCTGGTGGGGTGCCAGGCGTTGGTGGGCAGGAAGGAACCGGCGCCGTGGGCCTGGCCGGTGGCGTCGGTGACCGACACCCACACCGCCTCGTCGCCCCGAGGCCGGGCAACCACCGACCAGAACAGGGTGAGGTGTAGCCTGTCGCCGGGCTGCGCCTCCTCCCGGTCCAGATCCCAGCCCAGCAACGACAAGCCATCGCCCATCGCGAAGCGGTCAGGATGGGGCACCTCCACCTGGTCGGGTGTTGCCGCCGCCACCGACAGCGCTACGGCGCCGAGCATCACCCGCTTGCCCTGGGCCGCACCCGCCGCGTCCAGGAGGTCCAGGCCCTCGACGTCTTTTTCGGTATAGACGCCCACTTCGAGACCATAGTCCCCCGGAGGCGAGCCGGGCAAGAGACTGAGGTCGTAACGCCCAAAGACCACCTGGTCGACCCGCCAGCGGTCAGTGGGGTGATAGTAGGCCCCCGGCCGGCCGTCCCAGGTTCCCCAGGCCTGCCCCTCGGGATCGCGCAGGATCAGCGACACGCGATAATCCTCTTCGAGGGGCTGCAGCGCTTTCCAGAAAAGGGTCACCTCCCGGTCGCCGCTCTGCGTGTAGCCCAGGAGCTGCAGGCGGCCGCCAAAGTTGTAGCTGGCCGGGTGCTCGATCTCGGGCTCGCCGCTAAAGGTGGCCCCGGGCGGCAGGCGGTAGTGGCGCAGCTCGATCTGTGGGAAACCGCGCTCCACGGGCTCTTCGAGCGCCAGGTCTCCGAGCATCGACGTCAGGTAGCCGCTGGGGTCCACGACCTCGTGTTGCCACAGCACCAGCCAGACGCCGCCGCGGCCGGCCAGCCAGCGGTTCAGGTCGGCGGCGATGCCATAGTCGAGGGTCCTCGTCGTGTCCAGGGTGGGGCTATCGGGCAGGAGATGGCGCTCGCTATCCCCCGCATAGTAATCCCAGACGGGAAACATGTGCCCCGAGCTGAGGATGATCGTCTCGTCCTCGGCGGCGTGCCTCTCCAGGTAGCGGGCAACGCCGCGAAAGTCGGCCCGGGCAAAGGCCGGATCGTGGTACGCGTTGCGATCGGCATAGAGGGCGGAGACGAGCAAGAAGATCAGGGCCAGGGCAGCCGCGGCGCCGCGCCCCACGTTCTGCAGCGAGCCGGTCCTGCGCTCCCAGAGGGTCGCCAGCCCCCCGGCCAGGAGCAGCAGCAGCGCGGGGTGCGAGACCATGGCATAGCGCGCGTTGAACTTGGGCGAGTTCAGACTGAGGGCCAGGATGAGGGCAATGGGCAGCAGGAGGTAGAGCAGCAGGAAGAGGAGGGCATGGTATGCAGGCGGCAGGCTCCAGCCGGACGCGTCGGGGGCATCTCGGCCGGCGCGTGCCGCGGCGGCCAGCAGCGCCGCCAGGCAGAGGGCCACGACCAGGACGTAACCGGCGGCCAGCCAGATGCCGGTGCCCTCCAGGACCGACTCGCCGCCGGCAAAGGCCACGGCCACGTCGACCAATACCTCGCCGAGCTTGAGCTGGCCGGGCAGGTAGCTGGCGTCGGCCCCGTAGCGGGCGACGAGGTGAGGCAGCCAGGGCAGATAGGCCACGATGGTGGCCAGGCCCGAGGCCAGGCCGCCCAGGAGCAGGCGCCAGGGGCGAAATCCCTGGCTCCAGGCGACCAGCAGCAGGTAGGCCGCCTGGAAGGCGAGGACGAAAAAGGCAAAGTAGTGGGTATAGACGGCCGCGATGCTGGCCAGGGCATAGCCCAGCCACAGGACCGCCGCCCGGACCCCGGTCCTTGCCCGCGCGGCCAGCAACAGCAAGACGCTGGAGAGCAGGCACAGGAACGTCAGGAGGGTGTACATGCGCGCTTCCTGACCGTACCAGACGTGCAGGGGCGAGACGGCCAGGAGGAGGGCGGCCAGGAGGCCCGCCGGGCGGCTGTGAAAGAGGGCCACGGCAAGGCCGTAGATCAGGGGCACCGACAGCACCCCGAAGAGCACCGACAGGCTGCGCACCGCCGCCTCGCCGTCGCCCACGAGCCGGATCCAGCCGTGGAGCAGGAGGTAGTACAGGGGCGGCTGGATATCGGCCGCGGTGCGGGCCACGATCTCGGCCGGCTCCATGCCCGCCAGGTAGACGGAAAAGCCCTCGTCATACCACAGGCTCTGCCCGTCGACCTTGTAGGCGCGCAAGGCCAGGGCCGCCAGCGCCAGGAGCACCAGGAGCCCGATCGTCACCAGGCGAGAATCGCTTTTGCTGCTCTGCCGTTCGTTATCCAGGATCACCGCCCAATCCGTCGCGAACATCGGCTCGCCGCCGGCCACGGCCGGGCACGAGCTGGCGTTATGATAGCACACATCAGAGTGCGCCGCAAATCGCCACAGAGGCGTCCCGGCCGCGCCCTCCACGAGGCAAACCGTGTTTCTGGACAGCCGGGCAGAAGTAGGCTATAATCGCTCACGTTCGACCAAACCGGCAGACACACGAGACAGAGATGATCAAACGAATCGGCCTTTTGCACCACCCGAAGCTGCCCGCCACGCAGCCCACCGCCGCAGCCATGGCCCGCGAGTCTGATAAATACGGCGTCGAAGCCTGGATGGGCTCCACCTGGGACGAAGAAGCGGTCCTGGCCGAGATCGACCGGCTGGATCTACTCGTCACCCTCGGCGGCGACGGCTCTATCCTGCGCGCCGCGCGCATGGCCGGCAGCCACGGCGTGCCTGTGCTGGGCATCAAGATGGGCCGCCTGGGCTTCATGGCCGAGCTGGACCCTGACCAGTGGAGCGCCGCCCTGCCGCAGCTCCTGGCGGGCGACTACTGGATCGAAGAGCGCATGATGCTCTATGCCGAGTACCACCGCGGCGAGGAATCTCGCGGCTACGAAGCCCTCAACGACGTGGTCGTCAGCCGGGGCAGCCTGGCGCGCATCGTCCGCCTGGAAACCCACATCGACGGCAGCTACCTGGCCACCTACGCCGCCGATGGCCTCATCGTCTCGACGCCCACCGGTTCGACGGCCTATGCCTTTGCCGCCGGAGGGCCGGTTCTGCCTCCCCAGCTCAAGAACATCCTCCTTCAGCCCATTGCCCCCCACCTGAGCATGGACCGCGCCATCGTCCTGTCGCAGGGTGCCGTGGTCAAGATCGTGGTCCAGACCGACCACCAGGCCATCCTGACCGTCGACGGCCAGTTCGAGTACGAGCTGCACGACGGCGACGTGGTGACGGTCCAGGCCAGCAACAACGTGGGGCGCTTTGTGCGGCTGCAGGACCGGACCTACTTCTATCGCACGCTCATGGAGAGGCTTCGCTGGCCGCTGTCATCCCCATCGCTATAGCGCGGTGATGAACTTTGACAATTCAATAGGGTAATAGGATAATATGGGGACTTCACGCATAGGTGGTGCGACATGCCGAAACGCCGCTACCTGAGGTTGAGCGAGAATCAACGCGCTGAGTTGGAAAGGGTACTGCGTCGTGATTCCCGGCCCTACATGCGGGAGCGTGC